>NZ_CAKLBX010000001.1:0-600000 GCF_920987055.1 Novosphingobium sp. CECT 9465
GATGCGATCGGTAGCGCCCCTGCCGTACTCCCCAGACACCAGCCTGACCCTGCTTCGCCCGCTGCTCACCTGGCGCAGGTCCGATCTGGCGCGAATCGTCGAACAAGCCGGGATTTGTGCGGCAGACGATCCCTCGAACCACGATCATGCTTATGAACGCGTCCGCATCCGCGCGGTCATGACGTCAACGAATTCCCTTGATGCCAAAGCCTTTACCACCAGTGCCAGCTACCTTGCCGATGCCGACGCGGCGCTGGAATGGGCTACCGATGTCATTTGGAAAGACGTTGCGCAGGGCAAAAAGGGTTTCACGTGGAACGCTTCTCCTGATCTTCCGTACACCCTGGCTCTGCGCGTTCTGGAGCGCATTCTCGCGGCATTTGGTGTGGCCTTTCCGCGTGGCCCGGAACTCGCCCGCTGGCTTGAAATCCTGCGGGCCGGTGGCGTTTCCACTTTGGGCGGAATCAAGGGCGATGCCCGCGCCGGGCCATGGCGTTTCACACGCGCGCCGGAACGACGCACGGTCCTGCGGGACAGGTCGCCCAAAAACGGATGATGCGTTATATTGCGATTCACCGGGCCGAACCTACATTGGTCCGTGCAGCGCCACACAAGGCGCGAATTCGGAAAGACTTTCGATGAACGACGATCAGCCGCAGGGTAACCCATGGATCAAGAGTCTCCTCGTATGGGGCGGCATTTTCCTTGCGCTGTTGCTGGTGGTCTCGATGTTTGGGCCGCGCGCGGACCAGGCGGCCACGACGATTCCTTATTCGGCCTTCCGCAGCCAGGTCAGCGAAGGTCTCGTCAGGTCGGTGGAGATCGCGCCGGACCGGATCAGTGGTACGCTCAAGAACGGCGGCCAGTTTGCCACCGTTCCGGTGCCGGGCGATTCGGATCTGCCCAAGCTGCTGCAGGACAATGGCGTTCAGTATGCGGGCAAGGCGGCCGAGCAGCCCAACATGCTGATGTATATCCTCGTCAATTCGCTGCCGTTCCTGCTGATTTTGGGTGTTGCGTTCTTCGCGTTGCGCCAGGTGCAGAAGGGTGGCGGTTCCGGCGCGATGGGCTTCGGCAAATCCAAGGCCAAGCTGCTGACCGAGCGTTCGGGCAAGGTCACGTTCGATGACGTTGCCGGAATTGACGAGGCACGCGAAGAGCTGGAGGAAATCGTCGAGTTCCTGCGCGATCCCACGCGCTTTTCGAAGCTTGGCGGCCAGATTCCCAAGGGCGCGCTGCTGGTCGGCAGCCCCGGCACCGGCAAGACCCTGCTCGCCCGCGCGATCGCGGGTGAAGCGGGTGTGCCGTTCTTTACCATCTCCGGTTCGGACTTTGTGGAAATGTTCGTCGGCGTCGGTGCCAGCCGTGTGCGCGATATGTTCGAACAGGCCAAGAAGAATGCGCCGTGCATTGTGTTCATCGACGAAATCGACGCGGTCGGCCGTCACCGTGGCCATGGCCTTGGAAATTCGAACGACGAACGCGAACAGACGCTCAACCAGTTGCTGGTCGAGATGGACGGATTCGAGGCCAATGAAGGCATCATCATCATCGCGGCGACCAACCGCCCCGACGTGCTCGATCCTGCGCTGCTGCGTCCCGGCCGTTTCGACCGTCAGGTGGTGGTGCCGATCCCGGACATCGAAGGCCGCGAAAAGATCCTTTCGGTCCACATGAAGAAGGTGCCGCTGGCGCCAGACGTCAACCCCCGCACCATCGCGCGCGGTACGCCGGGCTTTTCGGGCGCGGATCTTGCCAACCTCGTCAACGAAGCCGCCCTGCTGGCCGCGCGCCGCAACAAGCGTCTTGTCGCGATGCAGGAGTTCGAGGACGCCAAGGACAAGGTGATGATGGGTGCGGAGCGCCGCTCGATGGTGATGACCGACGACGAAAAGAAGATGACCGCCTATCACGAGGCTGGCCACGCGATCGTCTCGGTCAACGAACCGGCGTCCGACCCCATCCACAAGGCCACGATCATCCCGCGCGGTCGCGCGCTGGGCATGGTGATGCGCCTGCCGGAACGCGACAGCTATTCCTATCACCGCGACAAGATGCACGCGAACCTTTCGGTTTCGATGGGCGGGCGCGTGGCCGAAGAATTGATCTTCGGGCATGACAAGGTTTCGTCGGGTGCTTCGTCGGATATCCAGTACGCCACCAGCCTTGCGCGCAACATGGTCACCAAATGGGGCATGTCGGAAAAACTCGGCCCGCTCCAGTACGAAGAATCGCAGGAAGGCTACCTCGGCTACGGCGGTTCGCAGCGCACGATGAATTCGGCGGACACGAACAAGCTGATCGACAGCGAAATCCGCAATCTTGTCGAAGGCGCACACACGCGCGCCACGCAGATCCTCAGGGACAGTGAAGACAAGCTGCACTTGCTGGCACAAGCGCTGCTCGAATATGAAACGCTGACCGGGGACGAGATCAAGACCCTGATCGAAAGCGGCAAGATCGACCGTCCGCAGAATCCCGGCGGCCCGGCTCGCCCGGTCGCTGCGCAGGGTTCGGCAGTGCCGCGCGCTGGCAGGAAGTTCGGCGGATCGGCCAGTCCGCAACCCGCCTGACCGTGAGCCAGTGATGAATGTGCGAGAGGGCGGGGGGGAACTCCCGCCTTCCTGCTTTCCGGCTATCGGCGCGGTGCGGGCGCGAGGCAGCCTGCGTCGATGTCCGCGAGCGTCCGGCAGCCGGTAAGTGCCATCGCCAGCTCGAATTCGGCCATCAGCACTCTCAGGGCGTGGGCCACGCCCAATGCACCGGCGGTTGCCAGCGCGTGAAGGATCGGCCGTCCGATCAACACGGCGTCGGCCCCCAGTGCCTGCGCGCGCAGAACATCGATGCCGCGCCGGACACCGCCGTCCATCAGCACGGGCACCTGCCTTGCCACGGCGTTGGCCACATCAGGCAGCAGATCGATTGCAGCGGGGATGCCGTCCAGCGCCCGCCCGCCGTGATTGGAAACGATGATACCGTCCGCGCCGAAATCGATGGCGCGGCGCGCATCTTCGGGATCGACGATGCCCTTGAGGATGATCGGCAACCGGGTGCGTTCGCGCAGCCAGGCAATCGCCGACCAGTCGGGAATGCTTTCCAGCAATGGCGTGCCGAACAACAGCGTCCCCGGCGCTCCGGCGGCGGGCAGGCGCATCCCGTCGAGGTTCACCGCCCGCACATGCGGTGGCAAGGCAAAGCCTGCGCGCGCCTCGGCATTGCGTACGCCGTTGACCGGGGCGTCCACGGTAATCACCAGCGCGCGGTATCCGGCAGCCTCCGCCCGCGCGACAAGGCCTTCGGTAAAATCGCGGTCCGGCTGGATATAGAGTTGAAACCACAACGGGCCAGCGGCAGCGCTGGCAACGTCTTCCAGCAGCAGGCTCGCCTGTGTGCTGACGACCATGCAGGTTCCGGTTGCCCCGGCGGCCATGACGGTGGCCAGTTCGGCATCGGGATGAGCCAGCGCGTGAAAGGCCGTTGGCGCAATGAGGATCGGCGCGACAAGATCGCATCCGAACAGGTTGAGCGCGGTCGAGGCCCCTTGCATCGAACGCAGTAGGCGCGGGCGCAACGGCAGCCTGGCAAAGGCGGCGATATTTTCGCGCATGGTCCATTCATCGCCCGCGCCGCTATCAAGATAAGCCCAACTGGCAGGCGCGATCCGTTCGCGCGCAAACCGCTCGTAATCGCCAAGCGCCGCGATTTCGGGCGGAATTTGCGTTAGCGGCGGCAACATGGGGGGGTCCTTCCCGGACGGACATTGTGTGACAATTTGCGACCAACTTCCAAGTGAACCAAGCCGCGGCGGCGCCTAGGGATGCGTCGAACGATAATGATTTGCAACATCGGATGGCAAGGGCCGCCGACTTTGCCTGCCATGAATGAGGGAACCATGAAAACTGCGTTGCGGATGATCGCGTTGTGTTCGTCGGTCAGTCTGCCGCTTTCGTCCGCATGGGCGCAGGATCAGGCTGCGCCAACCGGGCAGGCCGATGAGGAAGAGATTGTCGTCGCGGGGCAGCGCCCGCACGGCAGCGTGATGGGCGATGCAGAGCCGGAACTGGCCTTCAACGGCGGTGATATCCGTTCGCTGGGACTCGGTTCGATCAGCGAACTCCTGTCCGAATTGTCGAGCTATCTCATCAGTACGCGCGGCGGCGAGCCAGTGGTCCTGCTCGAAGGGCGGCGCATTTCAAGCTTTCGCGAGATTGCATCGATCCCGGCCGAGGCGATCCAGCGCGCTGAAATCCTCTCCGAAGAAGTGGCTTTGCGCTATGGCTATTCCGCCAGCCAGAAGGTTCTCAACGTCGTGCTGCGCCAGCGGTTTCGCGCTGTCACAGTAGAAGGGCGGGACCGGATCACGACGCAGGGCGACGCCTTTTTCCGGACAGCCGTCAGAAAGTGACCGACGAAACCGGGGCGACACCGTTCGCCTATCTGCCGGCCTATCGCGATCCGCTGGGCCGCACGGTGACCCTCAGCTTGCGCAATCAGTTCTTCTGATCGGCGTGTGCCTTGCCGTAGAGTCGTGTCAGACCCACGGCAAGACGGGTGGCGGGGGGGGGGGGGGCGTGACGGTCATGCGGCCAGGCCGAGCATGAGCACACTGCCTGCCGCAAACGCACCATATAGTACCGACGGGTATCGGGCGCGATGCAGGGTCAGAGCATCGCCTGAAGTGCGGGGCTGAGCCATTCGGTGCCGTCACGCGTTACCAGCCGCGCAACCAGCGCATGCTCTTGCGCCATGGCCTGCGCCTGTGCCGGTGGCATGACGCTGAGCGCTGTGGCCCAGGCGTCGGCTTCCATGCAGGTGCGATGTATTACGGTCACCGAGGTCGTCTCGTGGATGGCAGGGTGCCCGCTTGCCGGATCGAGCGTGTGCGCGCCGCGCAGGTAATCGCCCGATGTGGCGATCGCCAGCTGGTGGAGGGCCACGCGCAAGGGCAATAGCACCAAACCCTGCGGTGCCTCGATGTCCACCCACCACGGATCACCATCGGGGCGCATGCCCCGCCCGACGCATTCGCCCCCCACTTCTACCAGTGCATGGAAAATCCCGCGCCCGGCCAGAGTGTCAGCGACGGCGTCGGCGGCAAACCCCTTGGCAATGCCGGACAGGTCGAGCCACAGCCCGCCCGGCTGGCGCAGCGCGCGACCTTGCGGATCGAAGGCGAGCTTTCGCCAGCCTGAACGGTGCATTGCCTCGGCCAGTTGCGCAGCATCGGGCGGACGGTGTGTCTTGCGCGGACCCAGGCCCCAGGCATCGGTAAGGCGGCCTTGCGCCGGATCGAAAGCGCCGCCCGACATTGCCGCGATGCGCAAAGCACAGGTCATGACATATGCGAAATCAGGGGGCAGGATGATGAGGCTGCCCGCCGCAGCACGATTGAAGCGGCACAAGTGCGAGGCAGGGTCCCAGTGGCTCATCTGGGCCACGATCCGGTCAAGCCTGGTCTGGACAAGGGCGGTCAATGCTGCGCGATCAAGCCCGGTTGTGGTGGGGATGGCAGCGGCGACCTGCCAGGTCGTGCCCATCGCATCGCCTGATGCGGTGACCACCGGCACTTCGGGATCCAAGCCCCGCAGCGCTTCGGCACCGATAATGTCCGGCACCGCAATGCGCGGTGCCGGAGCGGTCTGCTTCACGGAGCGAGCACTTCGAGCGTCGCGGTGTAGGACAGGCGGCGCTTGGTGGCTTTCGGGTGCGAGGGCTTGTCGTCATTCATGCTGGCGTTGAGCCAGTAGAAGCCCGCCCCTGTCCAGTTGACCGTGAGCAATCCCTGCGCATCGGTCCTGAGCTTCTGTGTCTGATCGGCTTCGCGATAGCGGCGGCCGCCGGGAATCACTTCCACTTCAAGCCCCGCTGCGGGCTTGCCATCGACAAGGAAGCGGAACTGCCCAGGTTCGTTCGAGACAAGATCGGTAGGCAGCGTAACCGGCACGAATTCCAGACCCTTGCCTGCGGGCTTGAACAGCGTACCGCCCGGTTCGCCCGCGGTGACGAAGAATTCGTTGCGTCCCATGGTCTCGGTCAGGTCAAGGTCGGTGGCTCCTGCCGGGATTTCATCGACCGTGGCGACGATATGTGCCGGATCGATCCGGGGGCGTCCGCCGGGGCCGCCAGCAGGACCGGCAGGCGGTGCACCGGCGGCGGCAGGAGGCGCGCCCTGCGGTGTTCCCGCAGCAGGCGCAGGACCGCGACGGCGGCCGACCATCCAGCTTTCGCCATTGACCTTGAAGGTTCCTGAAATACCGCTGTTTTCCATGCCGATGCGCCAGGTGCCTGGCTTGTCGATCTTCACGTCGAACGTGGAGCGATAGCGGCCACGGGCAGGGTTCTCGACCTTGCCCATCGTGCCATCGGGTGCCCAGATCCTGATGCTTTCCACCGGCAAAGGCTGATGATTCGCCTCGAAAGGAGCGGTAGACGCGCCCATGTCCACGGTCACGCTCTGGACGGTGTCGGACAGTACGGTGGTAGAGGGGAGCAGCCAGGCATTGTGTGCGCTGGCTGGCGCGGCAAGGCCGACGGCGGCGGCAAGCAGAAGGGACTTGCGGATCATGGTTTGACCTTTCGGTTGAAACTCAGCGGGTCGGTTGAAAATCAGCGGGCGGAAACAACGATGGCGCCCAGTTCGGTCTTGCCGCCGGCCCTGGCCGTGCCGTTGGGCAGGGTGAGCGGGACAGAGACCAGTTCGCGCCCGCCATCTTCGCGCGCTGCTTCAACGAACAGGGTGTAGCTCCCCGGCGCGACATTGGCGGGGATGGCGATGCGGTGTGCGCCGGGTGCGCGGGTGGCGCCGCTTACGCCATTGGCGGGCAGCTTCAGGCTGCGACCGCCCTTGCGCCACCATGTGCGCAGGTCCGCGAGCCATTTCGTGCCCGGTTCGTTGCCGACCTTGTCGACATCGTACCACACTGCCAGCGTGCGCGCCTGTCCGCCGCCCGCAGGTTCGATCCACGCGGCAAGGTAGGGCACGTGGTATTCGGCCACGTTGATGCGCGGGATCGTTACCGTGATCGTCCCGGCAGAGGCTGGTGCAGCGATGACGCTCGCCACCAGAACAAGGCTTTTCTTCATTGCGGAGGTCCTCAGGGTCGGAATTTCAGAAGTGCATGAACGCAAGGATGATGATGAGCGGTACGGCGGTGCCAAGGCCCACCAGTGGCCACGTGGAGGGGCGGTGTCTGGCATGAAGCTGGAGCAGCAACATGCCGGTGAAGGTGAAAACGACGCAGGCCACGGCGAGCACGTCGATCAGCCAGAACCATGCGGTGCCGGTGTTGCGGCCCTTGTGCAGGTCATTGAAAAATGAAACCCACCCGCGATCCGTGCGCTCTGACGTGATCGTCCCGCTGGCACGGTCAATGCTGACCCAGGCATCGCTGCCGGGTCCGGGCACGGCGACATAGACTTCGGTATCGGACCACTCTGCCGGGACGTTGCCCGCATCGACACCGACCAGCGAACGGACTTGCGTTGCCACTTGCAGGGGCAAGGGCGCGTTGTCCGCAGCAGGTGCCCGCGCCAGCAGGCCCCGCAGCGAAGGCGGAAGCGTTGCGCTGCCCGCCACCACTTTCGGGTCTGCCCCGATCGTGGCGGCGTGGTTCAGCGTGATCCCCGTAATGGAAAACACGAACATGCCCGCCAGCGATATCGCCGCGCTGATCCAGTGCCAGGAATGGAGCTGCTTCAGCCAGAACTGCTTTGCCGTGGGTTGGCGGGATCTGGATCTGCTGCGCGCCGGCTGTGCCGCCACAGCATCCGTGCCGTCGCCCGTTGCCGGTGCACTTCCTTGAGCCGTTTCGCGGGGCAGAATGGTTTCGACGATCTTCAATTTATATCCCGGACCACTTTGCGCAACCGCTGACAATGTCCACGCTATCACCTTATTGCGATTGAAAATCAAGAGTGATTAGCCTTGTCTTGGCGGTGGCGCATAAAATCAATGTAGATCAGTGGCATCCGATTGCTTGCTCCCTCCTTGTGCAATTGAATGTGTTTCGCAAAAGACGACGCGACGATTGACATTGCGAGTGACTCGCAATAGCTGACCATCATTACCGCGTCGCAGCGCCTTTCTGCAAATGGGGGAATACATGACAGTTTCGCGATCCATCCCGTCACTCCTGGCCTTGAGCTGCGTTGGCGCGATGAGCTTCACCGGCCCGGCACAGGCGCAGGACGCTGAAGGAAACCAGCGCCTTGGCGGCATGACGGTTACCGATACGGCAATCGAAGAGGGCCAGATCAAGGTCGAAACGGCCGAATCGCCCAAGTACACGCGTCCGCTGCTGGACACGCCCCAGACGATCACGGTCATCAGCAATACGACGATGCGTCAGCAGAACCTGCTGACCCTGCGCGACGCGCTGGCAACCATTCCCGGCATCACATTCGGTGCGGGCGAAGGCGGTGGCGGCTATGGCGACAGCATCAACCTGCGCGGCCAGAGCGCCAATACTGATATCCAGATCGACGGTGTGCGCGACAGCGCGCAATACAACCGTTCGGATACGTTCAACCTCGAACAACTCGAAGTCGTCAACGGCTCGAACTCGGTCTATGCGGGGTCCGGCTCGATCAGCGGCTCGATCAATCTGATCACCAAGCGCCCCAAGGCCGAAACGCTTACCGTGGTCAACGCCGGCATCGGCACCGACGAGTATTATCGCGGAACCATCGACAGCAATGTGCGCCTGTCAGACACTGTTGCCGTGCGTCTCAATGCCATGGTTCATCGCAACGACGTGCCGGCGCGCGATGTTGAAAAGGCCGAACGCTGGGGCGTTGCACCATCCGTCACCTTCGGCATCGGCCAGCCTACCCGCTTCACCGTGCAATACACGCATCAGGAAGATGAAAACACGCCCGTTTACGGCGTACCATACTACGCGGTCTATGGCGGCTTGCTGCCCGGCGCGGATTACAGCGCCTATTACGGTTATCAGGATGTCGACCGGCAGGACCAGACGATCGACATCGTCACCGGCATCTTCGAACACGAATTCAACGACAGGGTATCGGTCCGCAATCTTACCCGCTGGCAGAAGATTCAGGCCGATACGATCGTGAACCCGCCGCAGGGTGCATACTGCCTTGCCGATGGAACGCTCGCCAATGCCACCGGCGCAGCCACGGCCTGCGCGTCGAGCCAGAGCCCAAACACCTACTATCCCTCCGGTCCGCGGGGCACCACGCGCCTGACCGATACGCAGATGATGTATAACCAGCTCGATCTGCGCGCGGTGTTCAATACCGGCGGGATCGAACACACCATGACGCTGGGCGCTGCCTATTCGCAGGAGGATTACTTCCTTTCGAGCGGCAACTCGCTTCGCAACCCAGGCGGTGTCACGCCGAATCCAACGCTCCCGGCGATGAGCATTTCCAACCCGGCGGCCCTCTACGGCGGCCCGGTGAACTTCATCGAGACAGCGCGCCAGACCGGCGATACCCGCAACATCGCGCTGTACCTGTTCGATGCGATCAAGCTGTCGGACATGTTCGAACTGAACGGAGGCATCCGCTGGGAAAACAACCGGGCCAGGTTCCGCGCCGATACCGTTTCTGGCACGGCCGGGGCCACGTTCGGCCAGGTCACCACGGGCGCAGACCAGATCAGTGACGACAACCTGTTCAGCTACCGCATCGGCGCGGTATTCAAGCCTGCCGCCAATGCCAGCCTCTATGCTGCCTATGGCAACAGCAAGACGCCCACGTCCAGCACCGTCCGCACCGGCTGCGGCCTTGCCTCGGCGCAGAACCTGAATCTCGATCCGTGCTCGGTCGCGCCGCAGGAAGCGGTGAATTATGAAATCGGCGGCAAGGTCGATCTTTCAGGCGGCCGCCTGCAGCTTACCGCTGCGCTGTTCCGCAACGAACGCACCAATTACCCGGTCGCCAGCAACGATCCGCTGATCGGCACACTCAACGTGCTCGATGGTCGCAGCCGCGTGGATGGCGTGGCGCTGGGGGCATCGGGCAAGATCACCGACAACTGGACGATCTTCGCCAACTACACCTACCTCGACAGCGAAGTGCTCCAGTCGGTTTCGGACTATTGCCTTGCCAACCCCGGCGCGACGTTTACGCCCACCGGCGGCACGGCCATCACTTGCGCCACGTCCGACGTGCAGGCTGGCAACCCGCTGACGCAGACGCCCAGGCATTCGGGCAGCCTGTTCACCACCTATCAGTTCCCGTTCGGCTTGCAGGTGGGTTATGGCCTGACGTATCAGGGCAGCTTCCTGCTGACCAATGCGACGAACGCCGCCATCTACAAATCGGACGACTGGCTGACGCACCGCGCCTATGTGGCCTGGAACTTTGACAACGGCCTGACGGCGCAGGTCAATGTCCAGAACCTCACCAACAAGAAGTATTTCACCGGCATCCGCAACAATGGCTGGGCCACGCCCGGCGAAGGTCGCTCGGCCGTGTTCAGCCTGAGCTACAGCTTTTGATGGGCGCGTGATTGTCAGACCAGGCTGATCGAGGGGGCCGCGCCGCGCATGTGGCGCGGCCTTCCTGTTTGAGGCTGGCTCGCCTGAGGAGGGCCTGAATATGTCGAACGATGCGGTGGAATTGATGCCGGTCAATTTCGTATAATGCGAATACGTTGCAAATAGCACTTGCTTTTGCCATCGATTCGCAGTTGGAGTGCGGCATGTTTCTGGAACACGAAACCTTCGTTGCGGCCCACTGCCATGACGGAATGCCGGAAGAACCGGCGCGTTCCGCCGTGATTGCGCGGGGGCGCGCCCCTTCCGGCGGTCGTTACGGCGAAGGAAAGACGACCGGGTTCGGCGGGCTGGCCCTGGCCATCGGCGTTCACCTGCTGCTGGTGCCGGTGCTGCTCAGTCTGGGTTATCAGGCAGCGGCAAAGCAGGAAGACACGTTCGTTGCCGTCAACCTGACGCCGCCTGCCGCGCCGCCGCCAGCTTCGCAGCCCGAAACACCCCGCCAGCAACAGCTCGAAACGAAAATACAGCCGCCGCCGATCCAGCTTGCCGTACAAGTGCCGCAACCGCTGGTTCTCGCCATTGCCGACGCAGAACCGCAGATCCAGACGGCCTCCATCACGGCCCCCCCTGCTCCTCCTGCCCCGCCTGCGCCGCCCGCTCCGCCATCGATGGTCAGTTCCGATTCGCTGGGCACACGCATGGTGGCAGGCAGCCCGCCGCGCTATCCGGTGGAAAGCCGCCGCAACAAGGAACAGGGCACGGTCGAACTCCTGCTGATTCTGGGTATCGACGGCGCAGTGGAAACTATCTCTGTCGCCCGCAGCAGCGGTTTTGCACGGCTCGATCACGCGGCGCTTTCCGCCGTGCGGCGCTGGCGCTGGCAGCCGACGACCCGCGACGGCGCGCCGGTCAAGGTCAAGGGAATGGTCGAGATTCCGTTCGTGCTCAAATCCGCCTGACCGCTTCGGATGCTGTTGCAAATCCCTGCTTTGATGGACTTGCAAGAGGTCCGCTCCTTGCGCGCCATCATCGATGCCGGTGACTGGACCGATGGCAATGCCACGTCCGGTCATCAGGCCAGGCTGGTGAAGCACAACCTGCAATTGCCCGAAGATTGCGAAGCCGCGCGTCGGGGCGCGCAGATCGTGCTGGGCTGCCTGTCGCGCAACCCGCTGTTCATTGCCGCTGCCTTGCCGCACCGGATATATCCGCCGATGTTCAACAGCTATTCCGGCGGCCAGACTTATGGCCTGCATGTCGACAACGCCGTGCGCGTCCGGGCGGGCACGGACTGGCGCGTCCGGTCAGACCTGTCGATGACCGTATTCCTCGAAAACCCCGAAGATTACGACGGTGGCGAACTGACCGTGGAGACCCGCTTCGGGGTGCAGACGGTCAAGCTGGCGGCAGGTGATGCGGTGCTTTATCCGTCATCCTCGCTGCACATGGTGCAGCCGGTAACGCGCGGACGCCGCGTGGCGAGCTTCTTCTGGATCCAGTCGATGGTGCGCGACGAAGGGGCGCGGAACAGCCTGCTTGATCTGGACCAGTCGATCCAGACGCTGGCGTCCAGGGTCGGGCAGGACGATCCTTCGATCGTCCGCCTGACCGGGGTTTACCACAACCTGCTGCGCCACTGGACGGAATGCTGATGCAGGGGGATTTCACCGAACATTAACCTTGAACGTGCAGTCCGGTGCGCAACAGGGTACAGGACGGGACGTGTTCACACCTCAAGACCAGATGATGGCCTTTGCCGGTCCAGGCGGCGCGCAGCGCTTCGGCCTGCGAACAGCACCCCTGCGCGCGCCTGTTGCACCCTCACGGCCAGGCCTGCGCCTTCCCGGTATTGCACCGCGCTGGGCCGGTATCGCGCTACATTGGAATGCCGTCCGCACCGGGATCGAGCGCTGGTTTGCCAAACGCGATCTGGTGCCCGATCTGGCCGAGGACATCGGCAGCGCGCGATGGTTTCGCGGCTTCGGCACGATGCTCGCGCTTGGCGCGGCCGCGGTTCTCCTGTGGCCCAGCTTCGCGCCACTCAGCGCTGCGCCGACGACCGTGCTCGACGACGCCGCGCGCGATGAATTGCGTGTCCAGGGATTGCGCCCGCTGGCTTTCGGCGCCGACAACGGCCGCCACATGATTGCGACCGCAGCGGTGATTCCGCTCGCTACCGCGCCGGAGCGACCAAGTATCGATCTTGCCGCCACGCTTGGCACGGGCGACAGTTTCCCGCGCATGCTGCAGCGGGCGGGGCTTGCCAGTGCAGACATCGTCCGCGTGCTCGATCTGGTTACCACACAGGTAAAACCCGGCGCGATTGCAGCCGGCACACGCTTCGCGATCCGGCTTGGTGCGCGCACGTCGCCCGCCCAGCCACGCCCGCTGGAGCAGCTTTCGTTCCGTCCCCGCTTCGATCTTGCGCTGGATATCCGTCGCAGTGGCGGCGGACTGACGCTGGCTTCCAATGCCATCGCCGTCGCTACAGCACCCATGCGCGTTCGCGGCATCGTGGGTGGCAGCCTCTATCGCTCGGCCCGCGCGGCTGGCGCGCCACCTTCCACCGTGCAGGACTATCTGCGCGCAATCGACCAGCACATGGCGTTCGAGGAGATCGCGCCGGGCGATGAATTCGATCTCGTCTATTCCAACCGCCGCGCCACCACGGGCGAACAGCAACCGGGCGACCTTGTTTATGCGGGCATCGTGCGCGCGGGCAAGCCTGTGCTGCAATTGCTGCGCTGGGGCAGCGACGGCGCATTCTATTCGCCGCAGGGCATGGCGCAGGGCGCGCAGGAGACCAGCGGAGCCTTCGGCGCGCCGGTCAACGGGCGGATCACATCGAACTATGGCGCGCGCCGCCATCCGATCCTTGGCTATATGCGGATGCATGCGGGCGTCGATTTCGGCGCAGGCTGGGGCGCACCGATCTATGCGACCACGGATGGGCGCGTGTCATTTGCCGGATGGCATGGCGGCCATGGCAATTACGTGCGGCTGGATCATGGCGGCGGCATCGGCACCGGATACGGGCACATGAGCCGGATTGCGGTCAGCCCCGGCATGGCGGTGCGGCGCGGGCAGGTGATCGGCTATGTCGGCTCGACCGGGCTTTCGACCGGCCCGCATCTGCATTACGAGATGTATCGCAATGGCCAGACGGTGAACCCGCTGTCGATTGGGGCGATCACCCGCCGCGCTGAAGTCGATCCCGTACAACTGGCAGCGTTCCGTTCGAAGCTTGCGCAGATTACGGCACTCAAGGCCAATACCGCGATCCGGTGATTGCGAGTGCGGTTTGCAGGCGCTAGGCCATCGGTCATGTCCAGCTTTCCCCATACCCGCCTGCGCCGCACCCGTTCCACGTCGTGGAGCCGGGCGATGCACCGCGAAGTGCTCGTTACGCCCGCAGACCTGATCTGGCCGCTGTTCGTCACCGAAGGGCAAGGCGTCGAAGACCCCATCGCCTCGTTGCCGGGCGTCTCGCGCTGGTCGGTCGATGGCATCGTCGCCCGCGCGAAAGAAGCGGTATCGCTTGGCATTCCTTGCCTGGCGCTGTTTCCCAATACCCAGGCCGACCGTCGCAGTACGGATGGAGCCGAAGCGCTCAATCCCGATAACCTGATGTGCCGCGCCATCCGCGCGATCAAGCAGGCCTGCGGCGATGACATCGGGGTGCTGACCGATGTTGCGCTCGATCCCTATACCAGCCACGGGCAGGATGGGCTGATCGACGAAGCGGGCTATGTGCTGAACGATGCCACGGTCGAAGTGCTGGTCGGCCAGAGCCTGAATCAGGCCGCCGCCGGGGCGGACATCATCGCCCCGTCCGACATGATGGACGGTCGCATTGCGGCGATCCGCGAGGCGCTGGAGGGTGAGGGCCACGTCAACGTCCAGATCATGGCCTATGCCGCCAAATATGCCTCGGCATTCTATGGCCCGTTCCGCGACGCAGTGGGATCACGCGGGTTGCTGAAAGGCGACAAGAAGACCTACCAGATGGACCCTGCCAACGCCGAAGAAGCGCTGCGCGAGGTCGAGATGGACCTGGCCGAGGGCGCTGACAGCGTGATGGTCAAGCCGGGCCTGCCATACCTCGATATCGCGATACGGGTGAAGCAGGCGTTCGGGGTGCCGGTATTCGCCTATCAGGTAAGCGGCGAATACGCGATGATCGAAGCAGCGGTGGCGGCGGGTGCGGCGGATCGCGATGCCATGGTGCTGGAAACGCTGGTGGCATTCAAGCGCGCGGGCTGTTCGGGTGTGCTCACATACCATGCCGCGCATGCCGCCCGCCTGCTGGGCGCGTGAGGACGAATCGCATGCATCCTGATGTTTCGATCATCACGTTGAACGGCAAGGCTCCGCGCATTCACGAATCCGCGTTCATCGCGCCGGGGTGCCGGATCATCGGCGATGTCGAGATCGGGCCGGACGTTTCCATCTGGTATAACTGCGTGATCCGGGCTGATGTGAACTTCATCCGTATCGGCGCGCGCAGCAATGTGCAGGATGGGTCGGTCATTCATTGCGACAGCGCCAATCCAAAGCATCCGGCGGGCTTTCCCACGATTCTGGGTGAGGACGTGCTGGTGGGCCATCTGGCGATGGTGCACGGCTGCGTGATCGAGGATCGCGGCTTCATCGGTCTTGGTGCCATCGTGATGAGCGGCGCCGTGATCGAGAGCGACGGCATGCTGGCGGCGGGTGCAATGCTGACCAGCGGAAAGCGCATCGGCGCGCGCCAGTTGTGGGGCGGGCGCCCTGCGGCCTACATGCGGGACCTGACCGATGCTGCACTGGAAGACATGCAGCAAGGTGTGCAGCATTACGTGCACAACGGGCGCGCGCACAAGGCGGCGGTTCTTGGCGCGCCCGAAGCCTGATCTTCCTGCCGTGGCAGAATTGCGCGCGCTGATCGATCGCGATGGGCGGCTGGCGGTGCGGGTAACGCCCGGCGCGCGCAGCGAGGGTGTCGATATCGTCGATGGACGTGTGCTGGTGAAAGTGCGGTCGAAGCCGGAAGATGGCAAGGCAAGCGCTGCCGTTCTTGGGCTTCTGGCACAGGCGCTCGGCGTCGCGCCATCGAAAGTGGAAATGTTGCGCGGCGCAACTTCGCGCGAAAAGCTGTTCAGGATTCCGCCGGGAGCCTGAAGGCGACCGCGATCATTGCTGCACAATATGCCGCTGCCAGCCACAGGCAGCCCATGGGCAGGCGGTCTTGCAGGAACGCGCCCATTATCGCACCGGCCAACAATCCACCCCATAATCCCGCCCATGATGTCCAGCCGCTGTTGGGCTGGCCTGCCAATGCGTTGGCAAGACCCTGTCCCAGCTTGACCAGTGCGCCGGTCATATAAGTCAGCCCGACGGTTACTTCACCGCCACGCTGGAAGGTGTTGTTGAGCGCGCCCATCGCCACGACCATGCCGCCGAGCATCAGGATCGGCAGGCCAAGCAAGCGTCCGGTTGCTGCGGCCAGCAGCATCAGCGCCACCAATGCCAGAACCGCGGGCTTGCGCCAAGGACCGGCCCCGCGCGAAAGCAGCGCGCCGCCCGTAACGCCGCAAAGAAACCCTGCGATGAGCACCGCGGGCATCATCGCTCGGACAGGGTCGGTGCCGAGCGAGACGCCGAGCCGTGTCGAATTGCCCGACATGAACGACACGAAATAGCCGTCCGCTGACAGGAACCCGACCGCATCGACGAATCCGGCGAGCGCCGCCAGCGCGATGGCAAAGCGGCGGCGCTGGCGGTCGTAGTGGATCATGCGAAAAGGATTACCCGATGCAGATCAGATACCAAACGCAATATCCGTTCGTATCCGGCCAAGCGCAGGGACCGCGAAGGCGCAGTATCAATCCCGCGCCATGCCCCTGGCCATTTGCACCAGCACATCGGACAGCGCCTTGGCGATTTCTGCATCGGCCGGGGCCACATCGGCAATCGCGCGTTGCATGGCATCGGCCCACTGGCGGGCGGTTTCGCGCGTGATCGGGAAGGGCTTGTGCATCGACATCATGCACTTGCCAGGATTTGCATCGAACCACTGGCGCGGGCCGCCTGCCCATCCGGCAAGGAAATTCGGCAGCGATTCGCGCATCGGCGAAAGATCCGGCGCGTGCATCGCCCGCAATGCCGCATACGACGCGTCCTGATCCATCAGATCATAGAAACGGTCCGTGATCTGGCGCAGGATGGCAATCCCGCCAATGCGTTCATATGGCGAGGCAGCAGGCGCTTCGGCAGTATCGGTAGTCAAGGCATTGCTCCGGCGGTGGGATCGGGAGCCTTGTGCCTAGACGCGAATCAGGCGAGATGATTTGACCCCGGTCAATCCCGCCCCGGCACCGCCTTTGCAGCCAGTGCGGTCGCAATTCCGCCGCACACTGCGCCGATGGCGATATTGGTTACGACAGCATCCCACTGCCTGTAGCGCGTCCATTCGCTGCCCGTGCGGATCGATGTCCATGCCAGTTTGCCCAGTAACGCCGCGGGCAAGGCGAGGATGAGGTTGCCCATTGTCGTTCTCTCCCTGCAATTTACCGCATAACCTTTGCCATCGGCCAGCGGTTCCCGTCAGGGCACGACAAGCGCTTTCAATGTTTCAAGCCGGTCTGCCTCGTGCGCGGGTTTGTCTGCGCGAATGCGGCTGATCCGGGGAAAGCGCATGGCTACGCCAGATTTGTGGCGCTTGCTGGCATGGACCGAATCGAACGCGACTTCGAGCACCAGCGACTTGTCCGTCTCGCGCACCGGGCCAAACCTGGCCACGGTGTTCTGCCGAACGTGCCGGTCGAGCCATTTCAGTTCTTCGTCAGTGAAGCCGAAATAGGCCTTGCCCACCGGCAGCAGTTCCGCACCCTCATCGGGATCGCCGTTCCAGCAGCCGAAGGTGAAATCCGAATAGAACGACGAGCGTTTGCCTGACCCGCGTTGTGCATACATCAACACGCAATCGATCAGCAGCGGATCGCGCTTCCACTTGTACCACAGTCCGGTCCGTCTGCCCGCCACATAAGGACTGTCGCGCCGCTTCAGCATCACGCCCTCAATGGCATCGTCGCGCGCGCGGGCACGGATTTCGGCAAGCTGCTCGAAATCCCGCGCCTCGATCACCTGGGAAAGGTCGAACCGCTCTGGATCAAGCTGCGGCACCAGAGCTTCCAGCCGGGTGCGGCGCTGCTCCCACGCCCATTCGCGCACATCCTCGGCGCCATCGATCAGCACGTCGTAGAGGCGGACGAACGCCGGAAAATCGCGGAGCATGGCCTTTGATACGGTCTTGCGTCCCAGCCGCTGCTGCAATGCGTTGAAACTGGCTGCCCCACCCTCCTCGCCACCTTGATGCATGCCGCGTACCAGCAGTTCGCCATCGAGCACACCGGGCGCGGTCATCGCGGCGGTCACTTCCGGGAAGGTGGCGGAAATGTCGTCGCCGCTGCGGGAATAGACCCGCGTTTCGCCCGCCACATGGACGATCTGCACACGGATGCCGTCCCACTTCCATTCCGCAGCATAGTCGGCAAGATCCACACTTGCCGCCTCCAGCGGGTGCGCCAGCATGAACGGTCGGAACAGCGGCAGAAGATCGGTGCGCGGCGGCGGCGCATCATTTGCTGCCCATGCGAACAGCGGCAGGTAGGGCGGCGATTGCCCGTGCCAGTACTCCTCCACATCCTCCACGCGGACGCCAAACGCCTGTGCGAACGCCACTTTGGCAAGGCGCGCGGAAATGCCGATACGCATCGCTCCTGTCGCCAGCTTGAGCAACGCGTAACGGCCGTTGACGTCGAGCCGGTCGAGCAATTCGCCGAGAATGCCCGGTGCGGTGGCGCGAGTGGTGGCGTGCAGGGTTTCGACCACCTCGGCCACCGTGGGGGCTGGAAGCGTTGCGCCCAGCGGTTCCGGCCAGAGCAGGCTGGCGGTTTCGGCTGTATCGCCCACGTAATCGCGGCTCAACGTCCACAGCACCGGATCGACGCGCGCGGCCATCAGTGCGCGGATGGTGCCGGCCTTGACGGCGGGGAAGTCCAGTCCATCGGTCAGCGCCGCCAGTGCCCAGCCCCGGTCCGGGTCAGGCGTATCGCGCAGATAGGTGGCCAGCAGCGCGAGCTTGGCGTTGCGTGAAGGCGTGAGCACGAGCGCATCGAGCAGGGCGGCAAAGCGCTTCATCAGGCGGGCACCCGAAGCGCGCAGCCTTCGACAGGGGGGGTAGGAACCAGGGACAAGGCCCGCTCATGCCGGGCCTGTCGATGCACCCGCGCTGTCGTGGCCAAAGCCTCAATCATCCTCATCTTCATATCCCACCAGCGCCAGCGCCCTGGCCTTGCGCTGCGTGAGTTCGCACCAGCGCAGCAGGGCCTCCTCGCGGCCATGCGTGATCCACGTTTCGGCGGGTTTCACTTGCGCTATCGTCGCGGTCAATTCGTCCCAGTCGGCATGATCGGAAATGATCAGCGGCAGTTCGACATTGCGCTGGCGGGCGCGCTGCCGCACCCGCATCCAGCCCGATGCCATGGCGGTGACGGGGTCGGGCAGGCGACGGCTCCAGCGGTCATTGAGTGCGGACGGCGGGCACACCACGATAGCGTTTTCCAGTGCGCCTTTCGGCACACCCGCCACCGCTTTCAGATCGCCAAGGTCGACGCCATGATCTTCGTACAACCGGCACATCCGCTCCATTGCGCCGTGCAGCCAGATCGTGTCGGAGTATCCTGCGGCGCGCAGTTCAGCGATCACCCGCTGCGCCTTGCCCAGCGCATAGGCCCCTACCAGAACGCAGCGTCCCGCATCGTTCTCGCGCGCAGCAAGCAGTTTGGCCATTTCTTCGGCAATCGGCGGATGCCTGAATACGGGAAGGCCAAATGTCGCCTCGGTCACGAATACATCGCAGGGCGTCACTTCGAACGGCGGGCAGGTGGGGTCCGCTCGGCGCTTGTAATCGCCGGTCACGATCACGCGCTCACCGGCGTGTTCGAGCAGGATCTGCGCGGAGCCGAGGACGTGGCCTGCGGGGACATAGGTGGCGCACACCCCGCCTTTCAGCGTAACCGTCTCGCCATAGGCCACGGGCTGCGCGCCCGATTCCTGTACACCATAGCGCAGCGCCATGATCGCCAGCGTTTCGGGCGTGGCGACGGTGAGGCCGTGTCCACCGCGCGCGTGATCGGCGTGGCCGTGAGTGACCAGCGCGGTGTCCACCGGGCTCGCCGGATCGATCCACGCGTCGGCAGGGACAACGTGAAGCCCGAAGGGTTCGGGTTTCAGCCAGGAGAAGGGCGGTGCCATCGTTCGGACAATGGCCGGATGCCCTGCGCGGTTCCAGTGCCCTTCATGCCGTGAAGTTGCGCGGCGCAACTTTGGTCGCCACAATAAATAGGCGGTTGTGTCGCTTGCAACCACGGGCGCAGCACACCCTCCCCGCTGCGACTAATTTCGCCTGACGGCTCAATAAGTCTCGCTCCCCTCCGTAAAGGGAGGGGCGGGGGGTGGGTTTACGACCGCTGTATTTGCAAACAACATAATCACCAAGAAAAAGGCCCACCCTTGGGGCAGGCCTTGATCTTTTGCGGCTTGGCGGAAGCTTATTCGGCTTCGTCGGTGTTCGGCTCTTCCGTTGCGGCGGAACCGGCCTTGCCCTTCCTGGCCTTTTTCTTGACCAGCTTGGGCGCGGCCGGGGTCAGTTCGAAGGAGAGGGCATCTTCCTTCAGGCTGACGTGGACTTCGCCGCCATTGGCCAGCTTGCCGAACAGCAGTTCCTCGGCCAGCGGCTTCTTCACCTTGTCCTGAATCAGCCGGGCCATCGGCCTTGCGCCATAGAGCTTGTCATAGCCCTTGCGCGCCAGCCATGCCCGCGCATCCGCATCGAACTGGATGTGGACGTTCTGATCGGCCAGTTGCAGTTCGAGCTGGAGCACGAACTTGTCGACCACGCGGCTGACCACTTCGGGCACCAGATAGGCAAACGGCACGATCGCATCGAGGCGGTTGCGGAATTCGGGGGTGAACATCTTCTTCACCGCTTCATCGCCCGCATCGGCCTTCGAAACATCGCCAAAGCCGATGCCCTGCCGCGCCATGTCCGATGCGCCCGCATTCGTGGTCATGATCAGCACCACGTTGCGGAAATCGACCGTCTTGCCGTGGTGGTCGGTCAGCCGCCCGTTGTCCATCACCTGCAGCAGGATGTTGAACAGGTCGGGGTGCGCCTTTTCGATTTCATCAAGCAACAGCACGCAATGCGGCTGCTGATCGATGGCATCGGTGAGGAGGCCGCCCTGATCGAACCCGACATAGCCCGGAGGCGCACCGATCAGTCGGCTGACCGAGTGGCGCTCCATATATTCGGACATGTCGAAGCGTTGCAGCGGGATGCCCATGATCTGGGCAAGGCTGCGCGCGACTTCGGTCTTGCCGACGCCGGTCGGACCGCTGAACAGGAACGAGCCGATGGGCTTGTCGGCATCGCGAAGCCCTGCACGGCTGAGCTTCATCGCGCTGGACAGCACCTCGATGGCCTTGTCCTGCCCGAACACGAGCCGCTTGAGATCGCGCTCAAGATGTTCGAGCACCTTCTTGTCGTCGCTCGACACCGATTTGGGCGGGATTCGCGCCATCGTGGCGATCACCTGTTCGATCTCGCGCGCGGTGATCGTCTTCTTGCGCTTGTTCGGCGGCACCAGCATCTGCATCGCGCCCACTTCGTCGATCACGTCGATCGCCTTGTCGGGCAGCTTGCGGTCATTGATGTAGCGCGCCGAAAGCTCGACCGCTGTCTTGATCGCATCGGGGGTGTACTTGACCTTGTGATGGTCCTCGAATGCGGTGCGCAGACCTTTGAGGATCTTGATCGTATCCTCGATCGTCGGTTCATTCACGTCGATCTTCTGGAACCGGCGCAGCAGGGCGCGGTCCTTTTCGAAGTGATTGCGGAATTCCTTGTACGTGGTCGAACCGATGCAGCGAATCGTCCCGCCCGAAAGCGCGGGCTTGAGCAGGTTCGATGCATCCATCGCGCCGCCGCTGGTGGCGCCGGCCCCGATCACGGTGTGAATCTCGTCGATGAACAGCACCGCGTGCGGCATCTTTTCGAGTTCCGAGACGACCTGCTTGAGGCGTTCTTCGAAGTCACCGCGATAGCGCGTTCCGGCCAGGAGGCTGCCCATGTCGAGCGAATAGATCACCGCTTCGGACAGCACTTCGGGCACTTCGCCTTCGACGATCTTGCGCGCAAGACCTTCGGCGATAGCGGTCTTGCCCACGCCCGGATCGCCCACGTAGAGCGGGTTGTTCTTCGAACGGCGGCACAGGATCTGGATCGTGCGATCCACTTCTGGACCACGGCCGATCAGCGGATCGACCTTGCCGCTCAGCGCTTTCTCGTTGAGATTTACGCAAAACTGGTCAAGCGCGGTTTCCTTCTTCTGGCCCTTGGCATCAGTCTTTTCTTCCTGCTGCTTGGGCGCCTCTTCCTCCGCGCCCTTGGCAGTCCGGCCATCGGCCTGGCGACCGCCCTTGCCGATGCCGTGACTGATGAAGCTGACCGCATCCAGCCGACTCATGTCCTGCTGCTGGAGGAAATAGACCGCGTAGGAATCGCGTTCGGAAAACAGCGCGACCAGTACGTTGGCCCCGGTCACGGTGTCCTTGCCCGATGACTGCACGTGCAGGATGGCGCGCTGGATTACCCGCTGGAACCCGGCAGTCGGCTGTGGATCGGCCTTTTCCTGCGTCTTGAGCGACTGGTATTCCTGATCGAGGTACTGGCGCACCACATCGCCGAGGTCCCCCAGATCAACGCCGCAAGCCTGCATGACTTGCGCCGCATCGGCATCGTCGATCAGCGCCAGCAGCAGATGCTCCAGCGTCGCGTACTCGTGGCTGCGCTCGGACGCGTTGGCGAGCGCGGTATGCAGCGTTTTTTCGAGGCTCTGTGCGAAACTGGGCATAGGTCTACTTTCTGGCTTGCGCCGGTGGGTTCCCTCTGCAGGCCGGCGAGAACCCGCAAAGAGAGAGTGCACGAGCGTGATTAACCGGGGCTAAACCACGCCTGGGTGCGATAACAGATGCCTGCAAGAAACCGGATTCTGGCCGGACAGGGGCAATGATTGCAATATGGGATGGCCGCCCGGCAAAAGGAAGGGCGGCGCGCGTCAACTTGTGGTGCCTGAAGGGGAAGGCGTTCGAAAGAGGGCGTCGGCAGCCACGCGGTGCGCGCTGGCCTTGTCGCGATGGGCCACGGTCCGGGCGATTTCCAGTTCGAGCAGGCGGATGCGCTCGTTCAGTTCCTGATGCGAAAACGGGTCGAGCACCTCGCTTGCCAGCTGGCTGGCCAGATCGCCTTTCGGGCGGGGGCGCTCGTCGAAGTCCATTGACCCGTCTTTCTCCTTCGCAGTGCACAATGTGCCTGTCCGTGGCTTGCTGTCAACGCCTTGCGTAGGCTAGCGATGCTGAATTGGTATTCGATGAAACATGAGGCTGCCGTGATGACCGCCATTCCCGCGACGATGACGGCCATGGGCTGGGACGTGCCGGGAGGTCCAGAAGTGCTGCGGCCGCAGAGCGTGGCGGTGCCGCAACCGGGACCGGGACAGGTTCTGGTGAAGGTCGCCTATGCCGGGGTCAATCGCCCCGATGTGATCCAGCGGCAGGGGTTCTATCCGCCGCCCGCCGATGCCTCGCCACTGCCAGGTCTGGAGATTGCCGGGCAGGTGGTGGCGATGGGCGAGGGCGTGATCGTGCCCTTCATCGGGCAGAGCGTCTGCGCGCTGGTGGCGGGCGGGGGCTACGCCGAATATTGCCTTGCCGAAGCCGCGCAATGTTTCGACGCGGGCGATATTCCTTTGGCGGAAGCCGCGGCGATTCCCGAAACGCTGTTCACCGTTTGGCACAACGTGTTCGAGCGCGGCATGGTCGCTGGCGGGGAGACGATTCTCGTCCATGGCGGCACCAGCGGCATCGGTTCGATGGCGATTCTCCTGGGCAAGCTGTTCGACGTGACCGTCATCGCCACGTGTGGCGGGGCCGAGAAATGCGCGCAGGCGCTGGAAATCGGCGCGGCCCATGCGATCGATTACAAGACTGCCGATTTCGTCGAGGAAGTGGCCCGGATCACGGAAGGCAAGGGCGTGGAGATGGTGCTCGACATGGTCGCGGGAGATTATGTTGCGCGCAATCTCAAATGTCTGGCCGACGATGGCCGCCATGTGACGATCGCGGTGCAGGGCGGTGTGCGCGCGGAAATCAACATGGCCGAAGTCATGCGTCGCCGCCTGACGCTGACCGGATCGACGCTGCGCCCGCGCTCGAAAGCGTTCAAGGCCGCACTGGCGGAGGAAATCCGCGAAACCGTGTGGCCGATCATCGCTGCGGGAGAACTGCGCCCGGTCATGGACCAGTGCTTCCCCCTTGCCGAAGCTGCTGCCGCACACACCCGGATGGAGCAGGGTGCCCACGTCGGCAAGATCGTGCTGAAAGTGGGCTGATACGAAAAAGGCCGCCCGGTGTGGGGCGGCCATTTTCATTAGTAAGCATAAGACCCGCGAATCAGCTGTCTGACAGCCCTTCGGCGCGGCGGGCGGCGAGCCATGCCGCAGCTTCGGCTTCCTGCGCGGCTTCCGAAGCAGCCTTGGTGTGGGCCTGACGTTCGGCGCGCAGTTCCTCGATCAGGGCGTCGCGGTCAGTGCCGAGACGGATCGCGGCTTCGCCGTTGTCTTCAAAGCCTGCCTTCTTCGCGGCCTTGGCCACCAGCGCATCGAGTTCGCGCTGCGAACACAGACCCAGCGTGACCGGGTCTTTCGGATTGATGTTGCTGATGTTCCAGTGGCTGCGATCGCGGATCGCGGCGATGGTGGTGCGGGTGGTGCCGATCAGCTTGCCGATCTGTGCGTCCGACACTTCGGGGTGATTGCGCAGGATCCACGCGATGCCATCGGGCTTGTCCTGCCGCTTCGATACGGGGGTATAGCGCGGGCCTTTGGTGCGGCTGACCGAGATCGGCGCACGCTGCATCTTCAGCTTGTATTCGGGGTTGGCCTGGCCCTTGTCGATTTCGGCCTGGTTGAGTTCGCCCGAATGGAGCGGATCGCGCCCGGTATACTTCTGCCCGGCGAGATCGTCGGCCATGGCCTGCACTTCAAGGATGTGCAGTCCGCAGAATTCCGAAATCTGCTCGAAAGTCAGCGCGGTATTGTCGACGAGCCACGACGCGGTCGCATGCGGCATCAGCGGATACGTGGGCTGGGTGCTCACGGCGGTCTCCCGGAAAGGGCACACGCAAAGGCGTGCCGAAAAGGCGGATACAATAAGGGCCGCCCCTTGCGGAGCGGCCTTGCTTGTAGCCGATGTAGGACAGGACCGCCGAATCAGCAAGTCTTGAGTTTGCGCCGACAGCGGCGTTTCAGCTCACCAGAGTCAGTGCGGCTTCCCCGCCTGCATGGACACGGTGTGCGAATTTGCCATCCACTTGCGCGCCTTGCTCGATAGTCAGCGCATCGTAAGTCACGTCGCCATGAATGCGGGCCGATTTCAGTATCACCAGTTCGCCCGCTTCGATGGAGCCATGGACAGTGCCCGAAAGGCGCGCGCTCTGCGCCTTGATCGCGCCGGTGATGGTGCTCTTCTCGCCCTGCACCAGCGCGGCGCAGGTGATGTCGCCTTCGACCGTCCCGTCGATGTGCAGGTCGGCAGTGGCGGTCAGATCGCCCTTGATCGAAACATCGATGCCCAGAATCGAGAACGTGGCGGCCATTGGATTACCCCCGGTGTGCTGGCGCTGATCCGGCGCGGGCTTCTTGTTGAACATTGCTGGCTGCCTCAAGGAAGGGGCGCGGGTTGACCGGACGGTCATTGATCCGCACCTCGAAATGAAGATGGGGGCCGGTAGAGCGGCCGGTACTGCCGATCTTGCCGATTTCCGCGCCTGCGTCGACCTTTTCGCCAACGCGGGCGCCTGTCCGCGACATGTGCGCGTAGCGCGTCATCAAGCCGTTGCCGTGGCTGACTTCGACGCAATTGCCATAGCCCTGCTTGACCCCGACGAAGCTGACCGTACCGGCGGCGGCTGCATAGATCGGTGCGCCCATCGGCCCGCGAAAATCAAGCCCTGCGTGAAAAGCCGGGCCGCCGCTGAACGGATCGGAGCGATAGCCGAAGCCGCTGGAGATATATTCGAGGCTGGCAGGCAGCGTGTTGGGAATGCGGGCAAGGCCTTTCTGCATCGCGGCCATGCGCTCAAGGCTGGCACCAAGGCGGGCGAAGCGCGGATCGATGGTTTCGTCGCGCCCGGTAAACAGGCGGATCAACGGACCGCCCTGCCCCTCGCGCGATGCGGCCCGCAGCATCGCGGGGTTGAGGCCGACCCGGCGAATCGCGGTTTCAGCGGCGGCAGAGCGGGCATCGGCATAGCGCGTCAGGCGTTCGATGAATGCCAGCTGCCGCGCTTCGATGCGGGCGAGCCGACGTGCTTCGGGCAATTCCATGGAGATTTTGCGCACGGTCTTTTCCGCTTCGGCGCTGCTGTCCGATACGGTGCCCTGCGGCAGGTCTTTCGGCAGTTCGCCGATGGTGCCTTCAATCGCTTTCTCAATGAAATCCTGTCGGCGGGCGAGGTCATCGGCCACGCCGTCCAGCCCGCCGCGATACTTGTTCAACCGGCTTTCGCTCGAAGCCACCGCCGCTTCGCGCTGCAACAGCGCGGCATGATCCTGCGCCGAGGAGAACTGCGCGACCAGTGTCGCGGTCATCAGTCCCAGCCACAGCAGCACGGCGGCAGCGAAGCCGCCGGCAAGCGACATCTGCAGGCGTGGCGATATGCGGATGAAGCGCACCTGCCCGTGCGAGCGCATGAAGAACTCACGCTCCGGGAACCAGCTTCGTATTCGCGCCGCCACTTCGGACAGCTTCATCGTAGGCAAGACTTGGCGACCCCGTCGACATTTTTGTTCACGATCCCGTTGGCGGGCGCGTTAGCGACGGGAACTGGACGTGGCGAATCGGATTGTGTCCAACCGGGCTGAACCGTGTGAGTCCCCCGATGAGTCGTTCCCGAAGGTGTGATTTGTCGCATTCGCCGGATCTGCGACGCTGTTGAGTCGCGCCGTATGACGCTGCCGGATGACAGGGCGTTCCTGCGATGATAGGGCGCTGCCCATGTCCACGCAGCTTCAATCGCCCGTCGAATCCGTGACCGATATGGTCGAAGGCCTTGCCCGCGCCGCCCGCGCCGCCCGCGCCGCGCAGCGCCAGCTTGCACAGCTGGATGCCCCGGCAAAGGAGCATGCGCTCAAGCTTGCCGCCGAAGCCCTGCGCGGTGCCGAGGCTGAAATCCTTGCCGCCAATGCGCTGGACATGGCCAATGGTGCCGCCAACGGGTTGACGCCCGCGCTGCTCGACCGGCTCAAGCTGACGCCCGAACGCCTTGCCGGTGTTGCCGATGCGGTGGCGCAGGTTGCCGCGCTCGCCGATCCCGTGGGGCAGGTCATCGACGAAGCCGTCCGGCCCAACGGCATGGTGTTGCAGCGCGTGCGCGTGCCGGTTGGCGTGATCGGCATCATCTATGAAAGCCGCCCGAACGTGACCGCCGATGCCGCCGCGCTCTGCGTTCGATCGGGAAATGCCACGATCCTGCGCGGCGGCACGGAAGCGGTCCATTCCAACCGTGCAATCCATGCTGCGCTGGTCAGGGGCCTGACTCAGGGCGGCGTACCTGCCGATGCGGTGCAGCTCATGCCCACGCAGGACCGTGCCGCCGTCGGCGCGATGCTGGCTGCGGCGGGCCTGATCGACATGATCGTGCCGCGCGGGGGCAAAAGCCTTGTCGCGCGGGTACAGGCCGATGCGCGCGTTCCGGTGCTGGCTCACCTTGACGGGATCAATCACACTTTCGTCCATGCCGCCGCCGATGCCGCGATGGCCAGGGCCATCGCGCTCAACGCCAAGATGCGCCGCACCGGCATTTGCGGGGCGATGGAAACGCTGCTCATCGATGCGACCTATCCCGATCCTCACGGTCTGGTGGAACCGCTGATCGATGCCGGTTGCGAATTGCGCGGCGATGCGCGCGCCTGCGCCATCGATCCGCGCATAATGGCCGCCACGGATGACGACTGGGATACCGAATACCTCGAAGCGATTCTTGCGGTCGCCGTGGTCGACGGACTGGACGAGGCGCTTGCCCATATTGCCGCCCACGCATCGGGCCATACCGACGCCATCGTGACAGACGATCAGGCCGTGGCGGACCGCTTCCTGGGCGAAGTCGATAGCGCCATCGTCATGCACAATGCCTCAAGCCAGTTCGCCGATGGCGGCGAGTTCGGCCTTGGCGCGGAAATCGGCATTGCCACCGGGCGGCTCCACGCGCGCGGGCCGGTGGCGCTGGAAGGGTTGACCACGTACAAGTGGCTGGTGCGGGGTTCCGGGCAGGTGCGTCCCTGACCCTTACCGGACTTCTGGGCGGCAGCTTCAATCCCGCGCACGGCGGCCATCGCCGTATTTCGCTGTTTGCGCTCGATGCGCTGACGCTGGACGAAGTGTGGTGGCTGGTATCGCCCGGCAATGTGCTGAAGCCCGCCCAGGGCATGGCTCCGCTGCCCGCACGGCTGGCTTCGGCGCAGGCGCAAACCCGCCGGGCACCGATCCGCGCGACAGCCATCGAACGCGAATTGGGCACCCTCTATACGGTCGATACCCTGCGCGCCCTGAAGCGGCGCTATCCCAAAAGGCACTTCGTATGGCTGATGGGGGCTGACAATCTTGCGCAGTTCCATCGCTGGAAAAACTGGCGGCAGATCGCAAGGGCGATGCCGATTGCAGTGATCGCGCGTCCGGGGTATGATGCACCTGCCTTGGCAAGCCCTGCCATGGCCTGGCTGCGCCGCTGGCGCCAGCGGCCCGGACAGTTCGTCTCCGGCGCAAAGCAGGCCGCCCCCGCGCTGACCATTCTTCGCTTCGATCCCGATACCCGGTCGGCCAGCGCGATTCGCGCCGCCGTTCCTGACTGGTCTGCCAGCTTTGGCACTGCCAGCCTGCGCGATCCGCTTACGCATCGCGCCGTGAATCGAGGCAAAACCTGACCGCGCATCCCCCGAAAACCGCCGCGCGCGCAAGGCGTCGCGTCGAAACCCATGTGCAATTGAATCGTTATTCCTTGACTCTTGAGCCACGGAGGCCATTTCGCGCACCATGACCAGCGTTCAACCTGTTTCGGCAAGCGCCGACAAAGCCAATAAAGTGTCTGCAATGGCCGATACCGCCCCACGCACTGCCGCCTTGCTGCACGATCTCGTGCTGGCGTCGCTCGATGATGACCAGGCGATGGATGTCGTCAGCCTCGCGCTCGAAGGCAAAAGCTCGATCGCCGATTACATGGTGATCGCATCGGGCCGCTCGACCCGGCAAGTGGCCTCGATGGCGCAGAAGCTGTCCGAACGGATCAAGCACGGCGGCTACGGCCACGTCCGCATCGAAGGCCTTCCCGCAGCCGACTGGGTGCTGGTCGACGCCGGCGACGTGGTGATTCACCTGTTCCGCCCGGAAGTGCGTACGTTCTACAATCTCGAACGCATGTGGAACTTCGGAGACGCGGGCGCGGCCTGATAGAATTGTTGCCGCGGGCGTTTTGCATGGATTTGTTTCGCGCAGAGACGCTGAGGAAGCGGAGAGCGCAGAGAATTTGCAGGACGTGTTTGCGTCCTTCCTTTTTCCCGGCGCCTCTGCGCGAAGCCCGTACTATCCCTTCGGGGATTCTCACGGCGCCAGACCCGCGCTAGACCCCGCTCATGCTCCTCCACATCATCGCTCGCGGCAAGATTGGCCGTTCGCCCGAAGCGGAACTGGTGGATCGCTATGCCCGGCGCATTGCGTGGGGCTGGAAGGTTACCGAACTGCCCGATCGCGGCGGCCAGATTCCACCGCCGTCGCAAACCCCGTCGCGGACCGTGGCGATGGACGAGCGCGGCAAACAGCTTACCTCAAGCGAATTTGCCGCCATCCTTGGCCGCTGGCGCGATGATGGGGTGCGCGAAACGCGGTTCCTGATCGGCGCGGCGGACGGGCATGATGAGCCATTGCGCGATTCGGCCGATCTGTTGATCGCGTTCGGCAAGGCCACATGGCCGCACATGCTGGCCCGCGCGATGCTTGCCGAACAGTTGTGGCGCGCCACCAGCATTCTTGCTGGCCATCCCTATCATCGCGAAGGATAGTGGCGGCATGACGTCACGATTTGCGTTTGTGGGAATGGTGTTGCTGCTCGCGGGCGTTGCGGGCTGGCAGGCCGCGGCGCAGCAGGGCAGTGCCCTTGCCGATGCGGGCGAGGCGGGCGAAGCGCTGCGTCACGCCGGGCAATCGCTGGCGCAGACCCGCGCTCGCGCTGAAAAGCTGGAACGCTCCGCCCGCAGCGCCACCGCCGAAGCCGATCGCACCGCGCGCGAGGCCGCAGCCGTGGCAGCGCGCATCCAGCAGTCCGAGGCCGAGATCGAACTGGCGCAAGCGCGCATCGCAATGATTGACCGCCAGCGTGAGGCCTTGCGCGGACGCATGGCAGAGCGACAGGAGCCGGTCGTGCGCCTCACCGCCGCGTTGCAGATGATGGCGCGCCGACCGCTGGCCTTCAGCCTCGTCCGGGCCGATAGCTTGCGCGATACGGTCTATCTGCGCGCGGTGATGGAAACGATGCTGCCCGAAGTGCAGCGTCGCACGGCTGGCCTTCGTGCCGAGATTCAGCGTGGCCGCAAGTTGCAGGAGGATGCGCGCCTTGCCGCCACACAGCGTCGCGCCAGCGAACAGGCGCTTATCCAGCGCAAGACCGAACTGGCAGCGCTGGAAAGCCGCCAGCGCCTTGCCAGTCGGGTCGCCCAAGGGGTCGCCAGCCGCGAGGCGGACCGGGCGATGGCGCTGGCCGAACAGACGCGTGACCTTTCGGCACTGATGGGTCAGCTGGAAAGCGATGGCGCGGTGCGGGCGCGGCTTGCGGCATTGCCCGGCCCGATCCTGCCGCCGAACCGTCCGGGCGATGTGCTGGTAGTTTCCGATGCGCCCGCCGCTGCCGGTTCGGCTGCCCCTTCCGGGATTGCGTGGATCATGCCGGTGGCGGGGCGACTCGTTTCGGGCTTTGGCGAACGCGGCGATGTCGGCCTGACTACCGGAATCGCGCTTGCCACCAACGGCGGCGCGCAGGTCGTTTCGCCTGCCGATGGACGCATCGCTTTTGCCGGGGCCTATCGCGGTTATGGCCGGATCGTCATCGTCGAACATGACGGCGGCTGGACCACGCTGGTCACCAATCTTGGCCGGATCGGCGCAATCGTGGGTGAAAAGGTGGTGCAGGGATCGCCGCTGGGCAGCGCCGGACCGGGGCGTCCGGTGCTGACGGTCGAACTGCGGCGTGATGGCGCGCCGGTCAATCCGCTGGAGCAAGTGCGCGGCTGACCTTGATAGTCCTGCCCCAAAACCTCATCTGGCGTTAATTCACCGCCGGTTATACAATCGTCACATGCATGTCTCTTCGCGAAAGGCCCCAAGGGCAATGAGCTTCGCTCCTCTTATGCGAGCAACTGCGCTCGTCACCGCTGTTGCGCTGATCCCGGTTGCCACGGCAGGCCTTGCCGCGGTCGATGCCCGCTCCGGCCCTGAATTCGGCAAGCTCATCGCGGTCTACGAACGGGTGAAGGCGAATTACGTCGAAACGGTGGACGACGACAAGCTGCTCAAGGGCGCGATCGACGGCATGCTCGCCACGCTCGATCCGCACAGTTCCTACCTCGATGCCCGTGATTTCGAGAACCTGCGCACCCAGACTGAAGGGTCATATGGCGGCCTTGGCCTGTCGGTCACGCTCGATGATGGCGCGGTCAAGGTCATCGCGCCGACCAAGGGCAGCCCGGCCGATCAGGCCGGGGTCAAGGCGGGCGATTTCATCACGCATCTTGATGGCAAGCTGATTTACGGTGGCTCGCTTGATGAAGCGGTTGACCAGATGCGCGGTGTGCCCGGCTCGCAGATCCGCCTCAGCGTGTTCCGTCCGGGCCGGGACGAACCGTTCGACGTGACGATCACGCGCCAGATCATCGAATTGAAGCCGGTGGAATGGGAACTCCAGGGCAATGTCGGCGTGATTTCGGTCTCCAGCTTCAGCGCCGATGTTGGTGCATCGGTGCAGAAGGCATGGAGCGATATCAGGGCAAAGACCGGCGGCAGGGTCACCGGCCTCGTGCTCGACTTGCGCAGCAATCCGGGCGGCTTGCTCGATGAAGCCGTGGCACTGTCGGACCTGTTCCTCGACAAGGGCACGATCGTTTCGCAGCGCGGCCGCTATGCCCGCGACAACGAGGTCTATCCTGCCGAAATCGTGACGCGCGGGGATATCGCCAAGGGTGTGCCGATGATCGTGCTGATCGATGAAGGCTCGGCCTCTGCTTCGGAAATCGTGGCGGGCGCGTTGCAGGATCAGCATCGCGCCGTGGTGATGGGCCAGCGCAGTTTCGGCAAGGGCAGCGTCCAGACGCTGATCCCGCTGACGCGCGATACCGCGATCAAGCTGACCACCGCGCGCTATTACACGCCTTCGGGCAAGTCCGTGCAGGAAGGCGGCATCGATCCCGATATCGTCGTACCGCAGATTTCCGATCCCGACCTGCGCAAGCGTCAAGCGCGGTCCTATCGCGAGAGCGACTTGCGCGGCCATCTGATCAACGAGATCAAGCTGGATGACAAGGATCTCGAAAAGGACAAGATCGACGATCCGCGCTTCAAGATGACGCCTGAGGAACTGAAGGCGAAAAACATCAAGGACTTTCAGCTTTATTACGCCATCCAGACGCTTGGCCGCACCGCGCCCCGCAGTGCACTTGTGGCCAAGCTGAAGCGGTAATAGGGCAGGGGGCATGACACCGCTCCAGTCCAGAAACGCTGCCTATGCACTTGCGCTGATCGTGCCTGCCGCACTGATGGGCGGGGCACTGATTTCGCAATACGGCTTCGGGCTGTTTCCGTGCCAGATGTGCTGGTGGCAGCGCTATCCGCACATCGCCGCCATCGTCTTCGCGTTGCTCGCCTTCACGATGAAGGGCAGAGGCGCAAGCGATATGGCGGTGATTCTCGCGGCGATCTGCGTCGGTGCGTCAGGCCTGATCGGCGGCTTTCATGCGGGCGTCGAATATGGCTGGTGGGAAGGCGTCACGTCCTGCGCCACGGTGGCGGGCGGCGGCAATCCGCTCGATGCCATCATGAATGCGCCGGTCATCCGCTGTGATGTTGCGCCCTGGACTTTGTTTGGTATCAGCCTTGCCGGTTTCAATTTCCTCATCTCGCTTGGCGGCGCGGTGCTGATTTTCGCATTGCTCGGCAAGGGCCGAAAGGGAGCCTGACCATGGTGAAGAACGCCTCGATGCTGCGCGTGGACCAAGCCGGGGAATTTGGCGCGACCCGCATTTACGCAGGCCAGCTGGCTGTCATGGGGGACCGCGCGCCGCATTCGGCGGAAATCGCCGCGATGGCCGCACAGGAAGCCGATCACCGCAAGCGCTTCGATGATCTGATCGCCCGGCGCGGCGTACGGCCCACCGCGTTGCAGCCGGTATGGTCCGCCGCAGGCTTCGCACTGGGTGCCGCCACCGCGCTGATCGGCCCGGAAGCCGCAATGGCCTGCACCGCCGCGATCGAGACCGAAATCGACAAGCACTATACCGAACAGCTTGAGGAACTGGGCGAGGACGACCCGGAACTTTCTGCCATGATCCGCGAATTTCGCGATGATGAACGCGATCATCGCGATGCCGCGCTGGCGGCGGGGGCGGAAAAGGCGCCGGCCTATCCCGTGCTGTTCCACGCCATCCGCCTTGGCTGCCGCGCCGCGATTGCGATCAGCAAGCGGATTTGATTCCCCGCAAGGACCTGCCTTCATCTACCATTCACAGCCGGGACGCCCTATATCGGGGCAAGGTTACCGGAGACCATAGATGAAGCGCCTGATCCCTGCCGTCCTTCTCGCTGCCAGCGCCCTTGCAGCCGGTGCCATGGCGGCCCCGGCTCACGCGCAGGACGCAGGGCTGGTCGATCCGGCGGGGGAGCGCGTCAACCAGATCATCGTCTATGGCGATGATCCCTGCCCCGCTTCCAGCGATGGCACGATCACGGTCTGCGCGCGCAAGGAAGAGGAAGAGCGCTTCCGCATTCCCAAGCCGCTGCGCGACAATCCCAACGCCGCAGTCAATCAGGCATGGAGCCAGCGGGTGCGCGCTTATGAAACCGTGGGCGCATCGGGGGTAAATTCGTGCTCGGCGGTCGGCTCTGGCGGGGCATCGGGCTGTCTCACCCGCCTGATCGACCGTGCCTATGCCGAAAAGAAGCAATCGTCCGACGTTCAGTTCGGCAAGCTGATCGAAGAAGAGCGCGCCCGCCGCCTTCAGACCATCGATGCTGATGCCGCCGCCGAACAGGGCCGCGTCGAACAGATCGAAAAGGAATACGAAGCGCGGTTGAAGCGCGAGCGCGATGGCATCGCAGCGCCGGTCGTTGCGCCTGCCGAGCCTCCCGCCCAACCCTGATCGCGCGAAGCGCTTGAAAGTTTCTCGCGCAGAGGCCGCAAAGGACGCGGAGAGATTAAACTAAAATCTCTGCGTCCTTTGCGGTCTCTGCGCGAACAATCCCTTCTTCCCTTACGGGTACGGGCTGAACCTCGCAGCCCGACGTCACCCCAGCGCGATGTCGGGGGCGTCTTCCTGCTTCATGCCGATGGTGTGATAGCCCGCATCCACATGATGCGTTTCGCCGGTCACGCCAGAGGCGAGGTCTGACAGCAGGTAAAGCCCCGCGCCGCCGACATCCTCGATCGTCACGTTGCGGCGCAGCGGGCTGTTGAGTTCGTTCCACTTCAGGATGTAGCGGAAATCGCCGATCCCGCTGGCGGCCAGTGTCTTGATCGGCCCGGCCGAAATCGCGTTGACGCGGATGCCCATCGGGCCGCAGTCGTTGGCGAGATACTTCACGCTGGCTTCCAGCGCGGCCTTGGCAACGCCCATCACGTTGTAATGCGGCACGACCTTTTCCGCGCCGTAATAAGTCAGCGTCACGATGGAGCCGCCGTTGGGCATCATTTCGGCGGCGCGCTTGGTCACGGCAACCAGGCTGTAGGCCGAAATGTTCATCGTCATCAGGAAGTTATCGAGCGTGGTATCGTAGAACTTTCCGCGCAGCTGGGACTTGTCGGAATAACCGATGGCGTGGACGATGAAATCGATCGTCGGCCAGCGGGTCTTCAGCGTTTCGAACGTGGCATCGAGCGCGTCCATGTCGGACACGTCGCATTCGATCAGGAAATCGCTGCCAAGGCTTTCGGCCAGCGGGCGCACACGCTTTGCCAGCGCCTCACCCTGATAGGAAAACGCCAGTTCAGCGCCCTGTTCGTGCAGTTTCTGGGCAATGCCCCATGCGAGTGACTTGTCATTGGCAAGGCCCATGATCAGGCCCCGCTTTCCGTGCATCAGTCCGGTCATGCGCTTTCGTTCTCGCTTCTCGTCGTCTTTGCAACCGCGCGGACGCGATCGTCGGCCTGCCCCAGCATGTCGCGCTCTTCCGGTGTTTCGGCCAGCGCGGCATTCAGTTCGGCTCCTACTACCATCCCTAAGCCGACCAGCCAGAAAAAGAAAAGAGCGATCATCATTCCGGCAAGGCTGCCGTAAGTCAGATCATACGACAAAAATGTGCGCAGCGCAGTCGGAAGTACCGTCGTGACGCCGATCCACCAGATTGTGACGAACAGAGCGCCGGGCCACTTCGGGTAGTGCCGCCCGCGGAACGCACCGGGGGTGAGCGATGCGAACAGCAGCCACAACGCGCCATAGAGCACGAAAGCAGGGGCGATCCGGCTGAGCGCCAGCATTCCCAGAAGATCGTTGAATTGCGGAAGGAACGCCTCGATCACCTCTTGCGCGGTCCCGATGATCACTTGCGCGATGATCGACAGCAGGATCAGGACGACCGATGCCAAAATGATTCCGGTGGATGCCAGCCGATAGCGCCAGAATGCATGTTCCCATTTGGTGCCATAGGCACGGCGCAGGATATCGCGCATCGTCTCGATCAGGCTTCCCACCGTCCACAAGCCAAAAATTCCGCCGACCCACAGCAGCCAGCCGCTGCGTGCATCGATCACGCTGCGTGCGACAGGCTCGATCACATTGGCCACGACCGGGGGTAGCGCGATCAGCACGGTGTTGATCGCAGCCGCGCGCTGGCTCGGCTCACCGATTGCCGAAAACAGGGCGGCGGCGGTTATGAAGAACGGGAACAGGGAAATGACGAACATGTAGGCAAGATTGCCCGCATGGATCGAACCATCATTCCACACACCCAGAAAGACGCGCTTGATCACTTCCCACGCGCGACTGCCGGGGCCAAGCCGCTCGCGCGCCTCGGCCATGCCGGCACGCCAGCGTAGCGCCTCACGGCGCCGCGCCTCTGGCGACAGGTCGGGTACTTCGACGAGCGGACGAGCACCCGGCGGCAGGTTGCCGGGCTGCATCTGTCAGACGCCGAATTTGTCGCGAAGGTTTCTCATGTCCTGCCAACCATCGAGACGGGCTTTAAGGTCCTGATCTTCTGCAGGAAGATCGATTTGCAGGGTTACCAGCTGATCGCCCCGCGTACCATCCTTGCGGGTGAAGCCACGGCCCTTCAGCCGCAGCGTCCGCCCGCTGGACGTACCGGGTGCCACGGTCAGCATCACCGGGCCATCCACGGTCGGCACTTTAACCTTTGCGCCATGCACCGCTTCGCCAAGATTGATCGGCAGATCCATGCGGATATTGTCGCCGTCGCGCTCATAGAACGGGTGCTTGCCGATCTCGATCGTGATGATGGCATCGCCGTTGCCGCCGGGGCCGGGTTCGCCCTTGCCGCCCAGCCGCATCTGCTGGCCGCTTTCGACGCCCGCGGGAATCTTGAGATCGATGGTCTTGCCATCGGACAGCGTGATGCGCTGATTGGCGCGCGTGGCTGCGTCGGTAAACGACACTTGCAGGCGATAACTGACATTGGCGCCTTTTGGCGGCGGCCCGCGACGTGCGCCACCACCGCCGAAACCGCTGCCGCCCATTCCACCACGACCGCCGAACAGACCTTCGAAGATGTCGCCGATGTCGACACCTTCGGCCGCGCCGCCAAAGCCGCCTTCAAAGCCGCCGTCGTGCCGAAAACCGCCCTGGTTGCCGCCGAAGCCACCACCAAACGGACCTGTCGGATTGCCGTCGGCATCGATCTCGCCCCGGTCGAACCGGGCGCGCTTGTCCTTGTCGGACAGCAGGTCATAGGCGCGGGTCACTTCCGAAAAGCGCTCGGTCGCCTTCGGGTTGTCCTTGTTCTTGTCCGGGTGCAGTTCCTTGGCCAGCTTGCGATAGGCAGACTTGATGTCCTTTTCGCTCGCGCTGCGGGGAACTCCGAGAAGTGAATACGGGTCAGCCATGCGCCCTAGCTAGGATCAAGCACGTCTGCCCGCAAGGTTGGCTTTCCTCCTTGGGCGTGTCGGAGTAGGCAGCGATCCATGCAATTGATCCCGGTCATGGCAATGCCCGCCAATTTGGCGATGCATCCCCGCGCGGGCGGGAACCTCAGGCCGGATTGTGAAACCTTGGAAAAAGCCCCGGCAACGCCTTTCTGGACACTGTAATCCGTGTAACCTTGTCAGGAAATTCTCGTGAATTCTGAACAGAATGCCGATGCCATCCCCCATGCCGATCCCTTTGCGATCTTCGAATCGTGGTACGAACAGGCCCGGCAAAGTGAACCCAATGATCCCAACGCGATGGCACTCGCCACGGCAACGCCCGACGGGCTGCCCTCTGTCAGGATGGTGCTGCTGAAAGGGCATGGCCCTGACGGCTTCGTTTTCTACACCAACTTTCACAGCCGCAAGGGCGGCGAACTGGCCGCCAACCCGCATGTCGCGCTGCTGTTCCACTGGAAATCGCTGCGCCGACAGATTCGCATCGAAGGCGCGATTGCGGAGGTCACCCCGGCAGAAGCCGACGCCTATTTCGCCAGCCGTCACCCCGAATCGCGGCTGGGTTCGGCCGCATCCGACCAGTCGCGCCCCCTGGCTGACCGGCAGATTTATCTCGACAGGGTGGAAGCGCTGCGGGCGGCCTATCCCGACGGCAACGTCGCGCGTCCGGCGCACTGGTCAGGCTATCGCGTGACGCCAGCCGCCATCGAATTCTGGCAGGACCGCGATCACCGCCTGCACGAACGCCGCCGCTTCATGGCAGACGGTGCGGGCGGCTGGACCAGCACCCTGCTTTACCCCTAAAGCGCAAGACCATGGACCAGACTCACGCCAGCCTGAACCGCAAGGCCGCGCTTGCCAGCATTGTCGTGGCGACGATGCTGGTGGGCATGAAGCTGTGGGCCGTCCTCTCGACCGGCTCGACCGCGATGCTCGGATCGCTGGCAGATACCACGCTTGATCTGATCGCCAGCCTCGCCACGCTGCTGGGCGTGTGGGTTGCCGCGCAGCCCGCCGATCACAACCACCGTTTCGGCCACGGCAAGGCCGAAGCACTGGCAGCGATGTTCCAGGTTGTGCTTATTTCGATCTCGGCGGTGGGTCTTGCATTCCGCGCGGTCGAACAGTTGCTGGGCGGCGGGCAGGTGGCCGAACCCGAATCGGGGGTGATCGTTTCGATCATCGCGCTGGCCGCCACCTTCGCGCTGCTGGCCTATCAGCGTCATGTGATTCGCCAGACGAACAGCCTGGCGATCAGCACCGACAATGTTCACTACAAGTCCGACCTGTTCCTCAATGTCGCGGTGATCGCGGCGCTGCTGCTCGACACGTATGCCGGCATTCGCGGGGCGGATGCGGTGTTCGCGTTCGGCATTGCGCTGTGGCTGGGCTGGGGTGCATGGGGTGCCTCGCAGGAAGCCATCGAACAGCTGATGGATCACGAATGGCCGATTGAGAAGCGCGAGCGGTTCCTGCAACTTGCGGCCCAGCACCCGGAGTTGAAAGGTCTGCACGATCTGCGCACCCGCACCAGCGGCAATCGTGATTTCGTGCAGTTTCACGTCTGGGTCGATGGACGGATGACGGTGACGCAGGCGCACCGCGTGATGGACGAGATCGAGGCCAAGCTGATGGCGGCGTTTCCCGGTGTCGAGATACTGATTCATCCCGACCCCGAAGGACTGGTGGATGAAGGCACGATGGGCGCGGAAAACCTGCTTGCGCCCGGAGCAGAGGGAGCCAGCCCGGCGATTGCAGCGCAGGGGGCGCCCAGACCGTGACCGATAGCAGAGTTCCCTATTTCCACGTCGATGCCTTCACCGCCACACCGCTCAAAGGCAATCAGGCGGCGGTGATGATGCTTGAAGCCTGGCCGGACGACGCGACGTTGCAGGCCATCGGCGCGGAAAACATGTTTGCCGAAACCGCGTTTCTGGTGGCGGACCCCACCGGCGCCACCGATTTCGAGCTGCGCTGGTTCACGCCCGCTGTCGAAGTGGCGATGTGCGGCCACGCCACGCTCGCGTCCGGCCATGTCGTGTTGACGCAGGACCCGATGCGCGGCTGCGTCACGTTCTCCACGCGCAAGGCCGGTGTCCTTGAAGTTGTGCGCGATGGCAGTCGTTATGTGCTGTCACTGCCTGTTGTGCCAACCGCGCCGGGATCGTTCGATGAAGCCGCCGCCATGCTCGGCGCGGCGGTTCCGGCCGAGGTCTGGCAAGGCGATGGCTATAACCTGTTCATCTATGCCACTGTGGATGAGGTTCTGGCGCTTGCCCCCGATTTCAAGGCATTGCTGGCTTATGGCGATGTGCAGTTCATCGCCACCGCCCCCGGCGCGGGCCATGCTTCAGGGGCCGATGTGGTCAGCCGCGTGTTCGTGCCCGGTGGCGGGATTGACGAGGATGCGGCGACTGGCTCCGCTCATGCTGCGCTGACACCATATTGGGCGCAGCGATTGGCATGCAACGCTTTCGCGGCGCATCAGGCCTCGGCGCGGGGCGCGGACTTTGCGTGTCGGCTCGAAGGAAATCGCGTGCTGCTTGGCGGGGCCTGCGTGACCGTGGTCGAGGGCCTGTTCCAGATGCCTTAGCGGTAAAGTGCGACGATATCGGCGAGGCGGTCGACCACCGGCCACGACTTGTCGTCCGGCGTCTTGCCAAGGCGGACCACGACAAGGCCCCGGCTTGGGCTGACCAGCACGTATTGGCCAAGGTGGCCGATGCAGGCATAGAGGTCTTTGGGACCACGATCGGGGAAAAGCGCCGCTTCGCCATCGGTCGGTTTGCGGTTGAGCCAGACTTGCGCGCCATACTGAGCCTCACGCGGGGAAGGCGTGACCATGAAATCGATCCACTGGCGCGGAATGATCTGCGCGCCGCCGACCGAACCCTTGGTGCGCAGGAAATCGCCGAAGCGCGCCCAGTCGCGTGCGGTGCCGTGGATCAGCGAACCACCGATCAGTGTCCCGGCGCGATCAAATTCGGGGAGCATGGATTTCATCCGTGCCGGTTCGAACAACCGTGTGCGCAAGTAGTCCGACACCGCACGGCGGCGGCTTTCGGGATCGGGTGCGGGCGAAAGCACGCGCGCGGCAAGGTCGGCGAGAATCACGCTGCTGGCGCTGGAATATTCGAACTTGCGGCCCGGCTCCGCTTCAAGGGGCTGGTTTTCGGCATAGCGCGCCATATCGTCGCGCCCGTCGCGGAAAAGCATGCGCACTTCGTCCGATTCGTAGACCGGGTCGATGGCTTCGGAGTGGCGCAGGCCAGAGCGCATCTGGAGGAGCTGGCGCAGGGTAATCTCGCCACGCGGATCGCCGGGGCGCTGCCATGCCGGAACTGGCGCGGTTTCATCGAGGCGCAGGCGACCATCGGATACCAGCATGCCGATCATGACGCCGGTTACGGTCTTGGCCATCGACCAGCTGACCATCCGGGTGTTTTCGTGGAAACCTTCACCATAGCGTTCGGCCACGATCCGGCCGTTCTTCATCACGATCAATGCGCGGGTTTCTGCCGCTTCTTCGGCGAACAGCGCATCCACCGCGCGGGCAAGGCTTTCGCGGTCGACGCCGGGGTCCTTGGCCACCGCCTTCATCGCTTCGGCCGAGACCGGAATGGGGGCGTCTACCTCGTTCGTCCCCGGCGAACATGATGCCAGGGCTGGCAGCACGGCAAGGGTCAGGATAAGGGAGAGCGTGTGGCGGGCCATCGGGTTCGTCCTTCCACCAGAACGCATGGCAATGGCAACCGGCAACCACAGTTCCCCCACAGCTCCGTCGCTCACCATTGCGCCCCGTCGCAATGGGCGGCTGCGCTGGGCATTGGCTGGCCTTGCGCTGATCCTGGTTCTGTTTGCGGTTTTCCTTTCTCCGTTGCGCAGTTACGCCACCACCGGCGCCAGCTATGGCGCGCGGGTGGCGTGTTCGTGCCGTTTCGTCGGCGGGCGAGACCTTGCCGACTGTACGCGCGATTTCGAACCGGGCATGGAACTGGTCAGCCTGAGCGAGGACGTGCAGGAGCGCAGCGTCACCGCGCGATTCGCCTTGGTAGTCAGCGAAACGGCAACCTATCGCGAAGGCTGGGGCTGTGTGCTGGAGCCGTGGAAGTGATGCGTCAGGCGTCTGCACGCATGGTTGCATCGATCCAGCCACCGCCCACAACGCGTTCACCGGCATAGATCACTGCCGCCTGTCCCGGCGCGACGCCGAATTCGGGCTGGTGGAAGCGGATGATGCACGAGGTGCCCTGGCCGAACGGACCTTCGAGCGTGATCGGCACCGGCTTTGCCATCGAGCGGACTTTCGCGGTCAATGATCCTTCCGGCAGCGGTCCGATACGATTCGTCTCGATGATCGTAGCGGCGTTCACCGCCAGCATCCGCCGCGGGCCTGCCAGTACGCGGCGATGGGCGGCATCAAGCGAGACGACATAGAGCGGTTCGGGCTGGCCGCCGATTTCAAGGCCACGGCGCTGGCCGACGGTGTAGTGGATGATGCCGCGATGCGTACCGAGCACCTCGCCGGTGGCGGCATGGACGATCTCGCCCGGCGCATCGCCTTCGGGGCGAACGGCGCGCACGACCTTGGCGTAATCGCCATCGGGCACGAAACAGATGTCCTGGCTATCGGGCTTGGCCGCCACGACAAGGCCCAGTTCCTGCGCGATATGGCGTGTCTCGCTCTTGGGTAGCCCGCCCAGCGGGAAGCGCAGGAAATCGAGTTGAGCCTCGGTCGTGCCATAAAGGAAATATGACTGATCGCGCGCCGGATCTGCGGCGCGGTGCAGTTCGGGACCGGCGGAACCTGCCACGCGCTGGACATAGTGGCCGGTGGCAAGGCAGTCCGCGCCAAGATCACGCGCCATGGCGAACAGGTCGGTAAACTTTGGTCCCATGTTGCAGCGGACGCAGGGGATAGGGGTCCGTCCGGCGAGGTAATCGTCGGCAAAGCGTTCGACCACTTCCTCGCGGAAGCTCGATTCGTGGTCGAACACATAATGCGCGATGCCGAGCCGGTCGGCGACGGCGCGGGCATCGCGGATATCGTCGCCTGCGCAACATGCACCTTTCCGCCCGGTTGCGGCACCGTAATCGTAAAGTTGCAGGGTAACGCCGATCACTTCGGCACCGCTGGCGGCGGCGATTCCGGCCACGACCGAACTGTCGACCCCGCCGGACATGGCCACAACAATGCGCCGCGTGCTGAGCGGGCGGGCAAGGTCGAACAGTGCGGACAAGTCTGGAAGGGCGGAAATGGCGGACATTTCCCGCCCATAGGCGCATTTTGCGCCAAGGGCAAAAGCGGACCGTCTGACGGCTTAACCTTCGGCAGGGAACATCAACAAAAGTTAAATGGGCCATTTACCGGACCTTAGCGGTCTGGCCCCTACAACGGTTGGCGATGGATATGAGTTTCACCCAGCCTGGCGTTTTCGCGCCGACCGAAGCCGGGGCAGGCCTGCGCCCGATGACGTGGCACGAACTTTGTGCGCGCATTGCCGCGGTGCAGGATTTGCGCCGCGTGATGGCCTCTGCCGGACAATCCGACGACGCAATATTCAGCGGCAGTTTTCATGGGCAGGCGGCGCGACTCATTGCGTCGGGATTTTCGGGCGCTCCGGCGCAACGTATGGAGAGTGAAGGCATTGTTAACCCAACCTCTTCAGCGAATGGCAAAGCGAAATTCGGCACAGTTGCCCAGACAGAAGGCCGCCCTGCGGCCGGGCCTTGCTGAAGTACGAGACTGACATGATCGAAAACCAGAAAATGCGTCCGGCACAAGTTATCGGTCCCCTTGGGGAGCCGTTGACGCTGGACAGCCTCCCCCCTCCCAGCACGACGCGCTGGGTGGTTCGCCGCAAGGCCGAAGTGGTCGCGGCGGTCAATGGCGGCCTGCTGACCATTGATGAGGTCTGCGAGCGCTACAATCTTACGCTTGAGGAATTTGCCTCATGGCAGCGCGCGGTCGACCGCTCAGGCATGCAGGGCCTGCGCGTGACCCGCATCCAGCATTACCGGGACTTGTACGAGCGTCAGCTCAAGTACTGAGTTTCGGCAACCGGTCCATCCACGGCGGCCGTCTTCCTTCGGGAAGGCGGCCGTTTCATTTGGTGCGTACGGTATTTCGGGCAGCCGACGCTGCGCCACGCCCCTTTTGCTTCAAACGCAGGGTCCGGGCCGAAGTATTGCGAGTGCATCTATGCTTGCGCCATGTTCGCCAGACGTTACAAAAAGTTACAGGTGCAATAAAGACACGCCCGCCATTTCGGCTTAGGTCCTTCGTCGAGACGGAATTGCCACTGGTCGTAAGCAGGTCTATTGCCACCGCATGTTCTGTCAGAAAGGCAGCGTCGCGGTGCTTGCGGCGAGTGCGTTATGAAGATAACACACCTACTCGATCATGAAGGGGCCAGCCCTCGAACCGGCAAGGGACGAAGGCAGTGAAAAACATGAATTACGAAACCACCATCGACGCAGACAGCGCCACCGAATTCGGCAAGCTGGCCGAACAGGACGGCAAGACGCCATCATCGCGCCGCAAATGGGTGATCGGCGCGGTCGTGGCCATCCTTGTGCTGGGCGCCTGGTGGGCAATGCATGGTTCCGATTCCGCTGCCGATGGACAGGACACGGCGGCGCAGGCGCAAGTGGTTTCCGTCGTGGTGCCAGGCCAGGCGACGATTGCGGGCACGATCAATGTCAGTGGCACGATTGCCGCGCGCCGGGAAATGCCGGTCGGCGTTGCGGGCGAAGGTGGCCAGGTAGCCCAGGTCCTCGTCGATGCCGGAGACTGGGTCCGTGCGGGCCAGGTTCTCGCGGTGATCGATCGTTCGGTGCAGAGCCAGCAGATCGCCAGCCAATCGGCCAACATCGCCGTGGCGGATGCCGACGCACGGCTGGCGCAGGCGAATCTCGATCGTGCGCTGCGACTGGTTGAAAAGGGCTTCATCTCCAAAGCCGATATCGATCGCCTGACGGCCACCCGCGACGCCGCAAATGCACGGGTCCGTGTTGCGCGCGCAAGCCTGGGCGAACTTGGCGCACGTGCGGCACGGTTGAATATCGTCGCGCCCGCAGCGGGGCTTGTGCTGACCCGCGCGGTCGAGCCGGGCCAGGTGGTCAGTTCGGGCAGCGGGGTACTGTTCTCCCTGGCACGTGACGGCCAGATGGAAATGCAGGCGCGCTTGTCAGAAGCCGATATCGGCCGTTTGTCGGTAGGGAATGTTGCCGAAGTGACCCCGGTGGGCACGACGCGCGTGCTGACCGGGGAAATCTGGCAACTTTCGCCGACTATCGATCCGCAGACGCGCCAGGGCATTGCCCGGATCGCGCTGGCCTATGACGCGGCGTTGCGGCCGGGCGGCTTTGCCAGCGCCAGCCTGCGTTCAGGCACGATCGTTGCGCCGCTTCTGCCGGAATCGGCCATCCTGAGCGACGAGAAGGGCGCCTACGTCTTTGTCGTGGCGTCCGATAACAAGGTGCGGCGGCGTGATGTGACCACGGGTGAAGTGAGCGCGCGCGGCATTTCGGTGATCAAGGGGCTTTCCGGCAATGAACGGGTCGTGTTGCGCGCGGGCGGTTTCCTTAACGCCGGTGATCTGATTCAGCCGGTGCTGACCAAGGCTGCTTCATCCCAGTCGGCCTCTGCGAAGTAGCCCGTAAATGAACTTCCAGAACATCTCGGCCTGGTGCATCCGCAACCCTGTCGTACCGATTGTGCTGTTTATCGGCCTGACCCTGGCCGGCCTTCTCTCATTTTCGCAGATGAAGGTTCAGGACAATCCCGATATAGAATTTCCTGTGGTGATCGTCTCGATCTCGCAGCCCGGCGCCGCGCCGACCGAGATCGAGAACCAGATCACGCAGCGGGTGGAATCCGCGGTGCGTTCGATCGCCGGGGTCGATACGCTGACGTCCACGGCGTCCGAGGGCAACAGCCAGACGCTGGTCCAGTTCAAGATCGGCCACGACATCAATTCGGCCGTCAACGAGGTCAAGAATCAGGTAGATCAGATTCGCAGCGATCTTCCCGAAGGCATTCTTGAGCCGCAGGTGTTCAAGGTCGAGACATCGTCGGAGCCGATTGCCTACTTCGCGGTTGCCGCCGATGACATGACGCTTGAACAGTTGTCATGGTATGTCGACGATACCGTCGCCAAGCGCCTGCTCGCTGTCGAAGGCATGGCTGAAGTCAGCCGGTCTGGTGGGGTCAATCGCGAAATCGCGGTGACGATCGATCCGGTTCGCATGAGTTCGCTGGGGGTGACGGCCAGCCAGATCAACGCGGCATTGCGGCAGGTCAACATCAACGCGGCTGGCGGACGCACCGAAATTGCCGGATCGCGCCAGTCGGTCCGCGTGCTGGGCAATGCAGGCTCCGCCTACGATCTTTCGCAGACCGAGATCGCCCTGTCGAACGGACGCACCGTGCGGCTTGCCGAAGTGGCGGACGTGCGTGACAGCTACAGCGAGATCACCTCCATCGCGAAGTTCAACGGCAGGCCCGTGGTGACTTTCTCGATTTCGCGCGCGCGCGGCGAATCGGACGTGTCGGTGTTCGACACCGCCGTCGAGGAAATGGCCGCGCTCGAAAAGGAGCAGGGCGGCAAGGTCGAGTTCGTCGAACTGTTCACTTCGGTCACGTATACCAAGGAGCAATATCGCTCTTCGATGAACGCGATGGTCGAAGGCGCGCTGCTGGCCGTTGTGGTCGTGTTCTTCTTCCTGCGCGACTGGCGCGCCACGATGGTCTCGGCCGTCGCTATCCCGCTGTCTTCGATTCCGACATTCTGGGTGCTGGACCTGATGGGGTTCACGCTCAACCAGATGTCCCTGCTGGCACTGGGGCTTGTCGCAGGCGTGCTGGTGGACGATGCGATCGTGGAAATCGAGAACATCGTGCGCCACATGCGCATGGGCAAATCGGCCTATCAGGCCGCAATCGATGCAGCCGACGAAATCGGGCTGGCCGTTGTGGCCACGACATTCTCGATCGTCGCCGTGTTCTTCCCGGTGGCGCTCATGCCCGGCGTTTCAGGGCAGTTCTTCAAGAATTTCGGCCTGACCGTGGTTATCGCCGTGCTGTTCTCGCTGCTGGTCGCGCGCATGATCACGCCGATGATCGCGGCCTATTTCCTCAAGGCGCATGGTGAAGCCGAACATGGCGGCGGCGTCTGGATGGACCGCTACATGAAGGTGCTTGGCTGGTCGCTGAACACGGCAAAGGCGCGGGCTTATCGGGCCGAACACCCCCCGCGCAGGTTCCGTGCGCGGTTGCGCGATCACCGTGTGTGGATGATGGGCATCGGCTTTGTTGCCCTTCTGCTCACGCTTGTTCTGGGTGCGACCATACCCAGCCAGTTTTTCCCCGATGGCGATAGCGACTCAAGCCGCGTGAGCGTCGAGATGGTGCCCGGCACCACGCTGGAGCAGACCGAGCGCAAGGTGAGCGAGATCGTTGCGCTGCTCAGCAAGGAGCAGGAAGTACGCTCGACGCTGGCTTCGGTGCGCGAGGCCAAGGCGAACATCTACCTGAACCTGCGCGAGGACCGCGAGCGGACCAGTCTCGACTTCGAGCGGGAGATGACTCCGCGTCTGCAGCAGATTGCCGATGTGCGCGCCAATTTCATGTCGAACGGGCCAAGCGGTCCGGGCGGCGGTTCAGGCCGTCCGATCAGCATCATGCTGGCCGGGTCCAATCCTGATCTTCTGCAGAAGACGGCGCAGACCCTGGTCGAGCAGATGGCCAAGCTTCCGCAGGTCGTTGCCCCCCGCGTGAGCGCGGATTTGCGCCGACCGGAAATCATCATCACCCCCCGGCTCGATCTGGCTGCCAATCTTGGGGTCACGACCCAGGCGTTGAGCCAGGTCATCCGCATCGCCACGCAAGGCGAGATCGACCAGAACAGCGCAAAGTTCTCGTTGTCGGATCGTCAGGTGCCGATCCGCGTGAAGTTGCCGGTGGAATCGCGGCGCGACTTGTCGACGCTGGAAAACCTGCCGGTAACGACGGCTTCGGGTGGGTCGGTTCCCCTGTCGCGCGTGGCCGAAATCACGTTCGGTTCCGGGCCGACGCAGATCCAGCGCTACAACCAGAGCCGCCGCGTATTCGTGGGCGCCGATCTGCCGCCGGGCGTGATCAAGGGCGACGCCATGGCCGAGATCATGAAATTGCCGATCATGAAGAACCTGCCGCAGGGCGTATCGAACACCGCGGCAGGCGAAGACAAGTTCCAGGCCGAAATGATGAACAGCTTCCTGGTGGCGCTGGGGGCGGGGATCCTGCTGGTGTTTTCGGTGCTGGTGCTGCTGTATCACCGCTTCATTTCGCCGCTGGTCAACATGGGGTCGCTGTTCCTGGCACCGCTGGGCGGCCTCATGGCAATCGGATTGCTGGGGCAATCGCTTTCTCTGCCGGTGTTCATCGGCATCCTGATGCTGTTCGGTATCGTTGCGAAGAACTCTATCCTGCTGATCGACTTTGCCCTTGAAGAAATGGCGGCGGGCAAGGCCAAGCTCGAAGCCATTACCGAAGCGGGGCACAAGCGTGCACAGCCGATCGTCATGACGACGGTGGCCATGGTCGCCGGCATGATTCCCACTGCGGTATCCATCGGGGGAGACGGTGGATGGCGCGCGCCGATGGGCGTCGTGGTGATCGGTGGGTTGACCCTTTCGACCCTGCTGACCCTGCTGATCGTGCCGGCGGGCTTCAGCCTGGCCGATGGTCTGGAGAAGCGTATCGGGCCATGGCTGGCCCGCCATGTCCTGGGGCAAGAGCCGGAGCCTGCGCCCGTTATCGCTGCGCGAAGGAACGAACCGCCGCACGAGGCATTTCCCGCGGAGTGAACGCTCCATCACCACCGTCTGGCGTGGCAAATGCCGCGGCTCCGCACCCATCGGACCGTACCGGCCTGAAACGTACGCTTTCGGGGCGTCTTGCCGCCAGACCGGTTGATCGTGCGCGCAGGATGCGGATCGTGGCTACGTGCCTGCTGGTGGCGATGGCCGCAATCTATATCGCCACCCGTCAGTTTGAAGACCTGCACCCCGCAGTGGGCTTCATTCGCGCTTTTGCCGAAGCGGCGATGGTGGGCGGACTGGCGGACTGGTTTGCGGTGACCGCGCTGTTCCGCCATCCTCTGGGCCTGCCCATCCCGCACACCGCGATCATCCCGGAAAACAAGGACCGCATTGCCGATACGATGGCATCGTTCCTGCAAAGCAATTTCCTCACCCCGCAGGTCGTCGCGCGGCGGATGGGCGCTGTGAATACGGCCGCGGCGATGGGCGGGTTCCTTGCCGATCCGCGTACCGGCGAAAGCCGTTTGCGCGATGGGGCGGCCGGGCTGATCGCAGACATTCTGGAATCACTCGATCCAGAGGAACTGGGAGGGATCGCCAAAGGGGCGTTCCGGCGTCAGCTGGAAAAAATCGATCTTGCCCCCCTGCTGGGCCAGTTGATCGGCGCGGCGATTGCCGATGGGCGCCACATGGCCGTGATCGAAAGCGTGATCCGCAAGGCTGCGGAAACGATCGAGGCGAACGAGCCACTGATCAAGGCGATGATTCATGAGCGCGCCAATACGATCCTGCGCTGGACCGGGCTGGATGAGAAACTGGCCAATGCCGTGCTGGACGGGATTTACAAGCTGCTGGCCGAGACGCTGGTCGTTACCGATCATCCGCTGCGCCGCAAGATTGAAGAAGGCCTTGAAGCGCTGGCGCACGATCTTGTTCACGATTCGGCGATGCGCGACAAGGTTGAGCACATGAAGCGCGAAGTGCTGGCCAACCCCGCGTTTGCGCGCTGGCTGGACGGTTTGTGGGAGCGTGGACGCGCGCGCCTGCTGCAACTGGTGCGTAACCCGCAAGGGGCGCTGGGCGGACAGTTCGGCGCAAGCCTTTCCGAACTGGGCCTTGCCTTGCAAAGCGATGTGGCCCTGCAACGCGTGGTCAACCGTTTTGCCCGGCGTACCATGGTGGGCGTATCGACCCGCTACGGTGCGCAGATCGTGCGGCTGGTTTCGGAAACGGTAAAGCGGTGGGATGCGCGGACAGTGACAGACCGGATCGAGGGGGCGGTGGGGCGCGACCTGCAATTCATCCGTATCAACGGAACCCTGGTCGGCGGGCTTGTGGGGCTTGCGCTGCATGCTCTGGACATGGCGTTTTGACCATGCGCCTGGAAACCGAACGGCTGGTGCTGAGTGTAGCCGGACGGGGCGACTACATTCTGATGCGCGATCTGATGGCCGATGCCGAAGTGCACCGTTATCTGGGACCGCGGGCTGATGATCCGACCACCGACATGTTCTCGCGCGCGCTCAGGGCTGCCGGATCGTGGCAGCTATACGGCTATGGCATTTTCATGGTCCGCGAAAAGTCCACAGGCGATTTTGTAGGGCAGGCAGGCATGTTTCAAACCATGCGCGGGTTCGGCAAGGGCCTGGACGATGTGCCTGAAGCCGCGTGGATCTTCGCGCGCCCATATTGGGGCAGGGGCTATGCGGTTGAGGCAATGACGGCCGCGATCGACTGGTTTGACGGCGAATTTGCAGGAATTGCAGAGGTGAGATCCCGCATTGCCTGCATGATCGAGCGCGACAATATCGCATCTGCAAGGCTGGCTGAACGGCTGGGTTTTGCCCGATATGATGAACATGCCCTGCCGGACGGGGCGATCGTCGATCTATTCGAACGCTTCAGGCCGGTTTCGGGTTCTCAGGCTTGATCTGATCGAGCAATGCAATTGCCTGTTGCTGAAGGTCATCAATTGCAAAGGGTTTGGTGAGGACGGCGATTCCGGGATCGAACGCATTGTTTTGCAGGGCGACACGGTCGGCATATCCCGTGACGAACAGGACCGGCAGTCCGGGAATGCGTCGTCTTGCTTCGTCGGCGACCTGACGCCCATTCAGTCCGCCGGGCAGGCCGACATCGGTGACCATCAGGTCTATCTCATGATGCTGGTCGAGCATGGCAATGGCGGACGGGCCATCATGTGCTTCTACGCAGTCAAAATCCAGCAGGCCGAAAGCGTCGACCATCATCATCCTGACTGACGGTTCGTCATCGACCACCAGGATTTTCACTCCTTTGCGCGCGTATTGCACCCGATCGACCCGTTCGAACGTGCCACTTTCGGCAGGAGCATCATGCCGGGGAAGATAGATTCGCACCCGTGTCCCGCTGCCGGGCTGTGAGCGGACCCGGACAATGCCGTTGCTTTGGCGGGCAAAGCCATAGACCATCGACAAGCCCAGGCCAGTCCCTCGCCCGATCGGCTTTGTGGTGAAGAACGGTTCGAACACGCGGTCGATATCCTGCGGAGAGATGCCGACGCCGGTATCGCTTACCGTGATGGCCACATAGTCGCCGGGCTGCAGGCTGCGTTCGTGTGCATCGCCTTCGCCCAAGGAAATGTTGAGCGCATCGATCGTGAGCAATCCGCCCTCGGGCATTGCGTCACGCGCATTGATACAGAGATTGAGGAGGGCACTTTCAAGCTGGTTGGCATCGACGAGGGTTGGCCACAAGCCATTATCGCAGCACGTTGTGACGGAAATTTCTGGGCCGACGGTGCGCTGCACCAGTTCAAGAAAATCGGCCAGGAGGGAATCGATGGCGGTTGGCCGTGGCGAGAGTGTCTGGCGCCGCGAGAAAGAAAGCAGGCGATGAGTCAGGGATGCGGCGCGGCGGGCGGCACCAAGCCCTGCGGCAACATAGCGCCCGACATCTGAGAAACGTCCCTGATCGATCCGTCGCGCGATCATTTCGAAGGATCCAGTGATGCCAGCCAGCAAATTGTTGAAATCGTGGGCAAGGCCCCCGGTCAACTGGCCAACGGCCTCCATCTTCTGGGCCTGTCGCAGTGCTGCTTCTGCCTGTTCGCGCTGCAAGAGCGCATCGGCGACGCGCTGTTCGAGCGTCTCATTGAGCTGATGCAGCGCCACTTCGGCGCGTACCTTGTCCGTCACATCCTTGAACAGTACGGCGACAAGACGCTTCTCGAACGAACCAAGCCTGAACGACGACACTTCAAGATGGCGTCCTGTGGCAACGAGTTCATTGCGAAAGCGGATCGGCTCGCCACTTTGCAGGACCTTGCCGTAAAAGGCGATCCAGTCATCCGCTTCGTCGGGCACCATATCGCGCAGGCGCTGGCCCACGACATGCGGTATCCCGGTATGCCGTTCGTAGGCGTCATTCGCGATGACATGCAGGTAATCGCTCAACGGCCCGTGCGGGCCATCGAGAAACTCGATGACGCAAAAGCCGTCGTCCATGTTTTCAAAAAGGAGACGGTAAATTTCGCTGTCGGCCAGTGCCGGGTGAAGCTTTGAAGGGGCTATGGGCGCGTCAGGACTCATGGGCAAGAGTCTTTGATGCGCAAGAGGTGTGCGCAAAGCAGGCAGGCAGAATCAGGGCAGCCTCGACTCATCTTACGTGAAAAGCGGTTTGCCGCAAAAGGTTCCCGGCAAAAATTCATCGCAAACTGACGAAGGAAGGGGCCGGAAGATTTCCCTTCCGACCCCTTTTCCTGTTCGTCGTACTTGGCGCGGAACTTAGAAGTCCATACCGCCCATGCCGCCCATTCCGCCACCCATCGGCGGCATTGCGGGCTTGTCTTCAGGACGTTCGCTGATGGCAGCTTCCGTCGTGATGAGCAGGCCGGAGACCGATGCTGCATCCTGAAGCGCAGTACGGACGACCTTGGTAGGATCGATCACGCCGGCAGCCTTCAGGTTTTCGTAAACGTCGGTCGAGGCGTTGAAGCCCTGGTTTTCGTCGTTTTCGCGCAGCAGGTTGCCAGCGACAACCGCACCGTCATGGCCGGCGTTCGTGGCGATCTGGCGCAGCGGGGCCTGGATCGCGCGACGCACGATGTCGATGCCCTTGGTCTGATCGTCGTTCGCGCCCTTGAGACCTTCGAGAGCCTTGGTTGCGTAAAGGAGGGCCGTACCGCCACCGGGGACGATGCCTTCTTCGACCGCAGCGCGGGTCGCGTGGAGAGCGTCGTCGACGCGGTCCTTGCGTTCCTTCACTTCGACTTCGGTAGCACCGCCGACCTTGATCACGGCAACGCCGCCAGCAAGCTTGGCAAGGCGTTCCTGAAGCTTTTCACGGTCGTAGTCCGAAGTGGTCACTTCGATCTGCGCACGGATCTGCTCGACGCGGCCCTTGATCTCGTCAGCCGAACCGGCACCATCGACGATCGTGGTGTTGTCCTTGTCGATCGTGACCTTCTTGGCCTGACCGAGCATGCCGAGAGTGACGGTTTCGAGCTTGATGCCGAGGTCTTCGGAAATCATCTCGCCCGCGGTCAGCGTAGCGATATCGCCCAGCATCGCCTTACGGCGATCGCCAAAGCCCGGTGCCTTGACGGCAGCGATCTTGAGGCCGCCACGCAGCTTGTTGACGACGAGGGTAGCCAGCGCTTCGCCTTCGATGTCTTCGGCGATGATCAGCAGCGGACGGCCCGACTGCACAACCGCTTCGAGGATCGGCAGCATCGCCTGGAGCGAGGACAGCTTCTTCTCATGAATCAGGATGTACGGGTTTTCCAGCTCGACCGTCATCTTTTCCGGGTTGGTGATGAAGTAGGGCGAGAGGTAACCGCGATCGAACTGCATGCCTTCGACGACATCGAGTTCGAATTCGAGGCCCTTGGCCTCTTCAACGGTGATGACGCCTTCCTTGCCGACCTTTTCCATCGCTTCGGCAATCTTGTTGCCGACTTCGGCATCGCCATTGGCCGAGATGATGCCGACCTGTGCGATTTCCGAAGAACCGGTAACCGGGGTCGAACGCGCCTTGAGGTTTTCGACGACCTTGAGGACGGCGATATCGATGCCGCGCTTCAGGTCCATCGGGTTCATGCCGGCGGCGACCGAGGTCATGCCTTCGCGAACGATGGCCTGCGCGAGAACGGTGGCGGTGGTGGTGCCGTCACCAGCTGCGTCGTTGGCCTTCGACGCCACTTCGCGCAGCATCTGGGCGCCCATGTTCTCGAACTTGTCCTTGAGTTCGATTTCCTTGGCGACGGTGACGCCGTCCTTGGTGATGCGGGGTGCGCCGAAGCTCTTGTCGATCACCACGTTGCGGCCCTTGGGACCGAGCGTGACCTTTACGGCGTCAGCGAGAATGTCGACGCCGCGCAGAATGCGTTCGCGGGCGTCACGGCCGAACTTTACGTCCTTGGCTGCCATGTTGATTTCCTTTGAAGATTTGAATGGGTCAGGCGGAAAGTCTGGATGATCAGCCGATCACGCCGAGGACATCCGATTCCTTCATGATCAGCAGGTCTTCGCCGCCAACCTTGACTTCGGTGCCGGACCACTTGCCGAACAGGACGCGGTCACCGACCTTGACGTCCATCGGGGTGATCGTGCCGTTTTCAGCACGGGCACCGGTGCCAACGGCAACGATTTCGCCTTCAGCGGGCTTTTCCTTAGCGCTGTCGGGAATGATGATCCCGCCAGCGGTCTTTTCCTCGGCTTCGACGCGGCGTACCAGCACGCGATCGTGCAACGGACGGAATGACATGGGTTGCTCCCTCTTCCATGTTAAAAATGGGGCTTGGCACTCTCAGGCCGAGAGTGCCAGCGGGCGGGATATGGGCGTGGTGCCATGGGCCGTCAATGGGGGTGCACGAGAATCTTTTCACGCCGATGAACAATTCGGCAAGGCGCACTTTTCAAGCGGGGAGCAGTCCCAGACCGGCCCTGCGGCTCCAGCGCCAGTGCAGCAGACCCGCGACGAAAACCAGTCCGACCAGCAGCCCGATCCATACGCCAAGCCCGCCGATGGAGGTGTTGAGGCCAAGCACGAGGGCAGTCCCGACGCCGGGCACCCAGTAGCCGAAGATGGCGATCAGCATCGGCACCCGCGTATCCTGCAGCCCGCGCAGCATGCTGGCACCCACGGCCTGTGCCCCGTCGAACAGCTGGAAAGCGGCGGCCACGACCATGTATTGCAGGGCGAGAGTGACCATGCGCGCATTTTCCGGCGCGGCAGGATCGATGTAGAGGTGCAGCAACTGGTAGGGGAACGCCAGCATGAACGCGGCCGATATCGCCATGAAGCCGATGCCGAGTTGGGTAGCCACCTTTCCTGCCAGCGCAATCGCAGCATTGTCGCGCGCACCGAAAGCGAGTCCGACGCGGATCGTGGCGGCCTGGCCCACGCCGAACGGCACCTGAAACGCGATTGCAGCAAATTGCAGCGCCACGGTGTGGGCGGCGAGTTCAACCTCGCCGATGCGACCCATCACGAAGGCCGCACCGTTGAACATGCCGGCCTCGGCGATAATCGTGCCGCAGATCGGCAGGCCGATGCGCAGCACATCGGAAAAGCGCTTCCATTCGGGCTTCCACCAGCGCCCCAGCAGGCGATACCGGTGGAGGCGGCGGTCGAAGCGGATGACCAGCGCAAAGGCGAGAAGCATGGCCGTGCTGGTGATCACGCTCGAAATGGCCGAACCCTGGAGGCCGAGTTCGGGCGCACCAAGATTGCCGAACACGAACATCCAGTTGCCGAGCGAATTGACCGCTACGGCCATGCCGGTGATTGCGGTGCCGATGCCCGGACGGCCAAGCGTGGCGACGACCGTACGCAACAGCGCGGACATCACTGCCGGAATCGCCGCAAGGCTGAGCACGGCAAGGAAGGGCACAGCGCGGGCTATCACACCGGGATCCTGCCCGGTGAGCCGCATCAGGGGACCACCCATCAGGCAGATTCCCATAGCCACGAATGCCGCCAGCAGCCCGGCCCATCCTGCCATGCGAACGGTGCGCCGCACTTCGCGCACGGCGTGGGCACGACTTCCGAGTTCGGCGGCAATTAACGGGGATGCCGCACCGACCAGCCCCGTCATCGACCACATCAGCAGGCCGAACAGCGATACCGAGAGTGACGAGGCGGCCAGCGCCTCAGGCCCCAAGCGCGCGACGAACACCACATCGACTGCAAACACCGCCATCTGCAGCAGATTTGCACCAACCAGCGGTGCGGCGAGGCGGAGCATCGCGCGCAGTTCATCGGTATAACGCAAGGGCGGCTTTTCAAACATCGGAAGGGGCCATAGGGTGCTGGCGCGCGCGAGGAAAGCAGAGTTGCCGCAAATGCGACCATTCCGCCTTTCCGCAGGCCTGCACCATCACAAAACATGTCCACCGGGCGCAACAGGTTGACCGCCGGGCCAAGCGGTGACAGCGTTCGGCGATGGAAGGGATGCCCGAACCGGCTTCGCGCTCACGCTCGAAACGAGCGACGCGCCATGGCCCGAACCTGTCTCGGCTGGCGGTGCGCGCCGCTACGCTGCTGCTCTTGCTGGCGGCGGTGCAAGCCCTTGCAAGCCTGCTGTTTTACAACGCCATCGACAAGGAAACGCTGCGTGAAGATCACGCGCGCCGGGTTGCCGAGTTGCTGGTGGTGAGTCAACGCATGCACGACGTGGCCCCGGAAGCGCTTGCCCGGACCATGTCGACCAGTCACCTTGAGGTTGCGCTGGCTGATGCGCCACAGGTCGCGGCTGGCCCGCAGGACGAAGCCGTTGATGAAATCCGTCGGCACATCCTGCGATGGGAGCCATCGCTGGGCGCGCAGGCGCTGGTTCTGGGGATCGAGCCTTCACGCCGCGGCTATCGCGACCTGATCGGCGCCATGCGTCTTGCTGACGGGCGCTGGCTCAACTTCCGCTCGCGCGATATCAGTTCGGGGTGACCGATCGCCCTGCGCGCCACCGTGCTGACGCTGGTGACCGCCGCGCTGGGCCTTGGCCTTGCATTGTGGTCGCTACGGATCATGACGCGGCCCTTGCGTGAATTGACCGATGCGGCCGATGCGATCGGGCAGGGACAGATCGTGCCGGTGCAGGAACGCGGGCCTGACGATTTGCGCAGTCTTGCGCGTTCGATGAATGCCATGCAGGCGCGCATCGCCGCGATGCTGGAGGAACAGGCCCGGTCTTTCGAGGCGATCAGCCACGATCTGCGCACACCATTGTCGCGCGTAACCATCGCGGCGGACCTGATCGACGATGCCGAGATCGCGGGACTCGTGCGCGACAGCACCATGGAAATGGAAGCGATGCTCATGTCGCTCCAGCAATACCTGCGTGCGCAGCACCTTGCCGCCGAGCCGGAGACGGTCGACCTGGGGCTTGCGGTTGGCGATCTGCTGGGCGGTGTCTTTCCGGGGCAGGCCAGGCTGACGGTTGCGCCCGATGCCATTGTTCAGACCTATCGGGAGCCGCTGCTGCTGGTCGTGCGGGCGCTGGTAGAAAATGCCATTCACTATGCGGGGTTGGCCGATGTCGATGTCGTGCCGGACGCGGAAGGGTGCTGGACAATCACCGTCGAGGACACCGGTCCCGGTATTCCCGAAGACCAGTTCGAACGGATACTGGCACCATTCTATCGCATCGACGAAGCGCGGGCGCGTGATACGGCGGGATTTGGTCTGGGCATCCCGACCGCGCACCGGCTGTTGCAGCGGTTCGGTGGCGCGCTGTCGTTTGCCCGCGCTGAAAGCGGGGGTTTGCGGGTGACGGTATCCGTACCGATAGCGCCAGCGGCGGCATGATCAGGCGTCATGCCGCGGTGGCCGTGGCCAGTGCCTTGCGTCGGCGGGGCGGAACGTCGTTGCTGGTCGCGCGCAATTCGTGCAGCCGCGCCTCGGCCTTTTTCAGGGCATCGGCCACTTTCTCGTCAGCCACTGCGGAAATGCACTCGTAATCCTCGATGATGCTGCGCACCGCCTGCGTGGTGCGCTTGTAGGCGCTTTGATAGGCATCGCAGTTAAGGCCACGGTGGAGGGCGACTGCCGCCGCGCCGATGAAGCTGAACATCGGCACAAGCGCGGAATCGGCCGGCAGGTCAGCCAGCGAGAATGATCCGGCCGCCACCGGAAAGACGATGCTGATGATTTGCAGTGGCCAGCTGCCGATGCGGACCATGATCAGCCAGCGGCGCAGGCTGCGGTCCTCATGTTCGAGCTGTTCGACCCTGCTTGCGGCAAATTGGCGATAGCGTTCGATATCGGCTGGCACTGGTTCCCCCCTCTGGTTTCCCAAGCGGGACAATGTCGCAGCATGTACGTGCCGACAAACGAAAAAGGCGGAGCCGAAGCCCCGCCTTTCCCATCCGCGAATGCTTCAAGACACCCGCGAAACTTGTAAAGAAGATTACTGGATTTCGCCAGATTACTTGATTTCGACGGTGCCGCCGGCTTCTTCGATCTTCTTCTTGATGTCTTCGGCTTCAGCCTTCGACACGCCTTCCTTGACAGCCTTGGGAGCCGCTTCGACAAGCGCCTTGGCTTCGGTCAGGCCGAGCTGCGTGATCGCGCGGACTTCCTTGATGACCTGGATCTTCTTGCCACCGTCGCCGGTGAGGATCACGTCAAATTCGGTCTTTTCTTCAGCAGCTTCAGCGGGAGCTGCAGCAGGACCGGCAACGGCAACGGCAGCAGCGGCGGAAACGCCCCATGCTTCTTCGAGAGCCTTGGCAAGGTCAGCGGCTTCAAGAACGGTCAGCTTCGACAGTTCGGCAACGAGATTGGCGATGTCAGCCATGATATATCACTCCTGATTTGTTGGTGTCCGACGGCGTGGCCGTCGGCGGGAAATCGAACAGTCTTATGCGGCTTCCTTGGCGTAGGCGCCGAAGACGCGGGCCAGCTTGGCTGCCGGAGCAGTCGTGAGCTGGGCGATCTTCGTGGCCGGAGCTTGGATGAGGCCGATGAGCGTGCCGCGCAGTTCATCGAGGCTGGGCATGGAGGCGAGCGCCTTGACCCCGGCTTCGTTGAGAACCTGCGAACCCATTGCACCACCGACGATTTCGATCTTGTCGGTGGTCTTGGCGAACTCGACCACTGCCTTGGCGGCAGCAACCGGATCGACGGACGCCGCGATTGCGGTAGGCCCGGTGAAGAAATCACCCAGACCTTCGTAATCGGTGCCCGCGACGGCAAGCTTGGCAAGACTGTTCTTCGCAACCTTGTAGGTGGCACCCGCTTCACGGATCTTGTTGCGCAGGACGGTGGACTGGGCCACCGTCATGCCGAGATTGCGGGTGATGACCACCGCGCCGGCCTCGGAAAAGACGCCGTTAAGGAATGCGACCGATTCGGCTTTCTGCGAACGATCCATGCCTAACTCCTTCACAAATGACCGGGCAGGTTGCCCTGCACGGTCGGCTACGTTTGTCGGTGCTCCGAAAAGAGCACCGGCGAGTCCGTTGACAAGGGAAGGAGATGCGCCCGGAAACGAAAGTCCGTTAGCGCAAACGACACCACGGTCCATATCAGGAGCGAAGGGTCAGAAACTCTTTTCCCCGCCTAGGTTGGACATTAAGTGCAGGCAGTTCCCGCACGCCAACTGTCTCGGACGGATGAGCGGCAAGGCCATAAGGCCCACCGGTCGGGCGGGCCTTTCGGAGATTCGCGGCGCGAAGTCAAGCATTACCGGGCATCGGCGCCTTCTGCATCATATCCGAGCACGTCGCCGGGCTGGCAATCGAGTTCGCGACAGATCGCCTCAAGGGTAGAGAAGCGTATGGCCTTGGCCTTGCCGGTCTTGAGAATGGACACATTGGCGAGCGTGAGATCGATCCGCTCGGCCAGTTCGGTCAGCGTCATGCGGCGGGCGTGCAGCAGATCATCGAGCTTGACGACGATTCTGGACTGGGTTTCGGGCGGCATCACACGGTCCCTTCCAGGTCTTCGCGCATTTTCGCGCCAGTCTTGAACACGCGGGCAAGGATGAACAGGACGAGAGCGAGCAGCAGGCCGTTGGCCGAGCCGTCGACAGTGACTTGCATGTCGCCCGACTTCTCCATCGCGTTCTCGATCCATGATGCGTTGGCAGCGATCGGTATGGAGACAAGTTGCATGGCGAGCGCCAGCCATGCCATCGCCCTGAGGCGACCTGCGTTGTCGGGAATGAATGGATCACCCTGTTCAACGGTAAGCACGATGGCGCGCAGGTTTTCGGCGAAGCGGTAGGACAGCATCAGCAGCCCGGCGATCAGCGGCAACAGCAGCAGAATGGCCCAGAAGGCTTGTGCGGGGGCACCGTTTTCAAGCAGCTTGGCGGTGACCAGGCCGTTCATGACGATGATCGCGACGGTGCCGATGCCCAGCGAGATGATGCCAATGACGAAAACGATCATGGTGAACGTCAACAGCGCCTTGGCAATGCCGAGCAGCGGGTCTGTACGGAAATTGGACATGGCTGATCTTCCTTTCAGGCCGCGAGCGGGAGCGCATAGGAGGCTGCAACCGAACCTTGTGCAGAGGCGAGCGGACCGCGCGCCGCATCGACCACAGGCTGCCACACCGTTGCGGCCAGCAGCAGCGGCACAATCGCCACGGCAGTTCGATGGAAGGGGCGGGTCATTGATCGTTCTCCGATATGGGATATATTGAAATTCAATAATCTCGATTCGCCTTATCGTCAATCAATAATATCGAAAAACGATATGTGGCGGGTTGCCGACGATGTGTTCCTGCGCACATCATGCAAGTTTCGATTGACGAAGCATGGCGGTTGCTAATCTCCTCCTCCTGTCGGTTGACCGCTTTGGGAGGGGTGAGCACGTGGGGTGTTTCAAAAGCGCATTGGCGGGACTGGCCGTGGCCTGCCTGTCTGCCGGGCCTGCGCAGGCCCAGTCGGTCACCGCCGATGGCCCTGTTTCCGCAGATCGGGCGATGATCGATCTGTTGAAAGATCGCCTGCGCAAACTTCCATCTGCGCTGGATCGCCGCTTTGTTGAAGTGCCCGTCAGCGATGTGTTTTTCCCTGTCGATGCCTTGCCAGACCAGGCAGCCGAGCTGCGCAAGATGGGTTATGCGTCGATCAGGGATCACCCGCGTCTGGTGGCCAGGATTGAAGAAGGTTTCCTCAAGCAGATTCCAGACGATTATGACGATCTGCCCCGTGAAGAGACCGATCACCTGCGGGTCCTCTATCTGCGGACGTGCAGCCTTCGTGGCTTGATGGATGAAGCTGAGAACCAGTTCAGCGGCGATGCCGTGGCCTATGGCGATATCAAGGCATGGCAGATTGAACAGGCAAACTTTGAATTGGCGCTCGAAGCCGCCTTCAAGGCGCCTTTGGCCGAAGAGGATCAGGTAATGCTGGCGGGGGAGAGCAACAGATATCTTGACGGTGGTGTCGCTGATGAAGACCTGCGTAAAATCAATCGCGCCATCGTACGCGCGCTGACCGAGGAAGAGGCGACAGAGGATGGTGAATTGCCTGTCCTGATCCTGCGCGGTCCTTGTATCGATGATTTCGAGCAGGAAACTACGGCGTTTCCTGGGGTGTCCACACCATTGCTGCCGCCGCCTCCACCGCCTCCACCGCCTCCGCCGCCGGCTTACGCCCCACAAAAGTACTTTGCGGTCGCATGGCCGGCCGGCGCATCGCAAGTGCTTGTCGGGCGCGGCATGGAAGGCCTGCTGTGCAGCCGACGCAACCTTGCATGGGAAAGCACGGCTTGCGGTTTCAAGCCTGCGGGAAACAAGGCCGCGCTGGCGCTGAGGAGGCACGGGCGCCATGTCTATGTAGCCAAGATCGGATCGCAATGGGCGAAGGGGCAGTTTGATGTAAACAGCGCGGTGCTGTTCGAACTGCCGTTGACTCCGGGAGAATCGCCGCCCGTCGTGACATTGACTCCAGCCCCCTGAAAAGCCGAGGCACCCGATGGAAAACTTCAATGCATTCGTCGAGCGGATAGGATCGGTATGGGCGCTGGTCCTTGCGGGGGGCGCATTTGCGCCGGTGCTTGCAGCGCTGTCGGGCTTTGCCCCTACGTCTGAAAGCTATGCCGCCGTCAACATAGCGATGATCTGTGCACTGCTGGTGCTGGTCGTGCTGTGCAACGTGTGGGTGTTCGGTCAGCGGCTGAAAGCGCGCACCGCTCGCATGGTATTTGCCGCCCTGACTGTGGTCAGTCTGGTCCTTCTGGGCTTTTACACCATCGATCTGATGCAGTTCCAGATCGTTCACGGCGATCAGGCAATCATCGGTGGCTGTGGTTGGACCGACGAAGCGATCGCCATCGCAAATGACATGAAGCGGTCGGCGGCCGATCAGTGTCCGGGAGATGTGGAGTGGCTGCTGGAGCAAGCGGCCCTGCCAAAAGAGATATGGAAGCGGGCGGCGTTGCAGGCAAATGAAGTCCGGCTCCTGGCGTTATGGGCGGGCCTGACGCTGGCGTGGTCGGCCCTGGTCGCATTCTTCGCCCTGGCATTTCTCAAGCCCGCGCGCGCGGGCTTGAGTTTGACAGTTCGGCTTTTGACAACGCGAGGCATCGCCTCTATAGACACCCAACGCCCTCGCTTCGAGCAAGGCTTTCCCATGCGCAGGGGACGGCCACGGAAGGAAGCGATCGGGCAATTCATCTGACGCGAAAGGCTGCGGGCCATGGCTTCCGTTTTCGGAAAATCATGCGCTGGGCGGCCTTTTATCGTTTGATGGTGCCACTCGCTGCGCGTGGCAGATTTCCGCCGGTTTCCGGCCCGGTTGTTCCGGCAATTACTTGAAAGAGGCTCGTAACCTTCATGGCTACAAAAGCTCCCAGCCGTCCTGGTGTGAAGAAGCGCATCCGCAAGATCTTCGGCGACATCCACGAAGTCGTGCAGATGCCGAACCTGATCGAGGTTCAGCGCGAATCATACGAGCAGTTCCTGCGGTCAGACCCGGCGACGGGCTATGTGTCGGGACTGGAAAAGACGCTGCGCTCGGTTTTTCCGATCCAGGATTTCGCCGGCACCGCCAGCCTCGATATCAAGGAGCGTGATGGGTACGTCCTCGAAGCGCCAAAGTATGACGTGAACGAATGCCGTCAGCGCGGCATCACGTATGCCGCGCCGATGAAGGTCACGCTCAAGCTCGCCACGTTCGAAGTGGACGCCGAGACCGAGACGAAGAGCCTCATCGATATCAAGGAGCAGGACGTCTACATGGGCGATATCCCGCTCATGACCGAGAACGGCACCTTCTTCATCAACGGCACCGAACGCGTGATCGTTTCGCAGATGCACCGTTCGCCGGGCGTTCTGTTCGACCATGATCGCGGCAAGACGCACTCTTCGGGCAAGTATCTGTTTGCCGCCCGCGTGATTCCTTACCGCGGTTCGTGGCTCGATTTCGAGTTCGACGCCAAGGACATCGTCAACGTCCGCATCGACCGCAAGCGCAAGCTGCCGGTCACCGCGCTGCTCCACGCGCTGGGCCTTGCCGACGACCAGATCCTCGACTTCTTCTACGAAACCGTCACCTGGACCCGCGCTGAATCGGGCTGGAAGGTTCCGTTCGTGCTCGAACAATGGCGCGGCACCAAGCCGACCTTCGACATCGTCGACGGAAAGTCGGGCGAGATCATCTTCCCCGCCGGGCAGAAGATTTCTCCGCGCGCCGCCAACAAGGCGTTCAAGGACGGTCTTGAAGAACTGCTGATCCCGACCGAGGAAATCTTCGGCCGTTATGCCGCCAAGGACCTGATTGACGAATCGACCGGTCGCATCTGGATCGAAGCAGGCGATGAAGTCGGGCCTGAGAACCTCGAAGTTCTCGACCGCGTCGGTGTCGATCGCCTCGAACTGCTCGATATCGATCACATCACCACGGGTCCATGGATCCGCAATACGCTCAAGGCCGACAAATCACCCGATCGCGATCACGCGCTGGCCGACATCTATCGCGTGATGCGCCCCGGCGAACCGCCGACGCGCGAGACCGCCGAAGCACTGTTCGACGGCCTGTTCTTCGATCCTGACCGTTACGACCTTTCGGCCGTGGGTCGCGTGAAGCTGAACATGCGCCTGAGCCTCGATTGCGAGGATACGGTTACCACCCTGCGCACCGACGATATTCTCGCCGTGGTCAAGGAACTGGTCAGCCTGAAGGACGGCAAGGGCGAAGTCGATGACATCGACAACCTCGGCAACCGCCGTGTGCGTTCGGTGGGCGAACTGCTGGAAAACCAGTACCGTGTCGGCCTGCTGCGCATGGAGCGCGCGGTCAAGGAGCGCATGTCTTCGGTTGACGTCTCCACCGTCATGCCGAACGACCTGATCAACGCCAAGCCTGCGGTTGCTGCCGTTCGTGAATTCTTCGGCTCCTCGCAGCTGTCGCAGTTCATGGACCAGACCAACCCGCTGTCCGAAGTGACGCACAAGCGTCGCGTGTCGGCGTTGGGGCCTGGCGGTCTCACGCGTGAACGCGCAGGCTTCGAAGTACGCGACGTTCACCCCACGCATTATGGCCGCATCTGCCCGATTGAAACGCCGGAAGGCCCGAACATCGGCCTGATCAACTCGCTTTCGACTTTCGCCCGCGTCAATAAGTACGGCTTCATCGAAACGCCGTACCGCAAGGTGATCGACGGCAAGGTGACCAAGGACGTGGTCTATCTGTCCGCCATGGAAGAGCAGAAGCACACGGTTGCACAGGCTTCGGCTGAAACCAACACGGACGGCTCGTTCGTCGAGGAACTCGTCTCGGCGCGTCAGAACGGCGAATTCGTGATGGCGCCGCGCGATACGGTCACGCTGATGGACGTTTCGCCAAAGCAGCTCGTCTCGGTCGCTGCATCGCTCATTCCGTTCCTGGAAAACGATGACGCCAACCGCGCGCTCATGGGTTCGAACATGCAGCGCCAGGCCGTGCCATTGATCAAAGCGGATGCACCGTTCGTCGGCACCGGCATGGAAGAAACGGTTGCGCGCGATTCGGGCGCAGCGATTTCGGCGCTGCGCTCCGGCATTGTCGACCAGGTTGACGCCACGCGTATCGTTATCCGCGCTTCGGGCGATATCGAACCCGGCCAATCGGGCGTCGATATCTATCGCCTGCAGAAGTTCGAACGCTCGAACCAGTCGACCTGCATCAACCAGCGTCCGCTGGTGAAGGTGGGTGATCTGATCGAGAAGGGCGACATCATCGCCGACGGTCCCTCGACCGAGTTCGGCGAACTGGCGCTGGGCCGCAACGTGCTCGTCGCGTTCATGCCGTGGAATGGCTACAACTACGAAGACTCGATCCTGATCAGCGAACGCATCGTCAAGGAAGACGTCTTCACCTCGATCCACATCGAGGAGTTCGAAGTCATGGCCCGCGATACCAAGCTTGGGCCTGAAGACATCACCCGCGACATTCCGAACGTCGGCGAGGAAGCCCTGCGCAACCTCGACGAAGCGGGCATCGTCTATATCGGCGCGGAAGTTCACCCCGGTGACATCCTCGTCGGCAAGATCACCCCCAAGGGTGAATCGCCGATGACGCCGGAAGAAAAGCTGCTGCGCGCGATCTTCGGTGAAAAGGCCTCGGACGTTCGCGATACCTCGCTGCGCCTGCCGCCGGGCGTTGCAGGCACGATCGTCGATGTGCGCGTGTTCAACCGCCACGGCATCGAGATCGACGACCGTACCCGCGCGATCCAGAACGAGGAAATCGAACGCCTCGCCAAGGACCGCGAGGACGAGCGCGCGATTCTCAACCGCGCCACCTTCAACCGCCTCAACGAAATGCTGCTTGGCCAGACGATCGCTGCCGCGCCCAAGGGCATCAAGAAGGGCATCGAGATCGACGAGCAGGTGCTGGCCGATGTCGAGCGCTTCGAATGGTGGAAGTTCGCCGTTGCCGACGACGCGCGCCAGAGCCAGCTTGAAGCGGTCAAGGCGCAGTACGACGCGGCGGTCAAGGCGATCCAGGAGAAGTTCGAGGATCGCAAGGAAAAGCTTGAGCGTGGTGACGAACTCGCTCCGGGCGTGTTGAAGATGGTCAAGGTCTTCGTGGCGGTGAAGCGCAAGCTGCAGCCGGGCGACAAGATGGCCGGCCGCCACGGCAACAAGGGCATCATCAGCCGCATCCTGCCGCAGGAAGACATGCCGTTCCTCGAAGACGGTACGCCGGTCGATTTCGTGCTCAACCCGCTGGGTGTGCCTTCGCGCATGAATGTGGGGCAGATCTTCGAAACGCACCTTGGCTGGGCCGCGCGCGGTCTGGGCAAGCGTATCGGCGATGCGCTGGATGCGTGGCGCGAAGCCAACCCGAACCCCGAAGCAGGGCAACCGCCCGAAGCGGTGCGTGAACTGCTCACGGAAATCTACGGCAGCAACTATACCGCCGAGATTGCCGCGCGCAGTGACGACCAGATAATCGACTTCGCCCAGTCGGTCCGTCTCGGCGTACCGATGGGTTCGCCGGTGTTCGACGGCGCGGTGGAAAAGGACGTGACCGACATGCTGCGTCTGGCCGGGCTGGATGAATCGGGTCAGGTCACGCTGTTCGACGGTCGCACCGGGGAATCGTTCGATCGCAAGGTTACCGTGGGCATGAAGTACGTGCTCAAGCTGCACCACCTTGTGGACGACAAGATCCACGCACGTTCGATCGGGCCGTACTCCCTCGTCACGCAGCAGCCGCTGGGTGGCAAGGCGCAGTTCGGTGGCCAGCGCTTCGGGGAAATGGAAGTCTGGGCGCTTCAGGCCTATGGCGCGGCTTACACGCTGCAGGAAATGCTGACGGTGAAGTCGGACGATGTCGTCGGACGTACCAAGGTCTACGAAGCCATCGTCAAGGGCGACGACACCTTCGAGGCCGGCATTCCCGAAAGCTTCAACGTGCTCGTCAAGGAAATGCGCTCGCTCGGCCTTAACGTCGAATTGTCTTCGCTGGATAACACCGACGACGACGATTTCGCGCAGGCTGCGGAATGAGGGTGAGGGGCGGCGGTTCATCCGTCGCCCGTTCCTTCGATCAAAAATTCACGTCCAGCGCCTCTCAATGGGGCAAGGGAACGGCACAAAATGAACGAACTTTCCAAATTCACGAACCAGATTGCGAAGCCCGAAACCTTCGACCAGATCCAGATCGGTCTGGCGTCGCCTGAGCGCATTCGCAGCTGGTCCTTCGGCGAAATCAAGAAGCCGGAAACCATCAATTACCGCACGTTCAAGCCTGAGCGTGACGGGTTGTTCTGCGCCCGCATCTTCGGTCCGGTAAAGGACTACGAGTGCCTGTGCGGCAAGTACAAGCGCATGAAGTACAAGGGCGTCGTCTGCGAAAAGTGCGGCGTCGAAGTGACTGTGACCAAGGTGCGCCGCGAGCGCATGGGCCACATCGAACTGGCCGCGCCCGTCGCGCACATCTGGTTCCTCAAGTCGCTGCCTTCGCGCATCGGCCTGCTGCTCGACATGCAGCTCAAGATCCTTGAGCGCATCCTGTATTTCGAAAGCTACGTGGTCACCGAGCCGGGCCTGACCCCGCTCGAAAAGTACCAGACGCTGACGGAAGACGAACTGCTCGACGCGCAGGACGAGTACGGTGAAGACGCCTTCTCGGCCGGTATCGGCGCAGAAGCGGTCAAGCACATGCTGATGAACCTCGATCTGGTTCAGGAGCGTGACGATCTGATGGAAGAGCTGCGGACCACGAAGTCCGAACTCAAGCCCAAGAAGATCATCAAGCGCCTCAAGGTCGTGGAATCGTTCATCGATTCGGGCAACCGCCCCGAATGGATGATCCTCGATGTCGTGCCGGTCATCCCGCCCGAACTGCGCCCGCTGGTCCCGCTGGACGGTGGCCGCTTCGCCACGTCGGACCTCAACGACCTCTACCGCCGCGTCATCAACCGCAACAACCGCCTGAAGCGCCTGATCGAGCTGCGCGCGCCGGACATCATCGTCCGCAACGAAAAGCGCATGCTGCAGGAAGCCGTTGACGCATTGTTCGACAACGGCCGCCGTGGCCGTGTGATCACGGGCGCCAACAAGCGTCCGCTGAAGTCGCTGTCCGACATGCTCAAGGGCAAGCAGGGCCGCTTCCGCCAGAACCTTCTGGGCAAGCGCGTCGACTATTCGGGCCGTTCGGTCATCGTGACCGGGCCGGAATTGAAGCTGCACCAGTGCGGGTTGCCCAAGAAGATGGCGCTCGAACTGTTCAAGCCGTTCATCTACGCGCGGCTCGATGCCAAGGGTCTTTCGATGACCCTGAAGCAGGCCAAGAAGTGGGTCGAAAAGGAACGCAAGGAAGTCTGGGACATCCTGGACGAAGTGATCCGCGAACACCCGGTCATGCTCAACCGCGCGCCTACGCTGCACCGTCTCGGCATTCAGGCGTTCGAGCCTGTGCTGATCGAAGGCAAGGCGATCCAATTGCACCCGCTCGTCTGCTCGGCCTTCAACGCCGACTTCGACGGCGACCAGATGGCCGTCCACGTGCCGCTTTCGCTGGAAGCCCAGCTTGAAGCGCGCGTGCTGATGATGTCGACCAACAACATCCTGTCGCCCGCGAACGGCAAGCCGATCATCGTGCCTTCGCAGGACATGGTGCTGGGCATCTATTACCTTTCGATGGACCGCGCAGGTGAGCCGGGCGAGGGCATGATGCTGGCCGATATGGCCGAAGTGCATCAGGCGCTGGAAGTGAAGGCGGTAACGCTCCACTCGAAGATCATCGCCCGCGTTCCGCAGACCGATGAGAACGGCAAGCAGTACCTCAAGCGTTTCGAAACGACGCCGGGCCGCATGCTGATCGGCGAATGCCTGCCCAAGAGCCACAAGGTGCCGTTCGACGTCGTCAACCGTCTGCTGACGAAGAAGGACGTCGGCGACGTGATCGACGAAGTGTACCGTCACACCGGCCAGAAGGACACGGTGCTGTTCGCTGACGCGATCATGTCGCTCGGCTTCCGCCACGCGTTCAAGGCCGGCATCTCGTTCGGCAAGGATGACATGATCATCCCGGACAGCAAGGACGCGCTGGTTGCGGAAACCAAGGAACTGGTTGCCGATTACGAGCAGCAGTATCAGGACGGTCTGATCACCCAGCAGGAAAAGTACAACAAGGTGATCGACGCCTGGAGCCGTTGCGGCGATCAGGTGGCGAACGCCATGATGGAAGAGTTGAAGTCGTCGCCGATCGACCCCGAAACGGGCCGTCAGAAGCCGATCAACGCCATCTACATGATGAGCCACTCCGGCGCGCGTGGTTCGCCGGCGCAGATGAAGCAGCTGGCCGGTATGCGCGGTCTGATGGCCAAGCCTTCGGGCGAGATCATCGAAACGCCGATCATCTCGAACTTCAAGGAAGGCCTGACCGTCCTTGAATACTTCAACTCCACCCACGGCGCCCGCAAGGGTCTGGCCGACACCGCGCTCAAGACGGCAAACTCCGGTTACCTGACCCGCCGTCTGGTCGATGTGTCGCAGGATTGCGTCGTGATCGAGGAAGACTGCGGCACCGAACGCGCGCTGGAAATGCGCTCGATCGTGCAGGGCGGCGCGACAATCGCATCGCTGGGCGAACGCATCCTCGGCCGTACGCTGGCTGAAGACCTTGTCGAAGCCAAGACCGGCGACGTCGTGGCGTTCAAGGGCGATCTGCTCGACGAACCGGCGATCACCCGGATCGAAGCCGCTGGCTTCCAGTCGGCGCGCATCCGCTCGCCACTGGTCTGCGAAGCGACGCAGGGCGTTTGCGGCAAGTGCTACGGACGCGATCTGGCGCGTGGTACTCCGGTCAATATCGGTGAAGCTGTCGGCGTCATTGCCGCGCAGTCGATCGGTGAACCGGGTACGCAGCTGACTATGCGTACCTTCCACATCGGTGGTGCGGCGCAGGTCAACGAGCAGTCGCACCTTGAGGCGATCAGCGACGGGACCGTGATCTATCGCGATATCCCGACGATCACTGACAAGCGCAATCGCCGCCTGTCGCTGGCGCGCAACGGTGAAATCGTGTTGATGGATACCGATGGTCGTGAGCGCGCAATCCACCGTGTGCCTTACGGTACGCACCTTATCCATGAGAACGGCGCAACCGTTTCGCAGGGCGATCGTCTGGCCGAGTGGGATCCGTTCACCACGCCGGTTATTACTGAAAAGCCGGGTATTGTGCGTTATCAGGATCTTGTCGATGGCAAGACCCTGACCGAGCAGACCGACGAAGCCACCGGCATGACCAGCCGCGTCATCACCGAAAACCGTTCGATCAACCGCAGCAAGAAGGAGGACCTGCGTCCTCGCCTGACCCTGCTTGATGACGATTCAGGTGAAGCGGCGCGTTATCTTCTGGCCGTGGGCACCACGCTCTCGGTCGAAGATGGCCAGCGCGTTGAAGCGGGTGAAATCCTTGCCCGTGCATCGCGCGAAGCCGCCAAGACCCGCGACATCACGGGTGGTCTGCCGCGCGTTGCCGAACTGTTCGAAGCGCGCAAGCCCAAGGACAATTCGATCATCGCCAAGATTGCCGGGCGCATCGAATTCGTGCGTGACTACAAGGCCAAGCGCAAGATTGCGATCATCCCGGAAGAGGGTGATCCGGTCGAGTATCTGGTGCCGAAGAGCCGCGTGATCGACGTGCAGGAAGGCGACTATGTCAAGAAGGGCGACAACCTGATCTCTGGTTCGCCTGATCCGCATGACATTCTGGAAGTGATGGGCGTTGAGGCCTTGGCCGAATACCTCGTGGCAGAAATCCAGGAAGTCTACCGTCTGCAGGGCGTGAAGATCAACGACAAGCACATCGAGGTGATCGTTCGCCAGATGCTGCAGAAGGTTGAAATCACCAACGGGGGCGACACCACGCTGCTGGCGGGTGAACAGGTCGATCTGGAAGAAATGCTCGAAGTGAACGCCAAGCTTGAGGAAGGCTTCGCGCCTGCCGAAGGCAAGCCGGTGCTTTTGGGTATTACCAAGGCTTCGCTCCAGACGCGTTCGTTCATCTCGGCCGCATCGTTCCAGGAAACCACCCGCGTGCTGACGCAGGCGGCGGTCGAAGGAAAGACGGACTCGCTGATCGGTCTCAAGGAAAACGTGATCGTGGGCCGCCTGATTCCTGCGGGCACGGGTGCAGGCATGAACCGTATGCGCGTTGCCGCAACGTCGCGCGATGCGGCATTGCGCGCTTCGTATCGCAAGCTGCAGGAATCGCTGATTGCGCCGAAGACGGCTGCTGAAGAGCATGCCGCCGAACTGGCGCAAGGCCCGGAAGCAGCGATCGGTGATGATCCACTGGCAGCAGTCGAGGGGGAAACCCACGGCACCGATGCCGATGCGGGCGATTACCTGATCAAGGGTGATGACGAGGCCTGAGCCTTTTCGCCACCACACAAGGCAGATTGAATGGCCCCGCCGGAGTGATCCGGCGGGGCTTTTCGCATGGGGATTCTACGCAAGGGCCGGAAACGGCGAAATTAATCCTGCTGTCATAGTCTTCGCTGGCAAAGTTCAGCGCTTCAGGAACACAGCTTGCCATGATCGAGAACCAGACATCGCGAGGCGCCAAAGCCGTCATTTGCCTGATCGTGCTGGCTATCGTTTTGGCGTCGGCCGGGATTGGCTACATTCGGTTCGGCGGACCGTTGCATCGGCAGAACCTGCTGCAGGACGAACTGCTCGCCGACATCCTGCCCCCGCCCGCCTTCGTGGTGGAGCCTTACCTCCATGCCACATGGGCGATAGCGGATCCGGCCCATGGCGGCGATGCCATCACCGGACTGGAGGAGGAGCACAAGCTGTTCCTCCAGCGCAAGCGCTACTGGCAAGAGGCGCCGGTGCCTGAGGAACTGCGCGAACAGGTCGACACTACGATCGGGACGGCCGATGCCTTCTGGACCGCCGTCGATGCCCGCTTCATACCGGCGCTCAAGACTGGCGATCTTGAGGCGATGCGCCAGGTCCATGCCAGCGAACTTACCCCGGCCTATCTGGCTCAGCACAATGCGGTGACGAGCCTTGTCTCGCAATCGGGCACATATCGCGCAGGGCTTATGGACTTTGCCGAAACGACAGTGGTTGTGCTTGTTGGTGTGTTCGCGATCCTTGCGCTTGCCATCCTGGCGATGATTCACGGCGCGGCGCGAATGATCCGCCACCGCATCGTGGCTCCTTTGGCGGGTACGGCGGAAGCGATGCGGCGCATGGCGGGCGGCGACTATTCCGAAACAGTTGCCGGGACCGAACGCGATGACGAGATCGGGGTAATGGCGCGCGCCATTGCGGTGTTCCGCGATAACGGAATCGCGCGCGAGAATGCCGAGCGCGATCAACGGGCGGTGGTCCAGGCCTTGACGGCAGGGCTGGATCGCATGGCCAGCAAGGATCTGGAATTCAGGATAGAGCAGGAATTCCCGCAAGCTTACGAGGAACTTCGCCGCAACTACAATTCTGCCGTAGATGCTCTGGCCGGGGCATTGCGCACGGTTCGGGTCGGTTCGGCCAGCGTCACGTCTGCTATCGCCGAGATTCGCGCAGCCGCAGACGACCTTGCTTTCCGCAACGAACAGCAGGCATCAAGCCTTGCTCAGACCGCTCTATCGATGAACAGCGTCACGGCCAGCGTGCGCGAAACAGCGGCGGGCGCCCGAAGCGTACAGGACACGATCAATGCCACGCACCGCCAGGCGAGTGAAGGCGGCGAAGTCGTGCGGCGCTCGATTGCCGCAATGGCTGCGATCGAGACGTCCGCACGGGAAATCAGCCAGATCATAACCGTGATCGATGGCATCGCCTTCCAGACCAACCTGCTCGCCCTCAATGCGGGGGTGGAGGCTGCGCGAGCGGGCGAGGCAGGCAAAGGCTTTGCCGTGGTCGCGACCGAAGTTCGGGCGCTCGCCCAGCGCTCGGCAGAGGCAGCCCAGAATATCAAGGTGCTGATCGAAACAAGCAGCGCGCAAGTCGGCCAGGGCGTAAGCCTCGTCGGAGAGACCGGAGAGCGCCTCGTCGGTATCGTCGATCAGGTTGCACAAATCGATGACATGATGATGCGGATCGCACAGGCTGCCGGACTTCAGGCGGAAAGCCTGGAAGGTGTCAACCTGGCGGTGGCAGACATGGACCGCATGACTCAGGCCAATGCCGCCATGGTCGAGGAATCGTCTGCCGCCACGCACAGCCTTTCGGCCGAAGCCGAGCGCCTGACCAAGCTTGTTTCGGCATTCCGCACACGCGAAAATGCCAGTCGTCCGGCATACGTCGCCAGCCCCGAAGGCTTGCGTCGCGATTCTTCGCTTCAGGCCGAACGGACCCGTTCACGCATCGCGCTTGCCGCAGGCTGATGTGCAACGGCCCGGCTCCCTCAAAGGGGTGCCGGGCCGTCGGCAACAATGCGGCGAAAGATCAGCGGCCCTTGCGGTGTTCGCCCTTGACCCAGCGGACCGTGCCCGATGATGCACGCATGACGACGCTCTCGGTGGTCATCACGCCGTTCTTGTGCGTCTTCACGCCAGCCAGCAGCGATCCGTCGGTCACGCCGGTTGCGGCAAAGATGCAATCGCCCTTGGCCAGTTCGTTCAGGTCGTACTGCTTGTTGAGGTCTTCGATGCCCCACTTGTACGCACGGCTCTTCTCGTCTTCGTTGCGGAACAGCAGGCGGCCCTTGAATTGCCCGCCAACGCAGCGCAGCGCGGCTGCGGCCAGAACGCCTTCGGGTGCGCCGCCGGTGCCCATGTACATGTCGATGCCGGTATCTTCGTTGGTCACCGCGATCACGCCGGCAACGTCACCATCGGGGATCAAGGCGATGCCGCAGCCGATGCCGCGCAGTTCGGCGATCAGATCGGCATGGCGCGCGCGGTCGAGCACACATACGATGATGTCGCCCGGCTCGACGCCCTTGGCGGCGGCCACGGCCTTGACGTTCTCGGTCGGAGACTTGTCGAGGTCGATGATACCGGCGGGATAGCCCGGACCCACGGCCAGCTTGTCCATGTAGACGTCGGGCGCGTTGAGCAGGCCGCCCTCTTCGGCAACCGCCAGCACCGCCAGCGCGTTGGGACCAGCCTTGGCAGTGATCGTCGTGCCTTCCAGCGGATCGAGGGCAATGTCGATCTTTGGCCCGCGACCGGGCGCCGCGCCCACCTTCTCGCCGATGTAGAGCATCGGTGCCTCGTCGCGTTCACCTTCGCCGATCACGACGGTGCCGTCCATTTCCAGTTCGTTGAAAGCGGCGCGCATGGCTTCAACGGCGGCAGCGTCAGCCGCCTTCTCGTCGCCACGGCCGATCAGACGCGACGCGCCGATGGCGGCGGCTTCGGTAACGCGAACCATTTCGAGCACGAGAACACGGTCAAGGACTTGCGACGGGGCGGGGTTGGTTGGCTTGTCGGTCACGATGGCTCCCTATTGGTCAATGCGCGGATCAATCACGTATGTCATGTGTTCAGCCATTGTGCAGGGTCATCCCGGCAGGACCGGGTCGACGCAGGTTCATGACTGTGCAAACGTATGCGTAAACATCATTGTGTGGCTTGCCTGTAATTGCATGGCACAGGTGACGTTGGTGTGACTTAGGCACTAGACGCGAGGGACGGGTCTTGTCGAGACCGAGAGTGGCAGTTCTGGCAGGCATTGCGCTTCTTTTTGGGGCGATGCCCGTGATGGCGCAACAACAGGCCGGGACGAATGCAAATGTTCAGGGACCAGTGCTCCCGCGGGGCGAGGTGGCGCAGGACGATGCCACGATGTCGCAGCGCCTGCTGACCGGCGCGCAGGCCGAGCGGTGCCGACCGATGCAGCGGTCCGACGGGACGATCGTGGTTTGTGGCGGCAAGGAAGCCAGCGACAAGGAGCGCATTCCCTTGCGGGACGAAACCGACGGCGCGAAATCAACCGATGACGGGCTTCCGCGCGCGCCCAATGTTTCGGGTCTGCGCGATTGCAGCCGGGGCTGCATCGGCCTTGGCGGTGTGCCCGCGCCGATTTACTACTTCGATATCAAGGCGCTGCCTGCGCCACCGCCCGGATCGGACGCGGATCGTATCGCCAAGGGTGAAATTCCCGCGCCCTGATTCGGCGCGGAGGGGCAATCACTCGCCCAGAATGTGCATCACCAGTGGTGGCTCGGCGAGAGCAGGCGATCCATCGAGCAGCCGCAAGGCTTCGGTGATGGCGCTTTCGGGACCTTCATGGGTTACCATGGCCACCATCACTTGGGCGTTGTCCTTGTTGCCCTTCTGGATCAGGCTTTCGATCGAAACCCCCGCATCGCGCATCGCAGCGGTGATCTCGGCGAGCACACCGGGGCGGTCGGCCACGTTGAAGCGGATATAGGCCTTGCCGGTACGGTGGCCGACATCGGCGGGCGCGGCGTGATCGAGTTCTGCGACGGGGATCGAGAATGGCGCGCCAATATCACCGCGGGCAATGTCGATCAGGTCGGCAACGACCGCGCTGGCGGTTGGACCATCGCCTGCGCCGGCACCCTGAAACAGCAGCCGTCCGACGAAGTTCCCTTCGGCGACGACCGCATTTGTCGCCCCATCGACATGGGCGAGCGGATGGTCGCGGTGGACGAGGTGGGGATGCACCCGCTGGAACAGGCGGCGATTGCCCGCAGCGTCGATTTCGGTCTGCGCCATGCCGATCAGGCGAATGTAGTAACCCAGCGCATCGGCCTGCGCGATGTCGGCGGCCAGCACACGGCGGATGCCGGTGGCGGCCACGGGCTTGAAGTCCACCGCCGTGCCGAATGCGATGGAGGACAGGATCGCCAGTTTGTGCGCGGCATCGATGCCATCGATGTCGAAGCTGGGATCGGCCTCGGCATAACCCTTGGCCTGCGCCTCGGCGAGCACGTCGGCAAAGTCCCGGCCGGTGTCTTCCATCGTCGAGAGGATATAATTGCAGGTGCCGTTGAGAATGCCATAGACGCGCGCGATCTCGTTGGCGGCAACGCCTTCCTTCAGGCCCTTGATCACCGGAATGCCGCCTGCCACCGCTGCTTCGAACTTCAGTGCAACCTTCGCCGCTTCGGCCTTGGTTGCCAGTTCCACGCCGTGGTGCGCGATCATCGCCTTGTTTGCGGTGACCAGCGCCTTGCCCGCTTCGAACGTGGTGCGTGCCAGCGCCAGAGCCGGGCCATCGGCGCCGCCCACCAGTTCGACCACCACGTCGACATCGGCGCGTTCGCCCAGGATGACCATATCGTCTTCCCAGGCATAGCGCGATACATCGAACCCGCGATCCTTGTTGCGGTTGCGCGCGCTGACCGTGGTGATCACGATGGGGCGTCCGGCGCGGCGCTCGATCAGCTTGGCGTTCGCCTCGATCAGCCGGATCACCCCGCCGCCAACCGTGCCGAGGCCCGCAAGTGCGATGCGCAAAGGTTCGCTCATATCTGTCCCGTCACCGTAGAATAGTCGCGCGCGCCTTAGGCGACAGGCGCGCGCGGGGCAACAGCGGGAATCGTCAGCGCAGCACCGCCGGGCGGGTGCGGGTGCATTCGCCCAGTTCGGCAAGGACGAAGGCGTAATCCTCCTCCGCGGCGGCATGCTCTTCGGCATTGCCGGACAAGCCCGCGCTGGACGGGATCGTGCGCGGCAGGAAGCAGGCGAGGCGATACCAGGTCAGTGTATCGCGCTCCGGCGGCCGCGCGGCCTGATCGACAATCTCCGAAAGACTGACACCCCACGTCCGCGCCATGCCGGGACGGCGCACGACAGACAAGGATACCGGCGCCGCCGTTTCCGTCTGCAGGAACAATTGGGTTTCGCCTTCGCCCGCAAGGTTGCCGGGGACGAACAGGACCTCGCGCAAGGCCTTGATCCGTGGCGGTGCATCGGGCGAAAGCAGGTCGGTAAGGATATTGCGGGTTCGCGCCTCGACGCCTGTTGACCACAGGATTTGCGCGCCGCCATCCACCAATCGCAGTTCGCCGGGGCGCCCGGCCACCGTCCGCGCGAAGATCAGCACCTGCATCTTTGCCAGCTTCGGCAGCTTGCCCTTTGCATCGAGCGGCACGTCGGCAAGGTAACGAACGGTCTCGCCGATTGCCGGCCCGGCAAGCAGCGCCGTGGTCCGGGTTTCAACCAGCACCCGCGCCATGCCCGGTACCAGCCCCGGAGCCTGCTCTGGCTTTAGCCGACTGACTTTCCGAACCTGTCCGCGCACGACCACCTCGGCAGCATCGGCGAGTCCGGCAAGGTCGGCATAGGTCAGGTTGTCCGAAGCATTCGTCACTACCTTCGTGGCGGTTGTGGCAGTGCTGCGAATCGGGGTTTGCTGCGCCAACGCCGAAGTGGAGGCGGCAGTGACGAGCAGGCTGGCGAGCGCAATCGCAGCAGCGGTGGTCCAGGTGGCAGAACGGTTCATTCCAGAGTCTCCGGCGGTAGCGGCGGAAGCCGCCTTCCTTCGATTTCCGTCGATTTCAGCCAGTGCAACCATGAATCGACAGTTAACGGATAAAGCATTTGCGCCGCTTTGGCTTCGCCGTTAAAGATGCAACCCGTTCGGGCAATCCAAAAACAAGCAGCCCGACGCTTGCCGCCGCCAATCCTCCCGGATTGATGTCGGTGGACCGGGTTGCCGGCAGGGTGGATTGAAATTTGCTGGATTGGCTTTCGCGCAGGACGGTGATCTTGCGTGCGGGCTCCACTTTGGTCAGGGCCGTACACGCGTGCTCCGGGCTCAGGTGGGCGATCAGGAGTATTGGAGCTGAATGGCATACGCTGACCAACAGATGAGCGGTAACAAGATCACCGCGCTCATCATCGTTGCGATCCTTCATGTCGTCGTCGGCTATGCGCTGGTCTCAGGGCTGGCGTATTCGGCGATCCAGAAGGTGAAAGAGGTAACCTCGGCGGTCAACATCGAGGAAGAGAAGCCGCCGGAAGAACCGCCGCCTCCTCCTCCTCCGAAGGATGACCTGCCCCCACCGCCGATCGTCGCGCCTCCGCCGCCGATCAGCTTTAATGCGCCGGCACCACAGGTGCAGACGGTGAACCAGGCCCCACCGATTCCGGCTCCGCCGGCGCCGGTGGCTCTTCCTGCGCCGCCCGCTGCCCCGCCTGCCCCCAGGTTCCAGCCGAAAGGTGCGGCGCCAAAGGGCAATCCGGGCAACTGGGCAACGTCGAACGACTATCCCTCGCGTGCGCTTCGCGAAGAGCGTGAAGGCACCACGGGTTTCCGTGTCACTGTCGGGACCGACGGCAAGGTTACGGACTGCCAGATCACCAGATCATCGGGCAGCCCGGATCTTGACGAGGCAACATGTGCCAACGTCCGTCGCCGCGCGCGTTTCACGCCCGCGACCGATGGCGAAGGCAATCCTGCCACCGGCACGTATTCGAACTCGATTCGCTGGGTCATTCCAAAGGACTGATCCAGCCGGACGGACACGAAAGCCCGTTCGACTGGCTTTCACGCACTTTGATTTGATTTGAAGAGGAAGACTCGCATGTTCATCTACAACCTTGCCGCTGCGGCCGGGCAGGCTGCGCCGCAGAACAAGTTCGGTTTCGCCGAAGCACTCGAGCAGGGCGGCTTCATCGCTTATGCGACGGTCATCATTCTCGGCATCATGTCGTTTGGTTCGTTCTTCATCCTGTTCACCAAGTTCTTTGAACAGAACAAGATTCTCAGCCAGTACAAGAACGTGCGCAGCGGTTTCTGGCGTGCTGCCACGATCCGTGAAGGCGCTGCAAAGCTCGACAAGAACTCGGCCTGGCGCCAGCTCGTCGATGACGGCCTCGCTGCTGAAGACCAGCATGCCAAGATGACCGATGCGCTTGAAGCACACGACTGGCTGCACGGTTCGCTCGCCCGCTCGGAAGCTTCGATCAATTCTAAGCTGGCAGGCGGCCTGCCGTTCCTCGCAACCGTGGGTGCAACCTCGCCGTTCATCGGTCTGTTCGGCACCGTGGTCGGCATCTACCGCGCTCTGATCAACATCGGCCTCGCCGGTTCGGCTTCGATCGACAAGGTCGCAGGTCCGGTCGGTGAAGCTCTGATCATGACCGCGCTCGGCCTGCTCGTCGCCGTTCCGGCCGTGCTTGCCTACAACTGGCTGCAGGCTCGCAACAAGCGGATCGCTGAACTCCTTTCGGGCTTCTCGACCGACCTGCTTGCGAACATCAACTCGAAGGGTGCGGTCAAGCCGGCAGTTGTTGCTGCTCCCGCTACTCCGGCCGCACCGGTCAAGAAGTAAGATTGAAACCTCTGGTCGGCGCATAGTCGCCGACCTGTTCCGGATACGCGGGCTTCTGCCGGAGCCGCACCCCAAGGGGGCGCTCCGGCAACTTCCGCGGCTCAGAACGGATAGGATGTAACCCATGGCAATGTCTGTAGGCGGCGCTGGCGGTCAGGAACGCCCGATGTCGGAAATCAACACCACGCCGCTCGTGGACGTGATGCTGGTGCTGCTGATCATCTTCCTCATCGCGGTGCCAGTCGCGATCCAGACTGTCGAAAAGCTCAAGGTGCCGGTCCTTCCCAGCGAGGAATCGCAGGACAAGGTCGAAAACCTGATGCTTTCGGTCGTTTCGACAGATGCTGCTGGCCGCAGCCCGAGAGAACCCGGCTATGAGGGTTCTTCGCGCACCGGCCAATGCCGCGTCTATTTCAATAACCAGACTGCGGTCGACAACCAGGAGCTGTACCAGCAGGCTTTCAATCGCCTCGATGCGATCGTGAAGCGTGAAGGCGGCGCCGCCAACATGGATCCGGAAAAGATCCCCGAAGTGCAGATCCGCGGTGACGTGAACGTCCCCTGGAAGTGCATCGCCGGGGCCATCTACAACGTCCAGTCGGCTGGCTATCCCAAGGTCGGCTTCATCTCCACCCCGGTCGATCCGAACGGCTAAGTCCTTCGGGGCAATGCAGTACGCAACCGGGCCAGAGAACGAACAGGAGTACCTAAGATGGGAATGAGCGCAGGCGGTGATGACGGCCAGCCGATGATGGAAATGAACACGACGCCGTTGATCGACGTCATGCTCGTTCTGCTCATCATGTTCATCATCACCATCCCCGTGGCTACCCACGCGGTGAACATCGACCTTCCGCAGCCTTCGCCGCCGACGGACGATGTCAAGATCGACCCGATCAAGAACAAGCTGGTGCTGACGCAGACCAACCAGATCCTCTGGAACGGCGCACCGATCAACACGGGCCAACTCGTGTCGATCCTGCAATCGACCAAGGCGATCAATCCTGAGCCGGAACTGCAATTCCAGCCGGAGGAATATGCCAGCTACGAGATCGCGAACCAGATGATGAAGATCATCACGGATTCAAAGGTCACGAAGTTCGGCTTCGTCGGCAACGAGAACTTCGCGACATTCCAGAAGGCCCAGTAAGCCAGAAGGTTGACGCACGGCTCTCATCGCCTGCGGCAGTGAAACACGGAAAGGGAGCGGAGCAATCCGCTCCCTTTTTGTTTGGCGATCACGTCGTTTGCAAACACTGGGCGTAGAGCACCCTCCCCACTGCGACTAACTCTTCTTTCAGAAGCGCAAGTCTCGCTCCCCTCCCGCCTGCGGGAGGGGCTGGGGGTGGGTTTACGGCGACTGCGTTTGCAAACGACGCAATCGCTTTTTGTTGGCGATTATGTCTTTTGCAAACATCACTTCGTCATTGCGAGGAGGCGAAGCCGACGAAGCAATCCAGCGCCGCTACACACCGCTCTGGATTGCTTCTCCCCGCTTCGCGGCGCTCGCAATAACGAAGCCAAGGTGTGTATCTGCAAACGATACAACCACCTTTCGTTTACGCTCAATTCAGCCGCATCGCGGCGGCGGCCAGGCTCTCGGCCTCGACGAGCAATTCATCGTCCGCCGCCCCTGCCGGAAGCGTTTCACGACCGATCATCACCAGCACGGGCACGGCCAGCGGTGTAACGCGGTCCAAAGTCACATGGACCAGTTGACCGGCCGCCCGATCGAGCAGATCACCCAACCGTCCGACATCGGTCATCCGCGCGCGCGCATCGGCCCACGCGGCCTCGATCAGCAGGTGATCGGGTTCGTACTTGCGCAACACATCGTAGATCAGGTCGGTTGAAAAGGTCACTTGCCTGCCCGACTTCCGCTTGCCGGGATGCTGGCGTTCGACAAGGCCTGAAATGACTGCCACCTCGCGAAACGCGCGGCGCAGCAGATGCGATTCCTGCACCCATTCGACGAATTCGTGTGCGAGGATATCGGGCGAGAGCAGCGGGGCAGGATCGCCAACAGGCCGAGCGCCCCAGACGGCCAGTGCATAGTCGTTGGCGACAAAGCCGAGCGGCATCATTCCGCGCTCGTTCATGCGCCGGGTGATGAGCATGCCCAGCGACTGGTTCGCGTTCCAGCCCTCGAAGGTGTAGTACACCGTATAATGCCTGCCGTTGTGCGGAAAGCTCTCAGCCAGCAGATCGCCGGGGCCGGGCAGTCGGCTGCGCCAGTCCTGCATCTCAAGCCATTCGCGCAGATCGTCGGGAAAGCGCGACCATCCGGCACGGTCTACCATCAGCGCGCGTACGCGTTCCGAAAGGTGTGTGGTGAGCGGCATCCGCGCACCCATGTAGCTGGGGATCTGGCCCGGCTTCTTTGCCGCGCGCACAATCAGTTCAAGATCGCGCACGCCCTCTACCTCCAGGTCCATTCCGGCAAAGCGGATGGTGTCTCCGGGCGATAGCGTCGCGCCGAAACTCTCCTCGACCTTGCCCAGGTTGCGACCGTTGCGAAAGCGCACGTCGAGCATTTCGGAATCGACGATGATCCCGGCATTGAGGCGGTGGCGCGCTGCATGTTCTGGATGGACCAGCCGCCAGATTCCCTGCCGATCGCGCACGATTCGCTTGAACCGGTCATAAGCGCGCAGGGCATATCCGCCCGTGGCCACGAATTCGAGCACACGGGACCATTGTGCAGCATCGATCCAGCGATAGGCGCTGGCAGAGCGTACTTCCGCCAGCAGCGCCGCCTCTTCGAATGGACCCGCGCATGCGCAGGCCATCACATGCTGCGCGAGCACGTCGAGACCGCCCGGTCGGAACTCCTCGCCATCGCGCTGGCCTTCCTCCACCGCTTCCTGCGCGGCGAAGGCTTCAAGAAACTCGAAGCGGTTGCCCGGCACCAGCAGCGCACGGCTGGCACAATCGAGGCGATGATTGGCGCGGCCGATGCGTTGCAGCAGCCGCGACGAACCTTTGGGCGCGCCCATCTGCACGACCAGGTCGATGTCGCCCCAGTCCACGCCCAGATCGAGGCTGGCGGTGCAGACCAGAGCGCGCAACTCGCCGCGCGCCATGGCCCCTTCCACCTTGCGCCGCGCCTCCTTTGACAGCGAACCGTGGTGAATGCCGATCGGCAGCTTGTCGTCGTTCACGTCCCACAGGAGCTGGAAGATGTATTCGGCAAGGAAACGGGTGTTGGTGAAGATCAGGGTGGTCGTGTTGCGCCGTATCTCTTCGTAGAGCTGTGGTACGGCCCATGCCGCGGCGTGTCCGCCCCAGGGGACGCGCTGGTCTTCAGGATTGAGGATGGTGACTTCGGGTGCGGCACCCTCCTCGCCATGCACCAGCCGGACGACATCCGCCTCCCCCAGCGGGGCAAGCCAGGCGCGAAAGGCATCGGGATCGGCGACGGTGGCCGAAAGCGCGACCCGGCGCATCTGTGGCGCCATCGTCTGCAACCGGGCGAGCGACAGTGCGAGGAGGTCACCGCGCTTGCCGGTGGCGAAAGCGTGGATCTCGTCCACGATCACGCAACGCAGGTCCGCGAACATCGTGGCGGCTTCGGGGTAACTCAGCAGCAACGAAAGCGATTCAGGCGTGGTCAGCAAGACGTGGGGAGGACGCGCGCGCTGCCGTGCCTTGCGGTCCGAAGGAGTATCGCCGCTGCGCGTTTCGACGCGCAGCTTCAGTCCGATATCGTCGATGGGGGTCAGCAGGTTGCGCTGCACGTCATGCGCCAGCGCCTTCAATGGCGAGATGTAAAGCGTGTGCAATCCGTCGCCGGGCGGATCGTCACTCGCAAAATCGGCTAGCGTGGGCAGGAAGCCCGCCAGCGTCTTGCCGGCCCCTGTATCGGCCACGAGCAGGGCGTGATCGCCCGCGCGCGCCGCTTCCAGCATATCCCACTGGTGCCGCCGCACACGCCAGCCGCGGCTTTCGAACCAGTCTGCAATGGCGGGGGGAAGCGTCATTATCCCCTAGATAGGGAAAGGGTTACATAATCGAAAGGATTGCTTGCCGATCAGGTGCAGGCGCGGCGAGAGCGGCATCGATCAGCGCGATGGTGACCGCGCATTGATCGGCATCGGAACCTGCATTCCCCATGGCCTGCCGCACGCGTTCCTCGCCAATGCCGGTCGTATGCATCACCTTGCCCACGATGGCGCCCGATACACTCGCCTTGCCTGTTGCAATACGAGGAGGCGGCCCCAGTTGTCTTGCGTCCAGCATGGTCCTCGCCAGCTTGCGCTCGCGCTCGGCCACGGCATCGGGAAGCTGCAAATCGGCAGGCAGGCGGCGCGTACGGATGAACGCCATGCATTGTGCCGGGTTCACCTTGCGGGCCGCGCGCAGCAGGGCGACGCGGACGCGCTGCACGTCTTCCAGCAGCGGTCCCTTCACCATGCGCGCGGTCATGTACATCCGCTCGCGCACAAGATCGTGGACTTTGGCGATATAGGCTTCGTCGGTGTCGCCTTCGGACCGGGCTATTGTGCGATTGGCTGAAAACAGCGCGGCCAGATCGGGCTGCCTTGCGCGCACCTGATCGAGTGTCACCCCGGTGCCGAAGATCGTCGTGGCTGCACGATCCATGATGGCATTTTCGCGGCTCTGGTCGATGGCACCGATCGTCGGAGGCTCGACAACCGCTTGCGGATCGGCATCGTTCGACGACATGGCAAACCGGACGATCTGGATGAGGAAAATCAGGGCGATGGCAATCAGCCGCCCATTGCTGAGCCAGCCATGATTGCCGCTCGACGTGCCCTGCCGCTCCCACAGCGCCACGCGCCACGGATCGAAGTGATGTTCCAGTTCGGGGAAATGCCTGCGCACCCCGCCGAGCAGTTGCTCCACATCGCCGCGCTTGACGAACCAGCCCCGGCGGCTGCCCTGCTGGGCGGGCGTGGTCAGTTCCATCCAGGCCTTGTGCAGGGGGTGCTTGGCGTCGAGCACCTTTTCGCGGAAGCGCAGGCCCCGCAACCGGCCGTTGAGGAATGCGACAGACTCGCGCTCGCTCACTTGTCCGCGTTCGCCTTCCCATCCGAACACCTGCGCCGCCGGTTCCAGCAAGGGGGCAGAGCGGGGCCAACTGCGGCAGAGGATGTCTGCCAGCCAGTTGTCGATCTCGTCGAATGCGGTCACGTTCACGTTTTCGGCGTTGTGCAGCACGGATTTCAGGTGCCCGCGCGCCATTGCCTCTTCCCAACCTTCCAGCGGCGGCAGTTCATCCCCATCGCGATCGGGCAGCAGCAGGCGGTGGAGAGCCTGTTCGTGCGCCCATGCGGGCATGACCGCATCGGCGTTCTGTTCCAGCCCCAGCAGCACCGGGCGCGTGAAAGGATCGCGCGAGACGGCGATGGCCTGTTCGGCTGGCGCCTTGGCAGGTGTGAAGCCCGGTGTAACGTCAAGCGATTGCGCGCTCTCGCCCAGCCGCGTGGTCAGCGTTGGTTCGGACGTGCCATGGGCCTGCGGGGCGCTGTAAAGCCAGCTTGAGGTTTCGGTTTTCGGCTCTTCCGACGCCCCGCCATCGATGTTCGCAACGCCTGCAAAGGGATCGAACGAATCGTCTGCGGGTGATTCCTGCATCCGCGCCCAGCGCAGTGCGGAATCGCGCGCATCGCGCAACCTTGCATAACCATCGACATCACGGTCGACATCCATCGCTTTCAGCTTCTCGGCATAGGCGCGGCGGATCGCGGGGATATCACCGGTTTTGGCGATGCCGAGCGCACGAAAGGCTTGAACAGGTGTCACAGGCGCACGCTCATAGCGGCGGGTTTGCTTCGAGCATATCGAGCAGTTCGGCAAGGGTCGCGGCGGCATCGGCAATGCGGCGCGGGTCCTGGCTGTCGAGCGCCGCCGTGAACGCCAGTGTGCGGTCACCGATGATCGCGCGGGCATCGCCGAGGAATTCCTCGAAACAGCGCTCCGCCCGCGCCAGCAGGGCCTGATTGGCGGCTTCTTCGCGCGGGTGATGCTTGAGCGCGGACAGCGCCTTGCGCCGGGCGTCCAGATCGCGCGCCGCCTTGCGATCCTCCTCGTCGATGATCATCAGGTTGTGCTTCGCGCCGGTCAGCGGCACTTCGACATCGACTTCGAGCAGGCCGGAACTGTCGTAGGAAAAGCGAACCTCGATGTTTACTTCGCCTTCGGCGCGCGGAGGCACCGGTACTTTCAGTGTGCCCAGCTTGACGTTGCCCGAAACTTCGCGGGCTTCACCCTGATAGATGCTGACCTCGATCTGCTTCTGATTTTCCGCCATCGTGCTGTAGATGCCCATGCGACTGACAGGGACGGGGGTGTTGCGGTCGATGATCGGCGAAAACAAGCCTTGCTGAACCTGTCCGCGTGACGTTCGCTCTGCGGTTTCGATGCCGAGCGTGAACGGGCAGACGTCGGTGATCCGAATTTCCTCAAGCCCGCCGTCCCGCGCGATCAGCCCGCCCTGAATGGCCGCGCCCATCGCCACCGCATGATCGGGGTGGACCTGCGAATTGGGAAAGCGGCCGAACAGCCGGGTGATCGCCTTGCGCACCACGGGCATGCGGGTGCCGCCGCCGACCAGCACGATCTCGCTGAGCGATGCCGCATCGATCTGGCTGTCGCGCAGGGCACGCACCACCGGATCGCGCAGCCGCCGGATCAGGCCTTCGGCCTGTGCCTCGAATTCGGACGTGGAGACGGTCGTCGTCAGCCGCTCGCCATCCACGGTCACGGTAAACTCACCCTCGGCGGCATCGCTCAGCGCGCGTCTGGCGCGTTCGGCAGCTTGCAGCAGCAGCGCCTGCGCACGGGCCGGATCGATGGTGGCCAGCTTGCCACCGGGATCGAGACGGCCTTTGATGGCACTGGCGAGCGCGGTGTTGAAATCATCGCCGCCCAGCCGGTTATCGCCCGCCGATGCGCGGACTTCGACGATGCCTTCGAACATCTCGACGATGGACACGTCGAACGTGCCGCCGCCAAGGTCAAACACCAGAAACGGCTCGCGCTCGGCCTTGTCCTGCAGGCCGAAGGCCAGCGCCGCAGCGGTCGGTTCGTTGATCAGGCGGCGCACGGTCAGTCCCGCCAGTTCGCCCGCGCGCCGCGTGGCCTTGCGCTGGCGATCGTTGAAATAGGCGGGCACGGTAATCACGGCTTCGGTCGGGCGCTCACCCGTCAGCGCGGTTACGTCGTCGCGCAGGGCCATCAGCACCAGAGCGGACAAGTCCTCGGCCGAAAAATCCTTCCTGCCCAGCCGGACCTTGCGGTCGGTGCCCATGAAGCGCTTGAAGCTGGTGGCGGTCGCGCCATCCTTTGCGGCCATGCGTTCGAGCGCGGCAGCGCCGACCAGCGTCGTCCCATCGGGCAGGATCGATACGGCCGACGGCGTCAGCAATGCACCCAGCGCATTGGGCACAAGCTGTGCCGCGCCATTGTTCCACAGGGCCACCGCGCTGTTGGTGGTCCCCAGATCGATCCCGATGAGCATTCCTGTCCCCGTGCTTCGCCCGCCCTGATGCGTCAGCGCGAACGACATTGGCAAGCGCAAAGCTGCGAAGCGACGAAGTGCCTGTCCCGTGCGACCGATGCGCGAACCGTGGCCGTGTCCGTCCGTTCATGTTGCATGACAGACCTTGCAAGGAGAGAGGCAATGAACGACCGCCCCGAACGTCATGCGCGCGACTATTGGCGCGACGAAGAGCGCCGCGATCACGGTCATTCCGGCCGGAATGACCCAGGACAGGATTATTCAGGAGAATTCGGACGCGACACATGGGGCCGATCCGGTTCCACGGGTGCGCCACCGCCGCGTGGAGACGACTGGTCAAGCCGTGGGGCGAACTTGCGCGGCGACAGGCGAACGCACGATTGGGAAGTGGGTGATCGCAACTACACCGGGCAATCGTCTGGTGGCCCGTCGCGTTATGCGGGGCGCGGCTATGGCCCTGCAACGCCTGACACATTTACCGGCGACGATTACGGCGGCGGAACGCGAGCCTGGGCCGGAACCGGATCCAAGGGAAGCGGCCTTGGCGCTGCACCATCCTACACCGGATATTCGGGCCGTGGCAGCTATGGCGACGATGACGGACGCGGTTTCATGGACCGCGCGGTTGACGAAGTGCGCAGCTGGTTTGGTGATGAAGGCGCCGAGCGTCGTCGCGAGGAGGATCATCGCGGGCGTGGACCCAGCGATTACACGCGCTCGGATGAGCGCATTCGCGAAGATGCCAATGATCGGCTGACCGAAGATCCCCGGCTTGACGCGCGGCAGATATCCGTGGCGGTCACCGAAGGCGAAGTTACCCTGACAGGGACCGTATCCAGCCGCAGCGACAAACGCCGGGCCGAAGATTGCGTCGATGCGCTATCGGGCGTCAAGCATGTGCAAAACAACCTGCGGGTGCGTTCGGGCAGCGCGCTGGAAGGGCAAGGCGGGACGCTGGGCTGGGGCGACGGTGGCAGTTCAACCACACCTTCTGCCTGATCGTATCGCATCCATGCCGAGAAGGGCGCGGCACCCGCTGCGCCCTTTTTGCTAGGGAATTATAGCGTTTGCAAACAATGCTGTATTGAACCCACCCCCAGCACCTCCCTAAAGGGAGCGACTATCTGACAGGTCAAGTGTCACTGACCAATTTCAGCTCTTGTTTCGCGTGCTTTTGCGTTGAGTCGGACGAGCAGTTTTCGGGCGAGGGCGATGCGGACGACCATTTTGGGTTTACCTTGGTCGAGCAGGCGTTGGCGGAACTCTGCCATGGCCGGATCGAATTTTCGCACGATGTCGGCGACGAGGAAGAGGATCGAGCGGACAGAGCTTCTTCCACCACGGATAGATCGGGCACCGGATCGTTTGCCGCTGTCGTTCGCGATGGGCGCAAGGCCTGCAAGTTTGGCGATGGCCTTGTTCGACAGGGTTCCGATTTCGGGCAGTTCGGCCAGCAGGGTGGCAACGGTGCGATCTGCCACGCCCTTGACCGAGCGCAGTGTGCGATCAAGCGCGGTCCAGACGGGATCGTGTTCGATCAGGCCTGCGATTTCACGGGCCAGCGCTTTGGCTTGGGTATTGAAGAAGGCGATGGCCTCTTTCAGGCTGGCAAGGGCAAGCGGATCGCGGGTGGAATGCAGGCGCTGCTTTTGCACCGTGATATCGCCTGTCACTTGCCGCAACCGGGCAGAAAGCGCGCTAAGCCTTTGTTGTTCGTCGCAAGGTGGCGGCGTTGGCCGTAGCCGCCGTGCCGCAGCAAAGCAGGCGATGACCTCTGCATCGATACGGTCGGTCTTCTCCAGCCGCCCCATCGCCTCGGCAAAATGCCGTACCGCTCTGGGATTGGTCAGGGCACAGGGCATGCCTGCGCGCCACAGCGCCAGGAATGCGTCCTGTTCGAGCCCGCCACTGGATTCCATCACCACCAGCCCTGCGCCATGGCGACCGGCCCAGTCCACCAACGCAGCAATCCCCGCCTCATCATTGGCGAACCGGCGATAGCCGCCGGCCTCGATCCAGCCATCAAGCCAGGCCTTGCTAACATCCACTCCACAAATCGTTTCGATCACGGTAACCTGCCTTGTCCGTACGGTTGAGACACCTGCCGACTATTCGGTCGTGCGTGACAAGCGGTGCTGGTCCCAGGCTCCCTTACGGTTACTGCCTGAGGGGTGACGGGCGACAGCACCGCAGCGCCGGGGTGGGTGGCCACCCACCCCGGCGATCAGCCGATTACATCGCAATCAACCAACAACGTCCAGATACAAGGGGGGCGAGACTTATTGAGCCGTCAGGCGAAATTAGTCGCAGCGGGAAGGGTGTGCTGCGCAAGTGTTTGCAAACGACATATCGCCTTTTGTTAATGTCCGAATTGTTCGCCGCGCACGACGCCGGACGCAGCCAACTGCGTGTCGGCTTGATGCAGCAAGCGCGCCAGGCCGCTGTCGGTGCGGCTTTCTGCCCGCACCACCAGCACATCCTGCGTATTCGATGCGCGCAGCAGCCACCAGCCTTCGGGCGTATCGACGCGGACGCCGTCGATATCGTTCATTCGCGCGTTCGCGTTGCGCAGGCGCATGGCCACTTCGCCCACCACGGCGAACTTGCGGGCTTCGTCAACCTGGAAGCGCAATTCGGGCGTGTTGACCATGGCGGGCATGGCGCTGCGCATGGCTGTGACCGATGCGTCAAGGCGCACGGTTGCGGCGATGAGTCGGACCGCAGCATAAATGGCGTCGTCAAAGCCATAGTAGCGGTCGGCAAAACAGACATGGCCGCTCATTTCCCCACCCAGCAGTGCACCCGTTTCCTTCATTCTGGATTTTATCAGCGAATGTCCGGTCTTCCACATCTCAGGTTTGCCGCCGCGCTCTGAAATCCGTTCAAACAAGGCGCTGCTGCATTTCACATCGCCGATAATCCGGGCGTTTGGCGAGGTGGCCAGCACATCGTCTGCAAATATCGCCAGCAGTTGATCCCCCCAGATTGTCCGGCCCATGGCATCGATTGCTCCGATCCGGTCCCCATCGCCATCGAATGCCACTCCGAAGTCGAGGCTTCCCCGCGCGACAGCCTGCACGAGATCGGCAAGATTGGATTCCACAGTCGGATCAGGATGATGGTTGGGAAAATGGCCGTCCACGCTCGTAAACAAAAGGACATGGTTTCCCGGAAGGCGGGCGGTCAAAGCCTCGACCACGGGGCCGGCCGCACCGTTGCCGGTGTCCCAGGCGATGCGCAGGCCCTCCAGCGCAGCCTTGTCGATGCCATCCAGCCCCTGGATCAGCCGATCGACGTAAGCGTCCATGATGGCAAGGTCGGCGGTGTGGCCGGTGCCGGAAGCCCAACGGCCTTCATCGGCGATCCGCCGGAGATCGATTATGTCGGCCCCAAAGAACGGCCGCCCTTCAAGTACCATCTTGAAGCCATTGTGATTGGCGGGATTGTGGCTGCCGGTTACCTGAATGCCGCCCTGCACATCTGGAACTGAAGCTTCGGCATAGTAAAGCATCGGGGTTGGTCCCATGCCGATCCGCACCACGTCGATCCCGCTGGCGTTAAGCCCTTCGACCAGCGCATGTTCGAGGATCGGCGAACTCAGCCGTCCGTCATAGCCGACCACGACCCGCGTACCGCCGATCGCAGCAACCCGCGTTCCAAAGCTGCGCCCGATCGCGCGGGCATCGTCAGGTCCCAGCGTCTCACCGAAGACACCGCGAATGTCATATTCGCGCAGGATCGTCGGATCGAAAGTGTGCCGCATGTCCGCATTCCATCTGCAAAGGGGTGATCGGACAACGATGCCCCCGCACCAGCCGTTCCTTCGCTACCCGTTCCGCCGCTATCCGTTTCTGCGATCACCCAGCCGGGCAAGCAGCAGGTCGCGGGCGGCGTTGGCTTCGTGTACCGCTTCGCTCGATCCGCCGCGATCGGGGTGGACTTGCGTGATCAGGCGGCGATGCGCTTCGATCACCTCTTCATGGCCGGCGGTGGCCGATATGCCGAGCAGGTTGCGCGCCTTGGCCTCAGCGTTCATGCGGGGATCGCCTGCCAGCAATTCCCACGGCCAGCGCCCGGCCAGCAGCTTGCAGGCGATACTGACGAGCGCCGCAAGTGCCAGCAGCTTGATCATCAGGCCGCGCTCTCCAGCTTGGCGGGAGCGGCAGTGTCGGCGGTCTTCGCTGGGGTGGGCAGGTTAAGGCCCGAAACCAGCGTACGCAGCTCTTGCCGGGCAACAAGATGGCTGGTGCCAAGTTCCCCCAGATGCCCCTTGTCGAGCAGGGTCAGGCCGCTGGGGAACAGTTCGCGGTAGATCACACGTTCGGACAGGCCGCTGGCGATGCGGAAGCCGACGCGCTTTGACAGTTCGGTCAGCGCCGTATCGATGCGGCGCTGGTTGCGCGCTTCGGTATAGCCGGTACGGTTGCGCACGACGACCCAGTCCATCTCGCGTCTGGAATCCTTGATCGTCGCCATGGCCCGCTTCTTGCGCGCTTCCCAGATCAGTTCGGCGTAGAAAGACAGGCGGCGGACCTTGAACGTCTCGGCATCGACCTGTCCGATCAGATCGAAATCGACGAAGCTGTCATTCAGCGGGGTGACCAGCGTATCGGCGCGGGTGGCAACATGGCGCGCAAGCATATCATCACGGCCGGGCGTGTCGTAGACGATGAAATCGTGCGATTGCGAAAGCCGCTCGGTCATCGCGTCAAGCTCGTCGGCGCTCTGGCCGTCATAGACCTCGAATGTCGCGGTAGGCAGGGTGATCGAGCGGCGGCGCATGGTTTCCGCCCGGTTTTCCAGGTAGCGGTGCATCGTGCGCTGGCGGGCATCGAGATCGATCGCGGCCACGCGCGCGCCCTGATAGGCAAGCGCCACGGCAACGTGAACGGCCGTGGTGGACTTGCCGGTGCCGCCCTTTTCGTTGGCGAAGACAATGCGATGCGGGCCAATGGACAAGGGGGCGTACTCTCTGTTGGGTTGCGTTGCGCGGGCTTGCGAGAGGCCGCCTGCCCCCCTATCGCCCTTGCCATCGGACTTAGTGGAGAGGTGGCCCGCGTGCAAACCATCAATCAGCTTGTGAGCCTGCGCGAAGCGGTCGATGCGCTCAAAAACGGGGGAAAAAGCGTGGCGCTGGTCCCGACGATGGGCGCGCTGCACGAAGGCCATCTGACGCTGGTGCGCGAGGCGGCACGGCGCGCCGATCATGTGATCGTCTCGATCTTCGTCAACCCCCGCCAGTTCGGCCCCAACGAGGACCTCGACGCTTATCCGCGCCGCCTCGCCGCCGATGCCGCGCTGCTTGAGGCTGAGGGCGTGGCGCTGCTGTGGGCGCCGACCGTCGATCAGATGTATCCCCAGGGCTATGCCACCAACGTCTCGGTTTCAGGGGTGAGCGAAGTTGCCTGCGGTGCCGCGCGGCCGGGCCATTTCGATGGCGTGGCAACCGTGGTGTGCAAGCTGTTCAATCAGGTCCGCCCCGACATTGCGCTGTTCGGCGAGAAGGACTGGCAGCAACTGGCCGTGATCCGGCGCATGGCCCGCGATCTGGACCTGACCCTGCCCCATGCCGACGCCATCATCGGCGTGGAAACCGTGCGGGAGCCAAGCGGCCTCGCCATGAGCAGCCGCAACCAGTATCTGACCGCTGCGCAGCGCGAGCAGGCGGCGGGCCTTTCAGCCGGTATGCGTCGTGCGATAGCGGCAATTGAAGGCGGGGCCGATGTGGCGGAAAGCCTTGCAACGCTGAAGGCAAATGTGCTTGCGACAGGGTTCGACAGCATCGACTATGCCGACCTGCGCGATGCGGCGACGCTGGAGGAGGTGACCGTCTGGAACGGTCGCAAGGCCCGCCTGCTCGTTGCTGCCCGGATCGGCGGAACGCGGCTTATCGACAACATGGGGGTGGGACAATGACGATGACGAAGATTCAACCGGGCGCGGCGTTCAAGGAAAACCTTGCAGCGCTGCCGCCGATTGATGGGCTGGCTCACATGGATCTGATCGATGCAGGCGGCCATGTCGTGGCACGCATCCCCAATGAACCCGGCAAGCAAGGTTCGCTGGCGGTTTACCACTACCTCCAGCAATGCTTCGGCACGCTGGACGCCGCAGCGGCCACACATGGCCTTGATGTGTTTGCCGAGCATGTGGCCGATGCCAGGACGCGTCCGGGGGCGCATCCCAACATCGACAGGTTGCTGGACGTGGCGGCAAGCGGGCAAGCGTTGAGGATCGAGGTTTTCCGGGCCTGACCGATCAATATACCGGCGGATCGATCGTCGGCACGGCACGGACCGGGGCAACCGGTTCGCCCTCGGTGCGCGGTGGCAGAGCGTTTTCCGGCACATCTTCGATCTGCATGTCGCGGGTGGAGACATGTTCGAGGTTGCGCACACGTACCGTGATTTCGCCGCCTGCCAGCGTGAGTTCGTTAAAGCTGGGGGGGGTGGAGCGCACCCGCTGCGACAGTGTGCCAGCGCCGATCATCCGCACCGGGCCGTTGGGCGTCGGGTGAATCAGGTGGAACGGATCGTGGACATGCCCGGAAATCACGGCGCAGACATTGCGGCTTGCAAGCGCCGCCAGTGCGCGGCTGCCGCCACGGGTCAGCGCCTTGCCGCGCGTCCCGGCCTCGACCAGCGGATGATGGCATGCAACGACCGCGCGCGTTCCTGAGGGCAGGGCATCGATGGCCCGCAGGGTGTGGTTCAAGGCGGCCATGCCCACGGCGCCCTTGGACCAGTTGAGCCGCCACTGCGCGCGCGCGGTGGTCTTGAGCGGGACGATGGCGAGGCCCGGCAGATCGATTTCGCGCTCAAGCAGCGCTTCGATCGAGCGGAACCGGCGATAGGGATCGACGAACCGTTCAACCAGATTGAAGTAGGGCAGATCGTGATTGCCGACTTCAACCGTTACCGCCACGTCTAGCGACTTTATCCAGTGGCAGGCGGCGGTGAATTCACGATGGCGGGCGCGCATCGTCAGATCGCCGGTGATCGCTACGGCATCGGGCTTTTCGCGCGCGATGCACTGCGCCACCCAATCGAGCGCGCGACGATCTTCGAGTCCGAAATGAATGTCGCTGATATGGAACAGGCGGATCATGTCGGGCGCGGTGATCGTCGTTGTGGCATGGCGGGTCAATCCCCGGCAGGCTTCGTGGCGATGAAGTCCACCGGAAATACGATCCGTTCGAATCGTTCGCGCAGGTCGCCCTGCCGACGTTCGCCATCGATCATCAGCGCGATAGCGGAATCGCTTATGCAGTCGATCGCATCGAACTGGCCAAGGTCGTCGTGCGGTCCCTGGCGGAAATCACGTTTCACCAGCATGGCAAAGCCCTGCGCGGCAAAATCGGCAAGGTCGGCAAAGTCATAGCCATCGACATGGAGACCATTGCCGTGGGGGGCGATGCGCAGGGCGCGATAGCCGTCCGGCTTTCCAGCCGCTGGATCGGCGACCTTCACGCCGGGACCTTCGCGGGTTTCGCGCAGAGCCTTGGAAAACGTTTCGGCAATCGCCCCCAGATCAAGGTCGCGCACACCTTCGCGGACATCAGCCCACATCGCGCCCGGTCCCGCCAGCACTTCGACCAGCGCTGTCCCCTGGGAAGTGCGGACGGCTGGCTGACCGATGCGCCGGAAGCTGCCTGCGGCAAGATGTCCGGTAATCGTTTCAGGCGGCACATCGCCATGCAGCGCTTTGGACAGGAGGTTCATCGTGCCGCCGGGAAGGACGAGAATCGCACCATCCCAGCCCGTGGCGCTGGTTGCCGCAGCATTGATGGTTCCGTCGCCGGTGAATACCGCCAGGGTCCTGACTCCTGCCCTGGTCAAGTCTTCGCCAGTGGGCAGTTCCTCGTCGGGAAAGCAGATAATGCGAACAGGCGCGCACCCGATCGATTCGAGCGATGCGGCTATATCCTGCACGGCATCGTCGCTGTTGCTGCCGCTTGCCGCGTTGGTGACAAGCCAGAGTGGGGAAAGTTCCATGATGGCCGTGAAACCTGCAAAACCCGCGGTTGTTCCGCGGCGGAGGCTTGTCATACCCGATCGGTCAGGATCAGCCATGCCGAAAAGCTGTTGAGCACCGAATAGACCACATAGGCAATAGGTCCGCTGACATTGTCCTGTGCGGCGAACATCAGGGCGGCGACCAGCAACAGGAATTCCAGCACCATAGTGAAGCGCCCGCCCAGCGCGTGATAGAAGCGCGGCATGCGCCCGAGCAGGGGATGCCCGCTGTCCATGACCGCGCGGTGCAACGCGAAGTTGCCGATGCCCAGCAGGAACGTGATCAGAATCGCCATTGACCCTGACGATATGGCTTCGTCCGGCAAATGTCACACCTGCAGTTGGTGGACCTGTGCAAGCCGTTCGTCGGACAAGCCGCGCGTTTGTCGGACGCTACGGAAAGCTGGTCGAGGCGGGCGCGCTTCTGCCGGATCGTCGGCCTAGGGAAAATGCATGCGGTGGCTCACCAGACCCCCGACGACCCCCGAAGAGCCAAGGTTCGGTCACCGCAAACTTTCCCAGCCGGATGCGCTCCGGCCCTTGTTCAAAGGACGACGCCATGATCCGCAATTCCATGATCGCCGCAGGCCTCTTCGGTCTCGCTCTCTCTGTCAGCCAGCCCGCTTTCGCCAGCGAACGCAGCGTCGGCTATGCCGACCTCGACCTGACGACCGCTGCCGGCCAGGCCCAGCTCGATACGCGTCTCAAGCTGGCGGCCAAGGAAGTTTGCGGATTGACTCGCAAAGACGCCTCGTCCGCTGAAATGGAAGCATCGCGCCAGTGCTTTGCCAGATCCTTTGCCGATGCCCGGCGCGCCAAGCAGGACATCAAGCCGACGGCGCTGGCCGCGCGCTGAGCGAAGGCTTCACGGTTTGCCCGGCGGACCAGTCCCCCGTCCGGGCCAAACTCAAGGGGTCGCCGGTCAACCGGCGGCCCTTCTTTTGTCAGGACATCAGCCTGCTTCGTGCAGCTTGGCGGGGCGTTGTTCGGCTTCCAGTTCCGCACGGTCGCGCCACATCAGGCCATCGGGCTGAAGCATGCGGCCGTCCTGCGCACGAATGCCGATGGTGGCGATGGGCAGGCCATCGCGCGCATCGCAAAGCACCGGATTGGCCGGGACACCAAGCTGCCACTTCTCCCCCCATTGGCGCAGCGCCAGCATGGCGGGGAGCAGGTCGAGGCCCTTTGGCGTCAGGCGGTATTCGATCCGGCGGCGATCGTCTGCGCAATGTTCGCGCTTCAGGATGCCCACTTCGACGAGCCGTGACAGCCGGTTGGACAGGATGTTTCGCGCGATCCCAAGCGATTCGAGGAAATCCTCGAAATGGCGCACGCCGTTGAAGGCGGCGCGCAGGATCATGAACGACCAGCGTTCGCCCATCGCTTCGAGCGCGAGGGGCAGGCCGCAGAGGGCAATTTCGTTCAGAGGTTCGCGAAGTTTGTCCATGTCATCCCCGCCATAGCCCATCTGCGGCGTCCGGTTAAGTTTCTAGTTGCAACCTGCAACCTATATAGGTAAGTAGTGATTCGCAACGGAAATAGCATCCACCGGATGAACCACACCTGTTCCGTCGCCCAAAATCACTGTGTTCAGGGAAATCACCATGATCGTGTCAAACGGAAATGGCGCAGTGCGCCAGCTTCTCCCCGCGATTCTCGCACTGATCGGAACCACGGCCAGTTTCGCGCTGACAGCCGTCCCCACGCGGGCGGCCAATGGCCCGTTCTATTCGGCCAGGCTGACACGCCCGATGGATGGCCAGCAGAAGGTGATTCAGAAGGGCGTGCTGTGGAAATGCGTGGGCGCCGAATGCAGTGCTCCGCGCGATGCTTCGCGCCCGGTTATCGTTTGCGCCCGCCTGGCCCAGAAGGTTGGTCCGGTCGCGCGTTTCGCTACGCCGCAGGGTGATCTTGCCGCCGAAGATCTGGCCCGTTGCAACGCGGTCGCGGCCAACTGATCCGCTTTTCCAGCGCTCGCCGGGTTTCCCATACCTGACCCGGCAGGCCAACCGTGAGGGGGCGCGAACGGCATGTCTGTTCGCGGCCCTATTTTGCGCCTAAGCATGGCCGCCATGCGCTTCCTTGCTCCCGCCTTGCTCCTGTTCGCCCAGCCCGTCGCCGGTCTTGCCCAGACGGCCGATCAATCTGTTCCCGCGGCCTCCATGCTGACCGACGATCATCGCGCCGCATTGCGTTGCGCCGCCGCTTTCGCGATTGTCGCCACCGCCCAATCCAGTGGCGAAGCACTGCCCGGATGGCCGCCGCTGACCGTGCGGGGGAAGCGTTACTTTGCAGATACCGGGCTGGCAGTAATGAAAGACGCCGGCCTGGGCCGTGAAGCGGTGCGCGATCTGATCGCTGACGATGTGCGCGCCTTGCAGGTCGCGGCCGATCCTGACGCGGCGCTGGCTGCGCTGGCAAAGCCCTGCAGCGCGCGGCTGGACGCGACCGTTCCGCCACTTGCCTCGCCCGATCTCAAGCAATGCGCTGCAATCATGGCGCTGGCCTACGAGGATCTGTACGCCCGCGAAGGCCTGTCGCCTGCGGCGCGGGATATCAAGACACTGGCATCGGTGCTGGCATCGCGCGAGCGCGAGGCGTTGATTGCCCTTGGCCGCACCGGTGACGAGGCCGACCGGACTCTGGCGCAAGCGCGCGCGGCGATGGTGGCGGAAGCCGAAGACGGCAAGGGCGGCATCGACAAGTACGACATCGCCCACTGTTACGAACTGGCGAAGCCGACCGAGAAGACGCACTATTGAGGATGGGGCGGGACATCACCATATCTGCGCCCGAAGGAGATCCCCGCAATGTCCGACAAGCTCAACCTGACCGATGCCGAATGGCGTGAACGTCTTTCGCCGGAACAATACCACGTGCTGCGCCAGGGCGGCACCGAGCGCGCGTTTACCGGCGCGTACGAAAAGAACAAGGCGGCTGGCGATTACACTTGCGCCGGATGCGGCGCGCCGCTGTTCACGTCTGAAACCAAGTACGACAGCGGATCGGGCTGGCCCAGTTTCTACGCCCCGGTCGATGCCGATGTGGTGGACGAACATCGCGATACTGCGCATGGCATGGTCCGTACCGAAGTGCGGTGCGCGCGTTGCGACGGGCACCTTGGCCATGTCTTTCCCGATGGACCCAATCCCACGGGCCTGCGCTATTGCATGAACAGCGCATCGCTGGACTTTGTCCCGAAGGACTGAATGGCGTTCGTCGGGCGTCAGGCATGGCCCGACGATTTAGCGGTTAACCCTGCGTTACGATTGCCCTATGCATGGGGCCGCAATGCGCAGGGTGTCGCGCCTGACCCCGTCGGCGCCATTATGAGGGAAGCGGTACAAGACTGATGGCCAGACGGGACAATCCCCGCCGCCCCGATGGTGGCCGGTCTTCTCCGCCTGCACCCCGCCCATCGGCACTGCGCCGCTGGTTCGGGCGTCTGCTGGTATGGGGTGCAGGATTCACCCTGCTGGGTGTGGTTGCACTGGTTGTGGCGGTTGCCGTCACGGCCCGTTCGCTGCCCGGCTATCAGGAACTCAAGTCCAGCCAAACCGGCCAGATGATCGTGGTGCGCGCAGCGGACGGTTCGGAAATCGTCACGCTGGGGCCAAGTTATGGCAAGTGGGTTCCGTACGAACGCATCCCTCAGGTGATGAAGGATGCGATGATCTCGGTCGAGGACCGGCGCTATCGCAGCCATTGGGGCGTCGATCCCATCGGCATCGTGCGCTCCTTGATGGTGCGCGTGGAAAGCGGCACGTGGAAGCAGGGCGGGTCCACGATCACCCAGCAGCTGGCGCGCAACATCTTCCTCAACAACACCAAGACATTCGGGCGCAAGGCGCGCGAATGGGTGCTGGCGCTGGCGCTGGAACAGAAATTTTCCAAGGATCAGGTCCTCGAACTGTACCTGAACAAGGTCTACTTCGGCGGCGGCGCCTATGGCATCGATTCCGCCGCGCGCAAGTTCTTCGGCCATGCGGGCGAGGAGATCACCCTGCCCGAAGCGGCGATCATTGCCGGGCTGGTCAAGGCGCCTTCGCGCTATTCGCCCACCGCCGATGCCGATGCCGCCGTGGGGCGCGGCGGCGTGGTGTTGCAGACCATGGTCAGCAATGGCGTGGTGACCGCCAGCGAAGCGGCAGCGGTTGACCTCAAGAAGGTCAAGATGGTCGAGGACCGCGCGAGCCAGAATTCGGCGCGGTATTTCACCGACTGGGCCTTGCCCCAGCTTGATCTGTTCCTGCCCGAAAATGACCAGCCGATCGAGGTGTGGACCACGCTCGATCCGGTAATGCAGCGCGCCGCGACCAATGCCATCGCGGGGTTCGCACCCAAGGGTGCACAAGGTGCGCTGGTCTCGCTCGACCGCGACGGCGCAGTGCTGGCGATGGTCGGCGGCACTGATTACGTGACATCGAATTACAACCGCGCGGTCAATGCCGTGCGCCAGCCGGGTTCGGCGTGGAAGCTGTTCGTCTATCTCTCGGCGCTGGAAGCCGGGTACACGCCCGATGATCGGGTAGTGGACGAGCCGGTGACGATCGATGGCTGGACTCCACGCAACGATGGTGCGCGCTACGCCGGGGAAATCGATCTGCGCACCGCTTTCGCCTATTCGAAGAACACCGTGGCGGCGCAGCTTGGCAACGAGGTGGGCTTTGGCAGCGTGGCCAACATGGCGCGGCGGCTGGGCATCACCACGCCGATCAACACCCTGCCATCGATGGTCCTCGGATCGTCCGACGTGCGCGTGATCGACATGGTCAGGGCGTTTGCGGCGGTGCAGGCCAAGGGCATGTCAGTGGTGCCCTATGGTATCCGCAAGGTGACGACGACTGACGGCGAACTGCTTTACAGCCACCGGCCGGAATCCTCGCAGCAACTGATCCCCAACTATGTCGCGGCGGGAATGACCGACCTGATGCAGACCGCCGTCAACATCGGCACGGGCCGCGCCGCGCAGATCGGCCGACCGGTGGCGGGCAAGACCGGCACGACAACGTCCAACAAGGACGGCTGGTTTCTTGGCTTTTCCAGCGGGATCACCACAGGGGTGTGGATGGGCCGCGACGATGCCAAGGCTGTGCCCGGCCTGCAGGGCGGTGCCGCGCCCGCGCGCGCCTTTGCCGCCTATATGAAGGTTGCCACGGCCAAGCGCCCGGTCGAAAAGTTCGATACCGAACTGAAACTGCCGCAATGGCAGCTTGAGCCTGATGACGAGGCGATGCTGGGCAGCCCGGACGAATACTTCTATGTCGACGAGCAGGGCAATCTGGTCGATCCTTCGCGGCGGGAGCGTGTACCCGATCCGCAGATCATCGAAGATCCCGATGCGTCGGTCGAGGGCATGCCGCCCGACGTGCCGCAAGCGGCGAACGACGATTTCCTGAACCGGGCGACCGGACGGCAGCGTCCGCCACCACCTCTTCCGTCGCCGTGACAGCACGGCATGGCGCGGAATTATCGGGCGCCTGAACCTTTTGCGCAGTTGTTCGTTTGCTTATCCGATAGGAGGCTTTTGCCTCCTGCTGAGGAGACACGCACATGAGCCTGTTGCAATGGGCCGCCGTTGGCGCGGCCGGATACGCCATCTATCGTGCCGTTCAGGGCAAGAAGGCAGAAACCAGCCACGTCGCATTTGCCGATGGCGAACCTGCTGACAAGAACTTCGCGCAAGTCCGTTCTGCCGGGGTCGAGGGTATGCGCTCCGATCCCAAGCAGTGGGACAAGACCGATCAGGCGTCGGACGAAAGCTTCCCGGCGAGCGATCCCCCCGCAACCTATTGATTTGGGATCACCGCATAGCGAAAGGGCCGCCCCGATAAGGAGCGGCCCTTTCTGTTTGTCGGCAGCAAATTCACATCATCGCAGGCGGACCGGCAGGTATTGGGCGGGACCACCACGACGCTGAATGCGCAGCAGCACAGCCTCGCGGCCTTCGGTCTTTGCCGTCCGCACGATCCGTTCCAGATCGGCGAGGTTGGCCACGTTCACATAATTGGCGGACAGCACGATATCGCCCCGTTGCAGGCCCTTGGCTGCCGCATCCGACGATGCATCGACCGCAGTGATGACCACGCCCTTGGCATCTTCGCCCGCACCAAGCTGTCGGGCGATCTGCGGCGTCAGCGGAATGGCCACGACACCGAGTGATGATTGCAGCACACTGGGGCCTTGCTGAGGCTTGCCGGCAAAGCTGTCGTCATCCTGCTGCGCATCGGGATCGAAGCTCTGCTGCGCCAGCTCCTCTTCGGTGGGACGCTTGCCGACCACGGTCTGTACGGTCAGGCGCTGGCCATTGCGGATCAGTTCGATCGGAATGCGCTTGCCCGGCGTGGTGTTGGCAACGATGAACGACAGCGTCTGGTCGGGCGAAACCTCCTTGCCATCGACCTTGACCACAACGTCGCCCGCCTGGATTCCGGCCTTGGCTGCGGCCTGCGCAGGTTCCACCGCCTGAATGAACTCGCCGCGATTCTTGGGCAGGCCAAGTGAAGCGGCAAGGTCTTCGGAAAGGGGCTGAATCCGTACGCCAAGATAGCCGCGTTCGATCGCCTGCCCCGCGCGGAGCTTGTCCACGATGGGCGCGGCAACTTCTGCCGGGATGGCAAAGCCGATGCCGACCGACCCGCCGGTGGGCGAGAAGATGGCGTTGTTGATGCCGATCACGTTGCCCTGCATGTCGAACATCGGACCACCCGAATTGCCCCGGTTGATCGAAGCGTCGGTCTGAAGGTAGCGATCATAGGCCGAGCCGGAGCCGGTGTTGCGATAGACCGCCGAGACGATCCCCTGCGTCACCGTGCCGCCAAGGCCGAACGGGTTGCCGATGGCGATCACCCAGTCACCCACGCGCGCCTTGCGCGAATCGCCGAACTTCACGAATGGAAACGGCTTGGGCGCGCTGATCTTCAGCACGGCCAGGTCCGATGCGGCATCCTTCCCGACCAGCTTCGCCGGATATTCGGTGCCGTCGGGCGTGGTCACGGTGATCGATTCGACCTCGCCCTGCCCGTCCGCGGTGATCACGTGGTTGTTGGTGACAACATAGCCATCGGCCGAGATGATGAAGCCCGAACCCAGCGACTGCGCCTCACGCGTCTGCGGACCGTTGCCTTGTCCACCTCCGAACAGATCGCCGAACGGCGTGCCCGCGAACGGGTTGCTGTTCTGCACTTTCACCCGTTGACGGGTGGAGATGTTGACCACTGCCGGTTGCAACTGCTGTGTCAGGTCGGCAAAGCTCGATGGAGCGCCGGCGCGTGGAACCACTGTCCGCATCTCGGACTGGTCGTTCTGGGCAACCTGCGCGCCCGCCGGAAAGCCGGTGGCCAGGGTCAGTGCACTGCCAGCCAGAAGCAGCGCCGAAGTCACACCGTAAGCATATCGCACGTGGTCTGGTCCTCTTTATCTACATGGCCCACCCGATGGGGCGCCAAATCACTTTGCCGATTCACGCCGTTCTGCCTGAACGGATTTTGAATGGGCCGATTCGTTGACGTTCATCTGCCGCCCGTCACTTGCCCCGGAACTGCTTCAGGTATTCGTTATCGGGTGAAAGCACGACCGAGGTGCTCGATCCCTTCTGCGAGAACGTGGCATCATAGCTCTGCATCGCGCGATAGAAATCATAGAAAGCCGGGTCCTTGTTGAAAGCATCCGCATACGTCTTGGCAGCGGTTGCCTCGGCCGTGGCGCGGATGATCTGTGCGGTCTTCTGACCTTGCGCGCGAAGGGTTGCGGCTTCCTGCTGGCGCGCGGTGGCCATGCGGGTGAATGCCGATTCGAGCGGGCTGCCTTCGGGCAAGTCGGCACGCTTGATCCGCACATCGATGATCTGCGCGCCATATTCGCGCGCCTCACGGTCAAGCCCGGCGCGGATCTGCTCCATCGCCCTGCCACGGTCGGCCGTCAGCAGCGATCCGAAGCTGCGCTTGCCCAGTTCCTGCCGCAGTGCCGAATTGAGGATGGGCTGGAGCTGTTCGGTCACCCGCTCGGTTGTTCCCGCCGTCTGCACCATCCGCACCGGGTCGATGATGCGGAAGCGCGCAAAGGCGTCCACTTCAAGGCGGCGCTGGTCAGCCGATAGCACCTGCTGGCGCTCCATATCCAGATCGAGGATGCGGCGGTCGATCTCGACCACCTGTTCCATGAACGGGATGCGCCAGATCACGCCCGCGCCGGTCTGGCCGAATTCCACATCGGGACGGAAGCGGTTGATCACACGGTCGGGCTGACCCAGCCGCACGACCACGGCCTGCGTCTTTTCGTCCACGATCTTGAGGCAGCTTCCCGCCGCGACGAGCGCGACGGCGGCGGCGATGATCGGCAGCTTGTGGTCATTCCACAGCGTTTGCAGGAAGGTCATGTCAGTTGCCCCCTTCCGCTGGTTTGGGCTGCGTACGCTTCATTTCGGGCAGGGGCAGGTAGGACTGCACATTGTTAGATTCGAGGATGACCTTGTCGGTCTGGCTCAACACGCGCTCCATCGTTTCGTAATACATGCGGCGGCGGGTCACTTCCGGTGCCAGCTTGTACTGTTCATAGACCTTGTCGAATGCGGTCGCCTCACCCCCTGCGCGGGCAGTGAGCTGTTGCGCCCACGCCTGCGCGCGGTTGATCTCGCTCTGCGCGTCCTGCTGGGCGGCCAGCACTTCCTTGAACGCATCGACGACCTTGGCCGGCGGATCGGTCTTCTTGATGTCCACGCCCTGAATCATCACGCCGGAACGATAGGCATCCAGCACGCGCTGCATGCGGTCGCGCACGTTCTGTTCGATCTGCTGGCGGCCCGAACCCATCGCGTCGTTCAGCGTCACTTCGGCGATCGACTGGCGCATCGCGGCTTCGGCCACTTCGCGCACGGTCTGGTCGGGATCGGCCAGCTGGAAGGAATACTGCTTCAGGTCCTTGATGTTCCAGCGCACCAGATAGGTCAGATCGACGAGGTTCTGGTCCCCGGTCAGCATCAGCTTCTCGCCATCGCCTTCGGGAATGGAGGCGCGACGGATCGAGGTCACGTCGGTCACGCTCACCGACTGGATCGGCCAGGGCATGGTCAGCGCCATGCCGGAATCAAGTGTGCGGCTGTAGGAGCCGAAGGTGGTGACCACGCCCTTTTCCTGCGGTGCAATGCGGTGGACCATCGATGCGCCAAGCCACAGGGCCAGGATCACCGCGATGCCATAGGGCGCCCAGGATTTGCCATCGGGGCGCTGCGGCAGGCGCGGCATGGTCGGACCGCGACCGCCCCCGCCATTGCCGCCGCCGCCCTTGCGGGCGCGGAAGATGTCTTCGATATTGGGGCCACGCTTTTGCGGCTCACCGGACTGTGGCGGCAGCCATGGGTTGCGCGGGCCTTCAGTCGGCGGCGCATCGCCTTGCGGTGCAGAGCCTGCATCGCCGGGCGCAGCCGGTTCGCTGCCTTCAGATCCGCCTCCCGATCCCCAGGGGCTTTTCTTGCCAGCCATGAAAAATCCCCGTTCCCGGCCCAATCGCGCGATCCATCCAGCCTGTTCAGTCATGCAGACTGTTATAGGAACGGTTCGCGCGAAAAACAGTGTCCATTCCCCAAAATTCATCTGCTAGGAGGCTGGCTGCAAATGAGCAGGGAATTGGTGTGAGCATTAGCGAAGATGCGCTGCGCGAAGCGGTGCAGGGTGTGGCGGGTGACAGGCTGCAGACGTGCAAGCTGGCCGATGGCGTGGCGACGATCATGCTGGAAGTGGGCGGGCTGGAGCGGCTCGATCGTGACAAGCTGGAAATGGCGGTGCGCGATGCGGTGCGGCAGGCAGGCGTTGGCGAAGTACGGCTGGGGATGACCGCCGAACGCAAGGCGCGGGTGATCATCGCCGTGGGATCGGGCAAGGGCGGCGTGGGCAAGTCGACGCTTTCGGCCAACCTCGCCGTCGCCATGGCGCGGCTTGGGCGCAAGGTGGGCCTTGTCGATGCCGATATCTACGGCCCCTCGCAACCGCGCCTCCTGTCCACGGAAGGCCGCCGCCCTGAGGCTGAGGGCAACAAGATGATCCCGATTCCCAGCCCTTATGGCGTCCCGATGCTGTCGATGGGTCATCTGGTTCAGCCGGGGCAGGCCATTGCCTGGCGCGGGCCGATGGCGGGCAATGCTCTGGGCCAGTTGATCGACGCGCACTGGGGCGATGTCGAGATCATCGTGGTCGATCTGCCGCCGGGCACCGGCGATGTGCAATTGACCATGCTTGCCAAGCACAAGCCCGCGGGTGCGGTGATCGTCTCGACCCCGCAGGATCTGGCGCTGATGGATGCGACACGCGCCATCGGCCTGTTCGAGCAGGGGCAGGTGCCCCTCATCGGCATGGTCGAGAACATGGCGGGCTATATCTGTCCGCACTGCGGAGAGGAAAGCGATCCGTTCGGCCATGGCGGCGCGGAAGCAGCGGCCAGGACCATGGGCCTGCCGTTCCTTGGGCGCGTACCGCTCGACCTTGCGATCCGGCGCGAGAGCGACGCGGGCAATCCGCCCGCCGCCGGAGACAGCCCGCAGGCAGAAGCGTTCCTGTCCATCGCCAGCGGTGTTCTGGCCTGGCTTGACGCGAAGCGCTGACGCCGATGCGTCTTACCCGGCGAGGGCTGCTGGTGGGGGCGGGCGTGGGCGGGGCGCTGCTGATCGCCTTCCCGCTGATCCCGCGCCGCCACGCCGTGCCGCTGGTTGCGGGCAAGGACGAACACGTCGTCGATGCCTTCCTCAAGGTGGGCAAGGTCCGCACGGGCCGTGGCAGGACGGATTGCGTACTGACCGTCGCGGTGCCGTTTTGCGAGATGGGGCAGGGGATCACCACGCTGGTCGCGCAGGTGGTTGCGGATGAAGCAGGGGCGGACTGGCGCAAGGTTGCGGTGGAAGCTGCACCGATCAGCCCGGCTTATGCCGATCCGGTGCTGTCGGCGCGTTGGGCACCGCTGTGGATGCCCGCCTTTGCCGCGCTTGGCGATGATCCCACCGGCATTCTGCCGCGCCTTCATGCCGAGCGTGAGCCGCTTATGATGACGGCAGACGGCACCGCCCTGGCGGCGTTCGAAGCGCCCTTGCGTGAGGCGGGCGCGGCCCTGCGCGCGATGATGGCGCAGGCTGCGGCAGACAGATGGGGCGTCGGCTGGGAGGAGTGCGACACCAGGGACAACTTCGTCCTGCACCAGAACAAGCGCCTGTCCTTTGCCGACCTGCTCGACAGCGCGGTGGACTACGATCCGCCTTCGGTTCCGGTGCTGCGCGCCGAACCCCCGCACGAACGCCCCGGCCAGTTTCCCGAAGGCGCCCCCGCGCGCCACCCGCGGCTTGATCTTCCGGCCAAGGTCGATGGCAGCTTTACGTTCGCGGGCGATGTGCGCCTGCCGGGCATGGTCTTTGCCGCCATTGCGCACGGGCCGCAGGGCGCGAGCGTGCTCTCGACCTATGACAAGCAGGCCGCTGCCAGAGTGCGGGGCCTTGTCGGTGTCGTCCATGCCCGGCGCTGGCTCGCTGCTGCTGCCACCACCTGGCATGCCGCCGACAAGGCCGTGCGCGCGATGGAGCCGCGCTTCCGGGCCGATGGACCTGTTGCCGATAGCGAAAGGATGCTGGTCGCGCTCGACAAGGCGCTGACCAGGGGGGAGCCAGCGCGCCTGATGGCCGAGGGCGATCCCGACCCGCTACTGGCAAAGCCCACCTTGTCAGCCCGCTATGATGTCGAACCCGCATTCCATGCCCCGCTCGAAACCGCCAGCGCCACCGCGCGCATGCGGCAGGGCAAGCTGGAATTGTGGATTGCCACGCAAGCACCCGAACGCGCGCGGCGCGCTGCGGCAAGGATGGCGGGCCTCTCGCGCCACGATGTGATCGTCTACCCCATGCATGCCGGCGGCAGTTTCGATGCGCGGCTTGACGTTCGCATCGCCGCCGAAGTGACCGCGATTGCAGTCACTCTGAACAAGCCGGTACAACTGACCTATTCGCGCTGGCAGGAATCGCTGGCAGGCGTACCGCGCACCCCGTTGTCTGCACAACTCGATGGCGCGCTCAGCCCCGACAAGGCGCGCGTGCTGGGCTGGCGGGCGCGGCTGGCAGTGCCTGCCACAGCGCGCGAATCCGGCGCGCGATTGCTCGACGGCCGGGGCATTCGCGATGCGATGGAACTGCAGGACAGCACCGATCCGATGGCTTGCGCAGGGGCCATGCCGCTCTATCGTATCCCGGAGAAGGCGGTGGATCAGGTGCCGGTGGCCCTCGGCCTGCCCACCGCCCGGTTTCGCGGGCAGGCGCACGGCTATACCGCGTTCTTCACCGAAAGCTTCATCGACGAACTGGCACATCTGGCGGGCAAGGAGCCGCTGTCATTCCGCATCGGCATGCTGGAAGGCGAACAGCGGCTCGTCGATTGCCTGTCGGGCGTTGCCCGGCTGGCGCAATGGGGCGGGGGAATCGAGGCATCGGGGCAAGGGATTGCCTGCCACCGCATGGATATGACCACGGGCACCGACAGCCAGCGTTCGGGCTTCATCGCGGTCGTCGCCACGGCAAGGGCGGAAGCGGGCGTGGTGCGGGTTGAACGGCTCAGTGCCTATGCCGACATTGGCCGGATCATCAATATGGACATTGCCCGCCAGCAGATCGAAGGGGGGCTTATGTTCGGCCTTGCCCATGCCGTCGGCGGGGCGAGCGGCTATGCCAGGGGACGCCCACTGGCGGGCCATCTCTCCCAACTGGGGCTGCCCTTGCTGGCCGATTGCCCCAAGGTCGATATTGCCTTTGCTGACAGCAAGGCAGAGCCGTTCGATCCCGGCGAACTGGGCATGGTCGCGGTGGCACCCGCCGTCGCCAATGCCCTGTTCTCTGCCACAGGCGCGCGCTTCCGCCGCCTGCCCCTGATTTCCGAAGGCCTTTGATGGAACGCATGCAAAGCAAGATGCCGGGCGATCACCCGACCATTCTGACCGGCAAGGTTGGCGTTCTCGTCGTCAACCTTGGCACACCCGATGCGCCCGATGCGCGTTCGGTGAAGCGCTATCTCAAGCAGTTCCTTTCCGACAGGCGCGTGGTCGAGATTCCGGCGCTGCTGTGGCAGCCGATCCTGCGCGGGATCATCCTGAACACCCGGCCGAAGAAGTCCGCCCACGCCTATGCGCAAGTCTGGAGCGAGGATGGATCGCCCCTGGCTGCGATCACCAAGGCCCAGGCCCGCGCGCTGCAGGCGCGGCTGGGCGATGCGGCGATCGTGCGCCACGCCATGCGCTATCAGTCGCCAGCCATGGCGGACGAACTCGACGCGTTGCTGGCCGCAGGGTGCGAACGCATACTCGTCGCCCCGCTTTATCCGCACTATTCGGGGGCTACCACCGCTTCGGCGCTTGATGCCGTGGCCGACTGGATCAAGGCGCGTCGCCGCTTGCCCGCGCTCCGTACATTGCCGCCCTATCATGACGATCCGGCCTATATCGGCGCGCTTCACGCAGACCTTTCCCGGCAGATCGATACGCTCGATTTCGTGCCCGAACTGCTTCTGTTGAGCTATCACGGCATGCCCGAACGCACCTTGCATCTGGGCGATCCCTATCACTGCCATTGCCGCAAGACCTCGCGTCTGGTGGCGGAGCGGTTTGCGGCCAGTCATCCATCGCTGCGCATCGAGACCACGTTCCAGTCGCGCTTCGGCAGGGCCAAATGGCTGGAGCCGGCGACCGATGCCGTCCTGATTGCCGAGGGGCAGAAGGGCACCAGGGCCATCGCGATTGCCGCGCCGGGTTTTTCCGCCGATTGCCTCGAAACGCTGGAAGAACTGGCCATTCGCGGTCGCGACGATTTCATCGCGGCGGGCGGCACGCATTTTGCCGCGCTGGCCTGCCTCAACGCCGGTAACGAAGGCATGGCCATGATCGAAGCGCTGGTCCGGCGCGAATTGGCGGGATGGCTCTGATTGCGCCTGTGCTGTTCTTGCCGATGCATGATCGGCTTCGCAACGATCGACGCCGAATCTGTTGACGATTCGGACCACTACCGTTAAGGGCGCCGCTTTCCGGTGGTGTATCGCCACCAAACCATGAGATTTTCGCGGCCCGTTTCAAGCGGCCCGCCAGAGGACGAGAAACAGGAACACATGGCCAACACGCCGCAAGCCCGCAAGCGCATCCGCCGCAATGACCGTCGCGCCGAAATCAACGGCAACCGTCTCTCGCGCATCCGTACTTTCGTCAAGAAGGTCGAATCCGCGCTTGAAGGTGGTGATAAGACTGCCGCAGCGGAAGCTCTCATGGCGGCCCAGCCCGAACTGGCGCGTGGCGTTGCGCGTGGCGTGATGCACAAGAACACGGTTGCCCGCAAGCTGTCGCGCCTGACCAAGCGTGTAGCGGCACTCTGATTCGCCGTGGCGTGATTCGCGTCTGCTGTCGCATCAGGCGATAGGCAGACGGTGATCTGTCCCAGATTTGAAAAATGGCCGGCGTTTAGCGTCGGCCATTTTTGTTTGTGACGCATATTGCATGCAGCCTACGCGCACGATTGTTTCAATGTGACAGTGTGCAGACGCAGCAAGTCGCGGAAACTACGCGATTCGCTTGCTGAAATACTGAAAGCTGTTTATTTTCAAATACTTGATGCAAGTCTGCGGGCCACAGCGAGTCAAGGGCATTTATTTCAGTTTTTTTGCGGGCACCCCGCTTGCGTTACGGCCCCATGCGCCAATAGACAGGGCTTCACCGAAGACGGGAATCACTGTCATCCGGTGTCACGGAAATTGCATTGATCGGGGCCTGCTGCGCAACTGCGTGGTTGGGCAAGGGTAATTTGTGCCTGCGTGACCGACTGGTCAGCGCAAGCTTTGGCAGTCGGGGCGCGACGCGTGAAGATGGACGAATTTGCGGGAGGGTCCGCCGGCCTTGGGGCTGGCGTGGCGATCTCCGGGCCAACAAGCACCGGATCAACGAATACCGGCGCAACACATAACGGACGGGCGACCATCGCGGGCCATATGGCAGCCGAGCGTAACACGATAAACAGGAAAGGCCGGGACAGCACGATGATCGAAGACCAGGAAGCGCTGGATCTGGCAGCAGACTGGGCCGACATCAGCCAGGGCCTCAAGAAGGATCTCGGATCGCAGCTTCACGCCCAGTGGATCAAGCCGATCCAGCTTGGCGCTTTCTGCAAGGAGACCGGCACACTCGATCTGTTCCTGCCGACAGAATTCTCCGCCAACTGGGTTGCCGATCGTTTCGCCGACCGCTTGAGTCTGGCGTGGAAGATTGCCCGCTCCGAAGTGCGCCAGGTGCGGATCACGGTGCATCCGCGCCGCCGGTCGCTGCCTGAACTGCGTATCGGTGGTGAAACATCCGTTCAGCCGCGCGCCACGTCGCACATGGCGGCCTCGCCAGTCATGTCCGACACCGCGCTGTCGGGTCTTGATCCGTCGCTGACCTTTGCGGAATTCGTCTCAGGCTCGGCCAATGTGCTGGCGGTCAACGCGGCGCAACGCATGGCGGCCATCGAAACCCCGCAGTTCTCGCCGCTCTACCTCAAAGGGTCGACCGGGCAGGGCAAGACGCACCTGTTGCATGCCATCGGCCACACTTTTGCCGCCAACAAGCCGGGCGCGCGGATATTCTACTGTTCGGCTGAACGATTCATGATCGAATTCGTTCAGGCCATGCGCTCGAACGAGATGATCGAGTTCAAATCGCGGTTGCGCGGGTTTGACATGCTGCTGGTCGATGACATCCAGTTCATCATCGGCAAGGCCAGCACACAGGAGGAATTCCTCCACACGATCGATGCATTGATGAGCGCGGGCAAGCGTCTCGTCGTCGCCGCCGACCGCGCGCCACAAGCGCTCGACGGGGTGGAACAGCGCCTGCTCTCGCGCCTGTCGATGGGCCTTGTCGCCGATATCCAGCCTGCCGACATCGAACTGCGCCGCAAGATTCTCGAACACCGGCTCGTCCGCTTCGGCAGCACACAAGTGCCATCCGACGTGATCGAATTTCTGGCCCGCACGATCAACCGCAACGTGCGCGAACTGGTCGGCGGCCTGAACAAGCTGATCGCCTATGCCCAGCTTACCGGCCAGCCGGTATCGTTGCAGCTGGCCGAAGAACAGTTGACCGACATTCTTTCGGCCAATCGCCGCCGCATCACCATCGATGAGATCCAGCGCACGGTCTGCCAGTTCTACCGCGTTGACCGCACTGAAATGGCATCGAAGCGCCGCGCCCGCGCGGTGGTGCGTCCGCGTCAGGTGGCGATGTACCTCGCCAAGGTGCTGACCCCGCGTTCGTACCCGGAAATCGGGCGCAAGTTCGGCGGGCGCGATCACTCGACCGTGATCCACGCGGTGCGCCTGATCGAGGAACTGCGCACCCGCGATGCCGACATGGACGGCGATGTGCGAACGCTGCTGCGCCAGCTGGAAGACTGAGCCGGAAGAAGGGGTTTCGCGCAGAGACGCGGAGAATGACGTGGAGGCGCAGAGGAGTTGCGTCGGGCCGACAGGTCGCTTTGTCCATCAAGGCTCACGTCCGGGGCCGGGGGAATGATTTCTTCGCGGCTTTGCCGCAAGCGCAACATCTCTTCGTGTCTCGCTTCTTCTCTGCGCCTCTGCGAGAACCCTTTCGGTTTTGCGCCGCAGCCCCTACCTGCAAGACATGACACCCGACCGCCTGGACCGCTTCGCCCGCCACATCGTCCTGCCAGAAGTCGGCGCGGTCGGGCAGGCGCGATTGGCGTCGAGCCATGTCGTGCTGGTCGGCATGGGCGGCATCGGATCGCCCGCGTTGCAATATCTGGCAGGTGCGGGGATCGGCAAGCTGACGCTGATCGACGATGACCTGGTCGAGGCTTCGAACCTTCAGCGCCAGACGATCTACGCCGAGCCTGACATCGGCCAGCCCAAAGCGGCGGCGGCGGCGGCATGGGTCGCTGCGTTCGACCCTGCGCTGGTGGTGGTCAGCCATGTCACCCGCATCACCTGCGACAATGCTGCCCGCCTGATAGCAGGGGCCGACGTCGTGCTGGATGGCTGCGACAACTTCGCCACGCGGCTTGCCGTTTCCGACGCCTGCGTGGCGGCGGGCATTCCGCTGACGTCTGCCGCGCTGGGCCGTTTTCAGGGCCAGATCGCCAACTTCGCCGGGCACCGCACCGATCACGCCTGCTACCGCTGCTTCGTGGGCGATGCCTTCGATGCCGAGGACTGCGATTCCTGCGCCGATCTTGGTGTGCTGGGTGCAATGGTCGGCATGGTCGGCGCGTTCGGCGCGATGGCAGCGATGCGTGTGCTGCTGGAAGGCGTCAGCACACTGGGCGACCCGCAATGGGGCCAGTTGCACGTGCTCGACGGTCTGAAGCCATCGCTGCGTACCATGCGGATCGCGAAAGACCCGGAATGTGGAGGGTGCAACTCAATCGAGTAAGTCATCCACCCACGCAGGCACCACTTCGCTGGCAGGTCCCAGCCGCGTTTCGTGGAACCATGCCGATCCCTGGCTACGTTCGAGATTCAGCTCCAGCGTCCGTAGCCCAAGATCCCGCGCTGTCCGCACAAGGCCCGCCGCCGGATAGACCGCGCCTGATGTTCCGATCGATACGAACAGGTCGGCGGCGGACAAGGCCTCGTAAATCTCGTCCATGCGGTAGGGGATTTCACCGAACCACACGATGTCCGGGCGCAACGCGGGTTCGCTGCACGAAGGGCATGGCGGGCGGTGGATCAGCGGGCCGGTCCAGCGGTGGCGCCTGTCGCATGCGGTGCACCACGCGGTCAGATGTTCGCCATGCATGTGCAGCACGTTCAGCGCGCCGCCTCTCTCGTGCAGGTCATCGACATTCTGTGTCACGATCAGCACCTCGCCGCCTGCCTGTTTCGGCCACTCGCGGTCGAGCCGGGCCAGCGCGAGATGGGCCGGATTGGGCTGTCTGGTCTGGATCGCCTCGCGCCGCATGTCGTAGAAGCGCAGGACAAGGTCTGGATCGCTGGCGAAGGCTTCGGGCGTTGCCACGTCTTCGACCCGGTGCTGCTCCCACAGGCCTCCGCCGCCGCGAAACGTATCGATGCCCGATTCGGCGGATATTCCTGCGCCAGTGAGAATGACGATATTGCGTGGACGTTTCATCGCGACCATGAAGCACGCCTGCAAAGGGACAGGCAATGACCAGAATCGGAATTATCGGCAGCGCTGGACGAATGGGCAATGCGCTGCAGGCGGCTATCGCGGCGGCAGGGCATGACTATGCGGGTGGGATCGACAAGGACGGCGATCCGCTGGCGCTGGCCAAGGCTTGCGATGTGCTGGTCGATTTCTCCGCTCCCGGCGCGCTCGAATTCAACCTTGATGCTGCGATCCATGCAAGGGTCCCGATCGTGGTCGGCACCACCGGCCTGGAGGAGCGGCACCACTGGCTGGTCGATTCCGCAGCGGTCAGCATTCCGGTGCTGCAGACCGGCAATACCTCGCTGGGCGTTACCCTGCTTTCGCATCTGGTGCAGGAAGCGGCGCAGCGGCTGGGCGAGGACTGGGACATCGAGATCGTCGAGACGCATCATCGCATGAAGGTGGACGCGCCGTCGGGCACGGCGCTGCTGCTGGGTGAGGCCGCAGCCAAGGGGCGCGGCGTGGTTCTGGCGGATGAAGCCGTGCGCGGGCGCGATGGTATCACCGGCGCGCGAAAAGCCGGGACCATCGGTTTCGCATCGTTGCGTGGCGGCAGCGTGGCGGGCGACCATTCGGTGCATTTCCTTGCCGATAATGAACGCCTGACTTTCTCGCACCTTGCTGAAAATCGTGGGATCTTTGCCAAAGGCGCGATCCGGGCGGCCGAATGGCTGCTGGGCAGGAAACCGGGGCGCTATACGATGCCGGAAGTATTGGGGCTTTGACGTGAAGCGGGCGGATGTCTTCGAATTCTTCCGCCGGCTGGCCGAGGCCAATCCCGCACCCGAAACGGAGCTCGAATACGGCAATGTCTACCAGTTGCTGGTGGCGGTGACGCTTTCGGCGCAGGCGACCGACGTGGGCGTGAACAAGGCGACGCGGAAGCTCTTCGCGATCGTCAAGACCCCGCAGGACATGCTCGATCTGGGCGAAGAGGGCCTGAAAGCGCACATCAAGACCATCGGCCTGTTCAATGCCAAGGCGAAGAACGTGATGGCCATGGCCGAAATACTCGTGCGTGTGCATGGCGGCGAGGTTCCGGCGGACCGCGATTTGCTGACGCAATTGCCGGGGGTTGGCCGCAAGACCGCCAATGTCGTGATGAACTGCGCGTTCGGGGCGGAAACCTTTGCCGTGGATACGCATATCTTCCGTGTCGGCAATCGTACCGGCATGGCGAAGGGAAAGACGCCGCTGGCCGTTGAGAAGGAGCTGGAGAAGAAAGTCCCCCAGCCGTTCCGCGTGGGCGCACATCACTGGCTGATCCTGCACGGACGCTATGTGTGCAAGGCGCGGACGCCCGAATGCTGGCATTGTGGTGTGGTTGACCTTTGCGGGTACAAGGCCAAGGTGCTGGAGAAGGGGGCCAAACCGGCTGCGCCGAAGAAGCCTTCCGCAGCACGATAAAAGGAGAGCATGACATGAAGCGCATGACTTCGATTTTGCTGGCCGCCGCCGTGTTGAGCGGTTGCGCTGCGCAAGGCAGCAATCCGTCCGCGCGCGACGGACGCGGCAAGGATGTTCCTGCCGCAAGGATCGTGGGTGAACCGGTCGATTGCATACCGATCCGCACGATCCAGGAAAGCCGCGTTCGCGATGACTGGACCATCGATTTCCGGGTCGGCGGCAACCGCTGGTATCGCAACAGCCTGCCAAATCGTTGCAGCAGCCTGGGGCTGGAGCGGGCGTTCTCCTATTCCACGTCGCTCAGCCAGTTGTGCAATGTTGATATCATCACGGTGATTTCCAGCAGCGGCGGCCCCGGCCCGATCAATCGCGGATCGTGCGGGCTGGGTGAATTTACGCCGGTGGAGCTGGTCAAGTAGGCTTACCAAGGTTCGGGCGTTTGATCATGCTGGGTGCTCGGCGGCTCAGTCTTCGAAGTTTGCCGGATCGAGATTCAGTCCCGCGCGGCCGTCCGCCGCAGTGTGTGACGGGGCGTGGGGCGGTTCGGCATCGGGGTCCATCGTGGGTTGCAACATGCCTTCCCACTTGGTGATGACCGATGTGGCCACGGCATTGCCCACCACATTGGTGGCGCTGCGGCCCATATCGAGGAAGTGATCGACGCCCAGCACCAGCGCGATGCCTTCCACCGGCAGGCCGAACTGGTTGAGCGTGGCTGCGATCACCACCAGGCTGGCGCGCGGCACCCCGGCAATGCCCTTTGACGTGACCATCAGCGTCAGCAGCATCACGATCTGGCTGGAAATCGGCAGGTCGATGCCATAGGCCTGCGCGATGAAGATCGCGGCAAAGCTGGTGTAGATCATCGACCCATCAAGGTTGAAGCTGTAGCCGAGCGGCAGCACGAAGCCTGAGATACGCCGCGGGACGCCGAAGCGGTCAAGCTGCTCGAACAGCTTGGGCAATGCGGCTTCGGAACTGGCGGTGGAATAGGCCAGCAGCAGCGGTTCGCGGATATAGCGGATCAGCGTGAAGATGCGCCCGTGCAGGAACAGCGCGCCCGCGCTCAGCAGGATCACCCACAGGATCAGCATGGCAAGGTAGAACGACCCGACCAGCTTGCCATACGTCACGATGATGCCAAGGCCCCGCAGCGCGATGACCGAAGAGATCGCGCCGAACACCGCGAACGGGGCAAAACGCATGACATAGCCGGTGATCGTCAGCATGACTTGCGCCAGCGCCTCTGCCCCGCGCACCAGCGGCGCCCCCTTTGCGCCGATGGCGGACAGCGCAATGCCGACAAACAGCGAGAACACCAGTACTTGCAGGATGTCGTTCTTGGCCATCGCCTCGATCGGGCTGGCGGGGAAGACCGAAAGCACGAAGTGGCGGAAGGTGAAATCGCCCGTGGCCAGTTCTCCCAGATCGCCGGTCGGCACCAGTTCAAGGCCGACGCCCGGCTTGAGCAGATTGACCATGATCAGGCCGAGCGTGATCGACACGAAACTGAACGTCACGAACCACGCGAGCGAACGCCCGCCGATGCGGCCCAGCGCCGCGCTATCGCCCATGCTGGCGATGCCGGTGACGATGGTGGCCAGCACCAGTGGCGCAACGATCATCTTGATCAGGCGCAGGAACACATCGGGCAGCAGCTTGAGCGTGTCGGCGGTGAACGCCAGCGTTTCATCGCCCTTCGGATAAGTGACGTTGAGCGCGTAGCCGACGACGATGCCGAGCACCATGCCGATCAGGATATATAAGGTCAGGCGCCTGGCCAAAGGAATGCTCCCGCAATATTGTTACGGGCGAGACTAACGACCTTTCACGCGAAACCCAAGGGCTTCAAAGCGCCTTAACCACATTGCCCGCGATGCAGCAGCTTCTGGTCGGCCAGCACCAGCGCCATCATCGCCTCGACCACCGGCACCCCGCGAATGCCGACACAAGGATCGTGGCGGCCCTTGGTGAACAGGTCGGTCGCTTCGCCGTCCCGCGTGATCGTGGGCATCGGCGTGAGGATCGAAGAGGTCGGCTTGAACGCCACGCGCACCGTCACCGGCTGTCCGGTGGAAATGCCGCCCGCGATCCCACCCGCGTGATTGGCGGTGAACTGCGGACCGTCCGCGCCGGGCCGCATCGGATCGGCATTGCCCTCGCCGGTATTGGCCGCAGCGGCGAAGCCATCGCCAATTTCAACGCCTTTTACCGCGTTGATCCCCATCATCGCATGGGCCAGTTCGGCATCCAGCTTGGCATAGAGCGGCGCGCCCCAGCCTGCGGGAACGCCCATGGCTACGCATTCGACCACCGCGCCCAGTGACGAGCCGGATTTGCGGGCATTGTCCATCAGCACTTCCCAGCGGGCAGTGGCCTGGGCGTCGGGAGAAAAGAACGGGTTCTTGCCGATTTCGGCGGGGTCGAAGTTCGCCAAATCGATGGCATCGCCGCCAATCGCGCTAACGAATCCGAGGATCGTGACCTCCGGGATCACCAGCCGCGCCACGCCGCCTGCGGCCACGCGCGCCGCCGTCTCGCGCGCGGATGAGCGTCCGCCGCCGCGATAGTCGCGGAAGCCGTACTTGGCATCATAGGCATAGTCGGCATGGCCGGGGCGATAGGCCTTGGCGACATCGCCATAGTCCTTTGAGCGCTGGTCCACGTTCTCGATCATCAGGCTGATCGGGGTGCCGGTGGAGCGGCCTTCGAACACGCCCGACAGGATCTTGACCAGATCGGGTTCCTGCCGCTGCGTGGTAAAGCGCGATTGGCCGGGGCGGCGCGCGTCGAGAAACGGCTGGATATCCGCTTCGGAAATGGCGAGGCCCGGAGGGCAACCGTCAACCACGGCGCCCAGCGCCGACCCGTGGCTTTCGCCCCAGGTGGTGAAACGGAACATGTGACCAAAACTGTTCAGGCTCATGGGCCAGCGCAATGTCGCAAAGCGGCGGAAAAGTCCACTGTCGCAGCACCACCCCCCGGCCCCCTCCTCTGAAGAGGAGGAGGAGCAGAAAAAGCCCCATCCTCTTCAGAGGAGGGGGTTGGGGGTGGTGGCGTCCCGCGCTAAGCCATGCAAATGTACCTCGTCGTCTTCCGCAACCGCAAACGTGCCGACATCGATGCCGCCGCCTATGGTGCCGATGCGCAAGCGATGGACACTTTGGCGCGCCAGCAACCCGGCTTCCTCAGCTTCAAAAGCTACACCGCCGATGATGGCGAAGTCATCGCCCTGTCCGAATGGGCCGACGAAGCCGCAGCGCTTGGCTGGCGGCGCGTGGCCGAACACGCCGAAGTGCAGGGCAGGGGCCGCAGCCAATACTACGAAAGCTACACCCTGCTCGCAGGTACGCCTTCGCGCATCCATCACTTCAATCGGCAGGACTTATGAGCATCACTCTTTACGGCATTCCCAATTGCGACACGGTCAAGAAGGCTCGCACGTGGCTCGATGCGCAGGGTTTTGCCTATACGTTCCACGACTATAAGAAACAGGGCGCTGATCCGGCGAGGATTGCGGGATGGATCGCGCAAGCAGGGTTGGACAAGGTGGTGAACCGCGCGGGCACGACCTACCGCAAGCTCGACGATTCACAGAAAGAAGCGTTGGCGGGCAACGGCGCGCCTGCGGTGCTGGCGGAGAACGCCTCGGTGATCAAGCGTCCGATCGTCGAGTATCCCGGCGGCTTGCTTGTGGGGTTCAAGGAAGCCGAGTGGGCGGCGGCGCTCAAGGGCTAGTTCGTCTCGCGCACGAGCCGTTCGGTAAGTTCCGCAATTTCCGATGGTTCCAGCAGCCAGGTGCGGGTGGCCCGGCCTTCGCGGTGGATCGGCTGGGTCAGCAGCACACGCGCCTTGGCTTGTGCTTCGGGCTTGTACAGCGGGAAATGCAGGGCGCAGTCGCGGATCGTGCCGATGATCGGCACCTTGCCATCAAGGTCGATCATCGTGGCGGGCTGATCCCAGGGAATCGCGTCCGTGTAGGCCATCGTCAAACGTCCAGATTGGCCACGTTGAGCGCGTTGTCCTGAATGAACTCGCGGCGCGGTTCGACCACGTCACCCATCAGGCGGGTGAAGATTTCGTCGGTCACGTCGGCGTCCTCGACCTTGACCTGCAACAGCGTACGCACGTTGGGGTCCAGCGTGGTTTCCCAAAGCTGGTCGGCGTTCATTTCACCAAGGCCCTTGTAGCGCTGGATCGAAAGGCCCTTGCGGCCGCCTGCAAACACCGTGTCGAGCAGTTCCGAAGGCCGCGTGATCGCGTCCTTGGCCTGCGCGACCGGAACTGCTGCCGGAACGTCAGCATCGTCATCGGCGGTTGCCACCACTTCGGGTTCGGGTTCTGCCACTGCCGCGCTTGCCCGCACCAGCCGGGCGACGCCTGAATAGACATCGGCATTTTCAGCCGCCAACCGCGCCAGCTTGCGGGCTTCGGCGCTGACGAGGAAGCCTGCCTCGATCACGTGATGATCGGTCACGCCGCGCCACACGCGCTTGATGTGATAGCCGCCCTCTTCGGCCATTTCGACCAGCCAGCGCGCTTCTGTATCGCCACGATCCAGCCAGCGCGTGGTACGGGCCAAGGCTTCGGCGCGCACCTCTGCGGTCATGTCCGGCTCAAGCGCGCCTGCCAGCGCCAGCGCCTCGATGATCGCGGGATTGTACCGACGCGGCACGAAGGCCATCAGGTTGCGCATGCGCAGGGCGTGTTCGACGAGGTCTTCAAGGTCCGGCCCGCTGCGCGCGCCGCCTGCGGTTTCCAGAACGCGGCCCGAAAGCCCGGCCTCGACCAGATAGCGGTCGAGCGCGGCGTTGTCCTTGAGATAGACTTCGCTGCGGCCCTTGGCGACCTTGTAAAGCGGGGGCTGCGCGATGAACAGATGGCCGCCACGGATGATGTCGGGCATCTGGCGATGGAAGAAGGTGAGCAGCAGGGTGCGGATATGCGCGCCGTCAACGTCGGCGTCGGTCATGATCACGATCTTGTGGTAGCGCAGCTTTTCAAGGTTGAATTCGTCACGAATGCCGGTGCCCATCGCCTGGATCAGCGTGCCGACTTCCTTCGATCCGATGATCCGGTCGAACCGGGCGCGCTCGACATTGAGGATCTTGCCCTTGAGCGGGAGGATCGCCTGCGTCTTGCGGTCACGCCCCTGCTTGGCGCTGCCGCCTGCGGAGTCACCCTCGACCAGGAACAGTTCGCACTTCGATGGGTCGCGTTCCTGGCAATCGGCCAGCTTGCCGGGCAGGCTGGCGATGTCCATCGCGCCCTTGCGGCGGGTCAGTTCGCGGGCGCGCTTGGCCGCTTCGCGCGCGGCGGCGGCATCGATCACTTTCTGGATGATCGACTTGGCGTGGCCGGGGTTTTCCTCCAGCCATTCCACCATCTTGTCGGCCATCAGGCTTTCCAGCGGCTGGCGCACTTCGGAAGAAACCAGTTTGTCCTTGGTCTGTGATGAGAACTTCGGATCGGGCAGTTTGACCGAGACGATGGCGGTCAGGCCCTCGCGCATGTCGTCGCCGGTCAGGCTGACCTTTTCCTTCTTCAGCAGACCCGTGCGTTCGGCATAGCCGTTCAGCGTGCGGGTCAGTGCCGCGCGGAAGGCGGCAAGGTGCGTACCGCCATCGCGCTGCGGGATATTGTTGGTAAAGCACAGCACGTTTTCGTAGTAGCTGTCGTTCCATTCGAGCGCGACTTCGATGCCGATGCCATCGCGGTTGGCCGAGATCGTCACCGGATCGGGCATCAGCGCCGCCTTGTTCCGGTCAAGATACTTCACGAACGCGCCTATCCCGCCTTCGTAATAGAGATCGTGTTCCTTGACCTCTTCGTGGCGCTTGTCGCGCAGCAGGATTCGCACACCCGAATTGAGGAAGGCGAGCTCGCGATAGCGGTGCTCCAGCTTGTCGAAATCGAATTCGAGCACGTTCTTGAACGTGTCGTGGCTGGCCTGGAAGGTGACGCGGGTGCCCTTCTTGCCTTCTGGCGCAGGCCCGCGCACGATCAGCGGCGATACCGCATCGCCATGGGCGAACTTCATCCAGTGTTCCTGGCCATCGCGCCAGATCGTCAGTTCCAGCCATTCGGACAGCGCGTTGACCACCGAGACGCCGACGCCGTGAAGGCCGCCCGAAACCTTGTAGGCGTTGTCGTCCGACGTGTTCTCGAACTTCCCGCCCGCATGAAGCTGAGTCATGATCACTTCGGCGGCCGAAACACCTTCCTCGGCATGGATGCCGGTGGGAATGCCGCGTCCGTTATCTTCCACCGAAACCGATCCATCGGGGTTCAGTTCGATCAGCACCAGATCGCAGTGACCTGCCAGTGCTTCGTCGATCGCGTTGTCCGAAACCTCGAATACCATGTGGTGCAGGCCCGACCCATCGTCGGTATCGCCGATGTACATGCCGGGGCGCTTTCGCACCGCATCCAGCCCCTTCAGGACCTTGATCGAATCGGCGCCATATTCGTTGGCGTTGGGAATGTTTTCGTTAGTGCTGGCCATCCTTTGCCCATAGGCACTTGAAGGCAAAAACCCAAGCGAATCCACCCCGTTTTGCACAGGTGGCAATGCGCCCCAAAAGGGGTTTGCGCGCGGGGTGCACATCCCGCAGTCTTGCGGCATCACGAAGCTTCACCGGGGACTGTCACAACCATGCGCAAACCGCTCATTACGATCGCGCCGATGCTGCTTGCGGCCTTGCCCGCGATGGCGGCAGAGACCCCGCTGCGGCCCGATCAGCAGGCCTATCGTGCGCTGTACAAGGAGATGGTCGAGACTGACACTTCGATCACCACCGGCAGTTGCACCGCGCTGGCCGAAAAGATCGAAGGCCATTTGCGTGGCGCGGGCTTTACCAGCGCCGAACTCCATCGCTTTGCCGTGCCGGAATTTCCCAAGGAAGGCGGCATCGTCGTCATCCTGCCCGGCACATCGAAAGCGGCCAGACCGATCCTGCTGCTCGGCCATCTCGATGTCGTCGTCGCCAAGCGCGAGGACTGGACCCGCGATCCTTATGCCTTCATCGAAGAGGGTGGATACTTCTACGGACGCGGGGTGGCCGACATGAAGGCGATGGACGCGATCTGGGTGGACATGCTGATGCGCTGGCGCAAGGCGGGCAAGGCTCCCAAACGCACGATCAAGCTGGCGCTGACCTGCGGCGAGGAAACCAGCACCGCCTTCAACGGGGCGAAATGGCTTTCGGAAAACCGTCGCGAGCTGATCGACGCCGAATTTGCACTGAACGAAGGCGGTTCGGGGCGTACGGACAAGCCGCTGGAAGATGGTGGCCGCGTTGTCGTGCAGACGATCCACGTGGGCGAGAAGACCCCGGTCAATTACCGGATCGAGGCGACCAATCCGGGCGGGCACAGCTCCACGCCGGTCAAGGACAATGCGATCTACGCACTGGCCGACGCCCTGGCCCGGTTGCGCGATTTCGATTTTCCGGTGATGCTGAACGACACGACCCGTGCCTTCTTTGCCAAGGCTGGTGCCGCGCGCAGCGATGCCATGGGCAAGGCGATGGTGGCGATTGCCGCCAACCCGGCCGATGATGCCGCAAGGGCAGTGCTCGATACCGATCGCTCGTTCCATTCCATGCTGCGCACGACTTGCGTCGCCACGCTGATCGATGGCGGCCATGCGAACAATGCGTTGCCGCAGCGGGCCGGGGCGAACATCAATTGCCGCATCTTTCCCGGCGTGAGTGCGGAGGATGTGCGCAAGGCACTGGAAACGGTGATCGCCGATCCGCGCATGACCGTGGTCCGCACCGACAATCGCGGACCCGACGCCAAGGCTCCGCCGCTCGATCCGAAGATTATCGGCCCTGCCGAAAAGCTGGTGGCGAAGTATTATCCCGGTGTGCCGATGGTCCCGGTCATGTCCACGGGCGCAACCGATGGCGTGTTCCTGTCTGCTGCCGGTATCCCCAGCTATGGTCCGCCGGGCATGTTCGGCAACCCTGACGGCGGCGGAACACATGGGCTGAACGAACGGATTTCGGTCAAGGCGGTCTATACCGGGCGCGACCTGCTGACCGAACTGGTCACTGTCCTGGCGTTCTGAACTTTTGCCCGGTCAGATGTGGGTTGTGGAAACTGCACCCTCTTCCCCCTTGACGGCGGGCGGGCAGCAGTGTTCCTTGGCACTCATGCGTAACACAGAAGTCATGCGGCTCAGCCATGACTGCCCCTGCGAAGGCCATTTCGGCCTTGGCTGCAGGGACCGGACCGGGACGTGCTTCATAAGGCGCTGATCGAACGGGCGGCTTCGGCCAGGCCCCATAGCGGCGATGGCGCCGCGTTCAATGATGTGTTGGGCAACGATCGCCACCTTTCCAATTGCCCGGCGCTGGTGCTGAACGCCGATTACACGCCGCTCAGCTATTACCCGCTCAGCCTGTGGCCATGGCAGACCGCGATCAAGGCGGTATTCCTGGAACGCGTCGACATCATCGAAACCTATGATCGTGAAGTGCACAGCGCCAGCTTTGGCATGAAGCTGCCTTCGGTGATCGCGCTGCGCCAGTATGTGCGGCCCAGCGAATATCCGGCGTTCACGCGCTTCAACCTGTTCCTGCGTGACAGTTTCCAGTGCCAGTACTGCGGCAGCCCGGAAAACCTGACCTTCGATCACATCGTCCCGCGCCGCCTTGGCGGACGCACCTCGTGGGAGAATGTCGCCGCGGCCTGTTCGCCATGCAACCTGCGCAAGGGCGGGCGCACCCCCGAACAAGCCCGCATGCGTCTGATGAATCGCGCCATCCGCCCTACCACCTGGCAACTCCAGGAACGCGGCCGCGCCTTTCCGCCGGGCCATTTGCACGAAAGCTGGCGCGACTGGCTTTACTGGGATGTCGAGTTGGAGAGCTGAGTGACCTGCTGACCCTGCTTGTGTCGCATGGCCGCCTTTCACACCGCCGCCCCGCGACCCCTCCCACCGCGGCCCCTCCCACCGTCGCCCCGGACTTGATCAGGGGTGAGGCTTCCTTGTTTTGAAGCGGAAACACGGAGAGTTAAGACCCTTCGCTGATCCATGATCCGTTGCATGCAGCGCCAGATAAAAGAGGTTGGCCGCGCCAGACGATCAACCCCGCCGCGTCTCTGCGTAAACCATTCCAAAACAAAAGAAAAAGGCAACTATGTCTTTTGCAAAGACAAGCCTTGGCTTCGTCATTGCGAGCGCCGCGAAGCGGGGAGAAGCAATCCAGAGCGGTGGTGGATTGCTTCGTCGGCTTCGCCTCCTCGCAATGACGAAATGATGTTGGCAAAGGGTATAATCGCCAAAGAAAAGCCTGACCCCGATCAAGTCCGGGGCGACGATGAATGGGATGTCGGCTTTTAGCCGTCGGACAGCCTACGCCTCCCGCTTGAGCAGGGACGCACCCTTCCAGAACAGTGCCAGCGTGATCAGCGCGAACCCGGCTGAGATCAGCATCGGCATGCCCGGCAGGTCGATGATCGCATCCGGCCCGCTGAACCGTGCCAGAGCCTGCGTATAGATCGGCGGACCTATGATTGCCGCGATGCTGCCGATGGACTGCACCGCGCCCTGCAATTCGCCCTGGCTGCGCGCATCGACCACGCGGCTGTTGTAGGCGGCTATGGGCGGCTGCACGAAGCCCTGCAGCGCGCCGACCGCAATCGCCAGGTAGACATGCCAGTATTCACGGGCGATCGTGTAGAGAATGGCCGAAATGCACAGGCCGACGACGCCAAGCACCACGGCGCGCTGCTCCCCCAGTTTCGGCAAGGCCCAGCGTAGGCCGACGCCCTGCACCAGTGCACTGGTCAGCCCGACCATGGCGAGCGCCAGCCCGACGTCGCGCACCGAAAAGCCATAGGCAGCAATCGCGAAATAGGACCACACCGCCGGGTAGACGACATGCGCCAGTTGCCACATGCCAAGGGCTGCGACGAACCACAGCACGGTCGGGCTTTGCCCGCGCAAGGCCTTGAGTGTGGAAATCGCATTCGCCTTGCGCCAGTCGAACGGGCGGCGATTGTCAGGGGTCAGCGATTCCTTGAGGAAAAACAGCCCGAACACGAAATTGGTCAGCGCCAGTGCGGCGGCCGCGTAGAACGGCAGGCGCGGGCTGATCGAGCCGAGCAATCCGCCAAGCGCCGGTCCCACGACAAATCCGAAGCCGAAGGCCAGTCCGATCATGCCGAAGTTCGCCGCGCGCTTTTCCGGCGGGGTCACATCCGCGATATAGGCATAGGCGGCGGAAAAGCTGGCACCGGTGATGCCCGCCAGCAACCGGCCCACCACCAGCCACCAGATGGTGGGTGCCACGGCCTGCAGCAGGTAATCCAGCCCCAGCATCAGCACCGCTGCCAGCAGCACGGGACGACGCCCGAAACGGTCCGAGAGGTTGCCCAGCACCGGCGCGAACACGAATTGCATCGCGGCATAGCCCGCGCTCAGCCAGCCCGCATATTCCGCCGCCGTGCCGATATCCACGCCGGTCAGATCGATGATCAGTCCCGGCAGGACCGGGATGACGATCCCGAAGCCGAGCATATCGATCATCACGATCGCAAAGACGATCCCGAACGAGGCCCGGTGCGGCTTGGATGCAGGCATGGCAGGATCTCCGGGGCGGCAAATGCGGTGGCGGGATGGACTCAGCGGCGGGCCAGGGCGTCCTCGCTCTGCGCCATCAGTTGCGCGATGATCTCGGCCACTGGCTCTTCCTTGGTGACCATGCCGACCGATTGCCCGGCCATCACCGATCCACGCTCTACATCGCCATCGATCACCGCGCGGCGCAGCGCGCCTGCCCAGAAGTGCTCGATCTCAAGCTGCGCCTGGCCCATGTCGACGATGCCTTCGTCAAGCCGCTTGGCCACTTCCACCTGCTTGGCGGTGAATTCCTCGGTGCCCTTGTTCTTGAGCGCGCGGACCGGGATCACCGGCAGGCGCGGATCGACCTGAACGCTGACGATGGCATCGCGCGCGTTGCCACGGAAGAACGCTTTCTTGAATGCCGGGTGGGCAATGGATTCGGTGGCGCAGGCAAAGCGCGTACCCAGTTGCACGCCGCTCGCACCCATTTCCAGATAGCTGGCGATCATCTCGCCCCGGCCAATGCCGCCCGCCACGAACACCACGTGATCGGCGGCCAGTTCGGGCAGAAACTCCTGCGCCAGCACCGATGTGGAGACCGGGCCGATATGCCCGCCCGCTTCCGAACCTTCGATCACCAGCGCGTCCGCGCCGGAACGCAGCAGCTTCTTGGCCAGCGCCAGCGTGGGGGCGAAGACCAGCACTTTTGCGCCAAAGTCCTTGATCGCCTCGACGCTGCCCTTGGGCGGGATGCCGCCTGCCAGCACGACATGGCCGACCTTGTGCTTTGCGCAGACCGCGATCAGATCGAACAGGGCAGGGTGCATGGTAATCAGGTTCACGCCGAACGGTCTGGCGGTCAAAACCCTCGTCGCGGTGATTTCGGCATCGAGCAGTTCGGGCGTCATCGCGCCGCAGGCGATCACGCCGAAGCCACCGGCATTGCTGATCGCCGAAACCAGATTGCGTTCGGAAACCCAGCTCATCGCTCCGCACAGGATGGCATGTTCGGTGCCGAGGAATTCGGCGCCACGGCGCATCATGGCGGAAGTTTTGGGCGTTGCGGTCATATTGGCGTGGGATCCCGTCCGGTAAACTGGCCGGGGCTTTACGGCCCCTTCGTGTCAGCAACAAGGCCGGACTTCCCGCAGATCATTGCTTTGTGTTGGCGAATGCGGGCGCCATTCCCTAAACGCCCGGAAATGACGACCTCCACGATCCGTGACCAGACCCTTGCCCGCGCAGACATCGTCGCGCTGGCCGGCGGTGCACCCCGGCATCTGGTCGACTGCGATCTTGAAGCGGCGGACCTTGGCAAGCTGGACTTGTCGGGCTGGACGTTCGAGCGGTGCAACTTGCGCCACGCCGATCTTTCGGGGGCGAACCTTTCCAATACCGTGTGGCAATCATGCCGGGCCGGATTTGCCAATTTCAGCGCCGCCGATCTGGCGGAAGCCGTGGTCAAAGCCAGCGATTTCAACAATGTGCCCTTTCGCCGCACCAATATCGCCGCAGCCCGGTTCACCGCCACGCGCATGACCGGGGCGGACTTCCACGGCGCACGGGGCATGGGCTTTGCATTCGAAGAAGTGCTGCTGGTCGGCGCGCGGCTTTCCGGCCTTTCGTTTCGCAAGGAAACCTTGCGCCGCGTCGATCTGGCGCAGGCCGATCTGGCCAAGTGCGATTTCCGGGGCACCGTCTTCGAAGGCTGCGCCTTGCGCGAAGCCAGCATGGATGGCGCGCTGTTTGCGGGGGCTGACCTGCGCGGTGCGGATCTTGGCGGGCTGAAGCTGGAGGACGCCCGGCTGTTCCGCGGCGCGGTGATTTCACGCGAACAGGCCGAGCAATTGCTGTCCGGCTGGGGCCTGCTGATCCGCTGACCGGCAAAGGCGGGGCAGGCCGCAGCCCGCCCCGCTCAAGGCTTACTCGCCGTCCATCTCATAGGCCGTGTGCAGGACGCGGACGGCCAGTTCGGTCTCGTCCTCGTCGATCAGCACCGAAACCTTGATCTCGCTGGTGGTGATCGCCTGGATGTTGATGCCGCGATCGGCCAGCGCGCGGAACATCGTGGCGGCAACGCCCGCATGGCTGCGCATGCCGACACCGACGACGCTGATCTTGGCGACCTTGCTGTTGGCCAGCATGCGGTAGTAGCCGATGGTGTCCTTGCGCTCTTCGAGCAGGGCCTGGGTGCGCGCAAGATCGGCCAGCGGTACGGTGAAGGTCACGTCGGTCTCGCCACGATCCTTGGCGATGTTCTGGATGATCATGTCGACGTTGATGTTGGCTGCGGCCAGCGGCCCGAAGATCGCCGCCACCGCGCCGGGACGGTCGGCGATGCGCGTCAGGGTGATCTTGGCTTCGTTCTTGTCGGCAGCGATGCCGGTGATCAGCTGGCGTTCCATATCAAGTCCCTCTTGGATTTTGGCAAGTTCCTCGTCGGAAACGATCATCGTGCCGGGGATTGTGTCGGCGGCAGGCGCGTCGTCATCGATGAACGAAGACAGCACCTGCACCCGTACGCCTTCCTTCATGGCAAGGCTGACCGAGCGGGTCTGCAGCACTTTCGAGCCGACAGAGGCCAGTTCGAGCATTTCCTCGTACGTCACGTTCTTCAACTTGCGCGCCTTGGCGACGATGCGCGGGTCGGTGGTGTAGACGCCGTCGACATCGGTGTAGATGTCGCAGCGATCCGCCTTGACCGCCGCCGCCACGGCCACCGCCGATGTATCGGACCCGCCCCGTCCCAGCGTGGTCACGCGGCCTGCGGGCGAAACGCCCTGGAATCCCGGAATCACGGCAATTTCGCCCGATGCCATGCTGGCCGTCAGCGCTTCGGCATCGATATCCTCGATGCGCGCCTTGGCGTGGGCGTTATCGGTCTTGATCGGCACTTGCCAGCCAAGCCACGAGCGCGCCTTGCAGCCCAATGCCTGCAAATGCATCGCCAGCAGGCCCGACGTGACTTGCTCACCGCTGGCCACGACCACGTCGTATTCGGCGGGATCATAGAGCGGGTTCGCCTCGCGGCAGAAGGTCACGAGCCGGTCGGTCTCGCCTGCCATGGCCGAAACGACGACCGCAACCTCATGCCCCGCTGCCTGCTGGCGCTGCACGATGCGCGCCACGCGGCGGATGCGCTCGGTTCCGGCCATCGAAGTGCCGCCGAATTTCATCACGATGCGGGCCAAGGGCTTGCTCCCAACCTGTCCAAACGAAAGAATCTTTCCCGCCCTGACCATAAACCCCTAGGGGCCATGGACCATGCGGCGCGGGCGCTTTAGGGACGTCATATGAGCAATGCAACCTCTGCGCATACCATTCGTCCTGATGAGGCGGCGCATTTCGGAAAGCTGGCGGCAGACTGGTGGAACCCCAAGGGTTCCTCGGCGATGCTGCACAAGCTGAACCCGGTGCGACTGGGCTTCATCCGCGATGCCATCGATTCGCACTTCGCCGCCGACTCACGCGGGCTGAAGCCGCTGGCGGGCAGGCGGGCGCTTGATGTCGGGTGTGGCGCGGGCCTGTTGTGCGAACCGCTCGCCCGGCTGGGCGCGCAAGTGACCGGGGTCGATGCGGCGCCTGAAAACATTTCCGCCGCACGCCTCCACGCCGCAGGATCGGGTCTTCCCATCGACTATCGCTGTGGCGATGTCGGCCAGCTTGGCCTTGGCGGGTATGATCTGGTCACCTCGATGGAAGTGATCGAGCATGTGGCCGACAAGGCGGCCTTCGTCGCCGCGCTGGAAACAGCGCTGGCTGACGGCGGGCTGATGATCCTCTCCACCCCCAACCGCACCCCGCAATCACGGCTGTTGCTGGTCGAAGGGGCCGAAACGCTGGGCATGGTGCCGAAGGGCACACACCACTGGGACGATTTCATCACGCCGCTTGAACTGCATGACCTGCTTGATGCGGCGGGCCTGACCATGGGCAATCCGATGGGCATTGCCTGGAGCATTTCGCGCGGGCTGCACTTGTCCGACAACACGGCGCTCAATTACATCGTCACCGTGACGCGCTGAAAAGGATACCCGAATGGCCGAGCGTTTCGAGCGTCACAAGCAGGCGTGGACCCCCGATGAAATCCAGAAGCTGCATACGCTGGCGAAAAAGGGCATGGCGCTGAAAGCTATCGCCAAGGCGCTGACACGCAGCGAGGAATCGGTGAAAGTGCGCGCCAAGGGCGACAATCTGAGCATCGCCAAGCTGCGGTAAGCGTCACTTTTCCGAAGGCAGGAATTTCTCCACCAGATCGCGCGCCAGCCGCGCGGGGCGCAGCGTTTCGGCATCGAGGCAGCACCAGCTCGACTTGACCTCGGCCAGCACTTCCTCACCACGCTTGATGATCGTTTCGTAGAAGGCGCGCGCGCCCTGGACCTTTTCGAGGATGACGTGCGCGATCACGGCATCGTCGAGGAACGTGGGACGGCGGTAGGTAATCTCGTGTTTGAGCGCCACCCACAAGTGCGCCGCCACCGCATCCGCCGGGGCCAATGCGCGCCAGTGATCGATCACCGCATCCTGTACCCATTTGAGATAGGACGCATTGTTGACGTGCCCCATGAAATCGATGTCATCGGGCACGATTGCGATAGGGACGAGGTGGGGGACCGGCTTGTTCACACCAATGTAGATAACATGATTCGCGCTTGTGCGATAGGCGCGTGAACGCCCCTTTTGCGGGCTGCAATCGTGAGCGTGGACGCAAGGGCGCAAATCCGGCATCCACGTTGCTGCGCAGTTGTCCCGCCGGTTGCGCATTCCTTCGGCATTCCATTCAGGTGCACCTTGTCCGACACGCCTTCGCAAGACCTGTTCTCACTGTTCGTTGCCCGGTGCGACGCCGCTCCGCAGGCACCGTTCCTGATCGCTGCCGATGGTGCGGTGTTGACATACGCGGCGGCAAGGCGACGCGCCGCGCAGATTGCCGGGCTGTTTCACGCCAAGGGGGTGAGGCCGGGAGACCGGATCGCGATTCAGGTCGAAAAGTCGCAGACCGCGCTTCTGACATGGCTGGCGGCAATGCAGGCGGGCGCGGTCTACCTGCCGCTCAATACCGGCTATACCACGGGCGAGATGCGCTATTTCCTCGGCGATGCGCGGCCTGCCCTGCTGGTGTGCCGCCCCGAAGACGAGGCGTTGCTGGCGCCGGTCTGCGCGCAGATCGGTGTTCCGGCATTGTTGACGCTCGATGCCGAGGGCACCGGCGGAACGCTGCCGAGCGGTGCCGACCTCCTGCCTGATGCGTTCGAAACTGTGCCTGTCACGGGCGATACGCTGGCCGCCATCCTCTACACTTCGGGCACGACCGGGCGCAGCAAGGGCGCGATGCTCAGCCATGGCAACCTTGCCACCAATGCGCTGACCTTGCGTGAATACTGGCACTTCACGGAACAGGACCGACTGCTTCACGCGCTGCCGATCTTTCATACCCATGGGCTGTTCGTGGCCACCAACGTGACGATCGCGGCAGGGGCGGCGATGATTTTCCTGCCGAAATTCGATGCCGGTGAACTTGTGCGTCTGATGCCGCAGGCCAGTGTGCTGATGGGGGTGCCGACATTCTACACCCGGTTGCTGGCACACGCGGGCTTCACCCGCGAACTTGCCGCGCCGATGCGCCTGTTCGTTTCCGGGTCTGCCCCGCTCTCTGCCGAAACGCACAAGGAGTTCAGCGCCTTGACCGGGCACGCGATCCTTGAGCGTTATGGCATGACCGAAACCGGCATGAACACCTCCAACCCTTACGAAGGATTGCGCAAGCCCGGCAGCGTCGGCTTTCCCTTGCCAGGCGTGGACCTGCGCATTGCCGATCCGGCCACGGGAGATGCTCTGCCACAAGGCGAAATCGGTGGTATCGAGGTGAAGGGGCCGAACGTGTTCGGCGGCTACTGGCAGATGCCCGAAAAGACCGCGCAGGAATTTCGCGCCGATGGCTTCTTCACCACTGGCGACATGGGCCTGATCGACGACGAAGGCTACGTCCACATCGTCGGTCGTGCCAAGGACCTGATCATCGCGGGTGGCTTCAACATCTACCCGGCCGAAGTCGAAGCCGCGTTGGACGAAATCCCCGGCATTGCCGAAAGCGCAGTGATCGGCATACCGCACCCGGACCTTGGCGAAGGGGTGGTCGCCGTGGTCACATCGACCGACCCGACGCTCGATGAGGCGGCAATAATTGCCGCACTCAAGGATCGGCTGGCGCGCTTCAAGGCTCCGCGCGCGGTGATCTTCGTCGATGAACTGCCGCGCAACACCATGGGCAAAGTGCAAAAGACCCTGCTGCGAGACGCGTACAAGGGCGTGTTTACCAATCCGCCGTCGTTGTGATGCCGCAAGCCGACGAGGGGAAAGCCGGATGATCCTGTTATCGGTCATCGTTCTGATCGCGATCTTTGCCGCGGCAATGTGGTTGCCAGTCAACATGGGGCTGATTGGATTCGCCGCAGCGCTGGGCCTCGGCCTGTTCGGCGGCGGCATGGGCGTGAAGGACGTGCTGGCGGGTTTTCCGGCGGACCTCTTCCTGACCTTGCTGGGCGTCACTTACCTGTTCGGCATCGCCAGCAGAAACGGTGCGATCGACTGGCTGGTGGGGCAGACCGCGCGCGGCCTCGGCACTCACACCGCGCTGCTGCCTGCGCTGGTTTTTCTTGTTTCAGGTGTGCTCACGGCGCTGGGTGCGGTTGGTCCTGCCGCCGTTGCCATCGTCGCGCCGATTGCCTTGCGGTTTGCCCGGACCCACGGCTTTTCCGCGCTGATGATGGGATTGATGGTAGTTCATGGCGCGCAGGCAGGCGCGTTTTCGCCGATTTCGATCTATGGCGGGATCGCCAACAAGGTACTGGCGCGCAGCGCGATCGTGCCTGATCCGATCTATCTGTTTGTGGCAAGCGCGGTGTTCAACTGCGCCATCGCCCTGGTGATCTGGGTGGTCTATGCCCGCCGCAGCGCAGCGGCTCTGGCCGCGCCTCATGTGCTGGCGGTGCCCCCCGCGCTGGGCCGCGATGGCGCGTGGACGCTGGCCGCTCTTGCCGCGCTCGCTGTGGGAGCGCTGGTGTTCAAGGTGGACATCGGCTTCATGGCGCTGCTGGTGATCATCGCGCTCGCCATCGTTGCACCGCGTACGCAGGACGGCGCTCTGAAATTTGTCGACTGGTCAACGATCCTGCTCATTTCGGGAATCATCATCTATGTCGGTGTGATGGAGCGGCTCGGCACGCTGGACGCGGCCGGTGCGATGATCGGCACGGTCGGTTCGGCATCGCTTGGTGTGCTGCTGCTGTGTTACCTTTCCAGCGTGGTTTCCGCCTTCGCATCCTCCACCGCATTGCTGGGCGTCGTCATCCCGCTGGCTGTGCCACTGCTGGGCGGATCGGATTTGTCGCCGATTGCCGTCGTCGCAGCGATCTGCATTGCCAATACCATCGTCGATACATCGCCGTTCTCCACCAACGGCGCTTTGATCGTGGGCAATGTGCCCGAAGATGACCGGCCGGCGATGCTGCACAAGCTGGTGGTATATACCGCGATCGTCATGGCGGTGGGTCCCCTGGCGGCCTGGGCTGCGTTTGTCGGGCTGCGTTAAAAAGTTTGGTTGCCTAACATTTCACCTGCTGGCAAGTGAGGGCGCGAAGCCTTGCCACGCGTCCCCGCGATGGCAAGGCTGATCCATCCTGAAGATCAAGGCCGAGCACACCGATGACCGAAATCCAGCCCACCGCGGCAGACCTTTCCAGCGAAATCGCCCGCGTTTTCGCCCTGCAGCAAGCCAACCAGTGGAAGGTCAAGGCCACCACCGCCGAACAGCGCATGGCCAAGCTGGCAAAGCTGAAGGCGGCAGTCGAATCGCACACCGATGCGATCATCACCGCCGTGCTGGAAGATACGCGCAAGCCGCTGGGCGAAATCCGCGTCACCGAAGTGCTCAACGTCACCGGCAATATCCAGCGCAATATCGACAATCTCGATGCATGGATGACGCCGACCGACGTCACGCCTTCGATGAATCCTGCCGACAAGGCGAAGATCGTCTATGAAGCGCGCGGCGTCTGCCTGATCCTTGGGCCGTGGAACTTCCCGCTGGGCCTTGCGCTCGGCCCGGTCGCGGCGGCGGTGGCGGCGGGCAACTGCTGCATCGTCAAGCTCACCGACTTGTGCCCCGCCACGGCCAGGGTGGCGGCCAGCATCATCGCCGAAGCCTTCGACGAAAGCGAAGTCGCGCTGTTCGAAGGCGATGTCAGCGTGGCCAGCGCGCTGCTGGAACTTCCGTTCAATCACATCTTCTTCACCGGCAGCACCCGCGTCGGCAAGATCGTCATGGCTGCGGCCGCAAAGCATCTTGCCAGCGTCACGCTGGAACTGGGCGGCAAATCGCCGGTCATTGTCGATGAAAGCGCAGATATCGCCAAAGTTGCGGCACAGCTTGCCAATGCCAAGCAGTTCAACGGCGGACAGGCCTGCATCAGCCCCGATTACGTGTTTGTGCGCGAAGAGCAGAAGGCCGCTTTGATCGAAGGTTTTCGGGCGAATGTTGCCGCCAATCTTTACGACAACGGCGCGATCAGGAAGGATTCCATCGCCCAGATCGTCAATCCTGCAAACTTTGCCCGCGTGAAAGCGCTGTTCGACGATGCGGTGGAAAAAGGCGCGACCGTTGCGGTGGGCGGCATTCTGGAAGCGGACGACCTGACGATCCATCCGACGATGCTGACCGACGTTACCCCGCAGATGAAGATTCTGCAGGAGGAAATCTTCGCGCCCGTAATCCCGGTGATGACGTACGAAACGCTCGATCAGGCGATTGGCTATGTCCAGGCGCGCGACAAGCCGCTGGCACTCTATGTCTACAGCCAGGATGAAGCCAGTGTGGCGCGGGTGCTGAACGAGACGTCTTCGGGCGGCGTCACCGTCAATGGCGTGTTCTCGCACTACCTGGAAAACAATCTGCCGTTCGGCGGGGTCAATCATTCCGGCACCGGCAGCTACCACGGCTACTTCGGCTTCAAGACTTTCAGCCACGAACGCGCGGTTTACATGCATCAGTGATGGACTGACCGCGCTTCAAGCAGGCGTTTCGGTCAGCTCGGCAATTTCGAAGGCAAAGCTCTTCCAGCCGCGCGTTCGCGCTGCCTCCGCGGCGGGCGCGCGTTTGCGACGGGCTTCCGCAAGCGACCGGGTGTGGCCCCAGAAGACTTCGGTCTTGCCGTTGTGAAGTTCTGCCACGATCCGCCAGTAATGCGTGAAGCTGTCGGTCGTCGGCCCGATGGTCTTCACGTAGCCATCGGGCATCGTTGCCGTAAGGTAGCGGCGTTTCCTGGTCATGGGTGCAGTCCATCGCGCATGTCCGATGGCAGCGCAATGCCGTGGGGCACGGGAACCTTGCCACCCGCAGGAGGTTGATCGGCCGATGACACAGCCCCAATGGCTTTCCCTTGCCACCCTCGCCGGGATGATGGCGCTGTTCGTGTGGGGGCGCTTCCGATATGATGTGACTGCGGTGATCGCCCTGCTGGCGGCGCTTGCGATAGGCGTCGTCAGCCCCAAGGACGCATTCTCCGGGTTTTCGGACGATATCGTGATCATCGTCGGTTCGGCTCTGGTCATGTCTGCCGCCGTTCAGCGATCGGGCCTGATAGATGGCTTGCTGATGCGGATCGCCTCGCGCGTGAGGAGCACGACGGGGCAATTGATGCTTCTTACGGCCACGGTCGGTTTCGCCTCGGCGTTGATCAAGAATGTGGGCGCGCTGGCAATGCTGATGCCGTCTGCGGTGCAAATGGCGAAGAAGGACGGCCGATCGGCGTCGGTGTTCCTTATGCCGATGGCCTTTGCGTCCTTGCTGGGCGGGTTGATGACGCTGATCGGCACATCGCCCAACATCATCGTCAGCCGCGTGCGCGAGGAGATGACAGGCGAGCCTTTCCGCATGTTCGATTATCTGCCGACGGGTCTTGTGCTGTTGCTGGCAGGACTGGTATTCCTTGCGGTGGGCTGGCGATTGCTGCCGCGTGACCGCCAGGCGTCACCCGGCATTGGCGAGGCGATCGATATTTCGGCCTACGCCATCGAAGCGACCGTTGGTGAGGGATCGCCCGCAATCGGGCAGACCGTGGCCGACTTTACGGCCCGGCATGAAGAAGAAGTCCAGGTCACCGGCCTGCTGCGCGGGGAAATACACGGCAGCCCCGATCCTGCACTGCATATCGCCCAAGCAGATGTCCTTATTCTCACCGGCGATCCCGATGCGCTGGAACGGGTGATCGCGACAGACCGGCTTGCGCTGGCCGGCGAAGGCAAGGAGGGCAGCGGAGGCCCGCCCGACAATATCGGCGTGATCGAGGCCGTGGTCGCCAGCGATTCCGGCCTGATCGGGCGGACCGCCGGACGCCTGCTGATGCGGGAGCGGCTGGGCATCAACCTGATCGCCGTATCGCGCGCGGGCGAAACGATCACCGCGAAGCCCGGCCAGATGGTCTTGCGCGCGGGTGACGTGATCGTCCTGCAAGGGCCGCTGGATGTGCTGCCCATGCGGCTGCGGCAGTTGGGCGCCTTGCCGCTGGCCGAGCGCGCGATGCGGCTGGGATCCGCCCGCAAGCGCTGGCTGCCGATCATGATTCTGGCCGTGGCGATGCTGGCGGCCGGAAGCGGCACGGTGCCTGCCGCAGTTGCGTTCTTTGCCGCGGCCGCTGTCGCCGTGATCAGCGGCGCGTTGCCGGTGAATGAAGCCTATGAGGCCGTCGAATGGCCGATCCTGATCATGCTGGCGGCATTGATCCCGGTCAGCGCGTCGTTGCAGACCACTGGCGCTTCGGATGTGATTGCCGAAGGACTGGCGGCTTTTGCCGTGCAGTTGCCGCCGTGGGGTGCGGTCGCGCTGATTCTGGTTTCGGCCATGGCGGTGACGCCTTTCCTGAACAATGCCGCGACCGTGCTGGTCATGGCACCCATCGCCGGTGTCTTCGCCACCGAACTCGGCTATCGTCCCGAACCGTTCCTGATCGCCACCGCGATCGGCGCGGGCTGCGATTTCCTGACCCCCATCGGCCACCAGTGCAATACGCTGGTGCTGGGACCGGGCGGTTATCGCTTTGGCGATTATGCAAGGCTTGGCGCGCCGCTTTCCGTGCTGGTAGCGGTCCTCGGAACACCGCTGATCCTGTGGTTCTGGCCTCTCTAACGATCATCGCGCCAGCGCGCGAGGCGGACGACCGCATCGGCCAGCATCGCCTCCGGTTTGCAATGGCACAGGCGCACGATCGTCGTTGGAGCACCTTCGCCTTCCCATAAGGCCGACAGCGGAATCGAGGCCACGCCCGCCTCATGCACGGCGCTTTCGCAGAAGCTGCGGTCGTCCAGCGTGATGCCCGATGCAGGCAGATCGATGCAGGTGAACCACGTGGCTGCACTATCGAGCAGGGCAAAACCTTCGCGCGCCAGCCCTTCCAGCAATACGCCGCGCGTCTGCGCCCAGCGCGCGGTGCAGGCCTGCGCAAGGCCGGGCGTGGCCAGACCCTCTGCCACGGCCCATTGCAGCATGGGCGGGGTGGTGAAGGTCAGGAACTGATGGGCGCGGCCCAGCACGGCCGCCATCGCGGGGGCGGCGATCATCCAGCCGACCTTCCACCCCGTCGCGCCGAAGATCTTGCCTGCCGATCCGATCTTGATCGTGCGGTCGGCCATGCCCGGCTGTGCCAGCAGCGATGCATGGCGCAGCCCGTCGAAACGGACGTTTTCCCAAACCTCGTCGCAGATCGCGATCAGATCGTGGGCAAGGCACAGTTCGGCCAGCATCGAAAGGTCGGTGGCGGACGCAACGGTGCCGGTGGGGTTGAGCGGATCGTTGACGATCACCGCGCGGGTGCGCGGGGTTATCGCCGCTGCTATCCCGACCCGGTCATAGCGCCAGTGCGGTGCCGCCAGCGGCACGAACACCGGCACCCCGCCAGCGCGCCGTACCAGCGGCGCATAAGCATCGTAGGCAGGTGCAAAGAGGATCACTTCGTCTCCGGGCGCTACCACACCCAGAATGGCGGAAGCCACGGCCTCAGTCGCCCCGGAAGTGACGATCACGCTGTCGGGCGAAAGATCGAGACCCTGTGTGCGGGCGTAGAACGCTGCCACGGCGCGGCGCAGTTCGGCCAGGCCTGCCATGGGTGGATACTGGTGCGACTTTTCCGCACTCGCCCGCGCCAGCGCAGCCAGTAGCGCGGGTGGGGGCGCTTCATCGGGAAAGCCCTGCCCCAGATTGATCGCACCCGATTGCCGGGCAAGACCCGACATGTGTTCGAAGATGGTGAGGGGCATGTCCCGATAGACGGGTGAAAGCCGCCGCGCCGGGTCGGTCATGCCTCGTCGATCACCGGGTTTGTCAATTTGCCGACCTTGCCAATGCTGATTTCGCACACGTCGCCGGCATTCATGTAAAGCGGCGGATTGCGCTTGTCGCCCACGCCGCCGGGGGTGCCGGTGACGATGACGTCCCCCGGATTGAGCGGGGTGAACGTGGAGCAATATTCGATGATGAACGCCACATCCCAGATCATGTCGGAGATCGGCTGATCCTGCACCAGTTCGCCGTTGAGGCGGGTCTGCACACGCTGATCGGCCAGATCGGGCAGTTCATCGGGCGTGACCAGAGCCGGGCCGAATGCGCCGGTGCCGGGGAAGTTCTTGCCCGGCGTGAACTGGATGTTGTGGCGCTGCCAGTTGCGCACAGAACCGTCGTTGAACACCGAATAGCCCGCGACATGGTCCAGCGCCCTGGTGCGCGGGATGCGACGACCGGGCTTGCCGATCACGACGGCAAGTTCACCTTCATAATCGAAGCGGGTGGTTTCGGGCGGGCAGACGAGGGGATCGCCATCGGCAATCAGGCTGTCGGTCCAACGCGTGAAGATTGCCGGATACTCCTTCTGCTCACGCCCGGTTTCGGCGACGTGAGTGGCATAGTTGAGGCCGACGCAGAGGATCTTGGACGGGTTGGGCACCACGGGCAACAACGCCACCTCGGCGCGGTTGAAGCTGGCGGTCGCGGGCAGGGCGCCAACATCGCCGCCAAGCGCGTCCTTGAGATACGCGCGCGCGCCGTGCTGTCCCAGATCGTGTACTGTCGTACCATCGAGGCGGCCGAAACTGGGGTTGCCATCGGGACGGCGGAAGCTGACGTAACGGGCCATTGATCTTACTCCACCGTTTGTTCAACCGGGCGCTTGACGCGAAGTGCCCGGTTGGCCCGTCCAGTGCAAGAGCCAGGCACCATCGAAAGCCGGTGTTTTCCAGCGGGCGCTCTGCCGGTCGCGCGGGAAATCTTTGCCGAAGCCTTTCAGGCTGGTTGCCCAAACTGATTTCCGCTGCAATCACCATGTGCAAAGGAGAAGGCAGGAATGGCAGGCATGGTCCGGTTCGATTGGGAAGATGCGCTGGGGCTTGAAAGCCTGCTGAGCGACGACGAGCGGATGATCCGCGATGCCGCGCGCGCCTTTGCGCAGGATCGCCTGCAACCGCGCGTGATCGAGGCTTTTGCCACCGAAACCACCGATCCCGAAATCTTCCGGGAAATGGGGGCGCAGGGGCTGCTCGGCGTTACGCTGCCCGCGGACTATGGCGGTTCGGCCGCGTCCTACGTTGCCTATGGGCTTGTCGCGCGTGAAGTGGAACGGGTGGATTCGGGCTACCGTTCGATGATGAGTGTGCAGTCCAGCCTGGTCATGTTCCCGATCCACGAATACGGATCGGAAGAGCAGCGCCGCAAGTATCTCCCAAAGCTGGCGACCGGCGAATATATTGGCTGCTTCGGCCTGACCGAGCCTGATGCAGGGTCCGACCCCGGCGGCATGCGTACCCGCGCGGTCAAGGTCGATGGCGGATATGTGATCAATGGCGCCAAGACGTGGATTTCCAACGCGCCGATCGCCGATGTTTTCGTGATCTGGGCGAAAAGCGCTGCCCATGGCGATGCCATTCGCGGCTTCGTGCTGGAAAAGGGCATGAAGGGCCTGTCCGCGCCCAAAATCGAAAACAAGATCAGCTTGCGCGCTTCGATCACCGGGATGGTGGTGATGGAGGATGTGTTCGTTCCCGACGATGCATTGCTGCCCGATGTCGAAGGGCTGAAAGGTCCGTTCGGATGCCTTAACCGCGCCCGTTACGGCATTTCGTGGGGTGCGCTGGGCGCTGCGGAATTCTGCTTTGCCGCCGCGCGCCAGTATGGGCTGGACCGGCACCAGTTTGGCCGACCGCTGGCGGCAACGCAACTGTACCAGAAGAAGCTGGCCGATATGCTCACCGACATTACGCTGGGTCTCCATGCCAGCTTGCGCATCGGGCGGCTGATGGACGAACACGCGTTCGCGCCGGAAATGATCTCGATCGTCAAGCGCAACAACGTCGGCAAGGCGCTCGATATCGCGCGGATGGCGCGTGATATGCACGGCGGCAACGGTATTTCGGGTGAATATCAGGTGATCCGTCACATGGTGAATCTTGAAACAGTGAACACCTACGAAGGTACGCACGATGTCCACGCCCTGATCCTTGGCCGCGCCATCACCGGAATCGCGGCGTTCTGATCTGGCCAGCGTGTTGCAGGGCCACTTTCGCGCTGCCATAGGCGCGGTCTTGCGATGCCATTGAAGGAATTCCCGAATGTCGATCGAACAGGCCGCCGCCCCGTTCACCGCGCTCGGTATCGATTTCGGCACGACCAATTCGGTCCTCGCGCGCAGCACGGCGGATTCGGCGGCCGATCTGGTGGAATTTGCCGCGCCTGATGCGATGACCAGCGTGTTCCGTTCGGCGCTTTGCTTCTGGCAGGATGGCGATCGGCGCGGCGGGCTTGCGCATGAGGCGGGGCCGTGGGCCATCGCCGAATTCCTCGACTTTCCCCAAGGTTCGCGCTTCCTGCAATCGTTCAAATCGGTGGCCGCCAGCAGCACTTTCGAGCACGCCAACCTGTTCGAAAAGCGCCTGCGCTTCGAGGAACTGGGCCAGACGTTCCTGCGCCACCTGATCGATCACGCAGGGTCGGCGCTGGCAAACCTGCCCGAACGCGTGATTGTGGGGCGCCCGGTGCGCTACGTCGGCTCGCGGCCCGACCCGGCACTGGCGCGGGCGCGTTATGACGCGATGTTTTCGGTGCTGGGCCGCCCGGTTCACTACGTTTACGAGCCGCTGGGCGCGGCCTACAGCTTTGCCACGCGGCTGAGCGAGCCTGCGACACTGCTCGTGGCCGATTTCGGTGGCGGCACCAGCGATTTCTCGATCGTGCGGATCAATGCCCCCGGCTCTGCCAAGCGCTGTGTGCCGCTGGGATCGGCAGGTATCGGCATCGCGGGCGACCGTTTCGATTTTCGTATCATGGATCACCTGATCCTGCCGTTGCTGGGCAAGGGCGGCACGTACAAATCGTTCGACAAGGTGCTGGAAATCCCCGCCGGTCACTTCACCGATTTTGGCGACTGGTCGCGGCTGGCGCTGATGCGCAACCGGCGGACCCTGGACGAATTGGCGCGCCTGAAACGTGCGGCAACCGATCCCGCCGCCATCGGCCGGATGATCGCGGTGATCGAGCACGAACTGGGCTATGGGCTGTACGAAGCGGTCGGGCAGTTGAAACGCGCGCTTTCGACGCAGGACCACGCGGAATTCCGGTTTGAAAGCGAAGATCTGACCATCGCGGCCGATGTCACGCGCGCGCAGTTCGAAAGCTGGATCGCGCCTGATCTTGCGCGCATTGCCGAAACGGTCGATGGCGCGCTGCTTGGCGCAGGCCTTGTGCCTGAGCAGATCGATCATGTGTTCCTGACCGGTGGCTCGTCGCTGATCCCGGCGGTGCGAACCCTGTTCGAACAGCGTTTTGGGGCGGAACGAATCGCCTGTGGTGATGAATTGACGTCCATCGCCCACGGCTTGGCGCTCATCGGCCAGACCCCGGATCTGGGAGATTGGCTGGCAGCGGATGGCGTTGCAGGCTGATGTTGTTACAATGTGAATAACTCTATTGCATCACACACTGTGATGTGAAATAGACGCTTCATGTCTAGCGAACTCATCACCAAGATCCGCCGCCTCGTCAATGAAGGTGGCATGTCCCGGTCCGGCCTTGCGCGCGCCGCAGGCCTGCACGCCAATACCCTGCGTGACCTGACCGAACCCAACTGGAATCCCACGGCGGATACTCTGGCGAAGCTCGAACGCTTTCTTTCGGACAGCGACGATACGCCGGCTCTCGTGCCGATCGAGGAAATCATCGAGGAAGCGCGCAACGGGCGCATGTTCATCCTGGTGGATGATGAAGATCGCGAGAACGAGGGCGATCTGGTGATTCCCGCGCAGATGGCAACGCCGGATGCGGTGAACTTCATGGCCACCCATGGGCGTGGACTCATCTGCCTGACGCTGACCCGCAGCCGCTGCGAACAGCTCGGCCTTGAACTGATGAGCCGCAACAACGGTACACGCCATGAAACCGCGTTCACCGTCTCGATCGAGGCGCGCGAAGGCGTGACCACCGGCATTTCTGCGGGCGACCGTGCGCGCACCGTATCTGTCGCAATCGATGCCGGAAAGACACGAGACGATATCGTGACGCCGGGCCACGTCTTCCCGCTGATCGCCCGCGATGGCGGGGTGCTGGTCCGTGCGGGCCACACCGAGGCCGCCGTCGACATCAGCCGTCTCGCCGGCCTCAATCCTTCAGGCGTGATCTGCGAGATCATGAAGGATGACGGCACGATGGCGCGAATGGACGATCTAGTCCCCTTCGCGCGCAAGCACGGTCTCAAGATGGGCACGATCCGGGACCTTATCGAATACCGCCGTCGCCACGATCACCTTGTCGAATGCATCGCCCAGGCTCCGTTCACGTCCGACTACGGCGGCGACTGGACGATCCGCACGTATCGCAACAAGGTCGATGGAACGATCCATCTGGTTCTCCAGAAGGGCACGATCCAGCCCGACCAGCCGACGCTCGTTCGTATGCACGGGATTTCGATCCTGTCCGATGTTCTCGGATCGCCCGGTCCGCGCAAGCGCATCCTTCAGCGCGCGATGGCTGAAATTGGCGAGGCCGGATCAGGCGTGATCGTGCTGTTGATGCCCAACGACCCTGAAGTGCTGGTCAACGAAGTTTCGGGCAAGGGCACCGGCAACATGGATTTGCGCAGCTATGGCATCGGGGCGCAGATCCTCGCCGATCTTGGTGTGCACGACATGACGCTGCTAACCAACGCCCACCGCAATGTCGTGGCGATCGAAGGCTACGGACTCAACATCGTTGGCGAAAAGCCGATTTCGAAGGATTGATTTTCCATGGCCAGGTTCCTGATTGTCGAAGCCCGCTTTTACGACCACCTCAACGACATGCTGATCGCAGGTGCCAAGGCTGCGATCAAGGCGGCGGGGCATGATGCCGAAGTCGTGACGGTCCCCGGTGCGCTCGAAATTCCCGGCGCAATCGCGCTGGCCGATGAATCGGGGCATTATGACGGCTATGTCGCCATTGGCGTCGTGATTCGGGGCGAGACGTATCACTTCGAGATCGTTGCGGGCGAAAGCGCGCGCGGGATCATGGCGCTGACGATGGATGGCACACCCATCGGCAACGGCATACTGACGGTCGAAAACGAGGAGCAGGCGCTGGTCCGTGCCGACCCTGCCCAGAAGGACAAGGGCGGCGAAGCGGCCAAGGCTGCCATCGCCCTTCTGGCTTTGCGCGACCGCTGGTCCTGACAGGACAAAAAGGGTGATTATACCCTTTGCAAACATCACTTCGTCATTGCGAGGAGGCGAAGCCGACGAAGCAATCCAGAGTCGTTACACATCGCCCTGGATTGCTTCACCTCGCTGCGCGAGGCTCGCAATGACGAAACCAAGGCTTGTCTCTGCCACCGACATAATCGACAAAAAAAGGGGGCCAGATTGCGCTGGCCCCCTTTGGAAGTTTGGGAGAGGATGCCTGAAAGGCACCTCCTCTATCCATCCATGCGGCCGATGCTGCAAGTGCGAAATGGGCGTGGTTAATTGCGCTTTATGCAATCATTGACCGTTTTGCCGCCAGCACGGTGTTGCTGAGCAGGCAGGCGATCGTCATCGGACCGACGCCGCCGGGAACGGGAGTCACGGCCTTGGCATGATCGAGTTCGTGCGTTGCGCAATCACCGATGAGGCGGGTCGTCCCGTCATGATCGGTAACGCGGTTGATGCCCACGTCGATCACCACCGCGCCGGGCTTTACCCAATATCCACGCACCAGATGCGGAGCACCCGCCGCCGCCACGATGATATCGGCCTTGCGCGCCACGTCGGGCAGGTCGCGCGTTTCGATATGTGTCACGGTGACCGTCGCCTCGCGTTCGAGAAGCAGCATCGATACGGGCTTCCCGACGATGTTCGATTTTCCGATCACGACGACGTTAAGGCCGCGATAATCGTCGATCACGCTGTCGAGCAGCAGCATTACCCCCAGCGGGGTGCAGGGCACGAGTCCGCCGGTGCCGGTGGACAGTCGTCCGACATTCACAGGATGGAACCCGTCGACATCCTTGCCCGGATCGATCCGATCCAGCACCAGCGCTGCGTCGATATGGCGGGGCAGCGGCAATTGCACGAGGATGCCGTGCACGGCAGGATCGGCATTGAACCGGTCGATGAGCGTCAGCACATCGTCCTGGGCGGTTTCGGCGGCCAGGCGATGTTCGATCGAATGGATGCCAACCTTGCGGCATTGCGCGATCTTGCGCCCGACATAGACCTCGCTGGCCGGATCGTTGCCCACCAGGATCACCGCAAGGCCCGGAGCCGCACCGCCTGCTGCGACAATCTCCGCCACATCCTGCGCGGTGCGTACCAGCACTTGCGCGGCAAGCGCCTTGCCATCGATGATTTGTGCCATGTTGCCTTCTATCCCCGCCTCGCGCGGCCTGCCTGCCGCGTCGTTACGGCTGATATTGTATGTGTTGCATACAAATATTTCAACCTGCGATTTGAAGCGCCGGGATGACATGCGCCAGCACATGGGCCAGCGCCGCCCGATTGATGTCACGCGCGCGGTCTTCGGTCTCCGCTTCGGAATAGCAGCGCAGTTCCGGTGCATTGCCCGATGGGCGGAAATGGATCACCGCGCCATCGGCAAAGGTCATGCGATAACCGTCCGTTGTATCGATGGCCGCGGGCTTCCCCGCTATCGCGCCGAAGGCCTGTTCGATCCGGGTCAGCTGGCCGGCGGTATCACCTTCGGACAGGAAGGCGATCAGCGCAGCGCTGTGCGCTTGCGGGAAATCGGCCACGCGATCGCTGAACGTAAAGCGCGGCGGCAGTTCTGCCACGGTTTCGCTTACGCGCTTTTCGCCCGCAGTGGTGATGACGGCCAGAATCGGGAGAAGTGCATCGCGGGTCGGCAATGCTGCCAGGTCGCCCACCGGAGTACCCAGAAGGAAGCCGCCGTTCGCCTCATACCCGCACACGCATGCGTCGGGGTCCCGTTGCGCGGCCTCCATCATCGCCGCGATCACGTAGGGCGATCCAATGCGTGTGCGCAGGACCTGTGGCACCGCACCGCTCAACTCGGCCACGGTGTTGCTGCTGACCGGGGTTACGACAACGTCTGCCGCAACCGCGCGCGCGCAAAGCAACCCCACGATATCGCCGCGCAGCCAGGTGCCGCTGGCATCGGCCACGAGCGGGCGATCGGAATCCCCATCCGTAGAGATGATCGCATCGACCTTGTTCGCAGCGGCCCATTCCGCCGCCAAAGCCACGTCTTCGGCGCGGATGGCTTCCGTATCGACTGGTACGAACTGTTCCGACCGGCCGAACGGCACGGCGGTGCCACCAAGAGCTTCGACCACGCGAACGAGGAGATCGCGCCCGACGGCGGAATGCTGGTAAACGCCGATGGTGAGGCCGGAGAGCGCCCTGGCGCCGAAGTGGAATACATAGCGCGCCACATAAGCGTCTTCCACATCGAGAATCGATGGCAGCACCGCCGGGTCGATCAATGCATCGTCGGGACCGTAGCGGGCTGGATCGATGGTGACGCTCTGGCCGACGATGCCGGCTTCGTCCGATTTCAACACTTCGCCATGGGGACGGTAGAATTTGATCCCGTTACGGTCTGCCGGGATGTGGCTGCCGGTAACCATGATCGATGCAATGCCGCTGCCCATGGCATGGAAGGCCAGCGCCGGGGTGGGCGTGTAGCCGCAGAATACCACCTCGCCGCCGCAATCGCGCACTGCCGTGGCACAGGCGGTCAGGATACGCGGGGTGCTGGTGCGCAAGTCTCCGGCCAGCGCGACCTTGTCGCCCGCGCTGAACTCGCCAATGTCCGAAAGATACCGCAGGAACGCGGTCGCATAAGCGTGGCAGAGGCGGTCCGTCATCGCCGAAGCGAGTCCGCGCACCCCGCTGGTGCCGAAGGGAACGCCGCTTTGTGCCATCAGGTCAGCCACGGTCACGGTGTGGATTCGGCTCAAGTTGTTCATCTGCAATGCATATCCCATTCTTGCCGGGCGTTGGACCACAGGGGGTTTCCGGTCTTTAGCCGCCCAGCCCAGTAAAAGGCAAAGGCTTGGTGTGCGTTTGCGAAACAGCGGGGACAGCCTGGTGGTTCCGGTGCATCCGGTATGCCAGCAACAATTGATTACATTTGGTTCCGACAATGTTACGCACCCAGCCCCATTCATGCTGCGATTGCGAAGAGTGGAACCGATATCCGATGGCCGACCCTGCTGCCGACCACCATATCCCGACATTCCGGGATTTTTCGCGCTGGACGGCCTGCGTACTGGGGCCGGACGCAGGGTTTCTCAGGCTGGCGCTGCTTTATGGCGCAGCGATTTCGCTACTGTCGCTGGCCACGCCGATTTCGGTGCAACTGCTGATCAATTCCGTTGCCAACACCGCGCTGCCCGCACCGCTGCTGACGCTTGCGGCAATCCTGTTCACGCTGCTGGTGATCTCTGGCGTGCTCAGCGCTTTTCGCGTTCATTTGCTGGCACTGTTCGAACGACGCTTCTTTGCCCGGCTGGTTGCCGAAATCACCCTGCGTGCGGTCCACGCGCAAAACCCGTTCTTCGTGGATGCGCGGCGCGGTGACCTGTTCAACCGCTTTTTCGATACGGTCGTCGTCCAGAAATCGCTGACCAGCCTGTTGATCGGCGGGTTCACCATTGTTTTGCAAAGTCTGGTCGGGCTGGTCGTGACCAGCTTCTACCATCCGTTCTTCCTTGCGTTCAACACCGTGCTGGTATTGCTGGTCGTCGTCATCTGGCGGGTTTGGGCCAGTTCCAGCCTGCGCACGGCGGTAACCAAGAGCCACGCCAAGCACGCCGCGGCCCATTGGCTGGACAGTGTCGGCGGATCGAACGGCATTTACAAGTCAAGCCGCCATATGACTTTCGCGATAGACCGATCGGAAGCCGTCACGGCCCGTTATGTCGACTGCCACCGCCGCCATTTCCGCCATACCTTCGGGCAAACCATCGCACTGTTGCTGCTTTATGCGCTCGCCAGTGCGGGATTGCTGGCGATGGGTGGCTGGCTGATCCTGGAGGGCGAATTGTCGATCGGGCAGCTGGTCGCGGCCGAACTGATTCTTTCCGGCGTGTTCTACGGGATCGCGCAACTCGGCACATATCTTGAAATATTCTATGATCTGGCTGCCAGCATGGAGGAACTGTCGCTGTTCTGGGACGTGCCGCAGGAACCGGCGCCAGATGGCGATGCCCCTGCGCTGCCTGATGGCGCGATCCGGCTGCGCGATGTGCGCCACGGTGATCACCTGTTCGATTTTTCCGTGGCAAGCGGCGCGCAAGTGGGCGTGATCGCTGCGCCCGGCGTCGAGCGCAGCCTTGTAGCCCTGCTCAAGCGGCTGGACGTGCCGCAGAGCGGTTTTGTCAGCGTCGGGGGGGCAGACCTTGGCACATTCGACATGTACCGGCTGCGCTCGGACGTGATCGTGCTTGACCGGCCGACGATCATCGAGATGACCGTGCGGGAATACCTTTCGCTCAGCGCACCCGGTCGTCCCGAAGCGATGCTCGATGCGCTGGAACTGGTTGGCCTTGCCCGCCGTGTCGGCGATTTGCCGGGCGGACTGGACGCGCGCCTGTCCTCGTCCGGCTGGCCGCTTTCCGTGGGCGAAACGATGGCGCTCAAGCTGGCCGGCGCGTTGCTCGCCCGTCCGCGCGTGATGATGCTTTCCCCACTGTTTGACATGCTGCCGCCTGCGCGTCTGGATGCGGTGCTGGCACAATTGCGTACGCACGGCACTACCGTTCTGCAATTCACCGGTCGTCCCGAAGGTTTGCAGCGCGACACGTGGCTGTGGATCGGCAAGCGCACACAGCGGCAGGTAGCCGATCCGGCGGAGATCGCGCCCTTGGCGATGCACGACGAGGAGCGCTGAGCCATGGCAACTGCACCGCGCAACCTTTCCGCATTCACCACGTTTGGAACCCTGCGCGTACCTCGGCTGACGCGGGCGTTGGGGTGGATGATCGCCATCGCGCTCCCCCTGATCGCGGTGTTCCTGTTCTTGGTTCACTGGGTCCAGACCGCGCCGGGGCGGGGCGAGGTGATCGCGCTCAACCCTGAAGACCGGGTGCAACAGGTGACCGCGCTGGTGCCGGGACGGGTCGAGAAGTGGTACGTCGTTGACGGACAATCGGTGAAGCAGGGCGATCCGATTGCCCGGATCATCGACAATGATCCCTCGCTCCTGACCAGTCTGGCTGCCGAACGCGCGCAAGTGCTCGCCCAGATTGCCGCCGCCGAACAGGCGATGGCGGTGGCGCGGATCGATGTGGGGCGTTCGGGTGAATTGCTTTCGGAAGGCCTTGCCGCGCGGCGCGATTACGAAAACACGCAGATCAAGGTGGCTGAACTTGGTGCCAAGCTGGCCGAAGCCCGCGCCAAGCTGAGTAAGGTCGATATCGCGCTGGGCCGCCAGTCGGTGCAACTGGTGCGCGCCCCGCGGGACGGGCGCATCCAGGCACTCAACACTGCCGCCGGGGCCACGCTGGTCAGTGCAGGCGACTGGCTGGCAACGCTTGCCCCCGACCGCGCCGAACGCGTGGTCGAGTTGATGGTCGATGGCCGCGACGTGGCTCTGGTGCGGCGCGGACAGCCGGTGCGGCTGCACTTCGAAGGCTGGCCTGCCATCCAGTTCAGCGGCTGGCCTTCGGTGGCGCAGGGAATGTTCGATGGACGGGTGCGCTCGATAGATCCGTCCGCGCAGGCAACCGGCCTGTTCCGTGTGCTGGTGGAACCGATGCCCGGCAAACCGCGCTGGCCGGACGGCAACTTCGTTCGACTGGGATCGAAAGTGCGCGGCTGGATTCAGATGGAAACCGTGACCATCGGCTACGAACTGTGGCGCCAGCTCAACGACTTTCCGCTGGAATTTCCGCAGCCGGTCGATCCCGGTCCGCGCAAGGGCACTGCCGCCAAGGCGCTGTCCGACAAGGAGGCCGCCAAGGCCAAGCCTAAGGCGGAAGGCTATGGCGAGGACGAGAAATGATCCGCCGCCTGATCGTGGCTGCTGCGTTTGTGTTCGCCCTGCCGGCCTATGCGGCGGAACTGACGCTGGATGACGTCCTGCGGTCGTCCGCCACGCATGCGCCGCAGATCCTTGAGGCGATGGCGCGGCAGAGGCAGGCCGATGCGCGGGCGTTGTCGGCGCAGGGGCAGTTCGATCTGGTGTTCGATGCCGATGCGCAAAGCCGCGCGCTGGGGTTTTACGACGGCACGTTCGCCGATGTGAAGGCCAGCCGCCCGTTGCAGAACAATGGCGGCAGCATCTACACCGGCTATCGCCTGTCGAGCGGCGCGTTCCCGTCCTACGATGGCAAGTCTGTCACCAACCAGCTTGGCGAGGTGCGTGTCGGCGCGGTCTTCTCGCTGCTGCGCGACCGCGTGATTGATGAGCGGCGCGGTCGGCGCGAACTGGCCGAGACCGACATCGACCTTGCCGCGCTGGATCGCGACATGATCGCCATCGGCGTCCAGCGCCGGGCAATAGAAGCCTACCAGCAATGGGTTGCGGCGGGTCTGCGCGTCGCCACCTTGCGCGAACTGTTCGACCTTGCGCAGCAGCGCCAGTCGTCGATCGAACGGCAGATAGACCTTGGCGCGCGGCCCGCCATCCTGGGTGTCGAGAACCGCCAGAACATCGTGCGGCGCAAGGCGCTGCTGGTGCGGGCCGAACAGGACCTGACGCTGTTCGCCAACGCGCTTTCGCTGTTCCTGCGTGACGATCTGGGCCGTCCGGTCGTGCCCGATGCCGCGCGTCTGCCCAGGGCCATGCCCGAAGGCGTCAGCCCCCGGCTGGTGGATCGAACGGAGGCCATGTCCGGGCGGCCCGATATCCGCGCGCTCATGGCGCGGATCGATCAGAACGGCATCCGCGCACGGCTGGCCGAAAACGAACTGCGCCCCCGGCTGGATCTGCGCGCGGAGGCATCCAAGGACATTGGGGCCGGTTCGCCCGTCCGCACCCCTGCCGAAGCGCTGCTTGGCCTGCGCTTCACGCTTCCGCTGGAACAGCGCGCGGCGCGGGGGCGCATCGCCGAAGTCGCCGCCGAACAGGATGCGCTAACGCTGCGCCTGCGTTTGCTGGAAGAGCAGGTCGGCGTGGAAATCGCCAACTTGCGCACACAGATGGACGGAGCCGAGCGCCTCGCCGCGCTGGCGACGGACGAAGCCGCGCTGGCGCGTCGCATGGCCGAGGCAGAGCGCCGCCGCTATGCGCTGGGCGCGAGCGACTTCCTTGTCGTCAACTTGCGCGAAGAAGCGCTGGCCGATGCCACGATCCGCGAAATCGATGCGATCTATCGAAGTGCTGCCGCCCGTGCGGAACTCGTCGCCGCCATGGCCGATCGGGATCAGTTGCGCCTGTAGCAACGGCGCGCTCAGTCGCCCGGCGTGGCGCGGTCGATCATGTCCATGAAGTTGCGCGCCGCATCGCGGTCATCCGCATCCTTGAACGCCACGTCCAGATCCGGCGCGGCGCCCAGCATGTAGAGCAAGGACCACATCCCGAACCGCCGCGCCCGGTCCTTCTCCAGTCCGAAATCCACCAGCATATGCTCGATCCCCGCCTCCAGCGCGGCAGGCGTTGCGGCGGCAAGGTCCTCGGTCCCGAAGTACCGGCGCATCTGATCGTCGAATTCCATGGGGTGGGCTTATGCGAAGCGTCGGGCGGACGCAACGGGACCGAAGACCCATCCCTAACCCTCGAAGCCAAAATCCCGCCAATCCGGCAGCAACCCCGATTGCCCAATCTTCACCACGGCGCAAGAAAACCCCATGCCCACCTTCAAACCCCGCAACACCGAGCGCGCCCGCACGCTCCGGCGCGAGGCCACGCCGACCGAGCGTCTGCTCTGGCGCTATCTGTCACGCGCTGGTCCGGGTGGAGGCGTGGGCGCAAAGTTCAGCCGCCAAATGCCCATCGGTCCCTACTTCGCCGATTTCCTCTGCCGCGAATGGATGATCGTGGTCGAACTGGACGGCCACAGCCACGACCTGCGCCCTGACTACGACGCCGCCCGCGATCGCTTTATGGCCGATGCCGGGTATCAGGTGCTGCGCTTCACCAACGCCGATGTGCGAGAGAATGTGGAAGGCGTGGTGATGGCTATCGCTCTGGCGGTTGAGGCGGCAAAGGCGCGTCATGTTCGGCTACCGCCGAATGCCCATCCCTAACCCTTCCCGCAAACGGGAAGGGGACAAGAAAGCGAAGAACACCAAGCAAAACGGGCAAGAAAATCCCCTTCCCGCTTGCGGGAAGGGTTAGGGATGGGCTCTTTCTACCGTTCAATCCCGTCATCCAAGTATATTTTCTCCGATAACGCCTAACTTTTTTGCAGATGGAAGGCGTTATTTCCCACCTTTTTTGGGCGGAGGAGGCGGCATTGACGGAGCCGCTGACCGAGTTTGGCCGAAGCTGGCATAATGCCCATCACTGTTTCGAACCGGCACCGACGGCGGTGGTGGTGGTGGGGGGGGAGGCGGTGGTGGGGGGGGAGGCGGTGGTGGGGGCGGGGGCGGTGGTGGTGGTGGTGGGGGCGGTGGCGGTGGTGGTGGATTGTTGGGTCTGCTCATTGAGACGCTCCTGTGTTTGGGTCACCGCAAAAAACGAAAGAAAAGCTATCGCAAGAAAGAATGTGACAAACGCACCAAATTGACAAATTTTAACGAAAAGATTTGCCCACGGCTCTTTTACGACTTTTGTTTTCTTCGTATAGTACGCTTCTAAATTTTTTTGCTGATCTCTATTGGCTTTGGCCGAAAAAAGAAACTCCACCATGGATAATAAAAGGGATGAAGCACTAAAAACAAAGAAATAAATTAAATACAATAAAGAATTTGGAAATATTTTCGATGTTGACTGGGTCAAAAACCCTGCAGCCAAGCCTATTAATAAAGATGTAACTTGAATTATTGTCTTTATAAAAGTATCTTCTGAATCTCTCCATGCTTTTATTAGATCTTTTCGTTCTTCCATCATTGTAGCATGAAGGGCATTTTCATCACACCCGTCGAGTGGGTGTGATTCCGTAGTGATAGTCTCCCGCGAGAGTGAAGCTGCTAGACTCCGTAGGATACTTGCAAGACGTGACCGCATCATTCTAACCTTATAGAAATTATGAATAAAAGAGCACGGTCGCGTAATTACTCCGATGGTTTAACGACAAGGTTGCGCGAGGGGCCAAGCCCCTCGCATAATCCCTACCCCTTTCACCTCACTCCGCCGCGATCCCCGCAGCCCCGAACATATCCACCTCAACCTCCACCGGCGCTGGCTCGTTCGCCGCAGACTTGGCGTTGCGGCGTTTGTCGAAGCTGCTCCACACGGTGTTCCAGTCGCCCTTGGTGGCGGCTTTCGAATATTCGGTGGCGCGGGTTTCGAAGAAGTTGGCGTGTTCCACGCCGTTCAGCAGCGGGGCGAGCCAGGGGAGGGGGTGGTCTTCGATCATGTAGACCGCGGGCAGGCCAAGCTGGCTCAGGCGCCAGTCGGCGATGTAGCGGATGTAACGCTTGATTTCCTTGGCGCTCATCCCCGGAACCGGGCCTTGTTCGAACGCCAGGTCGATGAACGCGTCTTCCAGCCGCACGGTCTTCTGGCAGCAGTCGATGATGTCTTCCTTCACCGCCTTGGTCAGGCAGCCGCGTTCCGCCACGAAAGCGTGAAACAGCTTGGTGATGCCTTCGCAGTGCAGCGATTCATCGCGGATAGACCAGGTGACGATCTGGCCCATGCCCTTCATCTTGTTGAAGCGCGGGAAGTTCATCAGCATGGCAAAGCTGGCGAACAGTTGCAGCCCTTCGGTGAACCCGCCGAACATCGCCAGCGTACGGGCGATATCTTCGTCATTGTCGACGCCGAAAGTTTGCAGATAATCGTGCTTGGCCTTCAGTTCCTCGTACTCAAGGAACATGCCGTATTCGCTTTCGGGCATGCCGATGGTGTCAAGCAGGTGGCTGTAGGCCGCGATGTGCACCGTCTCCATGTTCGAGAAGGCGGCGAGCATCATCTTGACCTCGGTCGGCTTGAACACGCGGCCGTATTGTTCGTGGTAGCAGTTCTGCACTTCCACGTCGGCCTGGGTGAAGAAGCGGAAGATCTGGGTCAGCAGGTTGCGCTCATGCTCGGAAATCTTCTGTGCCCAATCGCGGCAATCCTCGCCCAGCGGCACTTCTTCGGGCATCCAGTGGATCTGCTGCTGACGCTTCCAGAACTCATAGGCCCAGGGATATTCGAAGGGCTTGTAAGTCTTGCGGGCTTCAAGAAGTGACATGATCGGGCGTCCTGTACTGATTCTGGCAATGTAGGGATTGGCGGGCGACGGCGAAAGCGCGGGCGCGCGAATGGCCGGGGATTGATAGGCGGTTTTCCCCCGCCCTGATCGCTGCCCGAACAGGCAGGCGAATGCGGACTGGCGCACGGGCCGCGCGGACTGGCGTGGGCGGGCAACTGACCACGGAACGGGCGTTGTGGCGCGCTGTTCTCGTCACATGCCTGCCGGAACGAACGGCAGGGAAATACCCTTCTGAAAACGCAGGAGATTTGACATGGGCGAATATGAATCGAACGATTCGCGGAACGTGACCAATACAGGCAATCGCCCGCAGGCGGCCGGCAGCTTTGAACAGCAGGGCAACGCGCGGTGGAATGGCGATACACAGGCCAGCCAAAGCCAGCAGGGCAACGGCCAGCAGGGCAGCTTCAATGACGCGTCGGGTCAGCAATCGCAGTTCGATGGCGGTGACAACGACTGGTCGGGCCGTGTGCGCGAACACATGGAAGTGATCGGCGCGGACGGCACGCATGTCGGCACGGTCGATGGCGTGGATGGCCACCGCATCAAGCTGACCAAGCGTGAGAACGATGCCGGACATGAGGGTGGAACCCATTCGGGCCACCATCATTACCTGCCTGTCGGGCTGGTTGCCGGTGTCGAAGGCGACAAGGTGCGGCTCTCGGCCAACGGTGATGTGGCCTGGGGCATGCTCGAAGAAAAATAGGTCCCGGTCTGCCGCGGGACGCCCAAGCAGGCCTGACCGGGTCTGTCGATACGTCCCGCCCCCTTCGGGACCAGGTCGTCCCCCGCGACCGGAGAGCGCCCCGCGTAATCGCGGGGCGTTTTTCCGTGTGGTGGTATGGGCAACCGCGCCGGAACCTACTTCCAGAACAGACCGGGCTTGAGGCTGCGATCCTTGCGGTTCTTCCACATCGAAAGATACATCCACAGGCCGGAAATGCTGAAGAACAGCAGCGCCAGCCCGGTCATCAGCGAAATCGCGGTGCCGACAGGGCCGAATTCCTCGCCCGAATGCAGGTGATGGAACCAGCCGACCAATGCCTTCATGCTGCCTTCGGGCGCCTTGGGACGGCACATCATCGTTTCGGGGCAGACGAAGCCCTGCGGCACGGGCGGCGGAGCGGCGGCCTCGGCTGCGGGCCACAATGCGGTCACATGGCTGGCAACGCCCGTGAAGGCCATCCACAGCATGAACACGCCGAAAAACACCGTGATCCAGCGGTGCCACTTGCGCATAGTCAATTCCTTCCGTTCCCGGCGAACACGTTGCCCCCAGTTGCGTCCCGGCCGGGATCAAGCCGGACGCAGTGCTATTCGCGCGCGAATGGGCGCGGGGCAAGCCGCGAAGTGTCGCGGGATGTATCGCCGGGACAGGCATGACGCGACCTCAACAACGGGCCATTGCTGACCCAGATTCACTGATCCAGATTCACTGATCGAGATTTACTGGCAGGCGAGGCATTCCTCGTAATCGGTTTCGGCAGCGGCAAGCTCGATCCGCGGCGCGGTGGCGGTATTGTCCGCCTCCACCCCGCCGGCAAACCCTGCTCGCTGGACCGATTTCGAGCGCAGGTAATAGAGGCTCTTGATGCCGCGTTCCCATGCCTGGAAGTGCAGCATCATCAGGTCCCACTTGTCCACGTCTGCCGGGATATAGAGGTTCAGCGACTGTGCCTGATCGATATAGGGTGTACGGTCCGCCGCGAATTCGAGCAGCCAGCGCTGGTCGATCTCGAAGCTGGTCTTGTAGACCGCCTTTTCCTCTGGCGAGAGGAAATCAAGGTGCTGGATCGATCCGCCGTTTTCAAGGATCGAGTTCCATACGTTGTTGGAATCCTTGCTCTTTTCGGCCAGCAGTTTCTGCAGGTACGGGTTCTTGACCACGAACGAGCCGGACAGCGTCTTGTGCGTGTAGATGTTGGCCGGGATCGGTTCGATACAGGCCGACGTACCGCCGCAGATGATCGAGATCGACGCGGTGGGCGCAATCGCCATCTTGCATGAAAAGCGCTGCATCACGCCCATGTCGGCGGCATCGGGGCACGGCCCGCGTTCCTGCGCCAGCATCAGCGAAGCCTCGTCCGCCTTGGCCGCGATGTGGCGGAACATCTTGAGGTTCCACGCCTTGGCCATGGCCGATTCGAAGCCGATGCCCTTCATCTGCAGGAACGAATGGAAGCCCATCACGCCCATGCCGACCGAGCGTTCGCGCATCGCGGAATATTTGGCGCGGTCCATCACGCTGGGCGCGCGGTCGATGTAATCCTGCAGCACGTTATCGAGGAAGCGCAGCACGTCTTCGATGAACAGCTTGTCGGCGTTCCATTCGTCCCAGGTTTCAAGGTTGAGCGACGACAGGCAGCATACCGCCGTGCGATCGTTTCCGAGGTGATCGCGGCCCGTGGGCAGGGTGATTTCCGAACACAGGTTCGATGTCGAGACCTTCAGCCCCAGATCGCGGTGATGCTTGGGCATCATCCGGTTCACGGTATCGGAAAACACGATGTAGGGTTCGCCCGTGGCCAGGCGGGTTTCGACCAGCTTCTGGAACAGCGAGCGCGCATCGACCGTGGCGCGGATCGAACCGTCCTTGGGGCTGCGCAAGTGGTGTTCGCGCCCATCGCGCACGGCTTCCATGAAATCATCGGTCAGCAACACGCCATGGTGCAGGTTCAGCGCCTTGCGGTTGAAATCCCCCGATGGCTTGCGAATTTCGAGGAATTCCTCGATTTCCGGGTGGCTGACATCGAGATAGCATGCCGCCGAACCACGGCGCAGCGAGCCTTGCGAAATCGCAAGCGTGAGCGAATCCATCACGCGCACGAACGGGATGATCCCGCTGGTCTTGCCGTTCAGGCCCACGCTCTCGCCAATGCCGCGCACCTTGCCCCAGTACGTGCCGATGCCGCCGCCGCGCGAGGCGAGCCAGACGTTCTCGTTCCAGGTGGCGACGATGCCCTCAAGGCTGTCATCGACCGAATTGAGATAGCACGAGATCGGCAACCCGCGCCCGGTGCCGCCGTTCGAGAGCACGGGCGTTGCCGGCATGAACCACAGCTTCGAGATGTAGTCATAGAGGCGCTGGGCGTGATCCTGATCGTCGGCATAGGCATCGGCCACGCGCGCGAACAGGTCCTGATACTTCTCACCGGGCAGCAGGTAGCGGTCGTCCAGCGTATCCTTGCCGAAATCGGTGAGGAGCGCATCGCGGCTGTCATCGGTAACGATGGTGAAGCGGCGCGGATTGACCTTCTTGGAATCGCTTTCGGGCTGCGCTGCTGCAACCGCCGCCGCCGCGACCGTGGCGGCCATGCCTGCGACCAGCGCCTCGCTGCCTGCGTCCTTGGTGTTCATGTCCATCGCCTTTGCTGCTTCGGCAGGTGCCGAAGCGCTGCTGCCCTCAGCAAGGGCAAGTTCGTCCTGTGCAGCCACCGAGCCGTCTCCAGTTCTGAAATCCACGTCGCAACCCCTGTCTGAACGCCCAAGTCAACTATCGGGCACATCGCCTCTTCGAATCGGAACCAGCCCGACCATAGCGGAGATGGAACATATCAGGAACACTATTCCTGAAAGCTCCACCGCGCTGCAATCTCAAATCATGGTGGACCGCGTGTTCGAACTGACAAACCTTTGCCAATTCGCGGAAAACGCGCACATCAACGCCAAACAAGGTCTAGAGGTTCCCCCGAAGTCCAACCACAACCCATAGTGCCTCAACCGGTTTGAGACACAAGAGGGTAACAGTGCTGAGGCAGACTCGATTCGTCGTACGCTCGATTCGCTTCGTCGCTCACCAACCCATGTTGCAGTGCAGCGACGCGCGGGAGAAGCGCCACTTCAAGTGGCAATCTGCGCTTGTCGGAATTTATTTGGTCCGCGTCGGCAAATTGTGGACAAGAACGGGTCAACCGGTCCCATATGGTGTGTCCACAGGAATGGAGCGTAGGCGTGCTGAATATTCTCTCGATCGTGTTCACCGGCCTTGTCGTGGGCGTGCTCGCGCGGTTCTTCTATCCCGGCGATGTCGATATCGGGATGCTCAAGACGATCCTGCTCGGCGTCGGCGGCGCGCTGGTGGCGGGGCTGTTTGCCAGTTGGCGGACCAGCAGCACGTTCGGCGATGGCGTGAATCGCGCAGGCTGCCTTGCATCGGTGATCGGCGCGATGCTGCTGATCTTCATCGGGCGCAGCCTCTAGTTTTCGCGCAGAGACCGCAAAGTGCGCAAAGACGTTGCGTGCAGTCCAAGGCGTGGAACGGGCAATATGATTTGTGCCGACTTCGTCGGTGAATGCAAAGGAACCTCTTTGCGTCCTCTGCGTGAACCACTTCAAGCCCTTGGCGCGACCCGCCTGTAGCTGAGCGCTTCGGCGATGTGGATGCGGCCCACGGTTTCAGCTCCGGCAAGATCCGCAATGGTGCGCGCCACCCTTAACATGCGGGTATAGCCCCGCGCAGACAGGCGCATGGCATCGGCAGCTTGGGCCAGAAGCTTGCGGCCCGGCTCGTCGGGCGTGGCATATTGATCGAGCAGGTCGGCGTCGAGTTCGGCATTGGTGCGGCGGCCCGTCCCCTCCAGCCGCGTGGTCTGGATCGCGCGGGCGCGGGCCACGCGCGCGGCGACCTGATCGGACCCTTCGGCGGGCGGCGGCAGGGCAAGGTCTGCGGCGGAAACGGGGTCAACGTCCACGTGCAGGTCGATCCGGTCAAGCAGAGGCCCGGACACCTTGGATTGATAATCGGCGGCACAGCGCGGCGCGCGGCTGCACCCCAGCGCCAGATCGCCCAGATGGCCGCAGCGACACGGATTCATCGCCGCGATCAGTTGGACCCGCGCAGGGAACGTGACGTGGGCATTGGCGCGCGCCACGGTGACTTCGCCGGTTTCCAGTGGCTGACGCAGCGAATCGAGCACCGCGCGCTGGAATTCGGGCAATTCGTCAAGGAACAGCACGCCCAGATGTGCCAGACTGACCTCGCCGGGCCGCACTTTCAGCCCGCCCCCGGTCAGCGCGGCCATCGAGGCGGAGTGATGGGGGCTGCGGAAAGGCCGGGCGCGGCTGATCCGGCCATCCTCAAGCGTGCCCGCGACCGAGGCGACCATCGACACTTCCAGCGCCTCTGCCGCAGTTAGTTCGGGCAGGATGCCCGGCAGGCACGATGCCATCAGCGATTTTCCTGCGCCCGGAGGCCCGCTCATCAACAGGTTGTGCGCGCCCGCTGCGGCGATTTCGAGCGCGCGCTTGGCGGTTTCCTGTCCTTTCACCTGGCGCAGATCGGCGCGGCGGCGCGGCAGCTCTGCCTCGCCCTGGCGCGGAGCGGGCAGACGGTGCGTTCCCTTGAGGTGATTGAGCAACCCGACAAGATCGGGCGCGGCGATCACATCGATCCCGCTCGCCCAGCGCGCCTCCGGCCCTTGCGCGGCAGGGCAGATCAGGCCCTTGTCCTGTCCGCTGGCGTGAAGCGCGGCCAGCAGTACGCCGGGCGAAGGCAGGACGCGGCCATCCAGAGCCAGTTCGCCCACCGCCACGTAATCGGCAATCTGTTCCAGATCGACCACGCCCATCGCCGCCAGCAGCGCGAGCGCGATCGGCAGATCGTAGTGCGATCCTTCCTTGGGCAGATCGGCGGGGGAAAGGTTCACGGTGATTCGCTTTGGCGGCAGCGCAAGGCCAAGCGCGGACAGCGCCGACTGCACCCGTTCGCGGCTTTCGCCCACGGCCTTGTCGGGCAGGCCCACCAGCTTGAACGCGGGCATGCCGGGCGCAACCTGGCACTGCACCTCCACACCGCGCGCCTCAAGCCCCAGATAGGCAACCGTCGATACCAGCGCGACCATGCATGCTCCTGTCCTATCGGTGTAATTGCGTAGGGATCGGGCGCGGGGAAGCGAAAGCGTCTGATTTCCGCCAATTCGGAAGCATCTGACTCGGTTAGGACAATTGATGGTGAACCCGATTTAACCGCGTTCCTTGGCAGTTCGGCAATCCGGTCAGGCCGAAAGCAGATGCAATGCTCCGCCGCCTGATCCTGCCCGCGATTGCCGCCCTGCTGGCTTGCCAGCCACTGGCCGCGCGCGAGGTTTCCACCCGGACCTGGGTCGAGAACGGCGTCACCTGGACCGAGACGACCGTCGTCGAGGTGGAAGAGCCGGGGTCCGAGCGGCTGGTCGGGCTGCACGAAGACCTTGCGCGCAAGGGCATCGCCAGCTTCGGCCCGTTCGAGGTGATCGACGGCACCCGCGCTGCCCTTGTTGCGGAAACCGACAGCTATTCGCCAGCGGACTTCCAGAAAATGTTGCGCGCCTATCCTGCAATCCGCGTACTGGAAATGGCCGATTGCCCCGGCACGGTCGATGATTTCGCCAACCTGCGGCTGGGCCGGATGATTCGCGCGCGCGGCATTGCCACGCATGTGCCCGATCATGGCTCGGTACGCTCAGGTGCGGTTGAACTGTTTCTTGCAGGGGCGAGCCGCCGCGCTGCGCCCGATGCTTCATTCGCCGTCCATTCGTGGATCGATGAAGACGGGCGCGAACCCGGCGACTTTGCCGCCGATGCCTCGGTCAACAAGGCCTATGTCGATTACTACCGTGAGATGGGACTGGCAGGGGACAAGGCCGTGGCGTTCTATGCCCTGACCAATTCGGTGCCCAACGATGATGTACTGATGCTGGGCACCGCGGACATGGCGCGGTTTGCGGCGCTGGATTGACGATCTGAAGTCGAAGCCCACCCCCAGCCCCTCCCGCTTGCGGGAGGGGCTGGGGGTGGGCCTCTACGCCCGCATCAATGCGCCGCGCCCCATGACAGTCCGGTGCCGATTTCCACGCCCAGCGGCACCGTCAGCTTCACCGAAGGCTCCGCCGCTGTAGCCATCACGCGCTCGATCACCGGCCTTGCGGCTGCGACATCGCTTTCAGGCATTTCGAACACCAGTTCGTCGTGGACCTGCAACAGCATCTTCACGTGCCCCAGCCCTGCCTCGTCCAAAGCCGGCATCATGCGCGCCATCGCGCGCTTGATGATATCCGCGCTGGTGCCTTGAATCGGCGCGTTGATCGCGGCGCGTTCGCTGCCCTGGCGCTCGGCCTGGTTCTTTGAACCGATGCGCGGGAACCACGTCTTGCGGCCGAACAGCGTCTCGGAATAGCCAAGCTCGCGTACGCTTTCCAACGTGTCGTGGATATAGCGCTGGATGCCGGGAAAGCGTTCGAAATAGCGGTCGATCATCGCCTGCGCCTCGTCCGCGCTCACGCCCAGCCGCCCGCCAAGTCCCCAGCGGCTGATGCCATAGAGGATGGCGAAGTTGATCGTCTTGGCTCGTCCGCGCGTGTCGCGGTCCACGTGGCCGAACATCTCCATCGCGGTGCGCGAATGGATGTCTTCGCCCGCCGCAAAGGCCTCCTTCAGCGCGGGCACATCGGCCATATGGGCTGCAAGGCGCAGTTCGATCTGGCTGTAGTCTGCCGCGAGCAGCACATTCCCCGGTTCCGCCACGAAGGCATCGCGGATCTGGCGGCCGATCTCGGTGCGGATCGGGATGTTCTGCAGGTTCGGATCATTGGACGACAAGCGCCCGGTCTGCGCACCGACAAGGCTGTAGCTGGTGTGGACACGGCCTGTATCGGGATTGATCGCGGCTTGCAGCGCATCGGTATAGGTGGACTTGAGCTTCGACAACTGGCGCCATTCGAGGACCAGCGTGGCCACTTCGGCGCCCTGTCCGGCAAGGCCTTCGAGCACGGACTGGTCGGTTGAATACTGCCCGGTCTTGCCCTTCTTGCCGCCCTTGTAGCCCAGCTTGTCGAACAGCACCTCGCCCAGTTGCTTGGGGCTGCCGATGGTGAAGGCCATGCCCGCTGCTTCGTGGATCACGCCTTCCAGCCGTGCGATCTGTGTGGCGAATTCGGCGGAAAGGCCGGCCAGCCGTTCGCGGTCCACCTTGATGCCGTTGCGCTCCATCATGGCCACCACCGGCACCAGCGGGCGATCGACGCGCTGGTAGACGCGCGTGCCGCCCTCTTCGGCAAGGCGTGGCGCGAACAGGCGGTGCAGGCGCCATGTCACGTCGGCATCCTCCGCGGCGTAGCGCGTGGCATCGGCCAGCGGCACTTCGGCAAAGGAGATCGCCTTCTTGCCGCTGCCGCACAGTTCCTTGAAGGTCATCGTGGCGTGGCCAAGGTGGCGCTCGGACAATTCGTCCATGCCATGCCCGGCAACACCCACTTCACCACGTCCGGCATCAAGGCAGAAGCTCATCACCATCGTATCGTCGATGGGCGCTACGGCTATGCCATGCCGGGCAAGGATGTTGATGTCGTACTTGATGTTCTGCCCGACCTTCAGCACCGCATCGCTTTCGAGCAAGGGCTTGAGCAGCGCGAGCGCCGCCGCCTTGTCCACTTGCAACGGCTTTTCGGCGAACATGTCGGTCCCGCCGTGACCGAGCGGTATGTAGCAGGCCTGATTGGGACCAAGCGCAAGGCTGACCCCGACAAGATCGGCGCGCATCGCGTCCAGCGCGCTGGTTTCGGTATCGACCGCCACGACGCGCGCTTCGAACGCGCGGGCGATCCATTGTTCGAGTTCGCCGATGGACTGGATGCAGGCGTAGCTCTCGCGATCGACCGCAGGCCATGCGGGAAGGGGGCGGGCCGCACCGGCCACCGTGGCGGGAGCGGCCACGTTATCGGGCTTTGCAGGATTGAGCTGCGTCTTGGGGCCGGGGCTGCCTTGCCCCCCATCCAGCCGCCGCAGCAGGCTGGTAAAGCCATGCTCGGTCAGGAACGCGGCCAGCGGGTCGCGCGGGATCACCTCCAGCTTGAAATCCTCGATCGGCACCGGCAGCGGGCAATCTTCCTTGAGCTGGACCAGTACGCGCGAAAGCCGCGCCATGTCGGCCTGCTCGATCAGGCTTTCGCGCAGCTTGCCGGCCTTCATCGTCGGCGCAGCGGCAAGCACGGCTTCAAGATCGCCGTGTTCCTGGATCAGCTTGGTCGCGGTCTTGGGACCGATGCCACGGATGCCGGGCACGTTGTCGACCGAATCACCCATCAGCGCCAGCACGTCCCCGACCCGTTCAGGCTCCACCCCGAACTTCTCGACCACTTCGGCCACGTCGATTCGCAGGTTTTTCATCGTATCGAGCATGTCGATGCAGCCGCCACCCTCGGCACATTTGCCGACCAGCTGCATCAGATCCTTGTCGGACGACACGATCGTCACGTCCCAGCCGCGCAATGTGGCGGCGCGGGCATAGGACGCGATGATGTCATCGGCCTCGACCGCTTCTTCCTCGATGCAGGCAAGGCTGAAGGCGCGGGTGGCATCGCGGATCAGCGGAAACTGCGGCACCAGATCTTCTGGCGCGGGCGGGCGGTTGGCCTTGTATTGATCGTAAAGATCATTGCGGAACGATGTGCCCGCCTTGTCGAGAATGACCGCCAGATGCGTGGGACCATCGGCTTTGTGCAGGTCTTCGGCCAGTTTCCACAACATTGTCGTGTAGCCGTAAACCGCCCCCACCGGTACGCCGACGGGGTTCGTCAGCGGGGGCAGGCGGTGATAGGCGCGGAAGATGTAGGCCGACCCGTCGACCAGATAAAGATGCTGCTTTTCGTCCATCCCGGGGTGTTAGCAGGGCTTCTCGCCCACGTCATGGGGCTTGCGCAGAACACCCTTAACAACATTTCGGCGCATGCGCGGGGCGCCTGAACGCCCCGGATTCAGGCGAAAAAAAGGCATTCCCGCCCGCGCAATAGGCAGGTTGAAACAAGTTGCTGTCGTGTTCTGCTTGCAAGCCGATGAATTGCCGATTAATTGGGTCCCGAAGTCTACCGGCTGAGTAGGCTTTGCGGCGGGCTGCTTGCCCGGCGCGGTTCACTTCAATCCAGGGATTGTAACGCATGCGCAAGCTCATCCTCGCCGCTGTCGCCGGCACCGCCTTTGCTCTTGCTGGCTGCTCGGAAAAGCCGGCTGAAGAAGCCACCGAAGCTGCTATGGAAGCTACCGAAGCCGCTATGGACGCCTCTGGCGCCGCCATGGACGCTTCGGGCGCCGCTTCGGAAGCCGCCGCTGACGCGAGCGAAGCTGCTTCGATGTAATCCATTCCCGCAAGGGATGGTTGCAAAGATTGAAGGGGCGTGGCCTTCGCGGGCCGCGCTCCTTTGTCTGTGGCGAATATGCCGGTTGCAGAAACAGTCGCCGTAAACCCGCCCCCAGCCCCTTGTATCTGGACGTTGTTGGTTGATTGCGATGTAATCGGCTGATCGCCGGGGTGGGTGGCCACCCACCCCGGCGCTGCGGTGCTGTCGCCCGTCACCCCTCAGGCAGTAACCGTAAGGGAGCCTGGGACCAGCACCGCTTGTCACGCACGACCGAATAGTCGGCAGGTGTCTCAACCGTACGGACAAGGCAGGTTACCGTGATCGAAACGATTTGTGGAGTGGATGTTAGCAAGGCCTGGCTTGATGGCTGGATCGAGGCCGGCGGCTATCGCCGGTTCGCCAATGATGAGGCGGGGATTGCTGCGTTGGTGGACTGGGCCGGTCGCCATGGCGCAGGGCTGGTGGTGATGGAATCCAGTGGCGGGCTCGAACAGGACGCATTCCTGGCGCTGTGGCGCGCAGGCATGCCCTGTGCCCTGACCAATCCCAGAGCGGTACGGCATTTTGCCGAGGCGATGGGGCGGCTGGAGAAGACCGACCGTATCGATGCAGAGGTCATCGCCTGCTTTGCTGCGGCACGGCGGCTACGGCCAACGCCGCCACCTTGCGACGAACAACAAAGGCTTAGCGCGCTTTCTGCCCGGTTGCGGCAAGTGACAGGCGATATCACGGTGCAAAAGCAGCGCCTGCATTCCACCCGCGATCCGCTTGCCCTTGCCAGCCTGAAAGAGGCCATCGCCTTCTTCAATACCCAAGCCAAAGCGCTGGCCCGTGAAATCGCAGGCCTGATCGAACACGATCCCGTCTGGACCGCGCTTGATCGCACACTGCGCTCGGTCAAGGGCGTGGCAGATCGCACCGTTGCCACCCTGCTGGCCGAACTGCCCGAAATCGGAACCCTGTCGAACAAGGCCATCGCCAAACTTGCAGGCCTTGCGCCCATCGCGAACGACAGCGGCAAACGATCCGGTGCCCGATCTATCCGTGGTGGAAGAAGCTCTGTCCGCTCGATCCTCTTCCTCGTCGCCGACATCGTGCGAAAATTCGATCCGGCCATGGCAGAGTTCCGCCAACGCCTGCTCGACCAAGGTAAACCCAAAATGGTCGTCCGCATCGCCCTCGCCCGAAAACTGCTCGTCCGACTCAACGCAAAAGCACGCGAAACAAGAGCTGAAATTGGTCAGTGACACTTGACCTGTCAGATAGTCGCTCCCTTCAGGGAGGGGAGCGAGACTTGCGCTTCTGAAAGAAGCGTTAGTCGCAGCGGGGAGGGTGGTCTACGCCCCGTGTTTGCAAACGATACAATCCCTTGTCTTTGGGACTCACGCCGTTTGCCAACAAGAAACCGCCGCGCAGCATGGGCTACGCGGCGGCGTGAACGTCAGATCAGCAGCAGCGCATGATCAGCGCCGCACAAGATCCTGCGTATTCTTGGCCAGCGGCGTACTGTAGCCATCGTAGATCGTCCGCATCATCCGTGCGATCAGCTTTGCGTGAGTGGCATGGCCTTCCGGGCCGGTCACGAAGAACGCTACTGCAAGATGCCGCCCGTCGGGCAGGCGGACGATGCCGACATCGTCGGTAACACCCCACAAAGTGCCGGTCTTGTGCGCGACCAGCGTACCTTCGGGCAGGCCCGCGCGGATGCGAGTCTTGCCGGTGCTTGTCCGGGTCATGGTATCGAGCAAGACCGCCCGGCTTTCGGGAGTGAGCACACCACCGCGATCGATCGCGGCCAGTAGCGCGATCATCGCGCGCGGGGTGCTGGATGTGCGGGTATCGATCACGCGCGCCGGATCGACCTTGCCATCGTCGCGCACCAGCGTCGCCATGGTATGATCGAGCCGCTGGCCGGAAATGCCGTTGCGGGTCAGCCAGCGATTCACGTTCTCGAACCCGCCGACGACGTTGATCAACCCGTCGGTCGCCTCGTTATGGCTGCGCGTGATCATCAGTTCCATCAGGCTTTGCGCCGTCATCACCGTGCCCGCGCGGAGCGGTGCTTCCGGGCTGGTCGACCCGGTTTCGCGCACCCTCTGCATCATCGGGAACTGCTGGTCGAGCCGGTAGGTGCCTTTTTCCACCTGTTCCAGAAATGTCGCGGCCACCGCAATCTTGGCGGTGCTGGCCATGGGGAAGGGCATGTCGCCATTGACGAAGATCTGGCCGCCGCCGTCAAGGTCCATCGCGGCAACGCCGATCCTGCCGCGACCTTCGGCGGCAATGGCGGCAACCTGCTGCTGGATGATCTGGTCGCGCTGGTCGAGTACGGTAACGGGCGCGCGGCTCTGCACAGCCGGAACGGTAGCGACGAGCGCAGGCGCTGCGGTAAACAGCGCGGCGATGATCCTTGCGGTGCGGAACTTCATGCCGATACCCTACCCTGAACCCGGTTTATGTGTCTTTAACAAACGTAACGCATTGCGATTTCTGCGCAAAGTGGGATTTCAAACGCCCCGGCGCGCATTTTGCCCAGACTGGCGAAAGGGCGGGAACCGCATTTGCGCGATAAATGCGCGGTTTGGCTCATTCGAACAGGCGGTCGAACCAGGTTTTTCCAGACGTAGCAGGAAGTACGGCAGGCGCATCGATGAACAGGCTTTCCACCTTTTCGCGGATCGCGATGCGCTTGCCCCGAACCGGTCGGTACGAAGGTTTGGCTACAGCATAAACCAGCGCGGTGCCGTTTTCGCTCCACTTCCCGTCGAAGAACAGCGCCTGCTCCTTGCGCCTGCGGGTCAGCAAGGGGGCGGGCCTTGCCCATTCCAGCATCGCCTTGCGCGCGCCCGCAATATCTCCGTCAACGAATCGCCTGATCCAGCTTGCGCGACCGATCGCACCGGTGTTCCAGTGAAACGATAGCGCCGCTGCCAGTTCGGCCTCGGTCGGTTCGTGTCGGCCAAATGCGGCCAGCACCGGCGGCAGATACTTTTCGCGCAGCAACCACAGATAGACGCCGATGCAGTGTTCCAGCGGTTGCGGCTTGTCCTTGTAGCGCGGAAACACGGCATGGCCCGATGCATCGGTTACCCCTACGCTCCACGTCCACACGCCCACGCTGTCCTTGTAGGCTTCGGTGACGATGCCTTCGTGGGCGATCAGTTCAAGGGCAATCCGGGGGGTGATCTCGCGCATGCGCTGGCTCCGCCAAAAGCCAGCGTAGTGGCGGTGCGGGCGGACGGTAGGAAAGCGCAATTGAAACCCATCAACGCCAACGGCCCGCCTCCTTGCGGAAGCGGGCCGTCGATTCATGTGGCTGGACGCCGCCCGTTCAGGCGAAGGCAGCCTTGAGGTCGTCGACCAGATCGAGGCGTTCCCATGGAAAGAAATCGCCCTCGGCCTTGCGTCCGAAGTGGCCATATGCGGCGGAAGGTTGGTAAATGGGCTTGTTGAGGCCCAGATGCGTACGGATGCTGCGCGGGGTCAGCCCGCCCAGCCGGGCAATGCCGAGAATCGCCGCTTCGATCTTGTCATCGCCGACGCTGCCGGTCTCATGCGTATCGACGTAAAGCGACAGCGGTTCCGAAACGCCAATGGCATAAGCGATCTGGATCGTGCAGCGCGTGGCAAGGCCGGACGCGACCACGTTTTTGGCAAGATAGCGCGTGATATAGGCGGCTGACCGATCGACCTTCGTCGGGTCCTTGCCGGAAAATGCGCCGCCGCCATGCGGTGCCGCGCCGCCGTAGGTATCCACGATGATCTTGCGTCCGGTCAGCCCGGCATCGCCGTCGGGACCACCGATTTCGAACGCGCCGGTCGGGTTGATATAATACGTCGTCTCGCGCAGCAGCACCGGCGGGATCACTTCGGCCACCACACGTTTCACATAGGCTTCGAGTTCGGCATATTTGGCCGCATCGGCATGTTCGCCCGTCAGGCAGTAACCCTGCTTGTGCTGGGTCGAAACGACGACAGCCGTTGCCGCCACCGGCAGCGAACCTTCATACCGCAGCGTGACCTGGCTCTTGGCATCAGGCTCAAGGAACGGGGCCGCGCCTGAATGGCGATCCGCCGCCATGCGCTCAAGGATCTTGTGGCTGTAGTACAACGTCGCCGGCATCAGGTCGGGCGTCTCGTCAGTCGCGTATCCGAACATGATACCCTGATCGCCCGCGCCTTCGTCCTTGTTGTCACCTGCATCCACGCCCTGTGCGATTTCGGACGATTGGCCATGCAGATTGTTTTCAAAGCGGAAGCTTTCCCAGTGAAAGCCCTCCTGCGCATAACCGATACGCTTGACCGTCTCGCGCACGGTCGCTTCGATTTCCTCCCTGGCGCCGGGCGCCCATTCGCCGTTCTCATACACGCCCTTGCAGCGGATTTCACCGGCAAGCACCACAAGCTGGGTAGTCGTCAGGGTTTCACACGCGATGCGGGCCTCTGCATCCTTGGACAGGAACAGGTCGACGATGGCATCGCTGATCTGATCGGCAACCTTGTCCGGGTGGCCTTCGGAAACGCTTTCGGAAGTGAAAAGGTATTCAGTGCGCATTGCCAGCCCTATATAAAGGAAGCTTTATGTCTCTGGCCGGGGTCTAGCGCTTCCGCGTTGCGCTGGCAACCAGCGCTGCCACAAGAAGAACTACGGACCAGACAAGCGCCATTCCGTTACCGATGTGCGCAAACAGGGTCGGCGAATGCGGCGGCGGCACCTTGCCGTCGACCCGTCCGGCGCGCTGCGGCGGCACGAACTGGCGGACCACGCCATCGGCATCGATCACCGCGCTGATCCCGGTTGTGGTGGCGCGCAGGACGGGCAGGCCTTCCTCGATCGCGCGCATCCGCGCCTGCGCCAGATGCTGCGGCGGTCCCCATGCGCCGAACCAGCCATCGTTCGAAGGATTGAAGATGTAATCCGGGCGATGGGCCTTGTCGACGACCCGGCCGGAGAAGATGATTTCATAGCAGATCTGGAACCCGGCTTTGCCGAATGGTCCGAAATCGATGGTGCGCGGTCCCGGTCCGGGCAGAAAATCGAGGGTTCCGGCGACCAGTCGCGAAAGGCCGATGGGTTCGAGAAGCCCGCGCATCGGCAGGTATTCGCCATAGGGCACAAGGTGCGCCTTGGCATAGCTTCCCCGGATCGCGCCGGTGCCGTCAATCGCGGTCACCACGTTGTAGGCTCCGGCAACCTTCGGTCCGCGCATGGCGAGGTCGGTCGTCCCCGTCAGCAGCAGGCTGCCCGGACCGATCACCTTTCCGATCCGGCCACGCGCCACGGCAGGATCGGAGGCATAAGTCGTTTCTTCATACCAGAAGCGCGGGTAGCCGGGGCGCAGGAAATCGGGAACGCCGCTTTCGGGCCACAGCACCAGCCGGCGTGTGCCACGCTGCCGGGGAAGCGAAAGGACCGCCGTATCGCGGAACTGGTTCTCGTAATTCGCCGGATCGTTGAGCAGTTCCTGCCGGACATCGGGCTGGACAAGGGTAAAGGGCACGGTGCCTTCGCGCCGTTCGCCGTGAAGAGGCAGGACCAACAGCAGCGCAGGTCCCAGCGCATAGGCTCCGGCGCCCCATTTCTGGCCCTTTTTCCAGGCGCGCAGCGCAAACAGCCACCACCCGCCCAGCAGCACGACAAGGCCCGAAAGCGCATAAGTGCCGGTCCATTGCGAAAGCAGGGCAAGGCCGGGCCGGTCGAACCCGCCCAGCGTCACCATGGCCAGCGGGTTCCACGCAAAGCCGGTGAACAACCACGATCGTAGCCATTCGCTGAGGATCCAGCAGGCGGCAAAAGCGGGCAGCAGGGCGGCGTGGCGCGCGCGTCCCAGCCACCACGCGCCCATCGTCGCCAATGCGGGGAACGCCGCGAGGTAGATCGCCACGAGGACCACCGCGATCCAGCCCAGCCAGGCCGGCATTTCGGCCTGATAAGTGAATGCCGTGGCGATCCAGCCATTGCCCACGGTGAAATGACCCAGCCCGAACAGCCAGCCCGAAAGCAGGGCCTGACGCCAGCTTCTGGCCACGTAGATGCGATGAAGCAGGAATGCCAACGCGGCCAGCGTCAGCGGCCAAAGGCCCAACGGCTGAAAGCCGGTTGCGGCAAGGCCACCGGCAGCGATGGTATAAAGATGCGGGCGGGGGATCGGAAACTGTCTCGGCATGCCCGGCAGCTATGGGGTGCGCCGGGGCCGACCGCAAGCGGCCAGCACCCGGCGTCACACCTCAGCCTTCAACGGGCAGCGGGTTCTTGCGCGGGCGGCCACGCTTCTTGGGCGCAGGCGCGGCCTCTTCGGCAACGGCCGGAGCGGGCGCCTCGGCAACGGGGGCAGGAGCCGGAGCCGGAGTAGCTTCGGGTTCCTGCTCGTTGCGAGTGCTGATCGAAGGCGGCAGGCTCGATGGATCGAACGCTGCGGGCGCTTCGTCGGCATCGCGCGCGACACGCGGGCGACGCTCCGTGCGCGGGCGCAGGCCGCGGGTCGGGCGGGCATTGCGCACGAACGGGTTGTCATTGGCATCCGCGATGGGTTCGCCCTCGATCGCGGGAATGCCTTCACCCGGAAGCACGGCCTCGGCGGCGATTTCAGGCTCGGCGTCGCGTTCGCGCTTGCGATCGAAACGGCGGTTCTCGCGGGGCCTGTCATCGCGGGGCCTGTCGTCACGGGGCCTGTCCTCACGCTGGCGATCCTGACGCGGACGCTCGTCGCGGGGCCTGTCATCACGTGGCCGCTCTTCACGGGGACGTTCCTCGCGGGGCCTCTCATCACGCGTTTCGCGTTCCTGCCGCGATGGCGCGCGGTCAAAGGCGGCATAATCGCCCTCGACGCTGAATTCGTTGTTCTCGTCCTCGCCGTCCTGCTCCTGATAGCGCTCGCCGTTGGGGCGGGTGCGCTGATCTTCGGTGCGGACACGGCTATCGGCGATCACGCGGAAATAGTGGTCGGCAAATTGCAGGTAGTATTCGGCCTGCACGCGGTCGCCATTGAGATGGGCGTCCTGCGCGAGCTTGCGATACTTCTCCAGCATCTGGGGGGCATTGCCCCGTGCACGGCTGTCGATCCGGTTGAGCTGCTGACCACCATTCTGCGGGCGTCCGTTATTGCTGCGCCCGCGACGGCGGTTGTTACCACGATTGTTGTTATTCAACTCAGGCACTTCCTTGTTTGGGGGCGGCCCAATTGGAAACTCAGGCCCATCTGGAATGCAGGTTCGACCCGTATTGCCGTGCTACCCGTGAGCCGCGCAACCTCCGCCACCGGCTCATCCCACGCTTGACGGTGGGCGAATCGGGGTTTCCAGCATTTGCGCTCGTCCCGGCCCCTTTGGCCGTTCATCCCTGCAAATGGTGGAGCAGGCCAGGACGGGAAGCCATCATCCGTTCCTTGCCTGCAATCATGATTAGTCGTCCCGCCCGGCCTTGCCAAGAGGAATATTGCGCTTTTTCGCCATTTCCACAGCACGGGGCCGTTCGGCAAGGTCATGATGGAGGATCGCGGTCATTCCCGCCCGATGCGCCAGCGTCATGACGGCCTCTGCTTGCGTCCAGCCGATCTCGATCATGGCGATACCATTTTCTGTCAGCAACGCGGGCAGTTGCGGCACCAGCAGGCGGTAATCGTCCAGCCCGTCAGGCCCGGCAAACAGTGCGCCCGCCGGTTCATGCGCGCGCACCGATGGCGCAAGGTCGGCGGCGTCCTCTATATAGGGCGGATTGGCAAGGATCAGGTCGAACTGCCCCAGCCCACCGTTCCAGCCGTCGTGCGTCCAGTCAGCCAGAGCAAAACGCGCAGTCGGCGCATGGCGCGCGCCGTTGGCAGATGCCACAGCCAGCGCCTCGGCAGAGCGGTCGATCCCGATCCCCTCCGCGCCCGGCCAGATCGAAAGCGCCGCCAGCAGCAGCGCACCCGATCCGGTGCCAAGATCGATAACGCGGCGTGGCGGGCAATCGGCAAGGCTGTCGCGCGCCCCTTCGATCAGCGTCTCGCTGTCACCGCGCGGGATCAACACGGCGGGGCTGACCGTCAGGTCGAGACCGTAAAACTCCTGACTTCCCACGATATAGGCCACCGGTTCGTGGACCAGCCTGCGCTCAACCAACCCGGCAAAGCCATCCGGCGCCCGGCCTTGCATATGGCGCAGCAACACGTCTGATCGCGAACAGCCGAGCGCGTGGGCCATCAGCACTTCCGCATCGAGCCGCGCCGTATCGCTGGTGTGGGCAAGCGCCGTTGCCGCGTCGCGAATGGCTTGGGCGACGCTCACTCCCCCTCCTCTAAAGAGGAGAGGGCTTTGGTTGCGCTGTAAACTCCCTCACCCATCCATCGAAGCCAGCCGCTTGGCCTGGTCTTCGGCGATCAGCGCGTCCACCAGTTCGCCAAGCCCGGTGCCTTCCAGCACTTCGGGCAGGCGATGCAGCGTCAGGTTGATGCGGTGATCGGTCACGCGGCCTTGCGGGAAATTGTAGGTGCGGATGCGTTCGCTGCGGTCACCCGATCCGACCATCGCCTTGCGCGCTTCGGCCTCGGCTCCATGCGCTTCGGCGCGGCGCAGATCGTACAGGCGCGTGCGCAGCACCTGCATCGCCTTGTCCTTGTTCTTGTGCTGGCTGCGCTGGTCCTGCTGGATCACGACAAGGCCGGTGGGCAGGTGGGTAAGCCGCACCGCCGAATCGGTGGTATTTACATGCTGCCCGCCCGCGCCAGACGCGCGGTAGATGTCGATCTTGATGTCGCCCGGTTCGATCTGCACATCGACCTCGTCCGGTTCGGGCAGCACGGCCACGGTGGCGGCGCTGGTGTGAATGCGCCCGCCGCTCTCGGTCACGGGTACGCGCTGCACGCGGTGGACGCCGCTTTCGTACTTCAGCTTGGCGAACACCCCGGTCCCGGCGATGTTGGCCACCACTTCCTTGAACCCGCCCAAGTCATTGGCGTTGGCGCTGATCATCTCGACCCGCCAGCCCTGTTCGACGGCGAACTTTTCATACATGCGATAAAGGTCGGCGGCGAACAGAGCGGCCTCGTCACCCCCGGTGCCCGCGCGGATTTCCAGCATCGCCGGGCGACTGTCTGCCGAATCGCGCGGCAGCATGGAGATGGCAAGACGGTGTTCGGCTTCGGGCAATGCGCTGCGGATGCGGGCGAGTTCTTCCTCGGCCAGCTCGCGCATTTCGGGATCGTCCAGCGTGGCAAGGCTGACCAGTTCCTCGCGCATCGCGCGCACGTCCTGCGCGGCGCGCGCAACCGGCTCCAGCTCCGCATAATCGCGGCTGGCGGCAATGAAGTCCGGGCCTTCAAGCGTACCCGAAGCCAGCCGCGCCTCAAGCTCGGCAAAGCGATGCGTGATCTGGCCCAGACGGGCGTCGGATATCGACATCAGCCTTGCGCGCCGCTCCAAGCGAAACCAGCGAGGGCTGACTCAATGGCGTTGGTGTCACCGTCCACGTTGCGCAAGCGCGTTGTCGTTCCGGTCTCGCTCCAACCGAGCGCAAGAATTGCTCGCGTGCTTGACTTTGCGGCTTTGTCGAAACGCTTTCGGGGACTGCCAGTTGCTATGAGTTCGGCTGAAATTGCTGCACGACGCAGACCGGCGACTGCGCCAATTCCATCAGACAAGACCCGATCATCCTCGACCACCACGGTCACCTCGCAGCGTCCCTCGCCCTTATCCCCAACCAGCATCGCCAGCCGCTCGATTCCCGCAGCCCAGCCGACCGCAGGCGTGGCCGAACCGCCCAGCGCTTCCATCAGCCCGTCATAGCGCCCGCCGCCGAGCACGGTGCCCTGTGCCCCAAGCCGGTCGGTGACGAATTCGAACGCGGTGTGGCGGTAGTAATCCAGCCCTCGCACCAGTGCCGGGGCGCGGACATAATCAACACCAGCCGCCTTCAGACCGCTGGTGACTTTGGCGAAGAAATCCTGTGCTTCATCGTTCAGGAAATCGTCGATCTTCGGCGCGTCGGCGGTAAAAACCTTGTCGCGCGGGTCCTTGGAATCCAAAATCCGCAAGGGGTTGCGCTCCAGCCGGTCCTGCGAATCCTCGCTCAAATCCGCCGCATGGGCGCGGAAGTATTCGATCAGCGCGGCGCGCCAGGCGTCACGGCTGGCGCCATCGCCCAGCGTGTTCAATTGCAGCGTCACGCCATCGGAAACACCCAGTTCCTTCAGCAACTGGTCGGCCATCACCAGCAGTTCCACATCCGCCTGCGGTTCGCCCGCGCCGATGATCTCGGCGTCGATCTGGTGGAACTGGCGGTAGCGGCCCTTCTGCGGGCGTTCGTAGCGGAACAGCGGGCCGTGCGTGGCGACCTTGAGCGGGGCATATTGCTGCCAGCCGTCGGTGAGGTAGGCGCGCGCGATTCCGGCGGTGAATTCCGGGCGCAGCGTCAGCGATTCCCCGCCGCGATCCTCGAAGCTGTACATTTCCTTGGAAACAACGTCCGTCGTCTCGCCCAGACTGCGGCTGAACACGGTGGTCTTTTCGAACACCGGCATTTCCACGCGGCGGAAGCGGTACAGCTTGCGCACACGCTCGAAGGTTTCGACGACGAAGCCGAAAGCCTCGGCATCGGCGCCGAAAATGTCCTGGGTGCCGCGAATGGCCTGTGGTGTTTGTTGACTCATGGCGCGCGATTAGCCGGAAAGCGCGCAAACGAAAAGCGCTGTCAAAAAGGTGTGCGGGAATGGTTGCGGATGCGACCGCTTCGCGCCATGAATTGCTGCATGATAAAGACATTTGCGGCAGCCCCGCTCATTCTCGCCCTCCTGTCCACCTCGGCGCTGGCCCAGAACTCCGCGCCCATGGCCGTGCCGATCACGCAGACCGTGCCCGATGCACAGGATGTGCCCTATCCCGGCACGATGACGCTGGATATCGATGCATCCGATGTGATGCGCGGTGCCTACCGCGTGACGCAGACCGTGCCGGTCGCGTCCGGCGCGAAGGAACTGATCCTGCTCTATCCGCAATGGCTGCCGGGCAACCACGGTCCGCGCGGGCCGCTGTCCGAACTGGTCGGTGTGCAGTTCTTCGTCGATGGCAAGCCGGTGGAATGGAAGCGCGACCGGGTGGAAATGTACGCGTTTCATGTAATGCTGCCCGCAGGGGCCAAGGAAGTCGTCGCCAGGTTCATCCACACTTCGCCACTGGCATCGGCAGAAGGGCGCATCACGATGACGCCCGAAATGCTGAACCTCCAGTGGGAGAAGATGAGCCTGTACCCGGCCGGGCACTATGTGCGGCAGATCAAGGTGAAGCCCACCGTCACCCTGCCGCAGGGTTGGACGCCTGCGACCGCGCTGGATGGCATGGCCATGGCGGGCAACCGCGTGACATGGGGCGTTACCGACTATGAAACGCTGGTCGATTCGCCGATCTTTGCGGGCAAGAACTTCAGGAAGTGGGACCTCGGCCAGAACGTCACGCTGAACGTGGTGGCCGACAAGCCGGAGCAGCTTGAGGCCAAGCCCGAACACATCGCCGCGCACAAAGCGCTGGTGGACGAGGCGAAGCTGGCCTTTGGCGCCAACCACTTCGATCACTACGAATTCCTGCTGGCGCTGTCCGACAAGATCGGCGGCATCGGTCTGGAACATCACCGGTCGAGCGAAAACCAGCTTGAGCCGGAAGCCTTTACCGAATGGGCCAAGCAGGAATGGGACCGCAACCTGCTGCCGCATGAATATGCGCATTCGTGGTCGGGCAAGTTCCGCCGCCCCGCGCGGCTGTGGACGCCCGATTATCGCCAGCCGATGCAGGGCGATCTGCTGTGGACCTATGAAGGGCAGGACCAGTTCTGGGGTGCCGTGCTGGCCGCGCGTTCGGGGATGCAGGGCAAGGACATCGTGCTGGGCATGCTTGCGGCATGGGCTGGCGGCTTCACGCAACAGCCGGGGCGCGATTGGCGCTCGGTCGAGGATACCGGATTCGATCCGGTCTTCGCCTCGCGCAAGCCCAAGCCGTTTGCCTCGCTCGCCCGCAACGAGGACTATTACACCGAAGGCGCGCTGGTGTGGCTTGAGATCGACCAGATCCTTCGCGAAGGCACCGGGGGCAAGAAATCCATCGACGATTTCGCCAGGTCCTTCTTCGGCATGCGTCCGGGCGATTGGGGTCAGATCCCGTTCGAGGTGGACGAGATCGTGACCAGGCTGAACGCGCTCCATCCCTATGACTGGGCCAAGCTGATCGACACCCGCATCAACCAGCCTGGCCAGCCCGCGCCGCTGAACGGGATCGACAAGGGCGGCTACAAGCTGGTGTGGAAGGAAGAGCCGAACCCTTACATGAAGGCCGCGATGGACTTCGGCAAAGGTCTCAGCCTCGCCAATTCCATCGGTATTTCCATCGACAAGGACGGCAAGGTCACCGGCACCCGCTGGGACAGCCCGGCGTTCAATGCGGGGATCGTTACCGGCACACAGATCATGGCGGTGAACGGCATGGCCTACAGCGCGGATGACATGAAGAAGGCGGTCACCGCGGCCAAGGGCGAATCGGGCAAGCCGCTGGAACTGCTCACCAAACGCGGCAGCCGGTTCGAGACCGTGAAGATCGAATACAAGGACGGCCTGCGCTACCCATGGCTGGAACGCGTCGCCCCCGGCAAGGCACCGACCGGGCTTGATCTGCTGCTTACGCCCAAGCGTCCCGGCGGAAGTGTTGCGGCAAAGAAGAAGTAAAGGCGATGGGGCAGGGCGGGGCAGGCTTGGGCAAACGGCTTGCCCCGCCTCGCTTCGTGCTGTTTCTTGTGCTGCTGGTGGCAGGCCTGGCCGGACATTGGTTGTGGAACTGGGCCGAAAACCTGGCCGACGCCGTGGCGATGAGCTTCGATCTTGCGGCGCTGGTGTTCCTGTTGTCGCTCGTGCCGCTGCTGCGCGATACCGACGTCGCTACGATCCGCCACCATGCCGACGCGAACGATGCCAATCGCGTACTCGTGCTGATCGTCACTACAGTTGCGACAATGGTGGTGATGGCGGCGATCGCCGGAGAACTGCCGCGCGCGATGAGCGGGGAAGGCTTTGCCATGGCCAAGCTGGTCAGCACGCTGGCCGTGACATGGCTTTTCGCCAACGCTGTCTATGCGTTGCATTACGCGCACCTCTACTATTCCAGCCGGCCAGACACTGGCGGGGATGCAGGCGGCATTGAATTTCCGGGTGAATCCGCGCCTGACTATCTCGATTTCATCTACTTCAGCTTTACGCTGGGCATGACCTTCCAGACTTCCGACGTGCAGATAACCGGGCGTTCGATTCGCCGCATCGCAACGCTTCATTCGCTCCTCGCGTTCGTTTTCAACCTGGGCGTCATCGCCTTTACCATCAACGCGCTGGGCGGATAGTAATCGGCGGCGCATTTCATCCATAAGTCTTGTTGCAGCGCACAAGCGGCTTCGCTAGGGGCGTGGGCACTCTATCAACACACTGAACAGGGCTGACCCATGCGTATCGACATGATTCCCACCGGCGACAATCCGCCGGAAAGCCTCAATGTAGTCATCGAAGTTCCTGTCGGCGGAGAGCCGGTGAAGTATGAATTCGACAAGGCTTCGGGCGCGCTGTTTGTCGACCGCATCCTGCACACGCCGATGCGCTACCCCGCCAACTACGGCTTTGTGCCGCACACCCTGTCGCCCGATGGCGATCCGCTCGACGCGCTGGTGATCGCGCGTTCGCCATTCGTCCCCGGTTCTGTCGTGCGCGCGCGTCCGATCGCCGTGCTCAACCTTGAAGACGAACATGGCGGCGATGAAAAGCTGGTCTGTGTGCCGGTCGATTCGACCTTCCCGTACTATTCCGACGTGAAGGAAAAGGAAGACATCCCCGAAATCGTGCTGCAGCAGATCGAGCACTTCTTTACCCACTACAAGGACCTTGAAAAGGACAAGTGGGTGCGCGTTGGCGTGTGGGGCGGCGCTGACGAAGCCCGCCGCATCACGATCGAAGCGATCGAGCGCGAGAAGGCGTCCAAGAACGCCTGATCCGGCCAGAAGCCAGTAAAAAGGGCCGCAAGTTCACGATGCTTGCGGCCCTTTTTCGTGTCAGTCGCCCGCGATACTCATGCCGTCCACCCGCAAGGTCGGCACATCGATGCCACGATAGATTTCAAGATCATTGGCGGCGGTCAGCCTTGCGAACATGTCGATCAGGTTGCCCGCCACGGTGAATTCCGCGATCGGCCCGGCAAGTGCGCCATTGACGATGCGGAAGCCCGATGCGCCCCGGCTGTAATCGCCGGTCACCCCGTTCACGCCGTGGCCGATCAGTTCGGTCACATATACCCCATCGGCGATATCGGCCATCAGTTCGGCGGGCGTCACTGTTCCCGCAGCCATTACCACATTGCTGGCGGTCACATGCGGCGGGCCTGACGATCCGCGCGAGGCATGGCCGGTCGGCTGGCGGCCAAGCTGGCGCGCGGCGGCACAGTCTATCAGCCAGCCGGTGATCCGCCCGCCTTCGACCAGATTGCGTGGTCCCGTCGGCAGGCCCTCGCCATCGAACGGGCGCGACCGCATGCCGCGCCGCACATGCGGATCGTCGGCAATGGTAATCGCGCTGTCGAACAATTGCTCCTCCTCGCGGTCCAGCAGGAAGCTGGCACGGCGCGCAATCGATGCGCCCGACATCGCGCCGAGCAGGTGGCCGACCAGCGAATTGCCGACGCGCGGATCGAAGATCACCGGCACCTGACCACTTTTCACGCGACCGGGATTGAGCCGCGCGACGGCACGTTCGCCTGCTTCAAGCCCGATTTCGGCGGGGCGCTTGAGATCAGCCGCATGCCGTGTGCTGCGCCATGAATAGTCGCGCTGCATCAAGCTGCCTTCGCCCGCGACCACGCTGGCAGAAATGCTGTGGCTGGATGCGGCATAGCCACCGGAAAAGCCGTGGCTGGTCGCCAGCGCGAACAGCCCGCGACCAGCGCTGGCGCTGGCACCTTCGCTGTTGGTGACGCCAACTACGCTGCGCGCGGCATCCTCGGCTTCTTCGGCAAGGTGGCGTAACGCCTGAGGACTGCGCTCCATCGGATCGTCAAGGTCGAGATCGGGTGGCGTGTCGCGCAGCAGCAGTTCCTCTGGCGCAAGCCCGGCGAACTTGTCCGCCGGGGCAAGCCGGGCCATGGCGACCGCCCGGCTGGCCAGTTCGTCGAGCGCGGCATCGCCAAGGTCGGTCGATCCGATGGAGGCCGCTGCGCCGCCTACGAACACCCTCAACCCGATATGTTCGGATTCCGAGCGTTCGACGTCTTCGAGCGCCCCCAGCCGCACCTGGATCGATTCGGATGCATTGGCGACATAGATGGCATCGCCTGCATCGGCCCCGGCGCGGCGCGCACGCTCTACCAGCGCTTCGCAGCGCTTCTGGGCTTCGCCGGGTGACAACATGAACAGACCTTTCGCAGCATGGGAAGCTGCGGGGTCTAGCCGCCGCGCCGGGCCGTAGCAATCAGCCTGTGGGACGCTTCTTCAAAACAGGCCGGACAGCAGCTTGAAGCCGCCGGTGATCAGGAATGGAAGAACGGCGGCAAGCAGCCAGACCTGGGCCTGATCGCGCCGGAACGCAGCCTTGAACGCCAGATTGTGGGCCTGTTCGTCGGTCAGCTGTTCCCACTTCCGTTCGAAGTGACGAAACATCGGGATGATCGCGGCGACGAGAATCACCAGTACGACCAATGGCAGGATCGATGCGCTGGTCCCCTGGATTTCGTGCATCGTGACGAAAATCTGCAGCGCGGTATAGACCAGCAGCCCGTAGGCGACATTGTCGCTCATCTTCTTGCGCCAGTCGACCCGCAGGTCTGTTTTCTGTTCCGTCTGGAGGGCCTTGTTCACGGCGCTTCCCCTGTATGATCCTGTTCCCACCGCACTAGATCACGCGTTACAAGGCGCCGCAAGATCAAATCGCCGCCGACCATTCCCCACCGATGCAAAAGCTGGTGCCATGCATAAATCCTGCCAGATTGCACATGGCGGGTTTGCCGGGCCGATCCGACGCGCTATTGACGTATCGAAGAGCTTGAAAAAGACAGAAACCGATGACCTTGACCCAAGACGCCCCTGTTGTCGTAAGCGCTGCCCAGCCGATTCCGCAAGGCGGGCTGGAAGTGGTGTCGATCGCCAAATCCTATGACAAGCGCGCTGTGCTGACGGACATTTCGCTGTCGGTCGGCAAGGGCGAAGTGCTCGGTCTGCTCGGCCCGAATGGCGCGGGCAAGACCACCTGCTTTTATTCAATCATGGGGCTTGTCCGCCCGGATTCGGGTCGTATCCTGCTTGACGGCGTGGATATCACGAAGCTGCCGATGTACCGGCGCTCGGTGCTCGGTCTTGGCTACCTGCCGCAGGAAACATCGATCTTCCGGGGCATGACGGTTGAACAGAACATCGCGACGGTGCTGGAACTGATCGAGCCGGACAAGGCCACGCGTGAGAGTGAACTCGAACGGCTGCTCGATGAATTCGGCCTTGCCCGGTTGCGCAGCAGCCCGGCAATGGCGCTTTCCGGCGGTGAACGCCGCCGTTGCGAAATCGCCCGCGCGCTGGCGGCAAGGCCCTCGATCATCCTGCTAGACGAGCCTTTCGCCGGCATCGACCCGCTTTCGATCAGCGACATCCGCCATCTGGTGAAGGACCTTTCGGGCCGGGGCATCGGCGTACTCATCACCGATCACAATGTGCGCGAAACGCTCGATATCGTCGACCGCGCCTGCATCATCTATGGCGGGCAAGTGCTGTTTGCGGGCAGCCCGGAAGCGCTGGTCGCAGATGCCAACGTGCGGCGGCTCTATCTGGGCGAGGGCTTCACGCTCTGATGTTCTGCCCTGGGGGGATCTAGGACATGGCGCTCGGCCCCAGGCTGGATCTGCGGCAATCCCAGTCGCTGGTGATGACGCCGCAATTGCAGCAGGCGATCAAGCTGCTGGCGCTGTCGAACCTTGAGGTCGAGACGTTTATCGGCGAAGCGATCGATGCCAATCCCCTGCTGGAGATCGGTGATTCCGCTCCGTCCGATGGAATGGATGCTCCGCCTGAGGAATTGCGCCGTACGCACCTCGAATCCTCGCCGGTCGACCAGCTCGTCGCCGAAGGCCGCGTTGCCGAGGATCGCCCGTTGGACATCGATGCCAGCGCGCTCGATCGCGATCGCGACACCGGCGATGGCGGATTGGCCGACCTTTCAGCCGCGCACGATTTCAGCGGCGGCGGCGGCGAGGGGCCAGACATCGACGAGCGGGGGCGGTTCGATGAAACGCTGGCCGAACACCTCCATGCCCAGATCGGCACGACCACGTCCGATCCGCAACTGCTGTTCGTTGCGCGCTGGCTGATCGACCAGATCGACGAAGCTGGATACCTTACGATTCCGCTGGCCGAGGCTTGTGAAGCACTGGGCCTTTCGATGGTGGTTGTGGAACGCGCGCTGGGGCACGTGCAGTCGCTCGATCCTACCGGCGTCGGCGCGCGCAATCTGGCCGAATGCATTGCGTTGCAGGCCAGGGAGGCGGATCGCTACGATCCATGCATGGCGCGGCTGATTGCCAATCTCGAACTTGTGGCGCGTGGCGAAGTCGCCCGGTTGAAGCGGCTGTGCAATGTCGATGACGAAGACTTTGCCGAAATGCTGGCCGAACTGCGCAGCTACGATCCGCGCCCCGGCCTGCGCTTCGGCAGCGGCGCGGGTGAGGCGGTGGTCCCCGACATTCTGATTCGTGCGGGAAAGGATGCCAAGGGTAATGCCGGGGACTGGGACATTGCGATCAACCAGGCAACCCTGCCGCGGCTGATCGTCAACCGCAGCTACTATGTCGAGATGCGTGGAGCCTGCGTTTCAAAGGACGCCAAGGCGTGGCTGGGCGAGAAGCTGGCCGATGCCAACTGGTTGCTGAAGGCCCTCGACCAGCGCCAGAAAACCATCCTGAAAGTCGCGGCGGAGATCGTGAAGCAGCAGGACGGCTTTTTCCGCCATGGCGTGGCGCACTTGCGCCCGTTGACGCTGAAGACCGTGGCAGATGCGATTTCGATGCATGAATCAACCGTCAGCCGTGTGACATCGAACAAGTATCTGCATTGCAATCGCGGAACCTTCGAACTGAAATACTTCTTCACTTCGGGTGTCGGATCGTCCGATGGCGAAGGCGCATCGGCGGAAGCGGTCAAGGCGGCGATCCGCCAGCTGATCGATGCCGAAGATCCCAAGGCGGTGCTTTCGGACGATGCGCTGGTGGATTTGCTGAAGGGAAGGGGTTTCGATCTCGCCCGCCGCACCGTGGCCAAGTATCGCGAGGCGATCGGCCTTGGCAGTTCGGTGCAGCGCCGCCGCCAGAAGACCCTCGCCGGAGTGCGTTGACTGCGATAGGATCGTCGCCATTGCAACGATCGTGGGGGCTACCTTGATGAAATTCCGGCTTTTTGTCGCAGTGGCGCTTGCTTCGGCGGCCTCTCCGCTGGGCGCAAAGCCCATCGAGTACCGGATGATCACCGAGGATTCCGACATCGGCCACTATATCGTTGATCGTGATGGCGCGACGATCACGGTCGATTACAACATCAAGCAGAACGGGCGCGGGCCGACGGTTGTGGAGAAGATCGTGCTCGGCCCGGACGGAACCCCGGCCAACTGGACGATCACGGGGCGCACCACATTCGGCAATGCCGTGGACGAGCGTTTCACCCGCAATGCCAAAGGTGCGAGCTGGCAGGATCTGGCCGGGCCGGGCACGATCAAGGGTGCCGATGCGCCGCGTTATTACGTGACCCAGAACGGGTCCGTCAGCGATATTGCGCTGCTGGCCAAAGCGCTGCTCACCGCCCCTGGCATGGCGCTGAACGTGGCACCCGCAGGTACGGCAAGGCTGATCGAGAAAGGCCGGCATGGATTTGACGGGCCGGACGGTACGCTTGCCGTCACGACCTATGAATTGAGCGGGTTGGCGCTCGATCCCAATTACATCGCGCTTGATGCCACGGGCGAATTGTTCGCCGTTGCGTCGGCGGATTCGGTACTGGTTCGCAAAGGCTATGAAAAGATCGCGGTCGAACCGCTGCGGCTTGAGGCTGAGCGACTGGGTGCCGAACGATTCGTTGCGCTGCAGAAGGCCAGCGCGAAGCTTTATCCAGGGCCGGTCCGCATTCGCAATGTTCGCCTGTTCGATCCCGCCGCCAAGGCGCTCACCGAACCACGCGATGTCGTGGTGTTCGGCAACCGGATCAGCGAAGTCGTTGGCGCGGGCAGTCCGGCCACGCCCGGAGAAACCACGATCGAGGGCGCGGGCGGTACGCTGGTGCCCGGCCTTTACGAGATGCATGCCCATCTGGCGCAGCAGGATGCGTTGCTCAATGTCCTTGCCGGGATCACGTCCACCCGCGACATGGGCAATCGCGACGATGTGCTAGACAAGCTGGTGGCGCGTATTGATTCTGGTGAACTGGCCGGGCCACGGGTCACGCGGTCGGGCTTCATCGAAGGCGAAAGTCCGTTTTCGGCACGCAACGGCACCGTCGTTTCGACGCAGGATCAGGCCCTTGCAGCGGTGCGCAAATATGCCGCGCGCGGGGCGTGGCAGGTGAAGCTGTACAATTCGATGAAGCCGGAATGGGCGCCGACCGTGGTGGCAGAGGCCCACCGTCTCGGCCTGCGCGTGGCGGGCCACGTTCCGGCCTTTTCAAGCGCCGATGCGATGATCGCAGCGGGGTTTGACGAGGTGACTCATGTCAACCAGTTGATGCTCGGCTGGGTGCTGAAGCCGCAGGAAGATACGCGCACGCTGTTCCGCTTCACCGCGATGCGGCGCTTTCCGGCGCTCGATGTGAAATCGGCCAAAGTGCAGGCCACGCTCGATGCGATGGTGGCTGGCAATGTGGCGCATGAGCCGACCATCGGCATTCACGAACTGGGTCTCACCGCGCTGGATGGCCAGCCCAACCCCGGCGCGCTCGATTATATCGATCACATGCCGCCCTCGGAACAGCGCCAGTTGAAGCAGGCCCTGTTCGGCGCGGATTCGCCAAAGGAGCGTGCAGAATACGTTGCCGCCTATGCCAAGGTGCTGGAAACGCTGACGGAGATGAACCGCAAGGGCATCCTGCTGATCCCCGGCACCGATCTTGGCGGCGCGTTTTCCTATCACCGCGAACTGGAACTGTTCACCAAGGTCGGGATGACGCCTGCGCAGGTGCTGTCGCGCGCCACGCTGGAGATGGCGCGATACCTTGGGCAGGACCAGCAACTGGGATCGATTGAACGTGGCAAACTGGCCGACTTCTTCCTTGTTCCAGGCGATCCGGTGAAGGATATCAAGGCGGTCAAGGCCGTCGCCATGGTCGTGAAGGATGGTGCGTTCTACTATCCGGCCGACATCTATCCCAAGCTGGGGATCAAGCCCTTTACACTATCACCAGACGTGAAACTGCCGAACTGAGGCCTCAACTGGTGCCTTGCGGCCGTTCGGCCAGCATGTGCTGGATCATGCCCTGGAGGTTTTCGTCATAGCGGGCGAGCACCTGATGGTCCTCCGCCGTGTCCCAGTGAGTGATCAGTTCACGCCCGTTGAACCAGTGCAGTGCATAGCCGGGTGGATCGGCGATGATCAGGCTGCGCTGGTCGGGCACGTCGGGGTTGATCGGACGCAGGTCCAGCGCCACTTGCGGCGCGGTTGAGGGGCAGGTGGCGACAATCGTGCTTTCCCATACCGCGGTGATCGCGCGGTGGATGTGGCCGCAGACGATCCCGATCACGTTGCTTCGCCCGCGCAGGCATTGCCCCAGCCGTTCGACCCAGGGTTCGGCGGGATCTGTGTTCATCCATGCGATGCCAACCTCGATCGGCGGGTGATGCTGCACGATCAGCGTACGCGCATCGGGCGCTTCATCCAGCCGCGCCTTCAGCCATGTGGCGCGGGCCTCGCAAAAGGCACCGCCATGGCGGCCCTGTTCCAGCGTATCCAGCACAATGATCCGCAACGGACCTGCATCCACGACATATTGCAGGAAACCGTCGTCAAAGGTCGCTTCGGGGAAAACGTCGGCAAAGGTCGCGCGTTCGTCATGGTTGCCAAGGGCATAGTGCACCGGAAAGGGCAGGTCGGCAAAAGCTTCGCGCAGGCGTTCGTAACTGGTCCGGTCGCCCCGGTCGATCAGGTCGCCCGTGGCAAGCAGCAGGTCCGGGCGCGGCTCCATGCCAGCCAGTTCCTCCAGCACGCGATCAAGCCGCTGTCGGTTGAATTCACCGGGGAAATCAGGTTCGAACCCCAGATGAATATCGGTGACCTGTGCGATCAGCATCTTCCCCCGCAGACGTTCTAGTGGGGCTTGACCGGGAAACGGGGCCTTTCGGCCACGGCCACGGTCTGCCTGACGTCTTTCTTCTTGTCTTTCGCGGGCGCCCACGGCGCTCCTGAATCCATGTGATAGGAGTGGCACATCGCGCACGAGGAATCGACCGGGTCTTTTACCGAAACGGTCGAAAGTTTCGCGCCTTCGCCGCCGACATGGCACGAACGGCAGCCGCCCTTGCCATCGATTCCCGGCACCAGCAGATCGCTGGCCTTGCTGGAAGTGCCAGCCTCGGTGTGGCAATCGGCGCAATCGCTCTTGTTGTGCGCCTTATGATCGAACCAGCCCTTGTGATAATAGCGATCGTTCTGGGCCACGGGCTGCACGGCAAAGCCGCCGCTTGCCACCGTGCCGCCGCGCGTCACGGTATGGCAATCGTAGCACATTCCCCCGTTCGAGAAGACCTGTGCCACGGCCTGTTCTGCCCGCGTCGGGTAGAACCGCACCGCGCGCGCATAATCCGCTGCGGTTGAGCGCAAGGCTGCGTCACCGGGTACGCGGCGGGCAAGGCCCGACAGGTTGGCCGGGCGCGAGGGCGCTCCGCCGCGATAGAACGAGCGCAATTCGGCCACGACCTGCTCAGGCTCGCCATGGCGCAGGGTGCGGAAAGTGCCGCCGACCTGATCGAAGCTGAGCGAGTGACAGGCCTGGCACGAATCTTCCATCACCACCGGCTTGAACCGGGTGCCGGTGGCATCGGACTTGTGGCAGTCCTTGCAATCCAGCGCGTCATTCTCGGCAAAGCGGCCGGGCATCCGGCGAACCATCTGGGCAATGCCATTGGTTTTCGACAAATGCTGGCCGTGCGTGAACTTCAACCCGTTGTTCTCCTGCAACGCAGGGGTCCAGTTCGTGCGCGTGAACAAAGGCTTGTCCCCGTCCATGCCGCTGATGATCATCGGCTTGAACTGGGGGTGGGCCATCCCGAAATCGGCGGCATCGGCGATTTTCGTGTCCGGCAAGCGACCCTTCATCCCGTTGTGGCAATCGGCGCAGAACTTCTGCTGGGTTGCTGGCATAGCGCCTTCACCCTCATGCTCGGTGTGACAATCGACACACCTGCCCGCCGGACGATTGAAAGCGGTGGCAAACGCGCGCTGGATCGCGGCCATGCCGGTGGGTTCGCCCCGCGCTTTCAGCAGCCGCGATTTGTCGGCAACGTGATCGTGCGCGTCCTTGGTGTGGCACGTCAGGCAGGCGTTGTCGGTCACCGCCACGAAGGCTTCGGTGTGGCAGGCCTGACAATCCTTGCCGAGGTTCTTGTGGGCAAGGCTCAAGGGACCGGACGACCATGTCTGATCGGCGTGGAAGCTATCGGGCCGCCGCGCCTTTTCCTGCATCGCCAACGGTTTGTAGGTGATATAGCTGTAAATCGGGAAGGCCAGAAAGGCGATCAGCACCAGCACGGCAAAGGTCCATGCCGACATGCGCTTGCCCGGCAGCAGGCCCTTGAGCGTGTAGGCGGTGGTTATGTCCTTGTCTTCGGCGGAATCCGAGACAGCTTCGACCCGGCGCACGGTAAAGGCAAGCAGCCCGCTTTCATCATCGCGCGAAATCGCGATGCGGTGCCCGCCGAACATCAGTTCTGCGCCGACAGCCGGATCGAGCATGGCCTGCGTGGTCGATCGTCCGTTCACTTCGAACGGCTGCGTACCCACCGATTCGATGGTCAGGCTGCCCTCTGCGGTTTGCGTCACGGTGGCGTGGCGCGGATCGACCGCGAGGTCGGGCAGGTGAATGGCGTTTGCCGCATCGCGGCCGATGGTCAGGACATCGCCCTCGATGGTCGAGGGGCGCACGATCTCCTCACCACTGGATTTGAGCGCGATCTGACGGACAAGAAAGCTCATCGTTCGCTCACCAGTAGAAGAAGACGCTGACGATATGGGCGGAAAGCGCCGCAATCAGCGCAAAGGTCACGGGCACATGGACATAGAGCCAGGCCTGCAACCAGGATTTGAGTTTCAGGTGCCGTCGCATTCGGCCCAGCATGGCCTCCTTGCGCGTCAGCAGCGCATCGACCTTGTCGATCGGGTCGTCGTCCGTGCGCGGCTTGTAGGCGCGGATGCGGCGCAGTTCGGCAGCGGCATGGCGTGTCGCGCACCTGGGGTAACTGCCGGTCATGCGGTTCCAGAATGATCCGGTAAACGGGTCCTGTTCAAGGCTGCGGTTGACCAGTGCGGCGCTTTGCGGATTGAGCGGCTGCGCGGCATCGTGGATCTGCCGGTCCAGCGAACGCAGCGATTCGATCATCTGCTTTTCAGTGATCGCGCCTTCATCGTCATAACGGTTGGCCGATAGCGCGCGCGGCGTGGTTGCATAGACCCAGATGCCGAACACACCCGAAGCGATCACCAGCAGCATCAGCGCCCACGCCAGCGTGTGCACGTTCCAGCCGAAGTGAAAGCCCGAATGCAGCGTACCGATCACGGTCAGGCACAGGCCGAGGTAGACGTGAGCGCTGGTCCATGCCTTCAGGCTCCACCGACCCGGCGTGATCGCGCGCTTGCGCATGCCCAGCATGGTCAGCCACAGGATCAGCAGCGCGCCGATGGTGCCAAGCGTATAGCCCAGCCAGCTTGAACCGAAATGCGTACCCGGCAGCGGCACCCAGATGTACAGCGCCAGCAGGCCGAGCGCGAGCGCGGCGGAAAGCTTCGCCCAGAACAGGTTGTTGTGCCGCAGGAAGCCTTCGTGGGTGCTCGTGCGTGTGCGGCTGGTCGTTGCCCGCTTCCTGGGTGCGATGGATGCCATCTGTTCAGGCCCCTTCGTTTTCAAGGCGCGACACGGTCAGGAACTCGTCGGGCGAAACGCGAATGGCGGCGCCGGTCGGGCAGGCGCGCACACAACTGGGTCCACCGTCGATCCCGGCGCACATGTCGCACTTGATCGCCTTCTTGCGGTCGAGCAGTTCGTCGACCGAAGGATCGCCGGTGTATTTGGTGTTCTTTTTCGACCACTTGTAGGGCGGCTCGCCCGGTCCCGGCCCGGACCCGAAGAACAGCCAGCTCAGCAGCGAAGGCTTCTTCGGCGGCACCTTGTCCATGCGAATCACGCCATAGGGGCAATTGCGTTGGCAATTGCCGCAGCCGATGCAGGTATCATCGATGAACACTTCGCCGTCCGGGCCGCGATGGATCGCGTTGGGCGGGCAATCGGCCATGCAGTGCGGGTGTTCGCAGTGGCGGCACGATGTGGGAACGTGCAGGTGGGCAAAGCTCTTGCCCGCCTCGCGGTCCAGCCGGGAAAGGCCATCGTGGCTGTCGGCGCAGGCCTTTTCGCAATTGTCGCAGCCCACGCAAAGGCGTTCATCGATCAGCAGAACGTCCGTCGCTTCGCCAAGGCCCTGGGCCACAAGGAATTTGGCCTGTTCGGAATAGAGATCGACGACGCCCGAAAAGCTGTCTTTCTTCGATTCGATGAAGGCGTTGGTCGCACGGCGCACTTCCATGTCCTTGCGCGCGCGTTCCAGCAGTGCGGGCTTGGCGGCAAGTACGCGCCCGAAGGCCTCGCCATCGATCCTGATCACTTCGCTCTTGATCGCGGCGCGGACCGTTGCGGTGCGGCGGCCCCCGTCGATCAGCGCCATTTCGCCCACATAGGACCCTGCGGGCAGGTAGGACAGGAACACCGGCTTCCCGCCGACTTCCTTTTCCACGATCATCGATCCGACGCGGATGACGTAGATGTCGTTGTCCTCGTCACCCTCGGTGATGATCGCCTCGCCCGCGCGGACCGGAACGATCGTCGCAGTCTCGACCACTTCGGCGATGTCGGCGCTGGTCAGCCCCGATCCGAACATCTGGAGGATCTGGCGCTCGGTCGATATGCGTTCGATCGCGCGGCGGGCGGTCGGCACCTGGCTTTGCAGCTTGAGCGCGGCATTGCGGCTGATTTCGACGCAGACGGTATCTTCGGCGGCCACGATGGTCGCGCCGCGCCGACGCCCCGAAATCAGGCCCACTTCACCGAAGATCGTACCCGCGGGGATCGGGATGACCTTCGAAGGATCGGTCGCATCGATCCGCACATGGACCGAGCCGGACGCGATGGCGAAGAGCGACGATCCCGGATCGTTCTTTTCGAACACCACCTGCCCCTTGGCATAAGCGCGGGCCGACGAATCAAGCATGAATTCGCGCAACTGCAGCGTGGTCATGCCATCGAGGATCGAGACATTCGTGCGCAGGAATTCCAGCCATTCATTGACCGAACGGTTGCCGGGAAGCCCTGCAAACTTGGCTTCGAGCAGTGGCTCGTCCGCCGGTTTCAGCGCGGTGTTGCCGTTGATGAACTCGACGACATCGTAGCCCTGATTCATGCAGTGCTTGATCAGCGGATAGCCCGCCAGCGCCCCGATCACGAAAATGCCCGGCGCGGTCGATTCGAACTGCGGTGACAATGTCGGGAAGGCAAGCCGATCGGCACTAGCGAATTCGATGCCGCAATCTTCGACGAAGGCGCGCGGCGGGGCAGACCCGATTCGCGCGATGATCCGGTCGCAGCGGATGCGTTCCTCGCCATCGCGGGTGGCCAGCGTGATCCAGCCTGGCTCGATGGCCTTGGTTTCGGTTTCGTAGCGGATGGTCAGGCGGCCCGCCGCGTCATCCTCGACCAGGCCGCGCGCATTCTCGATCCCGGCGTCGCCCGTGCCGATCACCACGATGTGCTGGTCCAGCAGGGCATAAGGATCGTCGAGCTGGTAAGTCACATGCGGCAGGTCGCCGCCGGGGCAGCGCATCAGGTTGGGGTTGCCCTGCGTACCGATCGCCAGCACCACGTTTTCGGCCATGACCGTTTCGCCACTGGTCAGTTCGATGGCGTATGGCGGGGCGAAGCGCTGGAGTTCGGTCGTCGTCGTCGATCCGTCGCGACCGCGTGAGACGATCTTCTGGATCGATCCTGCGATGGCGGGGCCGGTGCCGCGAATCGATTTGACGTCGGCATTGTATTTCACGTTCACGCCAAGGTCGGCTGTGCGCCGCTTCCACTTGTCGAGAATGTCTTCTTTCTTGCCGGCGTCGAATTCCTGATCGGACCGCAGGATCAGCTGCGATGGCGTGGCCATCACATGCTTGCCCTTCTGGTATTTGTAGATCGTATCGGAAAGGTGATCGGTCTTTTCCAGCAGGACATGGCTAAGGCCAAGCTGCGCCGCACGGCCCGCAGCGCTCATGCCTGCAGGGCCGGAACCGATAATCGCAACCTTGAAAACCTCGCCCACCGGTATGCGTCCCCCGCATCGCGCGCACGGACGGCGCATGTTTCCACGCCTGCCCTTGCCAATAAACCGATTTGCGACCCCTATCGAGCGGACTTTACCCGATGCGCCGCGCATTGCCAGCCGCAAATTGCGCATTATCCGGTCCGCGGCGTTGTAGCGGACCGAATGGCAGCTCTTCAAGCGCTTGCAAGGCACCCGTCCGCCGCGATATGCGCTTCGGGTGCGACGGTGCTGCCACGGGCGCCCGACAGGAGTATGCAATGACCGAGCCTCAGCCTCCGCTCCCGTCCAAGGCGGAAACGCGCGATTCTGCGCAGAGTGGCTCGCGATTCGGCAAGGTTGCGCTGGCGGCCGCGGCGCTGATCGCGCTGGGCGCTGGGGGCGTGGCCATGATCCGCGGCCCGGAAACGCCGCCTCCCGCCGCAGTGCCGCCTGCGGTCACCCCCAATCAGCAGCCGTCGGTCGACGATGTCATCGCCAGGCTGGAGAAGAAGCTGGCCGAAAACCCGGAAGATGCCGAAGGTTGGCGCATGCTCGGCTGGTCCTATTTCCAGACCGAACGCTATGCCGAGGCTGCCACCGCGCTGAAGCAGGCGACCAGGCTCGATCCCGAACATGCCGAGACATGGTCTTTCCTGGGCGAAGCGCTGGTGCTGGCGAGCAAGGAAGAAGGCCGGATGCCGCGCGATGCCAAGGCGGCATTCGACAAGGCGATCAAGCTTGATCCCAAGGATGCCCGTGCGCGCTATTTCCAGGCGGTCTCGCTCGATCTGTCGGGCCGCCACCGTCAGGCGATCAACGCCTGGTTCGATCTGCTGGGCGATACGCCCGCCGATGCCCCCTATGCCGAGGATATCCGCGAAGTGATCCGCAATGTCGGCGAACGGCGCAAGATCGACGTGGAGAAGCGCCTTGCCGAAGCGCAGTTCGCTGCTCCTGCCAATGGCGTCATCACCGATGGCCCGCACAAGGCCGCCGCCGGGATTCCGGGGCCGACGTCCGAGGAGATGAAGGCTGCCGCCGGTTTGCCCAAGGGCCAGCAAGAGGCGATGATCCGCGGCATGGTCGATGGTTTGGAGGCCAAGCTGGTTGCAAATCCCGCCAATGCCGATGGCTGGATCATGCTGATGCGCAGCCGGATGCAACTGGGTGAGCCGAAAAAGGCTGCCGACGCCCTCCAGAAGGGCCTTGCCGCGTTCCGCAATGACAGCGCCGCCGCCCGCAAATTGCGGGAAGCCGGGTCCAGTCTGGGTGTGGCAGGGGCGTGATTCGTTTTGCACGAATCGCCGAAGACTCCCGGATTGTCCCTAAGTGTTAACCACGGTGTGGGTTTTCAGCCTGCGGAACATGTGACTGATTCATAACGGGACAGCCCGGATTTTCGGTGAAAATCGCCTCATCTGAATCACTTCGCACCAGACCGGACTCATTACCGGGCATCTGCGGTGTTGCTGCGATGCTTTCATGGCATTGCGTTTACAGCAAATTAACCTTTCATGTTCATTCCTCCTATGGTTAATGGCGGGCAAGACGGGATGATCCCGGTTTGATTGCCAAGGGGACATGGCAAGTAAGGGGCGGATCAATGCGCGTACTGCTGATCGAAGACGAACCGACGACCGCCAAGGCGATCGAACTGATGCTGACGACCGAGGGGTTCAACGTCTATTCGACCGATCTCGGCGAAGAAGGCCTCGATCTCGGTAAACTGTATGATTACGACATCATCCTGCTCGACCTGAACCTGCCGGACATGCACGGCTACGATGTGCTGAAAAAGCTGCGCGTCGCCAAAGTGCAGACCCCCGTCCTGATCCTTTCGGGCATTTCGGAAATGGACTCCAAGGTCCGCTCGTTCGGCTTCGGTGCCGACGATTACGTGACCAAGCCTTTCCATCGCGAAGAACTTATCGCTCGCATTCACGCCGTGGTGCGCCGCTCCAAAGGCCATTCGCAGTCGGTCATCCGCACCGGCAAGCTTTCGGTCAATCTCGATGCCAAGACAGTCGAAGTCGATAGCGCCCGCGTGCACCTGACCGGCAAGGAATACGCGATGCTGGAGCTGCTTTCGCTGCGCAAGGGCACCACGCTGACCAAGGAAATGTTCCTCAACCACCTTTATGGCGGGATGGACGAACTCAAGATCATCGACGTGTTCATCTGCAAGCTGCGCAAGAAGCTGGCGCATGCCTGTGGCGGTGAAAACTACATCGAAACCGTCTGGGGCCGTGGCTACGTGCTGCGCGATCCTGACGACATGGCGGCCACCGAAGCGGCCTGACGCCGCGCCTCCACGCCATCCCTCGAAGCGGCTCGCCTGACCGGCGGGCCGTTTTCGCATTGGTGGCCCATTGACCGCCTGCCGTCCTCCTGCCAATCGCGCCACCCATGACTGCGCACAAATCCGGCGATCCGACCACGCTCAACCGGCTTTATGGCCGCGCCAAGGGCAAGCCCTTGCGGCAGGGCCAGCAAGGGCTGGTCGATACGCTTCTGCCCAAGATCGCGATGCCTGCCGAGGGGCCGATCACGGCCGAGGCGCTGTTCGGCGAACCCCGGCCATTGCACTTCGAGATCGGCTTTGGTGGAGGCGAGCACATGGCGTTTCGCGCCGACATGCTGCCCGATCACGGCTTCATCGGCGCCGAACCGTTCCTCAACGGGGTGGCGCAGGCGCTGACGCATGTGGCTGGTGACAACGGTGCTCACGCGCCGCTCGGCAACGTACGCATTCATCACGGCGATGCGCTTGAAGTGCTTGCGCGCGTTCCCGATGGGTCGCTGTCGTTCCTCTACCTGCTGCACCCCGACCCATGGCCAAAGGCGCGCCACGCCAAGCGGCGGATGATGAACGATGGCCCGATCGACATGTTCGCCGCCAAGCTGCGGCCCGGCGGAGAATTTCGTTTCGGCACCGATCATGATGTCTATCTGCGCCACGCGCTGATGGTCATGCGCCGCCACAAGCACCAGTTCGAGTGGCTGGCGAAGGATTGCACCGATTTTCAGGTGCGTCCCGGCGGTTGGCCTGAAACGCGCTATGAACACAAGGCGCGCACTGTTTATGGCCATGAAGTGTGGTACTTCCGCTATCGGAAACGCTGATCGCCGGTCCTGCACGGCATAGCGTCGTTTCACCGGGGCAAACCAATTCTTCTGTTTTGGTAGACATTGTTTGCGGCTAATCCACCGTCGAACAGGGAAGGATTCGCGATGGAGTTTCTCGCCGGTATCGATTTTGCCGCGCTGTTGCCGTTTATCGCGGTCGGCTTCGCCGCGCAGATGATAGATGGGGCGCTGGGCATGGCCTTCGGCGTCATTTCCAACACGTTGATGGTCGGGGTTCTGGGGATCCCGCCCGCGCTGGCATCGCAGCGGGTCCATATCGTCGAATGTTTCACCACGGCGACGTCCGGCATCAGCCACCTGATTCACGGCAACATCGACAGGAAGCTGTTCTTTCGCCTGCTCGTTCCAGGTGTTATTGGCGGTGTGCTTGGCGCTTATGTGCTGTCGTCGCTGGATGCATCGGTGGTAAAGCCATGGGTGCTGCTCTATCTTGCCGCCATCGGCGTCTACCTGCTGGTGCGTGGCCTGCTTTATCCGCCCAAGATCAAGGAAGCAGGCTGGGTCGCGCCGTTGGGCCTTGTCGGGGGCTTCCTCGATGCTGCGGGCGGTGGCGGTTGGGGGCCGGTGGTCACCTCCAATCTGCTGATTCAGGGCGCCGATCCGCGCAAGGTCGTGGGCACGGTCAATTCGGTGGAATTCTTCCTGACGCTGACGGTTTCGGCCACTTTCATCTGGCATCTTGGGTTTGCCGATGTGGCCGGCGCAACGCTGGGCTTCCTGATCGGCGGGATCGCCGCCGCGCCGTTCGGCGCATGGGCGGCCAAGCACATCCCGGCCAAGGCCATGCTGATCATGGTCGGCGTGGTGCTTACGCTGACCAGCCTCTATGGTGCCTATAGCGCGCTTTCCTGATCGTTATCGGGACAGGCGGGATCGCCCGCAGTGCTGCGTCGTAGTTATGGTTACGCGAAATTAACCACGACGTGACAGGATCAGTCCCGCGCCCGAACGGATTTCGCGGCTGGCAGGGGAGTTGATCATGGCGCGGTACGATGCAAGCGGAATGACCATCGCCGAATTGCGCGAATTCGCCAGCTTTGCGCCGTGTGAACAGCGCTATATCCGCCGTAGTCTCGATATTGCGCTGGGCCGGGGCGATGCCGTGGCACGGTGGGCCAGGGACGAGGACGAAGCCGCCTCGATCCGCGCACAATGCGTTGCCTACCGGGATCTCGACCAGTTGCGCACCATCCTGCCGAGCGTGGATGGCCTCGACAGTCTGCAGCCGTTCATGGCGCGGGTCATGCACCAGACCGCGTTCGATCTGATGCAGGGCCGGATCGCAGGCTTCTCCGCTTACCGCTTCCTTTATGAACGGCTGTTCGGTGCAGAAGTGCGGCCCTGGCTGCCTGCCGCGTTCTGCGGGGCAGCGGCGATGCCGTTGATTCGCCCGGAAAAGCGCCGCGTCCTGTTGCAGTCGATCAGCGAAGCGGCCGCCACCGCGCACGGCTGGTCAACCCGTCCGCCATCCTTCTATCCCGAATTCGTCGAGGCGGAAGCCGCCTAGAGCCAGACGACGTATGATTGATCCACCGGGACGGAGCCGATTTTGGCTCAGGGCAAGGAACGAGGAGGGAGCCATGTCATCGCATCGTGACCGACGAGTGACGCAGCACTGGGCCAAAATCGGCCCGCCCCTTCGGGGTTGCTCTGTGAGGCTCGCCGCCCGCGTCACGTCGCTGGCACGGGCAACCAGCCCGCGCTGCACGACGCTCCTTGGCAGCGAACCTCACAGAGCAATCACGGTGGGTCAATCATATGTCATCTGGCTCTAGGGGACCAGCACCGTGTCGTGCGCTTCGGCATCGGTCCGGGGGTAATCCAGCGTGTAGTGCAGCCCCCGGCTTTCGTGTCGTGCCCGTGCCGAACGCACGATCAGTTCGGCGCTTTGCAGCAGATTGCGCAGTTCGATCAGGTCGGTCGTCACGCGGAAGTGACCGTAGTAGTCGTTGACCTCGTCATTCAGCATCTGGATGCGATGCGCGGCGCGCTCCAGTCGCTTGTTGGTGCGCACGATGCCCACGTAATTCCACATGAACCGGCGGATTTCGGTCCAGTTCTGCTTGATGACCACTTCCTCGTCCGAATCGGTAACGCGGCTTTCGTCCCACGCCTGCACTTGCGGCGGCGCGTCGAAACTGTCCCAGCGGCGCAGAATGTCGCGTGCGGCCACATCGCCGAACACGAAGCATTCCAGCAAGGAATTGGAAGCAAGGCGGTTGGCGCCATGCAATCCGCTTTCGGTGCATTCGCCAGCGGCATACAGTCCCGGCAGGTCGGTGCGGCCATCAAGATCGATCAGCACACCGCCGCAGGTATAATGCTGGGCCGGCACGACCGGGATCGGCTGGTGGGTCATGTCGATGCCAAGGCCCAGCAGCTTTTCGTAGATGTTGGGGAAGTGCCCCTTCACGAATTCGGGCGGCATGTGGCTGATGTCGAGGTGAACGTAATCCAGACCGAACCGCTTGATCTCGGAATCGATCGCGCGAGCCACCACATCGCGCGGAGCCAGTTCGAGCCGTTCGGGATCGTAGAACTCCATGAAGCGCTTGCCGGTGCGCGGATTGATCAGCCGTCCGCCTTCGCCGCGCACGGCTTCGGTGATCAGGAAGTTCTTCACGTCAAGGTTGTAGAGGCAGGTCGGGTGGAACTGCATCATTTCCATGTTGGAAACGCGGGCGCCTGCCCGCCATGCCATCGCAATGCCGTCTCCGGTCGCCCCGCGCGGTGCGGTGCTGAACTGGTACACGCGGCCAGCGCCGCCCGTGGCCAGGATCGTGGCGCGGGCTGTGTGGGCTTCGACCCGGCCTGTCGCCTCATCCAGCGCATAAACGCCCCAGACCCTGCCCGACCCGGAATAGCGCGCCGCCTCGTGGCGTCCGGTGATCAGGTCGATGCACGTGCGCCCAGGCAGCAGCGTGACGTTGGGGTGCTCCCGCGCGGCATTCAGCAGGGCTTTCTGGACAGCGGCCCCCGTGGCATCGTCGACATGCACGATCCGGCGGTGTGAATGGCCACCTTCGCGAGTGAGGTGCAGCGAACCTGCCTCCGCGTTGAACGGGACGCCCAGCTTGCTCAGGCGCTCGATTGCCGCGGGGGCATGCTCGATGACGAATTCAACCGTTTCGCGGCGATTCAGGCCGGCACCGGCGATCATGGTGTCGCGGATGTGATCCTCGAAAGTATCGCCTGCATCCAGAACGGCAGCGATGCCGCCTTGCGCCCAGTTGGTCGAACCGCCATCCAGCGCGCCCTTGGCCAGCACCAGCACACGGCATCGTTCGGCCAGCACAAGCGCGGCCGTCAAACCCGCGGCACCTGAACCGATGATCAGGACGTCGTGCGTTTCCATGACGGCGCCGTTCGATTGCTCGCCGCGCATTGGCGGTTCTCCATCCTCTTCCGCCGTTTCCGGCATGGTCAGCCGCCCTAGCTTGTGTCCGGCGCGCTGGAAAGACCCCCGTTCGCTCGTGTGTCAATTCACCCTTTATGTGATCAAGCGCACAACCGTCTTGCTTCGCAATCGCAGCATGGTAAGTATTTACCTATAGGTTTTCTTCTGGACGCCGGAAGGTCCCATGCCCGTGCTTCGTGTCTTGTGTCTGTTCAACCGTCATCGCCCGATCCGTGAGGAAGTCACGTGGACGGGTCTGGCTCACGAAGGTGCCTGCAAGCGTTGCAGAGCGCCTATCCGACGGCTGGAAGGCGGTGGTTGGCGGAAGCGTAAAGTCAAAACACTTTGATTAATATGCATTAACCAATTTAATCGTGGATTGATTGCGTCAATTTTGTGGGCTGCTTGTCAGGGTCACAAACACATCTTCCAGGTCTGCTTCGCGGGTTGAAACGTCCACGATGGCATAGCCTTGGCCTTGCACTATCGACATCACCTCGCCCGCAGTCACGCGATCCTTGTCATATGTGATCTCGACCTGACGTTCGCCGGTGCGGACGCTTTTGGTGAACAGCTCATGCTGCAATGCAGCATTTATGTCGCGATCGAGTGTCAGCACCACGATTTTTTCGCGGGCCATATCCACCATTTCGCGTGTCGGCTTGTTCGCAATCAGCTTGCCATGATTGATGATCGCGATCCGGTCGCACAATTCTTCGGCCTCTTCGAGGTAATGCGTGGTCAGGACCACGGTCACGCCCTCGCGGTTCATTTCGCCGACCAGTTCCCACAACTGCCGCCGCAATTCCACATCGACGCCCGCCGTCGGCTCGTCCAGCACCAGCACCGGCGGGCGATGGACCATGGCCTTGGCAATCAGCAGCCGACGCTTCATTCCGCCGGAGAGGGACCGGGCATAGGCATCGGCCTTGTCCGCCAGATGGACGGCGCGCAGCAGTTCCATCGTCCGGCGCATGGCCTTGGGGACACCATACAGCCCCGCCTGGTTCTCCAGCACTTCGGCGGGTGTGAAGAACGGGTCGAAAACGATTTCTTGCGGCACGATGCCGATCGAGGCCTTGGCGTTGCGCACGTCGCGGTCAATGTCGTGGCCCCAGATTTCGACCGAACCGGACGTTTTCGTAACCAGCCCGGCAAGCGTGTTGATCAAGGTCGATTTGCCCGCGCCGTTGGGTCCGAGCAGACCGAAGATCTGTCCCTGCGGTACGTCGAAGCTGACCCCGTCCAAAGCCAGCTTCCCGGCAGATTTTCCGGTGGGGGCATAGCGTTTCACGAGATCGCGAATACGGATGGCGGGGGCGTTTTCGGGCTGGGACTGCATGGAGCGGTGCCTGCCCGAACCCGGACCAAAACGCAATTGTCTGTGGCTACCGCATTTGCTAGCGCAGAGCCATGCAACAGGCTCCTGAAACCGAGTTTTCCGATACCGCCCGCGTCAAGTGTGACGGTGCTTCCGATATTCGTGGCGGCATTGCGCTTGGGCATCCGCGCGTCTGGCTTGAAATCGATGAGCGCGGCTATGTCGAATGCGGTTATTGCGACAAGCGCTTCGTGCTGAAGGGCGGTCCGGCGGACAGCGCGAAGGCCGCCTGAAAAGCGGGCCTGCCTGAAGCGAGGTCGTCTGGCAAAACGCCGCATTGGCGTTTACGGGCAGAGCGCCTATATCGGGCGGAATGACATTCACCGATCCCCGCTCGCTGCTCTATCGTGCCGGTCTGCTCACCCCGGACGATGCGCAATGCCTCACGCGTGAGGCCCTGCAAAACTGCGATGACGGGGAACTGTACTTGCAGTTCATCGCATCCGAAAGTTTCGGGTTTGACGATGGGCGTTTGAAAACGGCCGATTATTCGCGCGATGCCGGGTTCGGCCTGCGCGGCGTTTCCGGCGAGATGACCGGCTTTGCTCACGCGAACGAGATTTCCGCTGCCGCAATCGCGCGCGCGGGCGAGACGCTGAAGTTGCTCGATCCGGCCAAGGGTCAGTCTGCTCCGCCGCCGCGAAACAACAATCGCCACCTCTATACCGATGCCTCGCCCCTGGACGCCGTGCCGTTCGAGGCCAAGGTCCGGCTGCTCGAAACCATCGATGCGGCGGCGCGCGGGCGCGATTCGCGTGTTGCGCAGGTTTCTGCCTCGCTCTCGGCTTCGTGGTCGGTGGTGGAGATCGTGCGCGCCGATGGCTTTATCGGGCACGATGTGCGTCCGCTGGTGCGGCTCAACGTCTCGATCGTGGCCGAACAGGACGGACGGCGGGAAACCGGCACGTTCGGCATTGGCGGCCGCCGCCTCTATGACGATCTGTTCGCGCCGGCCACCTGGAACCGCGCGATTGACGAAGCGCTGGCACAGGCACTGGTGAACCTTGAATCGGTGGCTGCGCCTGCGGGCGAAATGACGGTATTGCTCGGCCCCGGCTGGCCCGGCGTGTTGTTGCATGAAGCGGTCGGGCACGGTCTCGAAGGCGATTTCAACCGCAAGGGCACCAGCGCTTTTTCAGGGCGCGTCGGCCAGCGCGTGGCCGCGCCGGGCGTCACCGTCGTTGACGATGGCTCGATTGCCGGACGGCGCGGGTCGTTGTCGATCGATGATGAAGGCACGCCGACGCAGGAAAATGTCCTGATCGAGGACGGCATTCTCAAGGGCTATATCCAGGACCGTCTCAATGCCCGGCTTATGGGTGTTGCGCCCACGGGCAACGGCAGGCGCGAATCCTATGCCCACGCCCCGATGCCGCGCATGACCAACACCTTCATGCGCGCTGGGAATGACGATCCTGCCGAACTGCTTTCCCGCATGAAGAGCGGCATCTTCGCCAAATCGTTCGGGGGCGGGCAGGTTGATATCACCAGCGGCAAGTTCGTTTTCTCCTGCACCGAAGCCTACCTTGTCGAAAACGGCAGGCTGGGCGCGCCGATCAAGGGCGCAACGCTGATTGGCGATGGCCCGACCGTGCTGACGCGCGTGACCGGCATCGGTAATGATCTTGCGCTCGACGAAGGCGTCGGAGTGTGCGGCAAGGGCGGTCAGAGCCTGCCTGCTGGTGTCGGCCAGCCGACCCTGCTGGTGGAAGGACTGACCGTGGGCGGGACCGGCTGATTTCAGGCGGCATTCAGATGAATGGGGGTATTCTACGCGAACCGATTCGAAAGGAAGTGCCAGCCATGAAGACTGTTGCCGCCAGAATTGCCACGGCGCTCGCTGCCGGTTCGCTGCTTCTTGCCGGTGCGGCCGCCGATGCCAAGCCGCGTCTCACGCCCGAACAGGAACTCGCCAAGGCGCTTGAAGGCCGCGTGGCCGGAAAGCCGGAAAGCTGTCTCTATCTGCCGCGGGTCACCAACACCCGCATTTATGACAAGACCGCCATCGTTTACGACACGGGCAAAACGCTCTGGGTGAACCGCCCTGAATCAGGTGCCGGGAGTCTCGACGACAATGACATCATGGTCACGACGCCCTTTGGATCGCAACTGTGCAACGTCGATATCGTGCGGATGATCGATCGCACTGCCGGGTTCTGGCGCGGCTCGGTCGGCCTGGGGCAGTTCGTGCCCTATACCAAGGTGAAGGCCGAAGCCGAAAAGGGCTGATACGGCAGTAGCGCACCCCGCATTGGAACCGTAAGGCTGCGGGCATGACGCTTCGCCTTGCCGTGCCTGCTGACGCTCCCGCCATTGCCGATCTCGGCCGTCGTGCCTTCGTGGCGAAGTTCGGCCATCTCTACAGTGCCGCAAACCTCGCCCGATTTCTCGACGAATCGCACGGCTTGGCCAAAGTGGACAAGGAACTGGCCGACGCTGCCATGATGGTTGCGGTGATCGAGCAGGACGGCAGGCTGGCCTCGTTCTGCAAGATCATCCGCGCCAGCAGCCTCCCCCGCCACACGGCCGCTCAGGCCCCGATGGAACTCAAGCAGCTTTATACCGATCCCGATCTGATCGGACGCGGGGCAGGCGCCCGCCTGATGGACTGGGCGCTGGCGCAGGCGCGTGATTGGGGTGCGGACGAGATGCAATTGTCGGTCTATGCCGATAACCCGCAAGCGCAGGCGTTCTACCGCAAGTTCGGGCTGGAAAAGGTGGCCGACATCGAATTCTGGGTGGGCGATCACTGCGATCCCGAATTCATGTTCGCGCGGACGATTTAGACGCCTTTCAGTCGTCACGGCTTGTCTCTATAGGAGGGGCTATGTCCTCCATCCGTCCATGGCGCGATATCGCGCGTCGCAAGAGCCGCCAGATCATGGTTGGCGCGGTTCCCGTTGGCGGCGATGCGCCGATCACCGTCCAGACCATGACCAACACGCCAACGTCGGATGCGGTCGCCACGATCGACCAGATCCGCCGGTGCGAGGATGCGGGCGCTGACCTGATCCGCGTGTCCTGCCCCGATGTGGAAAGCACCGCCGCGTTCAGGAAGATCGCCAGGGCGGCGCGCGTGCCGCTGATCGCGGATATCCATTTCCATTACCAGCGCGCGCTTGAAGCTGCCGATGCAGGCGCGGCCTGCCTGCGCATCAATCCCGGCAATATCGGCAGCAGCGCGCGCGTGGCCGAAGTGGTCCGCGCGGCCAAGGCCAACGGCTGCGCGATCCGCATCGGCGTGAACGCTGGCAGCCTTGAGAAGGACCTGCTCGAAAAATACGGGGAGCCATGCCCCGAAGCGCTGGTGGAATCCGCGCTCGATCACATCAAGCTGCTGCAGGACCACGATTTCCACGAATACAAGGTGGCGGTGAAGGCTTCCGACGTGTTTCTGGCGGTTGCGGCCTACATGGGTCTTGCCGACGCGGTCGATTGTCCGCTGCACTTGGGCATTACCGAAGCGGGCGGCCTGATCGGCGGAACAGTGAAATCCTCCATCGGCATCGGAAACCTGCTGTGGGCGGGGATCGGCGATACCGTTCGCGTCTCGCTTTCGGCAGAGCCGGAAGAAGAAGTGCGCGTCGGCTTCGAAATCCTCAAGTCGCTGGGCTTGCGTACGCGGGGCGTCCGCGTCGTCTCGTGTCCCAGTTGCGCGCGTCAGGGCTTTGACGTGATTCGCACGGTCGAGGCACTCGAAAAGCGCCTGTCGCACATCAAGACCCCGCTTTCGCTGTCGGTTCTCGGCTGCGTCGTCAACGGACCCGGCGAAGCGCGCGAGACCGACATCGGCCTGACCGGCGGCGGCAATGGCAAGCACATGGTGTACCTGTCAGGCGTAACCGACCACACCGTGCAGTCCGAAGACATGCTCGAACACATCGTGGCTCTGGTCGAAGCCAAGGCGGCGGAGCTTGAAAGCGACACGACCGATGTGGGCAATGTGACCGAGGCGGCGGAGTAAGGCTCTGGCTTGTCCAATGGAATCTTGGTAACCTTGCGCTATGGGCAAGCTTGAGAAACTCTCCGTCGAAATTCCCGCTGAATTGCTTGATTGTGCGAAGAGTGCTGTCGCCGGAGGCGAATTTGCATCGGTCGAACAGGTGATTGACGCTGCGCTGCGCAGCTGGATGATTAAACGTGATGTTGAACTGGCCAGAATTCGCGGGTTGCTTGAAGAAGGCATCGCCAGCGGTTTTGAGCCTTGGGACGGGGTTGAAGGGATCATTGCTGAAGGAAGGCGGGGGCTGGCTGAGCGCAAGGCGTGACCTTCCGCATCGAGCGCGCCCTCAAGGTACGGCAGGATCTGCTGGAAATCTGGCAGGGCGTTGCGATCCACGACCCTGAGGCCGCCAATCGACAACTGAGCCGGATCGAAGACGCTATAGCTGCGCTGGCCGACTTTCCTCATATCGGTGCTCCAAAGGAAGACGTTCTTGCTGGGTCAAGAACGATCCTCAAGTCACCGCATCTGGTGTTCTACCGCGTGTTTGAGGCCGAACGGCTTGTGCAGATACTCAGAGTTTTGGACGGTCGCCGCGATATGAAAGCATTGTTTTTGGAATGACCCTCACCATCCGCCCCGCTGTTGCCGATGACGTGCCCCTGATCGCCAGCCTGATCCGCGCTCTGGCCGAGTACGAAAAGCTGGCTCACGAGGTTCGCTTCGATGAAGCGGTGCTGGGTGAAAAGTTGTTCGGTCCGCGGCCCTATGCCGAAGTCGTGATTGGCGAGATCGACGGTTTGCCCCAAGGGTTCGCCTTGTTCTTCCACAATTTCTCGACGTTCGAAGGCAAGCCGGGGATCTATCTCGAAGACCTGTTCGTGCAGCCGCAAGCGCGCGGCAGCGGGTTGGGCAAGGCGCTGCTGGCGCATCTGGCCGCCTTGGCGGTGGAGCGCGATTGCGCGCGGCTGGAATGGTCGGTGCTCGATTGGAACACACCTTCTATCGGATTTTACAAGTCGCTGGGCGCAAGGGCGATGGACGAATGGACGGTTATGCGCCTCGATGGCGCCGCGCTGGCTCAACTGGCTGGAAATCGCCTGGAAAATGCGTAGAATAGCCTTGTTCACGCTGGATAAGGGCGGGGCGTGATAGGGACTAGGCATGAGCATCGTGGTTGACAGACGAAAGGTTCTGGCAGGCGTTGTGGCAAGCGCCGCGGCCGCGGTGTTCCCTCCGCGCGTGGCCGCTGCAACGTATTACCCCAACGATCAGCACCGCCGCGTTCTGGAACTGGCGAAGGAACAGGTCGAACGGCACCGCGCCTCGCTGTGGCGGACTGATATCGTTGCCATTGCCGATTTCGCGATGCCGTCGTCCCTGCCGCGTTTCCATTTCGCCAATCTTGACCGGGGTGAAGTGCGCTCGTTCCTTGTCTCGCACGGGCGCGGGTCCGATCCCGAACATGACGGCTTTCTCAAGACTTTCTCGAACGAAGTCGGCAGCCTTGCCACCTCGCGCGGGGCCTATCTCACCAACGAATGGTACAAGGGCAAGTACGGCACCTCGATCCGCCTCACCGGCCTTTCGCCCGAAAACTCCAACGTGCTGGACCGCGCCATCGTGCTGCATCCGGCAAAGTACGCCAACCCGGACATGCTGGACCGCTTCGGCAAGCTGGGCCGCTCGGACGGTTGTTTTGCGATGAGCGAGGCCGATTTCAACGAGGCGCTGTGGCACTTGTCCGGCGGTCGCCTGATCTACGCCGACAGGCTGGGTCTCGGTTAACAGGGCCTCGGTTAATCGGGCTTCGGTTATAGGGGACGGGGTTGGCGCCGTCCCTTGGTACGACTCGTCAGGTGGAAGCGCCTGCACCTGTCGCATGCGTAAGCGTGAAGCACGAGGCCACTTGTCCGCGCGGCCTCGATTGCGTCTTCACGGCTCACATAGCGCAGCTTGCGCTGGCAGACACTCAGCCGGGTTTTCACGCGATCCCCACGCGATTACAGCGGATTGTCGAGCTTGATGACTTCCTCGGTGCTCTTGCGTTGCGTGGTGTGCAACTGGCGCGGTTGCGCAAAGCTGGCGAGCACCGGGGCATCGCGGTTGTAGATGTCCGGGAAGGACCGCAACATGCCAGTCACGTCGCGCGCCACGGTGAAATAGGTGAGATAGACCGGGACGGTGCGGGTCATCGGCACTTTCGTGTAAATCTTGGACGTGTGCGCGGCATAGGCGTCGTCCGGCGTCATTCCGGCACCAAGGATAGCCATGGTCATGGCCAGTTCAATGGCACCTTCAACACGCACGCAGCCATGGCTAAGTGCGCGCGAAGGCAGGTTGAAGGCTGCCTTGCTCGGCGTATCATGCAGGAAGATCGCATGCTCGTTCGGCATGTCGAGCTTCATCCGCCCCAGCGAATTGTTGTCGCCCGGCTGCTGGACGACATAGATCGTGCCGTCGGCAGCTTTGGTAACCTTGTAGCCTTCGCGCGCGGCTTGCTTGGGGTTGCCAACCAGTCGGGCGCCAAGGCCTTCGCCGACCACGATTGATTGCGGCACCGTCCACGTCGGGTTGAAGATCACGCCTTCCACAGTCTCGGCCAGTTGCGGCGTTGCCGTGCGGCCGGGTTTTCCGACCACGACCTTGTAGGTTTTGATAACCTTGTTGCGCACGGTGATCCGCAGCATCTGTTCGGGCACGTTGGCAAGCAGGTACGGCGATCCGAGATCGCGCGCCAGCCAGCGCCAGCGGTCCATGTTGGCGCGGATCAGGGAGGCCTGCTTGGGCGTCTGCGCCTTGGGCAGGGCGGCCTTCAGTGCGGCATAATCGGGAACGGTGGGGGCAAGCGCCATCAACGCGCCCTTCACGTCGCGGCGCACCAGAGCATCGGCCAGGATCAGCGAGGTAGGATTCACGTCCTGATCGGGATCGACCGCGAACCATTGCACACGAGCGGTCATCGGTGTGCGCCCGTCGCGCAGGTCTTCGGCAAGCCAGGTGAACAGGCGCGTGGCGGTCTCGTCCAGTTCCGGGCCTTCGCCTTGCATGATCGCGGCGAACAACGCCTCTGGCTGGTAATCCCTGGGAAACAGGCCCTCGGCTCCGATGCCCTTGATCGTGGCGAGCAGGCTTTGCGCATCGGCCTGCGACCAGTGGGGCGTGGGCAGCGGCGCCTGCGGCGTGGCAACCGTGGGCGCGGCAACGGGGGCGGGCATGGCCTGTTTTGTCAGGTCAACCGGGCCGGTACTGGCAGCGGACTGCGCCAGCACAGGTTGTGCCGCAAGCGTCAGGCATACCATCGCCACGCCCAACTTGCCGGGAAGGCCGGTCCTGTCGATCACACGCTTCACGTTTGCATCCCTGTATTCCACGCACCGGCATTTCGCCCGTGCAAATCGTCCTGCCGTCACCACGTCCTGCCCCAAGCCCTGAAATCTATCAAGCATTGCCATCGATCGGGCATCGCGCCTGACTGCACGCTTAATCGGGCGGGGTGCCTCATCGGTAACGAACGAGGGACAAGGCGGTTTCGGACTTGCGCCAACTTCCCTATGCCGCCCGCCATGAACCACAATCGTACGCCATTCATGCCAATCGTTGCGGCGCTGCTGGGGCTGGGGCTGTTCTCGATCATGGACGGGGTGATGAAGGCAGCCTCGATCCTGGCAGGAGCCTATGCCGCCATGTTCTGGCGCGGTCTTGCAGGCTCGGCGATGATGCTTCCGCTGTGGCTCCGCCGGGGCAATGGCTGGCCCCCGCGCGCGACGATGCGCGTTCATGTCCTGCGCGGCATCGTTGCCGTCAGCATGGCCACGCTGTTCTTCTACGGGATCGTTCGCACCCCGCTGGCCGAAGGCATTGCGCTGTCGTTCATCGCGCCCTTGATCGCGCTTTATCTGGCGGGGATCATGCTGGGCGAGAAGATCCAGTCGGCGGCGGTCGGCGGATCGGTGCTGGCCCTGCTGGGCGTGGCGGTCATCGGCTGGGGCAAGTTCGATGGCCCGTCCGATCCCGAGGCGGTGAAAGGGCTGATTGCCATCTTGGTCTCGGCGATTCTCTACGCCTGGAACCTTGTGCTGCAGCGCCAGCAGGCGCAGATCGCCGGGCCTGAGGAAGTCGCCTTTTTCCAATCGCTGGTGGGGTTCTTGTTTCTTGGCGTCGGTGCGTGGTGGCTGGCCCCCTGGCCGAGCGCGACGGCCTGGGGGCTGATCGTGATATCGGCGGCGCTCTCCACCGGATCGCTGATGCTGCTGAGCTGGGCCTATTCCCGCGCGGAGGCGCAAGTGCTGGTCCCGCTGGAGTACACGGCCTTCATCTGGGCTGCCATCGTGGGCTGGATCGCCTTTGCCGAACCGGTCACCCTGCCCACATTGGGTGGAGTCGTGCTGATCGTGGCGGGATGCCTGTATGCAACGTGGCGCAACCCTGATCCGCCTCGCCCCGAAATGCCCAATTGAGCCTGTCGCACGGCGAATTGCGCGCGTTTTTGCAAATGCAAATCAATAAGGGAAATTTTGTGCGACTGCGGCATGGATTGGTGCGCCCCCGCCCTTGACGGGGGGCCGGTTTACGCGCATCGCGCTCTCGCTTTCAGGCCGTAATCCGCCACGCCGCGTGGGTTTTCCTATCGCGAATTCCTGCGTGGCATTTGTGCAAATCGGCCGCGACAGGAGGGAAGACGCACAGCCATGACCCAGGTCGGACAGGATACACTCGGCGCCCGCACCACGATGAACGTCGGTGGCAAGGACTACGCCTACTATTCGCTCAAGAAGGCTTCCGAAAAGTTTGGCGACATTTCGCGCCTGCCTTTCTCGATGAAGGTCCTCCTCGAAAACCTCCTGCGCTTCGAAGATGGCGGTTTCACCGTCTCCACCGATGACGTGAAGGCCGTGGTCGACTGGCAGAAGAACCCCAGCGAATCGAACAACGAAATCCAGTATCGCCCCGCCCGTGTGCTGCTGCAGGATTTCACCGGCGTTCCCTGCGTTGTCGATCTGGCCGCGATGCGCGATGCCATTGCGACGCTTGGCGGCGATACCAGCAAGATCAACCCGCTGGTTCCGGTCAACCTCGTGATCGATCACTCGGTCATGGTGGACGAATTCGGCCATCCCAAGGCCTTCGAACAGAACATGGAGATCGAGTACGAGCGCAACATGGAGCGCTACGACTTTCTCAAGTGGGGTTCGAAAAGCCTCAACAATTTCTACGCCGTGCCTCCCGGCACCGGTATCTGCCATCAGGTGAACCTTGAAAACATCGCGCAGACGGTGTGGACCAGCACCGATCAGAACGGCGTGACGGTTGCCTATCCCGACACTTGCGTCGGCACCGACAGCCACACCACCATGATCAACGGCCTTGGCGTACTCGGCTGGGGCGTTGGCGGGATCGAGGCTGAGGCCGCGATGCTGGGCCAGCCCGTCTCGATGCTCGTTCCCGAAGTCGTCGGCTTCAAGATGGTGGGCGAGATGAAGGAAGGCGTCACCGCCACCGATCTCGTGCTCACCGCCACCAACATGCTGCGCAAGCATGGCGTGGTCGGCCGCTTCGTCGAATACTACGGTCCCGGCCTTGCCTCGCTCTCGCTGGCTGACCGTGCGACACTGGCGAACATGGCGCCCGAATATGGCGCCACCTGCGGCTTCTTCGGCATTGATGACAAGACGCTGGACTACTTGCGCCTCACTGGCCGCGAAGAAGACCAGATCGCGCTGGTCGAAGCCTATGCCAAGGAACAGGGCTTCTGGATCGATCCTTCGATCGAGCCGATCTTCTCCTCGACGCTGGAACTCGACCTGTCGACCGTCGTGCCCTCGCTTGCCGGACCCAAGCGCCCGCAGGACCGCGTATCGCTTCCTGAAGTGGATGACGTTTTCAACGCCGACATGGCCAACACCTACAAGAAGGCACAGCAGCGCGTGCCGGTTGCAGGCACCGATTACGACATCGGCGATGGTGACGTGACGATTGCCGCTATCACCTCGTGCACCAACACGTCGAACCCCGGCGTTCTGGTTGCGGCGGGTCTCGTGGCCAAGAAGGCCAATGAACTGGGTCTCAAGCCCAAGCCATGGGTCAAGACTTCGCTGGCCCCCGGTTCGCAGGTCGTCACCGACTATCTCAACCGCGCCGGTTTGCAGGAACATCTCGATGCGGTTGGCTTCAACCTCGTCGGTTACGGCTGCACCACCTGCATCGGCAATTCCGGTCCGCTCGCCGAGCCGATCAGCAAGGCGATCAACGACAATGGCCTTGTCGCCGCTGCCGTGATTTCGGGCAACCGCAACTTCGAAGGCCGCGTCTCGCCAGACGTTCGTGCGAACTTCCTCGCCTCGCCGCCGCTCGTCGTTGCCTATGCGCTCAAGGGCACGGTGATCGAGGACTTCACCACGACCCCGATCGGAAAGAGCAAGGACGGCGTCGATGTCTACCTGAAGGACATCTGGCCTTCGAACGCGGAAGTCGCCACGACCATGGCCGGCTGCATGGACCGTGCGATGTTCCAGGCCCGCTATGCCGACGTCTACAAGGGCGACGCGCACTGGCAGGCAATCAACGTCACGGGCAGCGAAACCTATTCGTGGCGCGCCGGATCGACCTATGTCGCCAACCCGCCGTACTTCGAAGGCATGTCGATGACGCCGGCTCCGGTGAACGACATCATCGATGCCAAGCCGCTGCTCATCCTCGGCGATTCGATCACCACCGATCACATCAGCCCGGCAGGCTCGATCAAGGCCGACAGCCCCGCCGGCAAGTGGCTGATGGAGCATCAGGTCGCCAAGGCTGACTTCAACTCCTATGGCGCGCGCCGTGGCCACCATGACGTGATGATGCGCGGCACCTTTGCCAACATCCGCATCAAGAACGAAATGGTCCCCGGCACCGAAGGCGGCTTCTCGCGCTATGGCGACGAAGCCGGCTCGGTGTTCGATGTGGCGATGAAGCACAAGGCTGACGGTACGCCGACGGTCGTCATCGCGGGCAAGGAATACGGCACCGGCTCCAGCCGCGACTGGGCGGCCAAGGGCACCAACCTGCTGGGCGTTCGCGCCGTGATCGTCGAAAGCTTCGAACGTATCCACCGGTCGAACCTCGTCGGCATGGGTGTGCTGCCGCTGCAGTTCAAGGAAGGCCAGAACCGTACTTCGCTGGCGCTTTCGGGTGACGACACCTTCACCATCAAGGGTGTTGCCAGCCTGCAACCGCGCCAGGACGTGGAAGTGGAAGTCACGCGCAAGGACGGCACCAAGCTGACCTTCACCGCGCTTTGCCGCATCGATACCGCCAATGAAGTCGAATACTTCATGAATGGCGGCATCCTGCATTACGTGCTGCGCAAACTGGCTTCGTAAGGCGCAGGCGGCATTGCCGAAAACAAAACCCCGCCGGGATCATCCCGGCGGGTTTTTGCTTGGCCACCCTATCGTTTCAAAGGTGCGCGCTGGTACGCCGCCACCGATGAAGGCAACACAATCGCCAGGGAAATAGGACTTATGTCGCTTTGCTTCATCGGCTTCGCCTCCTGGCAATGACGAAGGGATGTTTGCAAATGACACAATCACCAAGGAAAAAGGGCGGCTCCCCCCGGAGACCGCCCTTTCATTTTGCCCCGCCGGAGAGCGGGGGCTTTAGCTGATGTGCGTCAGTCGGCTTTCGCCTTGCCAAAGCGCCGGCGTGCGACAAGGCCCGCAGCTGCCGCGCCGAACAGGATGATCATCGACGGTTCGGGCACTTCGGTGCCGCCCGTGGTCGATGATGTCGTCGTCGTGCCACCGTTCGAGCTGGAGCTGGAAGTCGAGCTTGAGGTCGACGACGATGTCGAACTGCTGGTGCTGCTGGATGACGAAGTCGATGAACTCGACGTCACGTTGCCTGACGAAGTGGATGTCGACGAACTGGACGTGACATTGCCCGACGATGTGCTGACGTTTCCACTGGAGGTTGATACGTTGCCGCTCGAACTGGACACGTTTCCGCTCGACGTCGATACGTTGCCCGAACTGGTCGAGACATTGCCCGACGAGGTGGAGGTGGATGTCGAAACACCGCCAGTCGAGGTGGACACGCCGCCGGTAGATGTCGAAGTCGAAACGCCCCCGGTCGAAGTGGAGATGCCGCCGGTCGTTGTCGAACTGGTGATGCCGCCCGAGCTGCTCGACGTGGAGCCGCCCGACGACGATATCGATCCGCCGGAGGTCGAGGTGGAGCCGGTGCTGGTCGAGGAAACGACCACGCTGCCCCCTCCTCCTCCGCCGCCGCCGCCGAAGAATCCGCCGAAGAATCCGCCGCCAAAGCCGCCAATACCGCCGCCGCCGATTACCACGGGAACACCACCTCCCGTGCTGCCGCCGATGGGCTGCGGGGGCATTGGCGGCATATAAGGCACCGGCACCATCGCCATCTGCTGGGCAGGCTCGCAAGACTTGGTGGTCGTGGTCGTCACAACGCGGCGAGCGCGATGCACCTGGCGCGGCGCGGCGCGCGCAATCTTGCGCTTGGCAGGCTTGGCCTGCTTGACCTTCACCGGCTTGACGTGATGGATTTCACCCTTTGAAGGCGCTTCCGATACGTGGACTGCGCCGCCGCCGAGCATTGCTCCGCCCGCTGCTGCTGCTGCCAGTTTTGCCAAAGCCATCCGAACCGACATGATCTGTGCTCTCGTTCTTCCCTGGGAAAGCGCCTTAGCAAGGACGGGTTAACGCCCTGCTAGCCTTTCCTGACCTGTCCAAGAACGCAGATGGGTGCGGGTGGGGCAATCCCGTTAACCCTGTTTGAACCCCTGAATCTGACCGAAATCGGGACCACGACGTCGCAGCGGTTAACAGTGTCCCAATATGGAACCGAATCCCCGATGAGTCCTTAAAGCGTCACTCGTCGTCGAACAGGGAGGGTGTCGAGCCGGTCGGCGGGGTGAGTCCCAGATGTTGCCAGCCGCGATCGTTCAGGCAGCGCCCGCGCGCGGTGCGGGCGACCAGACCCAGCTGGATCAGGTACGGCTCGATCACTTCCTCGATCGTGTCGCGCGGTTCCGAAAGGCCCGCCGCCAGCGTCTCCACGCCCACCGGCCCGCCCTTGTAGATGTCGGCGATCATCATCAGGTAGCGCCTGTCCTGCAGGTCCAGCCCGATCTTGTCGACTTCAAGCCGAGTCAGCGCGCCGTCCGCGATGCTCTGCGTAATCGTTTGCACGCCATCGACTTGCGCAAAATCGCGTACGCGGCGCAGCAATCGCCCGGCCACGCGCGGCGTGCCGCGCGCGCGGCGGGCAATTTCGGTGGCGCCGCCCTTGTCGATGCCCACACCCATCAGCGATGCCCCGCGCGCCACCACGCGCTCCAGTTCGGCCACCGAATAGAATTGCAGCCGTACCGGAATGCCGAAGCGGTCGCGCAAGGGGGTCTGCAACAGCCCCTGCCGCGTCGTAGCGCCGATCAGCGTGAACGGCGGCAGATCGATCCGCACCGACCGCGCCGAAGGGCCTTCGCCGATGATCAGGTCAAGCGCGCGATCCTCCATCGCCGGATAGAGCACTTCCTCGACCACGGGATTGAGCCGGTGAATCTCGTCGATGAACAGCACATCACCCGATTCGAGATTGGTCAGCAGCGCGGCCAGATCGCCCGCCTTGGCGATGACCGGGCCGGACGTGGCACGAAAATTGACGCCCAGTTCGCGCGCGATGATCTGCGCCAGCGTGGTCTTGCCAAGGCCCGGCGGCCCGAAGAACAGCACATGATCCATCGCCTCGCGCCGCATTTTGGCCGATTCGATGAACACCCGCAGGTTATCGCGCGCGGCTTCCTGCCCGACGAATTCGTGCAGCGTCTTGGGCCGCAGCGCCGCGTCCGGGTCTTCGTGCTGGCGATCAGGGGAAAGGAGGGGGTTATCGGTCATGCTTGGCCTGCTTCACAGCGCTTTGAGCATCCATTGCATGATGTACGATACGCACAATCAGCAGATCGTCACGCGTGAGCTTGTAGATAATGCCATGTTGACGGTGGCTCAGGTAGCGAACGCCACGCCCCAATTCAGGCATAGCCCGTCCCGCCTTCGGGAAATCGCGCAATTTCTGGAATGCGCTGGTGAAGCTGTGCATGTAGGCAGCCGCTACGGCACTTCCGAACTCGCTCATGCTATACGTATCGATGTCCGCAAGGTCGTTTTCGGAAGCAATGGAAAAGCGAACTTCAACCACGCGCGGATTTACGCCGCGAAATAATAGTCTCGATAATTGTTTCGGGCGTTTCCGAGGAGATACCCGAAGCAACACCTTCCTCTATCATGCCGCGTAACCGAGCGGTTTTATCTGCCGCGCTTTCGAGATCCCGCTCGATGAGGTCACGGACATAATCGCCGACGTCAGCATAACCGGCTTGGGTCGCACGATGCTCGATCCGGCTGTGAAGCGGCGAGGGGATGGAAAAGCTGAGATCGGTCATGGGTCGACAATACCGTTTTTGGAGCGGGATGGCAAAGTGCGTGGACTTGCGTCAAGCATGTCGGCAGGTTTCGGAAGAGTAGTCCCAAGCGCCACCAACATCGAGACACGCGTCAATGGAAAATTGGCGGTTCGACCAGAGCCAGAAGCTGCTCAACAGCAGCGCCATTGCAATGAGCACTGCCGCGCGGAGCATCACCCCGCCGCCCTCTTCAGCGCGACCCGCACAAGGTCGTTCAACCCCGCGTCCTCGCCCAGTTCCTCGACCGCCTTGCCCACCGCGTTGTTGGCAACCAGCGGCTTGAAACCCAGATTCTGTAGTGCCGAGATCGCGTCCGCACTGGCCGAACCCGGCGGCACGTAAGAGACATCGCCGCCCATTCCAGCAGGAGAGGCATAGCCCGCGAGACCGCCTGCCTTGTCCTTCAATTCGTTGACGATCCGGCTCGCCAGCTTCGGCCCGACGCCGTTGGCGCGCGCCACCATCGCGGCATCGCCATGGGCGCAGGCGCGTTGGAGTTCCTCGATGGCGAGGGCTGAAAGGATCGCCAGCGCCACTTTGCTCCCCACGCCCTGCACGGCGGTCAGCAGGCGGAACCAGGCGCGTTCGCCCGCGCTGGTGAAGCCGATCAGGCGCTGGTCGGTCTCGCTCACCTGCATTTCGGTGTGAACCACCACCTTGTCCCCGCGGATGCCGAGATGGGTCAGCGTCTTGGCCGAGCACTGCACGAGGTAGCCGACGCCGTTCACGTCGATCACGGCCCAGTCGGGGCCGGTGTCGTCGAGTATGCCGGTGAGCTTGGCGATCATGGTTTGTTCCTATGGCAGGGAACCGGAGATGGAGCAAGCGGGGGTGTGCATCCTTCGACAGGCTCAGGATGAGCGGCGTTGGTGATGGTCAAGCCCGCATTTGCATGCAGCAATTCGATTCGCTCATCCTGAGCCTGTCGAAGGATGCCGCGATACATCCGCGCCTAGCGATGGCTGCCGAGCATGTTGGCGTGAGTGATTGCCACGGCCAGCGCGTCGGACGCGTCCTCGCCTGCCAGCTTCACGCCGGGCAGCAGAATCTTGAGCATGTGCTGGATCTGCTGCTTTTCCGCGCCGCCGGTGCCGACCAGCGCCTTCTTGATGACCTTGGTCGAGTATTCCTCAACGGGGATGCCGGACCGCGCGATGGACAGCATGGCCACCCCGCGTGCCTGCCCCAGCTTGAGCGTGGATTGCGGGTTCACGTTCATGAACACCTCTTCCACGGCACCTGAATCGGGCTTGTAGAGGTCGATCACGGTGCCCAGCGCCGCGTCGAGTTCGACGAGTCGTTCGGCCATGCTCGCCTTGGCATTGGTGCGGATCTGGCCATTGGCGACATGACGCAGGCTGCTGCCCGATTTGGAGATCACGCCCCAGCCGGTGACGGTAAGGCCGGGATCGATGCCAAGGATGATCATCGGTGTATGAGCACGGCTAAAGTCTCAGCCCCAACCGTGGACCGATTTGTATCATCGCGAGATAAAGCGCGACGGTGAGCGCGCAGCCTGCCCCCAGCGCCATCCAAAACGGCATGCCCGCACGTAGCATGCGCGGGATGACGAGAAACATGGGGAGCGAGGGGAGGACATACCAGAACGTCGCTTCGGCATGAACGGCCATGTTTTCGACATCTGGCCGCTCGCGCCAAAGCAAAATCATTCCAAGAACGGAAACAAGCGGAAGCGAGGCTACCAGTGCTCCTACCGCCGGAAGCTTTCGCCCGATCTCGGCGATCAGGGCGATCAGCAATCCCGACAGCAGCGCCTTGGCAGCCAGAGCGATCATCCGCTGTTTGCTCCGCTGTCCGCGCCTGACATGTTCAACCCAGCTTCTCCATCACCTCGTCGGGGATTTCGTAATTGCCCCATACGGTCTGCACGTCGTCATCGTCGTCGAGCACGTCGATCAGCTTGAGCAGGGTGGCCGCATCGTCGGCAGAAACCACGGTCTTGAGGCTTGGCTTCCATGCCAGCTTCACGCCCTCGGCCTCGCCCAGCACCTTTTCAAGTTCGCGGGCGACTTCATGGAGGTTTTCCACGGCGACCCAGATGGAGTGCGAATCCTCGTCCGATTCGACATCGTCCGCGCCCGCTTCGATCGCGGCTTCGAGGACTTTTTCCTCATCGCCCACGCTGCCGGGATATTCGATCAGACCCAGTCGTTCGAAGCCGTGGCTCACCGCGCCGCTCGCGCCAAGGTTGCCGCCGTTCTTCGAGAATGCGGTGCGCACGTTGGTGGCGGTGCGGTTGCGGTTGTCGGTCAGGGCTTCGACGATGACCGCGACGCCGCCGGGACCATAGCCTTCGTAGCGCACTTCTTCGTAGTTATCGCCTTCGCCCTTGCTCGCCTTGTCGATGGCGCGGGCGATGTTGTCCTTGGGCATGGACTGCGCCTTGGCCGCGTTGACGGCGGCGCGCAGGCGCGGGTTCATGTCCGGGTCGGGCATGCCCATCTTGGCCGCGACGGTGATTTCGCGGGAAAGCTTGGAGAATTGCGCCGAGCGCTTTTTGTCCTGCGCACCCTTGCGGTGCATGATGTTCTTGAATTTGGAATGGCCTGCCATGGTCCGTGCTTCTTGCTGGTCTTGCTGAAATGTGGGTTGCCCCTAGCGGACGGCGCGCTTTCGGGCAATGATTGCGCGATGATCGATCAGACGACCGTTTCCGCCACCTTGACCGAACCCTTCGGCTTCTGGCGCCACCCCCGCCCGATGCGGCCCGAAGGCTTGCGCGCGCCGGGGGCGTGGCGGCGGTGGGGGCTGCTGACCGCGCTGCAGGTGGGCGTGCTTCTGGGCGTGGTCGTGCAGGTGATGATGCTGTGGCAGAAGGCGTTCGGCCTGCCATCGCCCGATGCGTTCGATGGTCTCAACCCGCTGGCCTTGTGGGGCGGGGCGGTACTGCTGGCCCCGGTGCTGGAGGAACTGTTCTTCCGGGCATGGCTTGGCGGGTTGCCGCGCGCGCTGTGGGCCATGGCGGCGGTCGTGCTGGGCCTCGCGCTGTTCGTTGCCGTGGGCAAGGGCAGTGCAGTTGTCGGCGGCGGCATACTGGTGGCGACGGTAGTCGTGGCGCTGGGCGGATGGTTGCGCCTGCGTCGCCGTGCCGATTGGCCCCGTTGGTTCGATCGTGCCTTTCCGGTGCTGTTCCATGTGAATGCCGCCATTTTCGCAGCGATTCACCTCGCGAACTATCCGAAGTTCACGTGGGTCCTCATCCCGATGGTGCTGCCGCAATTGTGGACGGGGTTGATGCTTGGCTTCATCCGCCTGCGCATCGGGCTGATTGCGGCGATGCTCACTCACGTCGTGTCGAATGCGGTCACGCTGGGCATCGCGCTTTCGGCGGGTTAGGCCGTAAACTCATAAATCACACCGTCGAGGTTTGAGGCAAAACGGCTCAGCGCAAGGAGGGCAGACGCAGGAATATGTCGATATTTCAAGTCTGCCCGACGAAGCGATGGGCCGTTTTGCCTCAAATCCGCAGGACGTCGAAATGACTTCCATCTCGAACCAGGTCGCCCTTGGAAGGGCAACCAGCCCTCCCAGCGGGCGCCTTGGCCCGATATGTTCGTCATTTCGACGCCTCGACGGTGTGGTTTATGAATTTACGGCCTAAAGCACGACCGCCGTGCCGCTGACGCTGACCATCAGCATCGATCCGCGCGCACCGATGGTTTCGTAATCGATGTCCACGCCGATCACGGCATTCGCGCCCATCGCCAGTGCCTTGTCCTCAAGCTCGCGCAGCGCCTGTTCGCGCCCGCGCGAAAGCACTTCCTCATACTTGCCCGAACGCCCGCCGAAGATGTCGGTAATGGAGGCGAAGATGTCGCGCACGATGTTCGCGCCAAGGATCACCTCTCCGGTCACCACGCCAAGATAGCGCTGCACCGGACGGCCTTCGATAATGCTGGTGGTGGACAAGATCATCTGGCTGGCCTTTCGCGGATATTGTATGGTCGGGCTAGCACTCTGGAATATTGCGTCCAGTTCCGCGTCAGCACAATGGCGTCTCGACCACTTATTTCGGACTAGGCCGTGAACCCATTAACGCGACGGTGTCTGAGCCTTCTTGATCTGTCGCACCGCCCAGATGACAATCGGAATTGTCAGAATCAGGAACACGATAAGTCGGGTGTTCCACTGCTCACCGCTGAAGAATGCGATCAAGGCAGCGGCAAAGAAGAATAGCGTCCAAGACATCCAGGGCTTCATAGGGTTCATCGTAACACGCCTTTCCTTGTTGAGCGAAAGCTGATTCAGGGACTGGATGAGCCGATATGACCTGACCGATTTCGAGTGGCGTGTGATCGAACCAATGTTGCCCAACAAGCCTAGAGGCGTGCCACGTGTCGATGACCGGCGTGTGCTGAATGGCATCTTCTGGGTGCTGCGGTCAGGGGCGCCGTGGCGAGACTTGCCGGAACGCTATGGCCCGCGCACAACCTGCTACAATCGCTTCGTGCGATGGCGAAAAGCCGGTGTGTGGGATCGAATGATGGACGCCATCACCGCCGCCCATGATGGCGATATCCAGATGATCGACAGCACTTCCATCCGGGCGCACCAACAGGCTGCGACGGCAAAAAGGGGGATCGAGATCATTGTCTCGGTCGCTCCCGAGGCGGGCTCACCACCAAAATCCACGCGGTCGTCGATGGGCAAGGCCTCCCGATCCGGCTCAGCCTGACTGCCGGGCAAAGCCACGACGGGCAAGCGGCTGACGATCTACTCAATCACGTTGGCGCCGGAACAATCGTGCTGGCAGACAAGGCGTATGACGCCGATCGTATCCGAGCGTCTCTCCGCGAAAAGGGATCGTTTGCCAACATTCCGCCCAAGGCAAACCGGAAGTCGAAACCGTACTTCAGCACATGGCTGTACCGCGAGCGGAACCTGATCGAACGCTATTTCTCCAAATTGAAGCACTTCCGCAGAGTAGCTACCCGCTACGACAAGTTGGCCGAAAACTTTCTGGCCATGGTCCAACTCGCCTCAATGCGCCTGTGGCTGCGCGTTTATGAGTCTACGGCCTAATATTTGTTGCTGCACGAGTGCAGGAGGGTGGATGAGCAATTCCAAAACTTCAAACGATGAACAGCGCCAAGAGTTTGAAAAAGCGTTTGTCGCCACTTTGATCAAGGATGCAGAAGCAGCAATCCGAAGGTTCGGGTCATCAGGCCGCGAAGTTCAGCAAGCGCGACGTGACCTTGTCCGTAGTTTGCACGCCACAATCGAAGGTGTTGTTTGGGCATTCAGAGAACACGTGCGCTCGTCAAGCAAAACAATGGATTTGCTCACATCCGCAGAGGAAGCCGTATTGAGCGAAACGACCTTTCAGGTAAGTGATAGTGGCGCAATCTCTATTCAGCCACGCTATCTACCGATGCTTGGTGCCGTGCGATTGGCTTGCAAAATCGCGACAAAGATCAACCCAACATTTTCAGTCAATTTCGACGGAAAGGAATGGGCGGATTTTCGGCAGGCGGTTGCTACGAGGAACCGGCTTATGCACCCGAAGACCCTTGCCGATCTCGCCGTATCAAGTGGAGAGATTGCTACGGTCATCAGTTCCTTCTTCTGGATACTTGAAGTCTCAATCCGGGCGATGGAAGCATCCGTTGAAGCTCTGCGCGACTTTGTCACGAAACTTGATGAGGTATTGCAGGGCTTGAAGATAGGCGATCCCGAAATCGTTCAAATGGTCGAAATCGTCAAAGCACATCGCCAAGCCCTTGGTGATGACTAGCCTTACTCGATACCCAAAGCGGTCTTGTAAAGCTCTAGAATCGCTTCCATCTCACGGCGGTCATCGGGCTTCATCTTACGCAAACGAATGATCTGCCGCATGATTTTAACATCGTATCCGACCGCCTTGCCCTCATTGTAAACGTCCTTGATATCGTCGCCGATGCCCTTCTTTTCCTCTTCGAGGCGTTCAATGCGTTCGATCAGAAGGCGCAGGCGGTCATCGGCGGTTTCGGCCATCGGGAGGTCTCCGGGTAACGGGTGAATCGGTTGGCCGCGCTGATAGACGCGCCGCCCGCTATCGGCAAAGCAGGGCTTGTGGAAATCTTCAGCCGCTATGGTCCGATCAGTGCGTTGCGCGGTTCTTCTTCACGCTTTCCTCCATGCGCGCCAGCTGTTCCGGCGTGGCTTCGGTCTGGAAGCGCGTCTTCCATTCGTCAGCCGGAAGTCCGTGGATGACTTCGCGCGCCGTCGCCTTGTCGAAGCCTGCGCCGGCATCGTTGATCCAGTCCGCCAGGCAATTTCGGCAGAAGCCTGTAAGGCCCATCAGATCGATGTTCTGGACATCGTGTCGATGGCGCAAGTGTCGGACGAGCCTGCGGAACGCGGCAGCGGCCACGGCATCGGGAAGCTGGTCCAGCGCATCGCGATCATCTGGGCCGTCATGTTCGATTGCATTCGTATCCACTGTAATCGTCCTTGGGTTTTTCGAGGGCATACGCCATAGCGCGTGACGTTAGTGCATAAGGGAGCAAACCGCCGTGGCAAAGACCGATCCTGCTGCCATCATGACCAGAGGGCGCAAGGTCAAGATTCTCGCCACCGTCGGCCCGGCCAGCCGCTCTCCCGAAATGCTGGAAAAGCTGGTGCGGGCAGGGGCCGACGCCTTTCGCGTCAACATGAGCCATGGCGACCATGCCGTCCATGCCGAAACCATCGCCAGCATCCGGGCGCTGGAACAGAAGCTTGGCCGCGCAATCACGGTGCTGTGTGATCTGCAGGGGCCGAAGCTGCGTGTGGGGCAGTTCAAGGAGGGCCGCGCGGTGATCCGCCATTCGGGCCACTTCACGCTTGATCGCAATCCTGAACCGGGCGACGAAACACGCGTCTGCCTGCCGCACCCGGAATTGTTCGGTGTGCTTCAGAAGGGCCAGCGCCTGCTGATTGACGATGGCAAGTTGCGGCTGCGCGTGATTCGCGCCGACGACAACGAGATCCTGTGTTCGGCGGAAGTGGGCGGCGTGATTTCCGACCGCAAGGGCGTGAACGTGCCCGATGCGGTCGTGCCGGTGCCTGCGCTTACCGAAAAGGACCGCCGCGACTTGTCATTTGCGGTTGAACATGGCGCGGACTGGATCGCGCTGTCATTCGTTCAGCGCCCTGAGGACGTGGCCGAAGCCCGCCGCCTGATGGGCGGCTATGGGGCGCTGATGGCCAAGATCGAAAAGCCCGCCGCCATTTCGCGTCTTGAGGAGATCGTCGAGCTTTCGGACGGTATCATGGTGGCGCGCGGCGATCTGGGCGTCGAACTCAATCCCGAAGAAGTGCCGCCGCTGCAAAAGCGCATTGTTGAAAGTGCACGTCGCCAGGGCAAACCGGTGGTCGTCGCAACGCAGATGCTCGAATCGATGATCGAGGCGCCGACGCCGACCCGTGCCGAAGTCTCGGACGTGGCCAACGCGGTCTATGATGGTGCGGACGCCGTGATGCTTTCAGCCGAAACGGCGGCGGGCGCGTGGCCTGAAGAAGCGGTGACGATCATGCATCGCATTGCCGCGCAAGTGGAAGCCGATCCGGGCTATGCCGCGCGCGTCCACTTTGTCGAAACGCTGCCCGACCCGACGACCGCCGATGCCCTGGCACAGGCTGCGGCGAGCATTGCCGAAACGCTGCCGATTGCCGGGATCATCGTGTTCACAGGCTCTGGCTCCACCGCGCGCCGGGTGGCGCGTGAACGGCCTGCCGTGCCGATGCTGGTGCTGACACCATCTGAAAAGACCGCGCGCAAGGTGGGCCTGCTGTGGGGCGCGCACGCGGTCAGCACCAGGGACATCGGCAGTTTCGAGGAAATGATCGCAAAGGGCAAACGCATGGCCTTGCGCCATGGCTTCGGCACGGCGGGGTCACGCCTTGTGGCGCTGGCCGGCGTTCCGTTCGGTACGCCGGGCGCAACCAACCTGTTGCACGTGGTCACGCTTACCGGCAACGAACTGGATCGCTACACCTGATGGGCGCGGGATTTCTGCGTTTGGCGTGATGAAGCGTCAGGTCTGCCTTGCGTTGATCGTTGCCAGCCGCGGGGCATCGCGCCCTGATCGTCGTTCGGATGCCAGTACGCAGTTCTTGCCCGCTTTCTTGGCGGCATAAAGCGCGGCGTCTGCAATCGGCAGGATGTCGGTGGCAGAGGTTGCGGTTTCGGGCACGGTGGCAACGCCCAGCGATGCACTGATCGCGCATTCGTGGCTGCCGCTCAGCGATTCGATGCGTTCACGCAGCAGTTCGGCCTTTTCCAGCGCGTCTTCCAGCGAACAATCGGGCAGGATGGCGACCAGTTCTTCGCCACCATAGCGGCAGATGACATCGGTGGGACGCAACGCGCCCACGATCTGCGCGGCAACGTCGCGCAGCACCGCATCGCCCTTGGCATGCCCATGGTCGTCGTTGAGTCGCTTGAAATTGTCGAGATCCAGCATGACGACCGCGGTGCTGCCGCCGTTGCGCGAACCGAGCGATACGAACCGCTCCAGCGCGTCTTCCATATAGCGCCGGTTGTACAACCCGGTCAGTGGATCGCGCAGCGATTGCGTACGCAGCTTTTCGCGCAGGGCGATGTTGGACAGTGCCAGCGACATCGAATCCGATAGCGCCCGGCCCATCCGGCGAATGTCCATCAGCCGGTCGAATGCGCCGTCGATTTCCGCATGGGTCAGGATCAGCAGGCCATGAAGCTGGCCGGATGCCATCATCGGCAGTTCCACGCTGGCCACTTGCGAACCGTGATGCGCGCAGCACAAGGTCATTTCGTGCGGTGCATTGATATGTGGCTTGCCGCGTTTCAGCGCCCAGCAGTTTGCAGGGGACAGCATCTCTTGAGCGACAACGCCTTCGGGCATGTCCCAGGCCCGCGCCAGATCCAGCCGGTCGCGCGAATTGTTGAATATGTAAAGCGCCGCACCATAGCCGGGCAACAGGCGCCGCGCGGTGGCCATCAGAACGGCGGCGGCGTCCTCATACGTTTCGGCCGCCTGGAGCATGTCCGTCATCGCGAACAGTTCCTGGATCTGTTCGCGGGAATCGCGGGTCTGGGTGAACTGCGCGCGCTGTTGTTCGCGGAGCGCCACAGCAACGCGTCGCAAAAGAAGCTGAAGCACGAATACGATGACCAGCCCCAGCGCAGCGATGCCCGCAAGCTGGTTGTGGTAATGATCTTGCAATACGAGATTGAGCAGAACCGCGACGAGCACCACGCCCTGCGCTGCCATCGCTGCAATGTGCGCGCGGTCCAGCAACGAATTGTTGGCGAAGACCCGCTCACTCTTGTCCGATAGCTTGGCGGCCATGGCCGTCGATTCTCCCGTTTCCTGCGCAATTTCTGCGCTTCAATCGGGAACATTGGGTTAATCCCGACGACAGTGGGAACACTCTGGCTAGAACGTGTGAAAGTAAGGTTAAGAATCTATTCTTTTCAGCGTGTTCCGAAAAGAGCTGAACCTACGCGCACGTGCGTCGCGCCCAGTTGCACCGCGATTTCCAGATCGTCGCTCATGCCCATGGACAAGCCGGCCACACTATTGTCGTCGGCAAGTTTGTCGAGCAGCGCGAAAAACGGTGCCGGTTCGATCCCGGCAGGCGGAACGCACATCAGGCCGATCACGTCGATGCCGCTATCCCGCGCCCGTGCCAGCAGCGTGGGCAGATCAGCGACGGCACAGCCGCCCTTCTGGTCCTCGGCCCCGATGTTCACCTGCACGAAGCACGGTACGCGCTTGCCCAGCTTGTCCTGCGCCTTGGCAAGCGCGCTCACCAGACTGGGCCGGTCAAGCGAATGGATGCAATCGAACAGCGCGACCGCTTCTTCAGCCTTGTTCGATTGCAATTGGCCGACAAGGTGCAGTTGCAGATCGGGATGTGCGGCGCGGATCGCGGGCCACTTCTCTTGCGTTTCCTGTACGCGGTTTTCGCCGAACACGCGCTGGCCCTGTGTTATCAGGTCAAGAATCGCCTCGGCAGGCTTGGTTTTCGAAATGGCGATCAGCGTCACTTCAGCCGCCTTGCGGCCTGCCATACGGGCGGCCCCGGCAATGCGGGCGCGGACCTGTTCGAGCGGCGATGAAGGGACTGCCTGTTCCATGGCGCGGTGCTATAGCGAAGGCATGGCAAAGCGCCAGACCAACAAACGGACTCCTGTCCCTTGTCTCATTCTCCTCAGCGACGCGCGCAACGATGCCGCGCTGGATCGCACCCTGGCGCGCATGCCACGCGGGAGTGCATTGGTGTTTCGCCATTACCATCTGCCCCCTGCCGAAAGACGCTTACGGTTCACCCGGCTGAAGCGCATTGCCCGCGCCCATGGCATCACCGTCGTCGGCGCAAGGGTGCCGCGCGGCTGGGGCACGGACGGTATTTACGGCCCCGCCCGCGATGTTGCGGGGCAGCCCGGCTTGCGTCTCGTCACCGCGCATTCGCTGGCCGACGTGGGTGCGGCGGCGCGGGTGCGGGCGGATGCAGTATTGCTGTCGCCGGTGTTCCGCACGCGATCTCATCCGGGCGCGGCGGTGCTGGGGCCGGTGCGGTTCGCCCTGATCGCGCGCCAGTCACCCGTTCCCGTGATCGCGCTGGGCGGGATGACGCGCCGCCGCGCTGCGACCCTGCCGGTCCACGGCTGGGCTGCCATCGACGGTCTGACGTGCTGAATCCCCACGCTTCCTGTCGGGATTCTTGACGCTGACTCCCCTTCGGGCGCATGATGGGCACAGCAAGGGCAGGGATACGCGATAGTCATGGCAAGCCGGGCAGCATCGAACGCACGCGGAAGTGGCGCAGACTGGCGCGCCGTGCTGCGCCGTTCCCTGCGCCGCAGCCTTGAACTGATCGGCGGCGGTGTGCTGGTGGGCGTACTGGTGTTCCTTGCGCTGTCGCTGGTCAGCTATACGCAGACCGATCCTTCGGGCAGCACGGCTTCGGGCAGCCCGGTCGAAAACTGGATGGGTATTCCGGGCGCGTGGGCGGCCGAACGCGTCCTGCTGTTCTTCGGCCTGCCCGGCGCGCTGTTTTTGCCGCTGTTGTGGGTGTTTGCGCGCCGCCTGTGGGATGCCGAAAGCGACCTGATCGATGGCGACGACGAGGAGGGCGAGGCATCTTCCCCGCGCTGGTGGCGGCCGACGCTGCTGCTGTTCGTGGCGATGGCGCTGGTCGGCACTGCGCTTGCGCTGTGGGGCGCCAGCGCAGGTAGCCGTCTTCCTGCCGGGCTGGGCGGCATGGCGGGCCTGCTGGGTGCGGCAGCGATTACCGCGCTTGCCAATCTGATCCCGCAAGCGGAGGCGTGGTGGATCACCGGGCCGCTGGGCCTGATCGTATTGGGCGGCGGTATCGCCATCGCCAGCCGTGTCTTCGCGTTCGACTGGGGCCGGATGTTGAGCCTTCCGCCATTCCTGCGCCGCGCGCCGCGCGCTGATATGGGCGATGACGAGGAGCCTGTCGTGGCGACGCCCAAAAAGGCCCGCCGCGAAAAGGAAGCGCGGGCGGTTGCCGAATCAATCGATATCGAAGCCTCGCTCGCTCCGCGCAAGCCGACCGAGATTTCCGATCCGAGCCGCAATCCGCCGCCCGCCGCCGCACAACCCAAGGCGCGGCAGGGCGATCTGTTCGACAAGTACGAACTGCCCTCGATCGAAATCCTCGTCGAAGCGCCCGCGGGATCGGCCCAGAAGATCGACAAGCTCGCGCTCGAACGCAACGCCCGCCTGCTCGAAAACGTGCTCGACGATTTCAACGTCAAGGGTGAGATTACGGCCGTGCGCACCGGCCCGGTCGTCACCATGTACGAACTGGAACCGGCCCCCGGCATCAAGGCCAGCCGCGTGATCGGGCTGGCCGATGACATCGCCCGCAATATGAGCGCGATCTCGGCGCGTGTGTCTGCCATCCCCGGTCGCACGGTCATGGGCATCGAACTGCCCAACGCGATCCGAGACATGGTCAGCTTCCGCGAACTCGTCGCCTGCGAAAAGTTCGCCAGTTCGAAGGTGCTTCTGCCGATCATTCTGGGCAAGGACATTTCGGGCGAACCGATCGTGGCCGACCTTGCCACCATGCCGCACTTGCTGGTTGCGGGCACCACCGGATCGGGCAAGTCGGTCGGTCTCAACTGCATCCTGCTTTCGCTGCTCTATCGCCTCACGCCCGCGCAGTGCCGGTTAATTCTCGTCGATCCCAAGGTGTTGGAACTGAAGTCTTATGATGACATTCCGCACCTGCTCTCGCCGGTTGTCACCGAGCCTGCCAAGGCGGTCCGCGCGCTGAAATGGGCGGTTGAGGAAATGGAGCGGCGCTACCGCCAGATGTCGTCCATTGCCGTGCGCAATATCTCCGGCTTCAATGAAAAGGTTCGCGCTGCGCAGGCCAAGGGCAAGCCGCTGGGCCGCCGCATCCAGGTGGGCTTCGATCCCGATACGGGCGAAGAACTGTTCGAGGAACAGCAGCTCGAATACGAAGTGCTGCCCCAGATCGTGGTCATCGTCGATGAACTCGCCGATCTCATGGTCACTGTCGGCAAGGAAATCGAAGTCCTGATCCAGCGGCTTTCGCAAAAGAGCCGCGCTGCCGGGATTCACCTGATCATGGCCACGCAGCGCCCGTCGGTCGATGTCATCACCGGCGTGATCAAGGCCAACCTCCCCACCCGCATCAGCTTTGCCGTGACCAGCCGCATCGACAGCCGCACCATCCTTGGCGAACAGGGCGCCGAGCAATTGCTGGGCAAGGGCGATATGCTCTACAAGCCCAATACTGACCCGATCAAGCGCGTCCACGGCCCGTTCGTATCTGACGAAGAGGTTGAAAAGGTTGCCGATCACTGGCGCAGCCAGGGCAGCCCCGACTATGTCGATTCGGTCACTGAAGAGCCGGAAGACGGCGGCTTCGGCTTTGACGACATCGATGGTGCGTCCGATAATCCCGAAGATCGCAAGTATCGCCAGGTCTGCCAACTTGTATTCGAAAGCCAGAAGGCATCGGCAAGCTGGATTCAGCGTCAGATGGGCGTGGGCTATAATACAGCGTCGAAATGGATTGAACGGATGGAAGCGGATGGCCTTGTCGGCCCGGCAAACCACGTCGGGCGCCGCGAAATCTATCGCGACAAGGATGGCAACGTGCTGTGAAATGATCGCTCAATTCTGAACAATTCGGTTTGGGCACATCATTGTATTATTGGTGGTGATGTTAACCGGCCTCTAATCTTGTCGGCCTAGATCATATCAATGGCTTGGACTTGCGGAAGATGGCTGTGGCTTTTCGTTCTGCTGTTGGCGGGATTGGCGCCCGTCACGGCGGCTGCGGAAATCGTGCCGGTCGGGCCGGTATGCCACGCCGATGCGGCTGCCACTGAATCGCTGTCTGCCATCTCCCGCGATCCACAACGCTGGCGCTGCGACAACAGTCGGTGGAGCCTTTCAGCCGAAGCCGTCGTCATAACTTTTGACCTGGGCCGCGATGAAGGGCGCCCGTTGCCGCAAAGCCTGACGACGCATACGGGCCATTTTGAACGTATCGACATTGGCCTGATCGACGATCGGGGCAGGGCGCGCTGGTCGTCCTGGTCGCCCGCCGATCTTCCGCACCTTTCTACCGGGCCATACATGTCCCTGCCGCTCGGCAAGGTTGATTCGTCCATACGGCAGGTCGCGGTGCGGGTGGTTCGGCCCTGGAGCAAGACGACTCTGAGCGAAATGCACCTCGATTCCGAACCGCGCGGCACGGGGTGGCCCCTGCACAGGATCGTGGCAATGGCTGCGATCTGCGGCATGCTGCTGGTGCCATTGCTGATCAACACCGCATTCTATTCGGTCATGCCCGAACGCTATGTGATCTGGCACCTCGTGATGGTGGCAGCAATGCTGGGGCAGGCGGGTTTTGCCACCGGCTTCGTCCACCTGCTGGCCGATACCAGCCCGATGCTGGAATGGCAGGCATCGAACCTGGCCTTTGCCGCGATGGTCGGGGCGGCACTGATGTTTGCCGCCACCTTCATTGAACCGGACAAGCTTCATCCCTCCTTGCGCCAACTGGCGGTGCGTACCGCTCCGCTCATGCTCGTCGTCGGTGTGCTTTCGTGCATTCCGCTGGAAGCGGTGCGCCCGCATTCCGCGCCCGCCATGCACATCGCGATTGGCATTGCGATTGCTGTCATCGTGGCGATCATGATTGACGCGTCGCGTCGCGGCAGCAAGGCAGTCCGGTTCCAGATCGTGGGCTGGACTCCGGTGCTTATCGTAGGCAGCTACCGCATCCTTGCCTATGTCGTGCCGGCATTGCGGCCGACAGAAGCGATCGTCACCTATCAGCTGGCATTGGCACTGGAAGTGCTGGTCACCGCGCTCGGCATTGTAAGCCGCTTTGTCGAAGTGCGCCAGCAGCGCGATGTTGCGACTGCCCGCGCCATCGAACTCGAAGGTGTGGCAGGGCGCGATCCGCTGACCGGTCTGCGCAACCGGCGCTCGATCGAACGGCGCTTCGATGAACTGTTCCGCACAGGCTTTCGTACCATGGCGGTGATTGATCTCGACCAGTTCAAGTCAGTCAATGACACGCATGGCCACGCTGTGGGTGATGTGGTGTTGCGCAGCGCGGCGGCGGCGCTGCTTGATGATCGCGATACCAAGGCGATCCGCATGGGCGGCGAGGAGTTCCTGCTCCTGCTGCGAGGCCCTGATTCCGCCAGCCGGGCCGAGCGTTGCCGTCGTGCAATCACGTCGCGCATTGCTGCCGAAGTGCAGGGCCTTGACCGCATGGTCACCGCCAGCATGGGACTGGTGGAACATGATATGCATGGCACGTTGCAGATCGAATTCGTGACGCTCTACGCCCGATGCGACCAGCTACTTTATGAAGCCAAGCGGCTCGGCCGGAATCGTACGATGAAGGAGCGGGTAACGGGGTTCGAAGCAGCCCGCACTCCGGTTCCTCACAATGCCCCGGCTGAAACAGGTTTGTCATCGACGGGCCTATGAACCGTAAGCGCCGTCACCATGCCTTGCACGGCATCGCGCAACGCGTCCAGTTCTGCCGAAGACAGCGCCAGCTCTCGCGCCAGCGTGGCGGGCACGCGACTGGCCGGCTCACGCAAGGCGCGCCCCTTTTCGGTCAGCGTTACGAGCACACGGCGTTCATCCGATGGATCGCGCAGCCGGGTGATCAGTTCCGCAGCTTCCATCCGTTTCAGCAGCGGGGTAAGTGTGCCGCTGTCAAGGTGCAGCCGCTCACCCAGCGAGCCCACGGTCTGCGGTGCCTTTTCCCACAGCACCAGCATGACCAGATACTGGAGATAGGTAAGCCCGATTTTATCGAGCACGGGCCGGTAAAGGCGGGTCAGCAGATTTGAGGCAGCGTAAAGCGGGAAGCATACCTGCCGGTCGAGACGCAAAAGATCGTCAATGTCGTCCGGCATGGCAACTCCCCGCTTTCGCGTTTGTCCTTAGTGGGTCGTGACGGTGATTGCGACGTCAATGTTGCCCTTTACCGCGTTGGAATAAGGGCAGACCGCGTGTGCCTGGCCGACTATCGCTTCTGCAGTGGCCTGATCGATCCCGGCAATCGCCACGTCCAGCGCTACCGAAAGGGCAAAGCCGCCGCTGCCGTTGGGGGCCATGCCCACTTCGGCCACGACGGTAATGTCATTGTCGCGCACCTTTGCGGCCTGGTTGCGGGTGACGTGAATCACCGCGTTTTCAAAACACGCGGCATAGCCGGCTGCAAACAGTTGCTCCGGGTTGGTTGCACCGCCCTTGCCGCCAAGCGCAGGCGGCAGGGCAAGGCTCATTTCGAGCAAGCCGTCATCGCTGCGGATCGTGCCGCTGCGGCCGCCAATCGCGGTGACCCTGGTGCTGTACAAAGTGCTCATGCGAATCTCCTTCGTGATCGACGAAGGTCTTCTAGACCGCAATTAGATTGTGTACAATATAATTGTTAAAAATATTATCCTTGGTCAGCCACACCCAGCTGCCAGAGAATGAAGGCGAATTCCTCTGCCGTTTCCTTGAGCGATTCGAACCGGCCGGATTTTCCGCCATGCCCTGCGCCCATGTTGGTCTTGAGGATCAGCTCATTGGCATCGGTTTTCACTTCGCGCAGCCTGGCCACCCATTTGGCCGGTTCCCAGTAAGTCACGCGCGGATCGTTCAGCCCCGCCGTGACCATCAGCGGCGGATAGTCCTGCGCGCGGACCTGATCATAGGGCGAATAGGACTGGATCAGTTCGAACGCGGCCTTGTCCTCGATCGGATTGCCCCATTCGGGCCATTCGCCTGGCGTCAGCGGCAGGTCTGCATCCAGCATCGTTGCCAGCACATCGACGAACGGCACATGCGCCACCACCGCGCCCCACAGGCCTGGGTCCGAATTGATCACCGCACCCATCAGTTCGCCGCCCGCCGATCCGCCCGAAATGCTGATCCTGCCAGCTTGGGTGAAGCCGCGCTCGATCAGGCCTTTGGCCACATCGACAAAATCGTTGAAGGTGTTGGTGCGCGCTTCCAGCTTGCCCGCCTTGTACCACGCCCGGCCCAGATCATCACCGCCCCGGATATGCGCGATGGCATAAGCAAAGCCGCGATCCACAAGGCTGAGGCGCGTGGTCGAAAACCCCGGCCCGATGGCAATGCCATAAGCGCCGTAGCCATAAAGGTGCAAAGGACCGCCCGCGGCCCGATCCTTGCGCCACACCACCGAGACCGGCACCATCGTGCCATCGCGCGCTTCGATTTCCAGCCGCGCGGTTTCGTAAAGGGAGGCGTCGTACCCGCTGGGGATTTCCTGCACCTTGAGCAATTTCAGGCTGCGCGTGGCCACATCGTAATCGAACGACGATGCCGGGCTGACCATCGATTCATAGCCGACCCGCAGCACCTGCATCGTCCATTCGGGATTGTCGCCCAGCGATGCTTCATAACTGGCTTCGGGAAAATCAATGGGTTCGATCCGCGCCGGATCGTCGTAGTAACGGATCTCGATGCGATCCAGCCCGCGCACCCGGCCTTCGACCACATAGAAATCGCGGAACAGCTCGAACCCGGTGAGGTAAAAATCGTCCGACCCTTCGATCAGCGTGGTCCATTCGCCCGGATTGGACAGCGGTGCGGTTGCCAGCCGGAAGTTCTCGTGCGCGTCGTTGGTGTGGATGTACAGAACGGCGTCGCGCTCATCGACATCGTACTCCACGCCTGTCTGCCGCGCCTTCACCAGAATCGGCGGGGCCAGCGGATCGTTTGCGGGCACCAGCCGCGTTTCGCCGGTTTCATGATCGCCGGTCGAGATGATCAGCCACTGCTCGTTGGCTGAAAGCGCCGCGCCCACGCGGAAACCTTCGTCATCCTCGTGATACAGTTCGACATCGTTTTCCAGCGGCTGGCCGATCCAGTGCAGCCGCGCGTTGTCTGTCCGCCAGTTTTCGTTGGCGAGGGAATAGACCAGCCCGGTATCGCCCGCGACCCAGATCAGGCCGGATAACGTACCGGGAATCTCGTCGGCCAGCACTTCGCCGGTGGCAATCACCTTGATCCGCGCGGTGAAGCGTTCCGATCCGTTGTCGTCCACAGACCACGCCAGCTTCGTGCCGTCGGTCGATACGGCAATCGCGCCAAGGCGGAAATATTCGACGCCATCGGCCAGCGCCACTTCGTCGAGAATCAACTCGTCCGCGCTGCCATCGTCGGTCGCGCCAACCGGGCGGCGCCACCACTTCTTGTATTCCGCGCCTTCCTCGTATTCGATCCAGTACAGGAAATTGCCGTCCTTCTGCGGCACCGATTTGTCGGCTTCCTTGATCCGTCCGCGCATTTCGGTGAACAGTGCATCGATCACCGGCTTGCGTTCGGCCATGCGGCTTTCGAACCAGGCGTTCTCGGCCTCCAGATGGGCGAGCACGTCCTTGTCCGTTACCTGGGGGTAGCCCGGATCGCGCAGCCACGCGTAGTCGTCGGTCACGGTCAGGCCGTGGTGCGAAAAGGTGTGGGGCTTTTTCGGGGCGACGGGGGGTGTGGCAAGACTCATCCCTCGCATCTATGGTGTGTGCATGATGCCCGCAAGGCGGGCTGACGCAGTTCAGGACAAGTCCCATGTTGATGCACACACATGAAGCCCGCCTCGACGCCCTGCGCAAGCAATTGGCAGCCGATGGCCTCGACGGCTTCGTCATCCCGATTTCCGATGAACATATGAGCGAATATGTGGGGGCCTATGCCCAGCGGCTGGAATGGCTGACCGGCTTTGGCGGTTCGGCGGGCACGGCGGTTGTGCTGGCCGATCAGGCCGCGATCTTCGTCGATGGGCGCTACACGCTGCAAGTGCGCGATCAGGTGGACGGCACATTGTGGTCCTACGAATCGGTCCCGCAAACCAGCGTGGCGGCCTGGCTGGGCAAACATGCGCCGGAAGGTGCGCGCATCGGCTATGACGCCTGGCTTCACGCCAAGGGCTGGGCCGATGGCGTGGCGTTTGCGCTTCAGCCGCGAAACGCAACGCTCGTGCCGGTCACCAGCAATCCCGTCGATGCCGTGTGGCAGGATCAGCCCGCGCCTTCGCTTGCCCCTGCCGTGCCCCACGCGGATGAACACGCAGGCAAATCAGCCCATGAAAAGCGCGCGGACGTTGCCGAATGGCTTGCTGCAAAGGGGCTGGACGCCGCCGTCGTCACCGCGCTCGATTCGGTGGCGTGGCTGCTCAACATTCGCGGCGCGGACGTGGACCGGACGCCGGTGGCGCTGTCGTTCGTGATCGCGCATGCCGATGGCACCGCCGACCTGTTCATCGCGCCGGAAAAGGTGACCGCTGAATTGACCGCGCACCTCGGCAATGCCGTGCGGGTGCAATCGCGCGAAGCTTTCGTGCCCGCGCTCGAAGCGCTGAAGGGCCGCAAGGTCGCGGTTGATCCCGAACGCGCCGTTGCCGCCATCTTCCACGCGCTTGCAGATGCAGGCGCAAATGTGGTGCCCCTGACCGATCCCGTCGTCCTGCCCAAGGCGATCAAGAATCCGGCAGAACAGGCGGGCCACCGCGCCGCCCAGGCGCGCGATGGCGCCGCGATTGCCCGCTTCCTGCGCTGGGTTGCCATGGAAGCACCCAAGGGCGGAGTGACAGAGTTGTCCGCCGCTGACCGTCTGCAAGTTTTCCGTGCCGAAGGAGGCCTGCTCAGGGACTTGTCGTTCGACACCATATCGGGCGCAGGTCCCAACGGCGCGGTGGTGCATTATCGCGTGAGCGAGGAAACCAGCCGCACGCTGGAGGCCAACAGCGTCTACCTTGTCGATTCGGGCGGGCAATATGTCGATGGCACCACCGACATCACCCGCACGGTGTGGATCGGCCCGGATGCGCCGCCCGCCGAGGTCAAGGACCGCTTTACCCGTGTGCTCAAGGGCCATATCGCGCTGGCCCGCGCCATCTTTCCGAAAGGCACTGCTGGCAGCCAGCTCGATAGTTTCGCGCGTCAGTTCCTGTGGGCGGCGGGTCTCGATTACGCGCACGGCACCGGGCACGGCGTCGGCAGCTTCCTCTCGGTCCACGAAGGCCCGCAGCGTATTGCAAAGGCGGCGGGCGGGCAGGCCGGAACAGGGCAGGAGCTGTTTCCCGGCATGATCCTGTCAAACGAGCCGGGCTATTACAAAACCGGCGAATACGGTATCCGCATCGAAAATCTGGTGCTGGTCGAACAGCGTGAGATCACGGGCGCGGAAGGCGAGTTTTTCGGGTTCGAGACTCTCACGTTCGCTCCCATCGACCGCGCCCTGACAGACGTTGCGCTGCTGACGGGCGAAGAGCGCGCCTGGCTTGATGGCTATCATGCGCAAGTCCAGGCCATCCTTGCACCGCAGCTTTCGGGCGCTGACCTGGCATGGCTGGAAGCGGCCTGCGCACCCTTGCACCGTGATGAATGATCGGTCGAACCTGTGACAAATTGCGACAAAGAAACGGCTTTTTCGGCATAGTCGCGCGACAAGGTGCTCCTACATAGGGTTCATGGGAACTGCGGTCGTCCCCATCCAGTCCCCCTGGGCAAGGCTTCCCTCCCCCCTCTCCTTGCCAAAGGTGGATGGCCGCAGTTCCCACCCTTTTACGCTCATGGGAGCACACGCTTATGAAAACGAAATTCCAGATGGCCGCCGCAGTTGCGGTCATGGCAACCGCCTCGATGGCGCTTTATGCCGCATCGCCCGCCGTTGCACAGAAGATGGATGCCGATGGCGACAAGACCATTACCTGGGCAGAAGCCAAAACCAAGTCCGATGCGATGTGGGTAAAGCTGGATGTCAACAAGGACGGTAGGCTCGACAAGGCTGATCGCGCCGCCAAGATGGGTGAACGCTTCACCGCCATCGATACCGACAAGAACGGATCGATCAGCCGCGACGAATTCATCGCGCATCACAGCCAGATGAAGGATGGCAAGCCCGGCGATGGAATGCGCGATCATCGTGGCAAGAATGGGCATCGAGGCATGATGGGTGGCGGCATGCACATGGCGGCCATGGCCGATACCAACAAGGATGGTGCAGTCAGCCGGGCAGAGTTCGATGCCGCCGCCAAGGCCCACTTCGACAAGGCCGATGCGAACAAGGACGGCAAGGTCTCGCCTGAAGAACGCCGTACCGCAATGAAGGGCATGATGGGCAAGATGCGTGGTCCCGGTGGGCATCATGGTAGTATGGGCGCAATGGGTGATGGACCTCCACCCCCTCCTGCGGCTAACTGAATGCCATGAACGATACGCCGATCCGCGTCCTCCTCGTCGATGACGAACCGGCCCTGCGCGAACCCCTGGCGGACTATCTTGTCCGTCAGGGGTTTGTCGTAACACAGGCCGGTACAGCCGCCGAAGCGCGCAGCCGCCTTAACGAAACCGGCTGCGATATCGTTCTGCTCGATATCATGATGCCGGGCGAGGATGGCCTCTCGCTATGCCGCCATCTGGTCGAGGCCAAGCGGTTGCCGGTCATTTTCATCACGGCAAAGGGTGAATCGACCGACCGTATCGTCGGGCTGGAAATCGGCGCGGACGATTACGTGGTCAAGCCATTCGATCCGCGCGAACTGGTGGCGCGGATCCGCTCGGTCCTGCGGCGCGCCAGCAAGCAGTCGAGCGAGATCGACGAGGCGATGATCTATGATTTCGAAGGCTGGAGGCTCGATCCGCTGAAGCGTCGGCTGATTGATCGGGAAGGCGCGGTCGTGGCGATTTCTTCGGCGGAATTTCGCCTGCTGATGGCGTTTCTCGATCATCCGCGCCAGGTTCTGGATCGCGATCGGCTGCTTGATATGGTGCAGGGCCGCGAAGCGCACTTGTTCGACCGTGCGATCGACAACCAGATTTCGCGGCTGCGCCGCAAGATCGAGGTCGACAGCCGCAACCCGCAACTGATCCAGACGGTTTGGGGCGGAGGATACATGCTCGCGGCCGAAGTGCGCAAGCGCGCAGCAACTTCGGCCGAGGTGTAACGCATTGGCATCCAACCGTTCACGCTGGTACTTGTGGCCGCGCAGCCTGCAAGGACAAGTCCTTGCCGCCATCGCGCTGGCACTGCTTGTCGCGCAGACGATTTCGGCCGTGCTGATCTGGCGCGAACAAAGCCACCGTCGCGAATCCGGCATGGTGAGTTCGGCCGCTTTTCGCCTGCTTGGCCCATCGCCCGAACAGCGCAGGCGCCAACGCCGGGATGATGAGGATCGCGCTCCACCACCCTTCCGCGTCATGTATTCAGACCAGTCACCACGCCTTCCCGGCGAAGTGCGGTTGGCGCGGGTCGAGCACGAACTGGCCGAAATCCTCAGCGCGCAAGGTTTCGATGCTGCCGAAGTCGTCGTATTCGAGCGCGATCCCCGTCAGGATGTGGTCAGCATGCGTTTCATGCAGCGCCATCGCCGTGAACTGGCGGCGTTTTCCCGCCAGCCTACGCCTCGTCTGATCATCGCGTCGGTTCGCCAGAGTTCGGGCCGGTGGGCCTATACGCGCGTATTCAGCGAGGGCGGCGAAATGATGGTGCTGGCCCCGCTGGTCGGGCAGACTATCGTCCTTTATCTTGTCCTCGTCGGCGCGATGGCGCTGATTCTGCGCCGTATGACACGCCCGCTCAAAGCCCTGACGCGCCGGGTGGAGGATTTTGCCGGAAATCGGACGTTGGAAGGCCAGCTCGATCCCGATGGCCCGGACGATATCCAAGGCCTGATCGCAGCTCATAATGCCATGGAAGCGCGCATTGCAGCGATGCTCGATGAAAAGGACGTCATGCTGGGCGCGATCGGCCACGATCTCAAAACGCCGCTGGCCGCCTTGCGCGTAAGGATCGAAGCCGTGGACGATGATGTCGAGCGCGGCCGCATGGCGGCCACTATCGAGGACATCAATCGCTCGCTCGACGATATTCTTTCATTGGCCCGTGTCGGGCGACCGTCGGACCCTGTCGAGCCGAACGAACTGTCGGCGCTGGTGGCGGACGTGATCGGCGAATTCGAGGACATGGGCGAAGCGGTGGAACTGGGCGATACCGATCGCATCGTCGTGCCGATCCGCGCCACCTGGCTGCGCCGCGCATTGCGCAACCTTGTCTCCAACGCGTTGCGCTATGGCCATCGCGCGCGGATCACGCTGGCCCGCGAAGGCCGTATGGCCGTGTTGCGCGTCGATGATGAAGGCCCTGGCATTCCCGAAGGCGACATTGCCCGGATGATGGAACCTTTCACCCGGCTTGAAGCGTCGCGCAACAGCGGCACCGGCGGCACCGGCCTCGGCCTCACGCTTGCCCGCGCCATCGCTGACCAGCACGGGGGCACCCTGACGCTTGCCAACCGTCGTGGCCCCACCGGCGAGATTGTCGGACTGACTGCAACCATCAGACTGCCCGTGAGTTGATCGAGAGATCATCGGGCACAGATCATCGGCCAAAGATCATCAGGCAGGGCATAGTCAACCGACTTTGGTCGGGCTGCACATGTCGTTCGTCGAAAGGACTCGCGAAGGGTCAGACCGGTTGCTAGTGCAACCAATCTTCATTGCGCCGGGGAGTTCGTTTTCGCATGCGTACCATTTCACTTGTTTCAGCCCTTGCGCTGTCCGTTGCCAGCCTTGCCGTACCTGCCGTGGCCCAGCAGGCTCCCGCAAATCCTTCCGCAGCCGCAGGCGTACACACCGATCTGCCGCGCGTCGCCCACCCTTCGCACTATACCATCGCGATCACGCCGGATGCTTCCAACCTGACGTTTGCAGGCACCGCGTCAGTCGATCTGGAAGTGACCGAGGCGACCCCGTTCCTGACGCTGCATGCGCTCGATCTCAAGATTTCCTCGGCCACGCTGACCCCTGCCGGCGGCACGGCCATTCCTGTGACGGTGGCGATGGACGCGGCCAGCCAGACCGCGAAGTTCACTGCCGCCCAGCCGCTTGCACCCGGCAAGTACCGGCTCGATACGGTCTACACCGGCATCATCAACACGCAGGCCAATGGTCTTTTTGCGCTCGATTACCCTGACAAGATTACCGGCAAGGACGTGCGCGGCCTGTTCACCCAGTTCGAGGCGCCGGATGCGCGGCGCTTCGCCCCGATGTTCGATGAACCGATCTACAAGGCCACTTTCGATCTTTCAGCCGTGGTTCCCGCTACGCAACTGGCGATCAGCAACATGCCTGTCGCGCGCGAAGAACCTCTCGACAAGGGCCTGAAGCGCGTCACTTTCGGCACCAGCCCGAAGATGTCGTCATACCTGCTGTTCTTCGGCCTCGGCGATTGGGAACGCATGGCCAAGGAAGCCGCGCCGGGTGTGCAGGCGGGCATCGTCGCACCAAAGGGCAGCGGTGAACAGTCGCGCTTCGCGCTTGATGAACTTGCCCCGCTGATCCCGTACTACGCTGATTATTTCGGCCAGCCCTATCCATTGCCAAAGCTGGACAACGTCGCCGCTCCCGGTCAGTCGCAGTTCTTTTCGGCGATGGAAAACTGGGGCGCGATTCTCACCTTCGAACGCATCCTGCTGAATGATCCGGCGATCACCAGCGCGGCCGCCCGCCAGAACATCGTCACCACTCAGGCCCACGAAGTGGCGCACCAGTGGTTCGGAAATCTCGTCACCATGGCATGGTGGGAAGATCTCTGGCTGAACGAAGGTTTCGCCAGCTGGATGGAGACAAAGGCGACCGCGCATTTCCATCCTGACTGGTTCCCGCTGCTTGGCCGTGTCGAAGGGCGCGAAATCGCGATGGGTCTCGATGGCTTCAAGACCACGCACCCCATCGTGCAGGAAATCAGGACCGTCGACGAAACCAATCAGGCTTTCGATGCGATCACGTATCAGAAGGGCGAAGCGGTCATTTCGATGCTCGAAGCCTTTGCGGGCGAAACCGTCTGGCGCGATGGCCTGCGCAGCTACATGCGCGATCACAAGTTCGGGAACACCCGTTCGAAGGACTTGTGGCAGGCAGTGGAAAAGGCCGGTGCGCCGGGGCTGACATCCATTGCGATGGATTTCACCACCAAGCCCGGTATCCCGCTGGTCAAGGTCACCGGCCTTACGTGCAAGAAGGGCGTCTCGACCGTCACGCTCGAACAGAGCGAATTCAGCATCGACCGCAAGGATGATGTCGCTGCAAAGCCGACGATGTGGAAAGTGCCGCTGCTGGTTTCGGCAGGGGGCGATGCCACCCGCGCGATTCTCGAAGGCGGCAAGGGCACGGTTTCGGTCAAGGGCTGTGGGCCGGTCGTGATAAACGCGGGGCAACTGGGCTATTACCGCTCGCTCTATACGCCCAAGATGCTCGCTTCGCTGAAGACCGCGCTGCCCACCCTTGCCCCGGTCGACCAGATGGGTCTGATCCAGGACAATCTCGCGCTCTCGACCAGCGGCTATCAGGCTTATGCGCCTGCGTTCGATCTGCTGGCAGCGGTGCCGGGCAACGGCAATCCGGTCGTCGCCAACAGCGCCTTTGGCCGCTATGTCGGCGCATGGCGCACGCTTGAGGCCGATCCGGCAGTGCAAAAGGCGCTCGCAGCCAAGGTTTCGGCCAATTACAAGCCGCGCCTGATGGCGTTGGGCTTCGAACCCAAGGCCGATGAAAGCCTGCCTGATGCCGATCTGCGCTCGTCGCTGATCGGCGGGTTCGGCACGATGGGCGATCCCGATGTCGTGGCCGAAGCGCGCCGCCGCTTTGCCGCGCTGGCAAGCAACCCCAAGGCGATGGACGGTCCGCTCAAGACGACCTGGCTCAACATCGTTGCCCGCAATGCCACGAAGGCGGATTGGGACGCGCTTCAGAAGATGGCGGCAGCCTCCAACAGCGCGGTGGAGCGCCAGTTCCTCTACACGCTGCTGGGCCGTGCCGCCGATCCGGCGCTGGCCACGGCAGCGCGTGAACTGGCGTTGACCGATGTTCCGGGCAAGACCACCAGCGCCGCGATCATCGTCGCCTCGGCGGGTCTCCACGCTGATGCCACTTATGACTTCGCCCTGGCCAATCGCGCCCGGATCGAAGCGCTGGTCGATGCGCAAAGCCGCGTCACCTTCATCGCCAGCCTTGCCAATTCATCGAACGATCCGGCGATGATCGCCAAGCTGGAGACGTTCCGGGCCAGCGTCCCTGCCGAAGCCGCGCGCCCGGTGGATCGCGTGATCGGTGGCCTGACCGAAAAGGCCAAGGCACGGCCCCTGTTCGTGAGCGGCCTCACCCAGTGGCTGGGCACGAAGAAGAACTAGGCCCTGTTGTCGCCCCCTCCTCTGCGGGGAGGGGGGACTTCCATGCCGCACACGTCGCCGCATGGGCTTCACGGTGGGCCGAAAAGTATCCGGCCGACATTGCGCCCGCGGCTGGCCAGCAGATCACGCGCCATGAACAGCCATTCGCGGACAACGATCTTCAGCGGGTTTGAGGTCGCTTCGCGATGCGCAAGTCCATAGCGGACAACTTCGTCTTGCCGTTCGACAGCCAGTGTGCCGAACATGCGATCGAACACGATCAGAACCCCGCCATAGTTACGATCAATATAGGCGGCATTGCAGGCGTGATGCAGGCGGTGGTGTGAAGGAGTGTTGAAGATCCATTCGAGCGGTCCCAGACGTCCGATCAGTTCTGTATGAAGAAATGTCTGGAATCGCAGGTTGAAGACCAGCAGGCCCAGGATCAGCCATGGATCGAAACCGGCCAGGACCAGCGGGGCATAAAACAGCCATCCTGCCGAGATCAGGCTGGTCCAGCCCAGACGAAACGAAGACAGCAATGTCAGTTGCTCGGCCGAATGGTGCACCGAATGCGAAGCCCAGAACCAGCGCACCTGATGACTGGTGCGGTGGAACCAGTAATAGGCGAACTCGACGAGCAGGAAGCCGACCGCCCAGGTCCGCCAGTCATCAAGCGGAAAGCGCAGCGGTGCAAGGCTCCAGACCCATGAATAGATCGCGGCGATAATGACGCCGTTCAACGCGGCGAAGGGGATGCCGCCCAGGACAAGCGCCAGCGAGGTTAGCGCCGTGCGGCGATCATAACCGCGACCCAAGCGTAGCCGAAACAGCACTTCGGTTGTTACCATCGCCGCGACGAAGGCCAGCCAAAGCGGCGATTTCCCCATCATTTCCACGTCAGCCTTCCCTGTTCAGGGCCGTGCGCAGCGCATCGAGTTCAGCCCTGTCGACCACACCATCGCGATTGACGTCTGCGCGATCGAATAGTGGCGCAGGCGAAACGGCGAATTCGGCCTTGGTGACCTTTTGGTCCTGATTGGAATCGGCCGCCTTGATCATGGCAGTGAGCCGCTGGCCGATTTCCTGGCGGAACTGGGCGATACGTTTGACATCAGCATGGGAAATGGCCCCGTCGCCATTGCGATCGAAACGGTCAAATTGCTGCATTCGCGCCGCCCTGAACTCTGCGAGCGTGATGAGACCGTCACGATTCGCGTCTGCGCGTTCGAACACCTCCATCTGGTTGGGTTGGGCAAAGGCCATTGTGGGCGTGGCCATCATGGCAGAAGCAAGCAAAAGCCGGAATGTCATGTCATGTCCTTTCAAAGGAGGCCGCGCGCACGAGGGGCGTCCGTTATCGTGCGGCGCGGCCTCCACGCGGCCCAGGGTGGGGGGCAGCCGCGTATGAAGCTGGTGATCGGGGGGTGTCGTTCAGGGGGCAGGGGCTGCGCTGACGGTGGCCATCGCCTTGGTCAGTGCAGCAAGGCAGGCGAAGATCGATAGACCTTGTTTCATGAGTTGCTCCTTCCGCGGTTCGTCGAAGACCGGGGTTTCAAACGGAATGGAGCGTCTGCGTAAGCGGGGTACTGCACTGGACGGACAAAGCGTAACAGAGTGTTACGCCGCATCAGGGCCAATGCGGCTGCTGCCGCAACCGGCGCAGGGTCCAGCATCCGTGCCTGTTTGCCTCTCCCTTATTGGGGAAAGGGGGGATGGGGACGGGTCGCCACGGGCACACTCTTTTGGCCGGCTTCCGAAACGATACGCCCATCCTCAAGCCCGATCACTCGATCGAACAGATCGAGCGATCGGGGATCGTGGGTAACGACCATCACGCAGGCCTCCCGCTCTATCGCGATACGCCGGAAAAGCTCCATCACCTGCCGTCCGCGCACACTGTCGAGCGCGGCGGTAGGTTCATCTGCCAGGATCAGCGGGGGATCGTTCGCGAGCGCACGGGCAATCGCCACGCGCTGCTGCTCACCACCAGACAAGCGCGCAGGGCGGTTGCCGATACGGTGACCGAGGTCGAGCGACTGAAGAAGTTCTACCGCATAGTCATGGGCAGGCTGCGGCGCGACGTCCGCGATTTCCAGCGCGACGGCGACATTCTCGGCCGCTGTCAGGAAGGGGATGAGGTTGGCTTTCTGGAACACGAAGCCGATATTGTCCCGGCGGAAGGCGCGCAGACCATCGAGATCGGCATCGGGATAGGAAACCTGCTGGCCGCGGATAGAGACTTCGCCACGAGTGGGTGGCTCAAGGAGACCGCAGATCAGGAGCAGCGTACTCTTCCCGGACCCACTTGGCCCGGTGATGCCAATCAGTTCTCCGGCATGGGCATCCAGTGATGCATCGTCCAGCGCGCGGACAATGGTTTCACCGCTCTGGTAATGGCGGGATGCACCACGGACACTGAGCAAGGGGGCGCTGCTCACGACAGAACTTCCTGCGCGCGAACTTTCAGTGCGCGGGATATGCCGAACCAGCTTGCGATAATGCAGATCACGCAGAGTATGACGAACAACATGCCAAGATCGCCCGGCAGCATGACAATGCGACGCGGGAACCACGGAAAGACCGTATTGGCCAGCACCAGCGAAAGCACGAATCCGAACAGGCCGATCAGCGCCGCCTGTTGCAGGATCATCGACACGATCCGACCATTGGCCGCGCCAAGCAGCTTCATCAGTGCGATCTGATGCAGCTTCTCCATCGTCATGGTGTAAAGGATCAGCGAGATGACGATCGCGGTAACCAGCAGAAGCACCGACGTGAACGCGAGAATCTGAACGCGCAACCGCCACAGGCGCTGGTTCAGAAGCAGGTCGCGCTGTTCTGCCTTGCTGATGACATTGGCATCGCCCCAACGCATCACCGCCGCTTTCACCCGGCTGACATCGGCGCCTGGCTGGAGCGTTACCAGCACGGCGGCGATCTTGCTGTCCTGCGGGACCGAACTTTCGCCCGCGCTGGCAATCTGCGCTGCGGCGGTGCCGTTCGCCGCGCGCGCAAGCAGAACCTGCTCGCTTGGCCGGCGGGAGGCTATCGCCAGGGCGTCATTTATGGAAACGAACATCAGCCCGTCACCGGCGGAGTCCACCAGCCCACGGGTCAGCCCAACCACCGCGTATTCGTCTTTGGCGAGCCGCACCCTGGCGCCCAGAGGCAAACCGATACTGGCGTCGGCCACGATTTCGAAATGCGCCGCTGCGATATGGCGCCCTTCGGCCAGAGCAAACCAGTCGCCGCGATCCTTGGGATAATCCAGCCCGGTGATCGTTGCGCGCAAGGGCTGGCCGGCATGGTCGAATTGCTGGCTGAACTGCACGAAGCGGCGGACGGCAGCGACGCCCTGCACACCTTCGACGCGGCGGTCCATGGTGCCTGACACCGAGGAGCCTTCCGCGAAAGGACCTACGCGCTCGCCCTGCACGACCCACAGGTCCGCACCGATGCGGTCGATGACCAGCAGGGCATCGGCGACGATACCGCGATAAAGCCCCAGCGCGCCGATTGCTCCCATCAGCAGAAAGCCGATGCCAAGTGCGGTCAGGGCGAAGCGCGCAAGATTGAATCGAATGTCCTTGATGGCCAGATTCATGGCGCGCTCGCCGCTTGGCGCACCACACGCATCCCTGCATAAATGGCGTGGGGCGTCACGACGATGCTGCCAGACGCCAGACCCTTGCTGACGACAGCCAGCGATCCGTTGCTGGTTGCCACTTCGATTTCGCGCCGACGCGTCCGCCCGCCATCGACAACCCATACGCTGGCCGTTTTTCCATCCCGCATGATGAAAGACACGGGGATGGTTATGCCGGCCGCCCCGTTCGAATGGAGAATCTCCACGTTCGCGCGCTGGCCGAGCGCCCAGTTTTCGGGGAGACGGTCGACGACGACATCGACCGTGAACTCGCGTGTTTCGGGGTCTACTTCGCGGCTCAAACGGAGCACTCGCCCGGTCAGGATCTGGTCGGGATTGGCAATAAAGCGAATTCTGGCAGGCAGCCCGGCGTGAACCAGGGCAATCACGCTTTCATCAAGTCGCGTGGTCAGGACAATGCTGGTCGGATCGACGATATCCATGATCGATGTTCCGGCACTTATGATGTCGCCAAGGCTGCGATTGCGCACTGCGACCACCCCGGCAAAGGGCGCGCGAACCGTCGCCATGGCCAACTGCGCCTGATCGACTTCAAGGGTCGCTGCCGCAGCGTCGGCCTGTGCGCGGGTGCGTCCGATCGTCTGCTGGATGCCACCAAGCTGGGCCTCGCTTTGGGTCAGGCTGGTTTGCGCCTGATCGTAACTTGCGCGCGATACCCATCCGTCAGCGCGCAATTCGGCCTGCCGATCAAAGGTTGCGCGGGCATTCGCCAATGCCGCCCGCGCGCTGCCAAGATTGGCTTGCGCCTCGCGCTGCGCGCCTTGTGCTGCCAGCATATTGGCGCGGGACACCGACACCTTGCTGCGCAGGTCATCCTGTTCGATGACGGCCACCGGCTGCCCGGCTGAGACGTGCGCGTTGCGATCGACCAGAAGGCGTGTGAGCTTGCCCGATATCCGCGAACTGACATTCGCCTTGTTGATGGCATCAAGCGTTGCCGGGCCGGACACTGTCTGTTCGTAGGGCGCGCGAACGGCAGAGTAGGTTTCGGCAGGATGCGGCCATGCATAGCGCCAGAGAATCCAGGCAAGCAGCAGCAGCGCAAGCGCGCCAGCGATCCAGCGAAGACCACGACGCTTCGCGCGCTGGCGCGCAGGCGGACGCTGCAAGGAAAGTTTACCAGCAGATGCGGTGTCATTCATCGGTATGGTGCAATTCGCGCAAAGATGGATGTGGTGATGATCCTGTCATCGGCCAGCATCTGTCGCTTGTGCGTGTAAGCTGAGCACTTCGCCGCGATTGCAAAATGTAACGAAAAGTAACCGCGGTGACGGGCCGGTTTTATTGTGCGCGCCAACACGGCAATAGGAGTTATGGAAAACAGCCTCATCGCAGTTGTCGAGGACGACCGGGAAATCCGTACCATGGTGGTCGAATTGCTCGCACGTGAGGGATTCGTGCCTGCTGGTTGCAAGTCGACCAGGGAGTTCGACAGGCTGCTCGAACGGCAACGCGTCGATCTGGTCGTGCTCGACGTCATGCTCCCCGGTGAGGACGGGTTGTCGCTTTGCCGACGTCTGCGATCACAGACGGGCATTCCTGTCCTTATGGTGACTGCCAAGGCTGAAGATGTGGATCGGATTATCGGTCTTGAAGTCGGTGCGGACGATTATCTTCCCAAACCTTTCAACCCGCGTGAACTCATCGCCCGTGTAAAGGCCATATTGCGGCGAACGCGCGAGGCTAACCGCGTTACGGCGCCGCTCAGCGTCGAACGCTACCGCTTCGGGGGCTGGAATTTCGATGCCGGCTGCCGGACCCTGATCGATCCCGGTGGCGTGGCGATCGAATTGACGGGGGGTGAATTCGACCTGCTCGTCAGTCTTGTGACTCATCCCCATCGTGTGCTGAACCGGGACCAGCTTCTTGATTGGACGAGAGGGCGCAATGCGGGCCCGTTCGATCGTTCGATCGATGTGCAACTCAGCCGTTTGCGCCGCAAACTGGCCCAGCATCCTTCAGGGGAGGCGCTGATCAAGACTGTTCGTGGCGGCGGCTATGTCTTCGCCGAGCGGGTAGAGAAAGCCTAGCCCCTTGAGCGTCGTGCACAACCTTTCGCTGCGGTTTGCCACCGTGCTCATCGCGGGATTCGTGTTGCTCCAGCTCGCGGTGACGCTGGCGATGCTGCTGCCAAGCCAAGTCTACGACAGACAGGATGCCAATCTCCCGCCGCCAGATCAGGTCCGCGCCATGGCTTTCACGCTGGAGACAATCGATCCCGGCCTCCGCGCCGCCGCGCTCGCGAATTTTGACGATTCCCTGTTTCAGGTCCGCTTGACGGACCAGTTGCCGCCAGTCGAAAGGGAGAAGGCGGGCCACCTTTCCAGCCAGCGCCGGGCTTATCTTGCGGCGCTGGCTGACAGGCCCGTACTGTTGTGGCGCGACGATGCCATCATCCATCGCCCTTTGGGCGATCGGCCGGGGCCACAGAATTTCATCGATCCGACCAGACTTGCCGTCGGCTTGCGTGATGGACGATGGCTGCTTATCGACAGTCGTCCATCGGTCGTTGTCCAGCACTACATGCGCAGCCGCGCTTATGTTGGAATGGTGCTGGGGAGTTTCGTGCTGCTCGCGCTCGCCATCGCGGTTCGCCAGACTACCCGCCCGCTGGTACGGTTATCGCGCCGGATACGGACTTTCGCGGCTGAGCTGGACGCACCCGACCTGCCCCTGGAAGGCGCCCAGGAACTGCGCGATCTGAGCGCGGCTTTCAATGACATGAAAGGGCGGATTCGCGGTCTTGTCGCTGAAAGGACGCAATTGCTCGCAGCCGTTGCGCATGACATGCGGACTTATCTGACGCGGCTTCGACTGCGGACCGAATTTATCGAAGATCCTGAGCATCGACGGCGTGCCATCAACGATATCGGTGAAATGCACGATCTTCTGGAAGACACGCTGCTCTTTGCGCAGCGGGAGGCTGCGTCCGCGCCGAACCGGCAGCGGGTGGATCTTGCCGAGGAACTGACCCGGATGGTCGGGATACGAACCGAGATCGGCGAGAGTGTCGTGCTGGGCCTGGAGGGCGGCCCCTTGATCGTGGACAGCGACCCCGTGGCGCTACGGCGCATCGTGGCGAACCTTGTCGACAACGGTCTGCGCCACGGTGATTGCGTCAGGATCGATGTGGCCGGTGTCGGTTCTTCGATTCGCATGACGATCGAGGACGACGGGCCGGGTGTTCCCGACGATGCCCTCTCACGTCTTGGACGTCCGTTCGAGCGGCTCGATCCCTCCCGCGACCGGGAAACGGGCGGCGCGGGACTTGGGTTGGCCATCGTTCTGGCACTGGCTGAACGCAACGGGATTGAAGTGGGATTTGAAAATGCCGAGGCCGGGGGCCTTCGCATCATGCTGGTCATTGCCCGGTCCTTCAGTCAGCCTTGAGCGATTGTCCGCCAGTTTCAAAATAGACCGAAATTCGTTGCGCCAGCGCTTTCGAGACATTTTGCAGATCGCGACCGGCGCCTTGACGGGAATTGGTGGCTATGCCGAGCGCCGCCCCGATTGCGGCATTGGCAATCCTGCCGGTAGCGGCGCCGACGCCTGCGGGCAGGATCAGTCCCGGCCTGTTGCCGCTGCTCGCGCGCGCATCGAGATCGAGTATTGCGCCGTCCGGCGTCGAAAGGGTCGCGCGGACCGACATTCGGGACTTGCCCGCGCCAAACCCGATGAGCCAGCGCATCGCAGTATCGCCGCGTTGAAGTTCCTCGATCCGAAGTTCAAGTCGCACAGGGGCACTGCTGGCCGGGGACGACGCATGGATTGCCGGCAAACCGCGCTTGCGCAGGTCCATGACAAGTTGCTGCTCAAGCCGGTCGGCGGCTTTCAGACGATAAGGTTCATGCGAGCCGGACGAAATCGCATCTACAACTATCGTCGTCGGGCGCGCCAGGGGTGGGGCGATGGCTGTGATCTCGAAAACCTTTGTACTAGCGCATCCCGCAAGCGCCAGCGGTAACATCGCTGCCAGAAACGCCGGGGAAAGACCGGACGGGGTGCGGCGAACGTCGACCGGGGGTTGAATGGCGGGTGCGTTCGTCACTCGCTGTCGCCCGCTATCGGCATCTTCTCCAGACCCAGGTCGAAAGCCGATCTGGGGAACGCGAACTTGCTCGATGTCGTCTCGATGCATCCCTGCCCGACCAGGGGGCCTTCGCCATCTTTTGCAAGCGCTTCGGACAGCGCATCGCGCCACAGGATCATGGCCGCCAGACTGCCATCGGCAGCATCGACCAGAAGCGAAGCTGCCGCGCCATGGTCGCGGCGCAAGGTAAGCATTGTCATATGCCAGGCGACCCGAAATTGCGCCTTGGCTTTATCCTCTATCCAGAAGCGGCAGAGTTCGAGCCTTGGTTCGCCGATGGACGGCATGTCGGTACGATCCGTCTGCCCGGTCAGCGAGGGAACCCCTGCTGACGATATCGAGCCTGTTGCCATGGCGATCACCAGAACACCGGTCCAACCCGGACAACGACGCCGCTATGGCCTACCACGAGTACAACCCGGTTGCCTGCGAATATCCAGTTGTACCCGATCGGGGCAGGGGGAAGTCCGTATACTGCCGGAACCGGCACATAGTATCGCCGCAGGCCGACAGGCACGACGGCGCCGACCGCCCATGCCCGACCATAATACGGCGCCGGAACCGCGTAATAGCCGTACCCCGGAGCGAAATAGTACCCGCGCCGCGCGCCACGGTACACCGGGGGTGGCGGCGCTTGCCAGGCGTGGCCGGAAGCTGCGCGTGTTACTGTGCCACCATTGGGACCCGTGACGGTCGTGCGGGCGTCATAATGGCCACCACCCCAATGAGCGTTCCTGGAAATGCTGGCCTGCCGCCCGTCGTTCGTGCTGATCTCGCGGCTGACCGACCGGCTCCCCGGCCCCGCCTGAACCGAGCGTTCGGCGCTCCACCCTCGTCCCTGCGGGCCGCGGACGCTGATGCTGCCCTGCCCCGCCTGGGCGCTTGACGCGAAAATGGCCGAGGCAATTGCCGAAGCCATCAGGATGGTCCTGAACCGAGACATGATCGTCGCTCCTTGCTGTTCGACTGTCTGCTGAAGCGTGAAAAATGGTGGAGCGAGGTAACGTCATTACTGCGCCAGGGTGACCGACGGTGACAAAACGTATCGACAACCCGATCACGGCATCATCATTCGTTCGACATCTCGACCGGCGCCGCATCCTGGGCTGGCAGTCCGGTTGTTCTGGAAGCGTTCGGGCCAGGCTGGGGTTCGAAAGCAAAGTCCAGGAAGCTGCCGCGTACCCGCGCGTAATGGGCGGCGGGATCGTAGCTGTCTGACACATCCAGCCCCAGTTCCCGTGCATCGGCATGGCCCGTGGCCGCCAGAAGCGAAAATGCGGCGACATAAGCATCGCGCCGGGCCGTGACCAATTGTACACGGACACCAAGGAGTTCCTGCCGCGCGTTCAAAACGTCGAGGATAGTCCGGTTTCCGACCGAATGTTCAGCCTCGACCCCGCGCAAGGAAAGCTCGGCTGCACGAATGGCAGATCGTAACGACTCCGTGGCGGCTTCGGTAGACCGCCAGCTTGCATAAGATGCACGAACCTGGGCGATAACGTCGCGCTCGACCGCGATTGTCTGCTCGATGGCCGCCGTTTCTCTGGCGACGGCCTGGCGTTGTGCCGCTGCGGGCCTGCCGCCTTGATACAGGGGGACGCTGATTGTCAGCCCCGCTGCGGCGCTATGTGTAGTGGCTGGAATGAACCGCTGGTCCTCGCTTCCAAGGAAATCGGTGTAGCTGCCGTTGGCGAATGCCGAAACGCGCGGCATCACCGCGCCGCGCGCAGACCGGACATCATAACGCGCAGCCGTGCCCACCTTTCGCGCCGCCGCGATGTCGGCATTATCGGTCAGCGCCGTTTCAACTGCGGTTTCAGGCGTGGCAGGCAAGCCGGAAAGCGGCGGTGGAAGTGCCAGATCGTCGGGTGTGGAACCGACCAGCGAGACATAGTTCTCTTTCGAACTCACCAGCTGCGCACGGGCCCGCTCCAGATCAGCGCGGGCCGAATCCAGCCTGGACTGCGATTGGGCAACATCGGTACGCGTGATGTCGCCTACGTCATATCGATCCGACGTGGACTGGAGACCGACTTCGAGCGTGGTGACGTTCTGTGCGTTCAGCCGGACAATCTCGCTATCGCGGATCACATCCCAATAAGCGGCCACGACGCGTGAAAAGACCGACGCTTCCGTAGCACGCAAATCGCTCTGGCCCGCTTCGACGCGCGCCTCGGCGGCCTTGATCGCATTTCTGATCGCCCCTCCGTTGTAGAGCGGGACCGTGACGGATGCCTGGCCGGACACCGATCGGGCGGGCGTTGTCTGGACGGGCACGGTCGTGCCTTGAACCGGTTGTCCGGTACGGAGAATCTGTTCGGTATAGGCTGTGTCTGCGGCGGATAGCGGGCGCCCATCGGCCTTCGCCAGCGGAACGCTTTCGTCCGTCGCCCTTTGGTTTGCCCGCGCTGCCGCAAGGGTTGGATTGGTCCGATACGCTTCAAGGAGAGCCTCCTTGAGTGTTTGGGCATGAACCCCATGCGGAAACACCGTGAAGGCGCTGACGCTCACTGTTGCGGCGAAGCATGCTTTCCGTGCGGTCTGCCACTTCGTGCCTGTGGCGTGGGACGATAACGATGATCTTGCCGCAGGCATGGCGTTTTCCTGGCGATGGTTCCCTGATCCCTTCGCCCCTGACGGTCGCAGGTCACCGCAGTGCTGCGCCACCGTGACCTATCGTTACGAAATGTGTCGCGGTGGATATCCAGACCGGCATCGGCCGTCTGGCATTCGCAGAACCGATGGGCAGGCATAGCGGGGAAATACACCTTTCGTTACAGTCGCTCACACTGGCGAAAAGCTCGTCATTCAGTCGCATGGACGATCAATGGAGAAATCGGCATGCGGCCCCTGACGCTCGTGACCACCGTTCTGGGTGGTATCGCAATGTTTGTCTGCATTCATGCGGCGGGGGCGAAATCGAAAGGCGAGCAGATCGGATTGTTCATCAGTCCTATGGGCGAGCCATTTCGCGTGTCTCCCGGAGCGGAAGAACGTCCTTTCATGACATGGTTCGGCGCGGCTGATCGCAATCAGGATGGAAAGCTGGACAGCGCTGAATTTCGCGCCGATGCCGAGCGCTTTTTTCGGATACTGGATGGCGATGGCGATGGCAGGATCGGAGCCGTGGACATGCAGCGGTATGAAGAGGAAATCGTGCCGGAAATCCATACGCCCACATTGGGGCGAACGCAGCCGTCCATCGCGTCGCTCTTGAAGGAGGCCGGCGGCGCAGGCGGGCGACGCGCTGGCAAGCCTGACGTGGAAGAGCTGAAAAAGAAGCTGCGCGAACTGGAAGCGAAGCGACCGAAGGGACTCGAATTGTTCGGATTGCTACCGATACCCCATCCCGTTGCCTCGGCAGACAGCGATCTCAATTTCGTTGTCAGCGAATCCGAATTCGCCAGTGCCGCAGATTTGCGCTTTCAAGCGCTGGATCGCGACGGCGACAGTCTGTTCACTCCTGCCGATGCGCGGCAGGTTCTGAAAACGGCGCAAAGGCGACGTTGAGCGCGATCAACCCGTGCCTCGGTTGGTTCTGTCGCGGGCAGAAGCAGCCATCCGGCACTTGACTGTCGTCTCTGGCAGGTGCGCTCGCGCAGGACAACTACCTGCCTATTTCAGCCGCTGGGCAATGCCTGCCGTCACGAACCACACCTCGTCGGCCACACGCGCCAAAGCCTGATTGAGCCAGCCCGCTTCATCACGGAACTGGCGGGCAAGTGCATTTTCCGGCACAATCCCTTGCCCCACTTCGTTGGAAACCAGCAGCAGCGTGCCTTGCACCGCCGGTAGCAACTCCGCCAGATTGCTGCGCGCCGCCGCCACATCATGATTGCCCAGCATCAGATTGCTCAGCCACAAGGTCAGGCAATCGACCAGCATCACGCTGTCGTTTGCGTCATGCGCGGCAATCGCTTCTGACAGGGCAAGCGGGCATTCGACTGTTTGCCAGTGACCGGCGCGGTCGGCACGGTGGCGGGCGATGCGCTGCGTCATTTCATCGTCAAATGCCTGCGCGGTGGCGATGTAGATGTGCGGGCCGGGAAGGGCATCGCCCAATTGTTCGGCAAAGCCGCTTTTGCCCGATCGTGCCCCGCCCAATACAAGAACCGTCTTTCCCATTACCGCCACCCCTTGCGTTTCATATTGCGCTGCGACATAGGCGCGTCCGTTACAGGTTCCCAGCGATGGGATGAATAGGGAATCCGGGAATGGCCATCGGCCATGATCCGGGGCTGCCCCCGCAACTGTGATCGGTGAGTCGCCGCTTCGTTATGCCACTGGTTCTTGCGGACCGGGAAGGTGAAGCGGCCGACATTGACCCGAGAGCCAGGAGACCTGCCCGTAACAGTCGTTCTTTCACGCGGACGGGGTGTGCCGGGTGATGATCGAGGAATCCCTCGCGTGACGACTAAGCCAGAGTCGCATGCGGTGGGCTTCGTGTCCTTCGCGTAATCGCTGTCGTGCGGCTCTTTTGACGTTGTTCAAAAGGGGGAAACCCATGTCTGTTGCAAAATCGTCTGTTGCAAAATCGTCTGTTTTCAAGTCGGCCCTGCTCTTGTCGGTGGCCACTGTTCCCGTCGCTGCTCATGCCGAAGATGCTGATACCATCATCGTATCGGCCAACCGCACCCAGCAAACCACATCCGAAGTTGCCCAGTCGGTCACGGTCATCACGCTTGATGACATCACCACGCGGCAATCGGTGGCGGTTACCGATCTGCTCCGCTCTGTCCCCGGCATCACTGTCACCAGCAATGGCGGCCTTGGCACCAGCACGTCGGTCTCCATTCGCGGCGCGGAAAGCGACCAGACGGTCGCGCTGATCGATGGCGTCAAGCTCAACGATCCCTCGACACCGGGCGGCGGCTTCAACTTCGGTAACCTGCTGACCGGCAATATCGAACGGATCGAAGTGGTTCGCGGGTCGCAGTCGGTGCTGTGGGGCAGCCAGGCCATCGGCGGCGTGGTGAACATCGTCACGCGTACGCCCACCGAAGACCTGACGGTGAACGCCTCTGGCGAATATGGCTGGCGCGATACGGCGCGCGTGGTTGGCAATGTGTCGGGCAAGTTCGGCCCGGTTTCGGCAAGCGTCGGCGCTGGCTATCTGCGCACGGACGGCTTTTCGACTTTCAACGAAACGCGCGGCGGCAAGGAGCGCGATGGCTATCGCAACTTCGGTGCGAACGCGAAGTTCGCCATCGCTTTGTCCGATGCGATTTCGATCGATCTGCGCAGCTGGTATTCCGATGGCAAGGTGGGGGTCGATGGCTTCCCGGCACCCACATTCAGCTTTGGCGATACGCCCGAATTTGCCCGGACCAGGGAACTGGTGGGTTACGCCGGGCTTAACGCCGCGCTGTTCGATGGCCGTTTCCGCAACCGTATCGCCTATACGCTGACCGATACGCGCCGCCGCAATACCGATCTGACCGGCGGCACGGAACTGGAAACCTTCAACGCCAAGGGCCGCAACGAACGCTTCGAATATCAGGGCAACGTCGATCTCATCGATACAGTTGGCGCAACCTTCGGGGCTGAAACCGAAAAAGCCAGCTTCCGCACATCAAGCTATGGCAGCCCGTTCTCGCTTGCCGAAGCGCGGATCAACAGCGTCTATGGACAGCTCAGCGCCAGGCCGGTGACCGGTCTCACCTTCAGCGCGGGCCTGCGCCATGACGATCACGATACCTTTGGCGGCAAGACGACATTCTCCGCAGGCGGCGTGTTCACCCCGAACGAAGGCAGCACCACCCTGCGCGCCAGCTATGGCGAGGGCTTCAAGACCCCATCGCTGTTCCAGCTGTTCAGCGAATATGGCAATACCGCTCTGGTTCCCGAATCCTCGCAAGGGTGGGATGCAGGCGTTACCCAGAAGTTGCTGGGTGGCAGGATAGAGGTGGGCGCCACATGGTTCCACCGCGATACGCGCAACCTGATCGGCTTCGTGGGTTGTACGGTGCTGACCGGGATCTGCACCAATCGTCCATTCGGCACGTATGACAATGTTGCCAAGGCGCGGGCGCAGGGCCTTGAATTTGCCCTGACGCTGAAGCCGGTCGATGCGCTGCGGGTGCAGGCCAATTATGGCTATGTCGAAGCAACCAACGTGGCCACGGGTCTCGATCTGGTACGGCGTCCGCGCCACAGCATCAATACCTCGGTCGATTATGACTGGGCGTTCGGTCTGAAGACCGGGGCAACGGTCACCCATGTGGGTTCAAGTTTCGACAACGCGTCCAACACCCGTCAACTGGAGGGCTATGTGCTGGTCGATCTGCGCGCAGCCTTCCCGGTAACCGGCAACATCGAACTGTTCGGCCGGGTCGAAAACCTGTTCAACGAACAGTACGAGACGAGCTTCCGCTACGGTACGCCGCGCCGGGCGGCCTATGCGGGCTTCAGGCTGGCGATCTGAGCGGGAGAATAACGCCGTGGACCCACATACCGCATTGATGTGGCACGGCGGCCAGACAGCGGCGGCGGCGCAGCTTTACCCGGCTGCGCCCCGCCCCTGGCTGGACCTGTCAACCGGCATAAGCCCCTGGGCCTGGCCTGTGCCGGTGCTGGGGCCAAAAGTATGGCAGACGCTGCCTTCGCCGGCTGCGCTGGAACAGCTGGAACTGGCCGCTGCGCGCGCGTTCGGCCTGAACGATGCCGCACAGATTGCTGCTGTGCCCGGCAGCGACATCGCCATCCGCCTGCTCGCGCAGGTGTTGCGGGCAGAAGATGTCGCGATCATCGGGCAGGGCTATGCAGGTTATCGGGCGGCGTGGCCGGATGCGCGGGTGCTGTCTTTCGAAAACGCTCGCAATGCCGGTCTGATGATCTGCGCCAATCCGAACAATCCCGATGGCGTGGTGACTGAAGCGCGGGAGATCCGGCAATTGCACAACATCCGTATAGTGGATGAAGCCTTTGCCGACGCCATGCCGGAAGTCAGCATTCTGCCAGACCGCAACGGTGCGATCGTGCTGCGCTCATTCGGCAAGTTCTTTGGTCTGGCCGGTGTACGGCTGGGCTTCGTCATCGCCAACAAGCCGGTGATCCGCGATCTTCGCAGGCTACTGGGTGACTGGCCTGTTTCCGGCCCGGCAATCGCAATCGGCACCGCCGCCTATTGCGACAGCGCATGGCACGGATTGCAGCGGCACCGACTGGCGCAAGGCAGTGCGCGGCTGGTTGCGCTGTTGCAGGATCATGGACTGCAAGACGCGGGCGGCACGGCCAATTTCAGATTATGCCGGATACCGGGCCACGCCCCTGATTCATCCGATCTGTTTGTCCATCTTTGCCATAGCGGAATACTGGTGCGCCCCTTTAAGGACAGGCCGGATCAACTGCGGCTGGGCATTCCCGGCACGGACGCGGATTGGGCAAGGCTGGATACTGCCCTGAAAGCATGGAGTTCATCTGTATGACGGAACACAGCATTACGGACGATAGTGGCCACAACCGCCACAACGAACGCATGAAGAAGCTGAAGGTCGCGCGTGACAAAATCCAGGCGCGCAAGACCATCGAGCGCGGGCTGCTGATCGTCCACACCGGCAACGGCAAGGGCAAGTCGTCCTCCGCCTTCGGCATGGCCATCCGCAGCATCGGCTGGGGGATGAAGGTGGGCATATTGCAATATGTGAAGGGCAGCTGGGATACCGGCGAAAAGGCGTTCTTCGCCGCCAATCCCGATCTGCTGACTTTCGATGTGATGGGCAACGGCTTCACCTGGGACACGCAGGACCGCGCCCGCGATATTGCGGCGGCCCGCGCGGCGTGGGAACGCTCGAAAGCGCTGATCCTCGATCCGGCCTATGATTTCATCATCCTTGATGAACTCAACATCGTGTTGCGCGATGATACCCTGCCGATTGCTGAAATCGTGGAGTTTCTGAAGAACCGTCCGCTGGAAAAGCACATCTGCATCACCGGGCGCAATGCGAAGCCGGAACTGATCGAGATTGCCGATCTGGTGACGGAATTTCAGGAAGTGAAGCATCCGTTCAAAGCCGGGTTCAAGGCGCAGAAGGGCGTCGAATATTGATCCGCCGTCCCGCCCTGTTCACGCCCGCCGTGCTCCTTGCGCTGGCGTTGCTGCTGGCCGGATGTGGCAGTGCAGGGGGCCGTGCCGCGCCTGAAACAGGCGGACAACCCCGGCGGATCGTTTCGATGAACCCCTGTGTCGATGCCGTGCTTATGGAAATAGCCGATCCTGCACAGATCGCCGCGATCAGCCATTATTCGCAGGATCCCCGCGCCACGTCGATCCCGCTGGAGCGCGCATTGCGCTATCGGGCGGTGTCGGGTTCGGCAGAGGACGTGATCGGTGCCGCGCCCGATCTGGTGATCGCGGGGCCGCACGTTTCGATCCAGACGATTGCCGCGCTCAAACGGCTGGGCATTCCGCTGATGCAATTGACCGTGCCCGAAAGCGTCGCTGAAAATCAGGTACAGATTTCACAGATTGCCGCAAGGATCGGACGCGGCCCCCAGGGCGTGGCGCTCAATTCGCGGATCGATGCGGCGATGGCGGCCAGCCGCTGGCGCGCGGCCCCCATCGATGCGCTGATCTGGCAGGGCAGCGGACTGGTGCCGGGCAAGGGCACACTGGCCGACGAACTGATGACGCACACCGGATTCCGCAACATGAGCGGGCCGATGAACCTCAGTAAATGGGACATCCTGCCGCTGGAAGGATTGCTGGACCATCCCCCCGCCGTGTTGCTGGCCGGGCGGGCCGATATGGGCGCAGGCAGTGGTGACGGGAACCGGATGCTCACTCACCCCGCACTGGTAAAGGCGGGAAAGCAGATCACGGTCGCGGACTATCCGTCCAACCTGCTTCATTGCGGCGGGCCTGTGATCGTGCGCTCGGTCGAACGGCTGGCAGCGGTGCGCCGCGCATGGAGAGCATCGCGATGAAGCTGAATCTCGGACTACTGGCCGCCGTGCTGCTGACCATGCTGGTATCACTGATGGCCGGGCGGACATGGGTGCCGTTCGATCATTGGCTGGCCGGTGATCTGCAATCGCTGATCGTGATGGAACTGCGCCTCCCGCGCGCATTTGTCGGCGCCATCGTGGGGGCCAGCCTTTGCATGGCGGGTGCGGCGATGCAGGGATACCTGCGCAATCCGCTGGCCGATCCCGGCCTGTTCGGCGTATCGTCCAGCGCGGCGCTGGGGGCTGTCGTTTCGCTCTATTTCGGCTTTGCCATATCGGCGTGGCTGCTGCCGATCTTTGCGCTGACAGGTGCGGGCCTTGGCATGGCGGCACTGGCAATACTGGCGGGCCGGTCGGGCAGCCTGATCCTGTTCACCCTGTCGGGCGTGATCCTGTCAAGCCTGACCGGAGCGTTGACCAGCCTGCTGATCAGCCTTGCCCCCACGCCCTTTGCCTCGTCCGAGATCGTCACCTGGCTGATGGGCGCGCTGATGGATCGCAGCTGGGATGATGTGCGGATTGCCCTGCCGGTGTCGCTCGTCGGCATGGGCGCGCTGCTGTGGGCGGCGCGGTATCTTGATGCGCTGACGCTCGGCGATGCTGCGGCCCGCTCGATGGGCGTCAACATGGCACGGCTGCAATGGCTGATCGTGATCGGTGTGGGGTTGACCGTCGGCAGTTCGGTGGCGGTGGCCGGGATCATCGGCTTCGTCGGACTGGTCGTGCCGCATCTGGTACGCCCGCTGGTCGGGCATGAACCGTCGGCTTTGCTTATCCCCTCGGCGTTGACGGGGGCCTTGCTGGTTGTGCTGGCCGATTGTCTGGTGCGGATACTGCCTTCCACTTCGGAAGTGCGGCTGGGCATTGCGATGGCCTGCCTTGGCACACCGTTCTTCATGATGCTGTTGTTCAAGATGCGCCGGGAGGTGGCGTGATGGCCCTGCGATTCGAACATCTCTCGCTCACCCTGCGCAGCCGTCCGGTGCTGCGCGATGTAACCGGGGAATTCTCACCCGCCGGCGTCACGGTCATCCTTGGTGCGAACGGGGCGGGCAAAAGCACGCTGCTGTCGTGCCTGGCCGCCCTGCGCGTACCCGATAGCGGGGCGGTGATGCTGGACCGCAAGCCGTTGCTCGCCATCCCGGCGATGGAGCGCGCGCGCCGGATCGGCCTGCTGCCGCAACAGGCGGACATTCACTGGGACATCAATGTCCGGGCGCTGGTCGCGCTGGGCCGCCTGCCGCATCATGGCCGCTGGGGCCGCAGTGCCGCGGACGAAGCGGCCATCGATGATGCCATGGCGCAGACCGATTGCACCGGCTTTGCCAGCCGCAAGGCGCAGCGGCTTTCGGGCGGGGAACAGGCGCGCGTTCTGCTGGCGCGCGTGTTGGCGGGCAAGCCGGACTGGGTGCTGGCCGATGAACCGCTGGCCAATCTTGATCCGGCGCACCAGCTGGATGCCATGGCCTGCTTCCGCGCGGCGGCAACGGCTGGCGCGGGCGTGGTGCTGGTATTGCATGATCTGACGCAGGCAGCGCGGATCGCCGATCACCTGATCGTGATGAAGGAAGGCGCCATCCTGGCATCCGGCCCTGCTGCCGATGTGTTGACCCCTGCCGTGCTTGAGGCCGCCTATGGTGTGCGGGTTCACATCGGGCAGGATGAAACCGGCGCACCGGTTATCGCGGCGATGGCGCGGGTGGCATGATCGCAGATCGCCCCGAACAATTGCTGGCGGTGCTGATCGTCGAGGCAGCGCTGGGCTATCCGGCATGGCTGCTGGTGCGCATAGGCCATCCGGTGATGTGGGCGGGGCGATTGATCGCAGGCATGGACCGGCGCTGGAACCATGGTCTTCGCGCCCGCGCGGCCGGTGTGGTCGCCGCGATTGTGCTGGTGGTTACGGGCAGTGCGGCAGGGCTGGCCATCGAATGGGTGGCCAGCGAAGGGTTGGCCAGCGGCTGGACTGGCACCGTCGCCATTATCCTGATCGCCACCACCGGCCTTGCCCAGCGCAGCCTGCACGATCATGTTGCCGCCGTGATCCGGCCTTTGGCGGCGGGCGATCTTGAAGCAGCACGTATTGCGCTGTCCGGCATCGTCGGGCGCGATACCGCCGTACTGGACGCCTCTGGCATCGCCGCCGCCGCCACTGAAACCCTTGCGGAAAGCTTCTGCGATGGCATCGTCGCCCCCGCTTTCTGGTTCCTGTTGCTGGGTCTGCCCGGTCTGTTCGTGTTCAAGTGCGTCTCCACGGCAGACAGCATGATCGGCCATTGTGATGCCCGCTATCGCCAGTTCGGCTGGGCCTCGGCGCGGCTGGACGATGCGCTCAACTGGCTGCCCGCACGCCTTGCCGGGGCCTTGATCTGCCTTTGTGCGGGAAAGGGCTGGCGGACCATGTGGCGCGATTCCGGCAATCACCTTTCCCCCAACGCCGGCTGGCCCGAAAGCGCGATGGCCGGGGCGCTGGGCGTCAGGCTGGGCGGCGGCGCCGCCTATGACGGCGAATGGATCGCGCGCCAGTCGCTGGGTGAGGGGCCTGCACCGGGTGTTGCCGAACTGAACCGGGCCATGGCGGTCTATCGCCGCGCCTGCGTCCTGCTATGGCTGTCTGTCGGAGGCATCGCGTGGCTGCTGTAATGTTGCAGGGGACCGGCTCTGACGTCGGCAAATCGGTGCTGGTGGCGGGCCTGTGCCGGTTGCTGGCCAATCGCGGGTTGAGCGTGCTGCCGTTCAAGCCGCAGAACATGTCGAACAACGCCGCCGTCACTGCCGATGGCGGAGAGATCGGCCGGGCGCAGGCCTTGCAGGCGCTTGCCTGCCGCGCGCCCCTGTCTGTCGATATGAACCCGGTGCTGCTCAAGCCGCAGTCTGATCGCAGCGCGCAAGTGGTGGTGCATGGCAAAGTGCGCGGTACGTTGGGCGCGGAATATTACCGCAGCCGCAAGGGCGAACTGCTGGAAGCGGTCATGGCGTCCTACCGCCGCTTGCGCGCGCAGGCCGATATCGTCGTGGTCGAAGGCGCGGGCAGCCCGGCAGAGATCAACTTGCGCGCAGGCGACATCGCCAACATGGGCTTTGCCCGCGCGGCCAACGTGCCGGTGGTGCTGGTCGGCGATATTGATCGCGGCGGCGTGATCGCCTCTATCGTCGGCACCAGGGCGGTTATCGACCCTGAAGATTCCGCAATGATCCGGGGCTTCCTGATCAACAAGTTTCGCGGTGATGTGGCGCTGTTCGATGATGGCTATGCCGCGATTGCGCAGCGGACCGGCTGGGAAGGGCTGGGCGTGGTCCCGTGGATCGCCGCCGCGCGGGCGCTTCCGGCCGAAGACGCGGTAACATTGCAAACGCCCGATGCCATGGGCGGCGGCGTGATGGAAATCGCGGTGCCGATGCTGTCGCGCATCGCCAATTTCGATGATTTCGATCCGCTGGCCAATGAACCTGGCGTTCGCCTCACGATGGTGCCACCCGGCACACCCATCCCCGCCACCGCCTCGCTCATCATCATTCCCGGCACCAAGGCGACGATTGCCGATCTGGGGTTTCTGCGCGCGCAGGGCTGGGACATCGATATTGCCGCTCATGTCCGGCGCGGCGGGCGGGTGCTGGGCATTTGCGGCGGCTACCAGATGCTGGGCCGCACCATAGCCGATCCTGAAGGGATCGAAGGCGCGCCCGAAACGGTGCCAGGTCTGGGGCTGTTGCCGCTCGATACCGTAATGCAGGTGGACAAGACCTTGCGCGAAGCAGCTGGGGTCAGCATCGGCGATAATGCACCGTTTCGGGGCTATGAAATCCACGCCGGGACCACCACCTGTTCCACTAACGGCAATACCCGCCCGCTGCTGCGCATGGCCGATGGGCGTGATGAGGGCGCGATCAGCGTCGATGGCCGCGTGGCCGGCTGCTATATCCACGGCCTGTTCGATCTGGCAGCGCAGCGGCGCGGCTGGATCGATGGTCTATCCAACGGCGTCGATCAGGATGCGGCGGTGGATGCCGCGCTCGATGACCTGGCTGCGGCGCTTGACAGGTATGTCGCGGTGGATCGTCTGCTCGCGATTGCGGGGCAGGCGGCATGACCAGCCCGGTCTTTTCGCCCGCCTTCGCCGATGATCTCGATACGTTGCTGGCATGGCGGCGCGACGTGCGCCATTTCAACGCAACGCCTCTGCCGGACGGAACGCTCGATCATCTGCTTGACCGCGCCTGCCTCGCGCCATCGGTCGGCAACAGCCAGCCTTGGCGCTTTGTACGGGTAGTATCGGCGGAACGGCGCAATGCGATCATCACCCACGTCGAAGCGGAAAACCAGCGCGCTGCCGCGATCTATCAGGATGAAGCCCGTGCCGCCTACGATGCGCTGAAGCTGCATGGGTTGCGCGAAGCGCCCGAACATCTCGCGGTGTTCTGCGAACTGGACCCGAAAGCGGGGCGCGGCCTTGGCCGCCAGACCATGCCGGAAACGCTGGCCTATTCGGTGGTCATGGCAATCCACACCCTGTGGCTTTCGGCGCGCGCAATCGGCGTCGGCATGGGCTGGGTGTCGATTGTCGATCCGGCGGCGGTGAACGGCATGCTCGCCGTGCCTGAAGACTGGCGCTTCGTCGCCATGCTGTGCCTTGGCTATCCGGCCCAGGATAGCGAAACCCCGGAACTGGTCCGGTGCCACTGGCAAGACCGCCTCCCCGCCGATCAGACGAGATTCATCCGATGACCATCACCCCGGCCCTTGTGGAGGCCCGCCTCGATAGTCTGGCCAAGCCGCCCGGCAGTCTGGGACAGCTTGAAGCGCTGGCGGTGCAACTGGCAGTGGCTCAGGGTACATGTACCCCGCTTAGCCGTCCGCGCCGACTGGTGCTCTTCGCCGCCGATCACGGCGTGGTCGCGCAAGGCGTCACGCCGTGGCCGCAGGCGGTGACGACGGCGATGCTGGCCACGATCCTGTCTGGCCGCGCCACCAGCACGGCGCTGGCCGCTGTGCATGGCGTGGATGTGCGGGTGGTCGATGCCGGTGTGGCGCAGCCGCCTGCCGGCCCTTATCCGGCGCACTACCGTTCTGCCCCGGTTGCACCCGGCACCGCCGATCTTGCCAATGGCCCGGCGATGGATGCCGCACACTTCGATGCCGCATGGGAGCTCGGTGCGGACGAGGCGAAGGCGGCAGTGGCTGCGGGGTTCCGTGTGCTGATCGCGGGCGAGATGGGCATCGGCAATACCACCGCGTCTGCCTGCCTCACCCATGCCCTGACCGGCGTGGATGCCGATACCGCGACGGGCAGCGGCGCGGGCGCGGACCCGGCGATGCGGGCGCACAAGCGCGCGATCGTGGAACAGGCGGTCGCCCGGATTGGCAGCGCGCGTGACAAGGCGGCGCTGGCCGCCATCGCCGGGTTCGAGATCGTGGCCATGGCGGGATTCTACGCTGCGGGCGCTGCGGCGGGCGCGGTGCTGTTGCTTGATGGTTATGTAACCACCGCCGCCGCGCTGATTGCCGAAAAACTCGCGCCCGGTACGGCCCGTTCCATGATTGCGGGCCATCGCTCGGCAGAACCGGGGCATGGCGCGGCCCTTGCCCAGCTTGGCCTCACCCCGATACTTGATTGGCAGATGCGGCTGGGCGAAGGCACCGGCGCGCTGACCGCCCTGCCGCTGCTGGACAGTGCTGCCGCGCTGCTGTGCGATGTCGCGACGCTTGATGAAGTGCTGGGGCCATGATGCTGGCCAAAATCTGCAGCGCGGTGCTGCTGCCCCTGCTGCTGGCTATCCAGTTCCTCACGCGCCTGCCCGTCACCGCCGCGGTCCCGCCTCTCGACAAGGCACAACTGAAGGCGGGTCTGCGCCGCTCAGTCCTTTGGTTTCCGCTGGTGGGCGGGTTGATCGGCGGCATTGGCGCGCTGGTGCTGTGGGGCGCAGGGATGCTGTGGCCGCGCGTGATCGCGGTGGTGCTGATGCTGATCGTGGAGGCCCGGTTGACCGGCGCATTCCACGAAGATGCCGTGGCCGACTTTTGCGATGGCTTCGGTGGCGGGATGACGGCGGAGCGTATCCGCGAGATCATGAAGGACAGCCGCATCGGCACGTATGGCGCGCTGGGCCTGATGCTGGCGGTGGGCCTGCGCGCGGCCCTGCTGATTGCGCTTCCGGCAGCCTTGCTCCTGCCAGCGCTGGTCGCATCCGCCGCATTCGGCCGTTGGATGGCGGTCGTGGCGATGGTCATCGTGCCGCCGCTCGATCAGACGGGCAGTCTGGCCAAGGACATTGGCCAGCGCCCCGGCCTGGCGATCCTTGGCGGCGCAACCCTGCTGGCGCTGCCGTTCGTTACACCCCTGGCCATGGTCGCGCCGGGCGGGATGCTGGCGGGAACCGGCTGCGCGCTGTTGTTCCTGCTGTGGTTCCGGCAAGCGCTGATGCGCCATCTGGGCGGCGTGACCGGCGATTGCCTCGGCTTTGCTGTATATGCAGGGCAACTCATCGTCTTGCTCTGTGCGAGTGCGCAATGGCCAGCGCCCTGATCCTCGTCCGCCACCCGCCGGTTGTGCTGGCGTGGCAGAAGCGTTGTTATGGCCAGAGCGATCCGGGGCTGTCACGTGCGGGGCAGGCGATGGTGGCACCACTGGTCGATCAATTGGCGGCACTGGCCCCGGATGTCATCATCCACAGCGATATGCAGCGCACACGCGCGATTGCGCAGCCGCTCAGTGCGAAAGTCGGGGTCGTGCCGCTTGCCGATCCGCTCTGGCGTGAACGCGATTTCGGATCGTGGGAGGGGCAAAGCTGGAATGCCATCTACCGTGCAACCGGCAATGCGATGGACGGGATGATCGACGCACCCGATACGTTTCGTCCCGGAAACACGGGTGAGACGACACGGCAACTGATGGATCGTGCTGGCATCGCGCTTGCATCCCTGCCGCGCCGAGGCTGCATTGTCGTGATAAGTCACGGTGGGCCTATAGCCTGCGTCCGTGCAGCCGCTACGTCCGCCGACTTCCAGAGCATTGCAGACCTTGTTCCACCGCCCGGATCGGTAACCGTGCTTCAACGCGCGATGCTCTGAGCCAATCCCGAAAGCGCCACGACAATGGCCTTTCAGTCCGGGGCGGATTCAATCGCACGATGTTGCGTCGTGACCGCTTGGACAAGGCCAAGGGAAAGCCAGTTGCCCAGCATCATACCCGCCTGCTGCACCCCCTCTTCCGGGGATGACTGCGTTGCCAGCCAGTTGCACATTTCGTCAAAGCTGGCCCCATCCCTAAGTACGGTGAGGCATTGCAGTTCATCGCCAGACGTCAACCTGAATACGGGCGTAAAGCCTTCGCGCCACACAAGGCAGCCCTGCGGCTTTGGAAGGGTGGGCGACGAAGCAGGCGGTGCGCTTTCGGCCAGAGCTGTCCACAAGGCACCGCAATCATGGCCAACTTTGCGGCAGTGGAGTGATGGCACCAGTTCAACCTGCATTCCCGCCCAGTCCTCTTCGCTGAATTCACGCGTCGCGGCTGCAAATCCGGCGGCATCGATCGGATCGGTATCGGGTGCGGTGAAGGCGAGGTGCATCGACCATTCCAGCCAAGCCAGTTCCGGCACTTCGGGGTCGCCCGCGAACAGGTTCACCAGCGTTTCGGCAAAGTTCGCGCCCGCAAGATCAAGCGTCCAGCCTGCCGGTGGATGCTGAATCAGATGATGGGCAGCGGCTTGCTCAAAGGCATCGCCGCCCACCCACAGCGCCGTCTTCGGAAAGGTATCGCGCAGGGCATCGATCAGCCGTGCGCGATAGGCGCCGCGGTAGATCGCAAGCCCGGCGTCCATGCGCGCGTTCCAGCCCGAAGGCAGGGGGTGCGTCTCGTCGAACACCTGTGCCATGAATTCCTGCTGGAGCGCGGCAAGGCTCATGCGGCCCACCGTTGCGCCCCGGCGGCAATTTTGCGCGCCGTTTCCAGTTCGGCCAGCAGTTCCGGCAAGGGGGGAATGGCATCGTCCCGCTCGATCATCGTAGCCACCGGACCGGCCATGGATATTGCCTGCGCAAACAGCGACCAGACATCGTCGCAAACGGGGCGGTCATGCGTATCGATCAGGATTTCGCCAGGGGTGTGCCCGGCCAGATGGATCTGGCGAACCGCGTCCATCGGGATTCCGCCGAGGAAGTCCTGCGCCGCGTAACCGTGGTTATGCGCGCTGACGAACACGTTGTTGATGTCGAGCAGCAAATGGCAGCCGGTGCGGCGGGATACCGTCGACAGAAATTCCCATTCTGCCATGTCATCATCAGGGAAACTGCAATAGCTGGACGGGTTTTCAAGCAAAAGCGGCCGCCCCAGCACATCCTGCGCCAGCGTCAGGTTCGCGCACACGATGTCGAGCGCTTCGACGGTGTAGGGCAGCGGCAGCAGATCATGGCTGTTGTGCGCGCTGGTCCGGGTCCAGCACAGATGATCCGAAATCCACAGCGGCTCGATCCGGTCTGCCAGCAGTTTCAGCTTGCGCAGGTATTCCCGGTCCAGCCCCTGCGCCGATCCCACCGACAGCGATACACCGTGCATGGCGACCGGATAGTTCCTGCGCACGGCATCGAGCACCGCCAGCGGGCGCCCGCCATCGACCATGTAATTCTCCGAGATGATCTCGACGAAATCGACCTGCGCGGTCCCTGCGGTGAAATCCGCGTAGTGTTCGCGGCGAAGGCCGAGACCAAAACCGTGGAACGCAGGAATGCCGTTCATGCAAAGCTCCATGGAAGCGGGCCGGCCCCTGCAGAGCCGACCCGAATTGAAATCAGCCGATGTCGCCGATGGTGCCGCCGCGCGTCAGGCATTGCCCCGCTGCCATGGCCTTGAAACCGTGGCCTTTGCAGCTGTTCATGCCCTTGCATTCGTGCATGGTGGTCTTGCAATCGGAGTTGCCCTTGCAACTGTGGATGCCATAGCAGTGAACGGTATCGTCCTTGCCAAGGGCGGTGCCGCTGCTGCCTGCGGGCGCATTGGCGGCAAACGCGGTTGCAGCGGAAAGGGCGAGCGCGGCGGCTGCGGAGGCGATTCCGGCGGTCTTGCGAAGCGTCGTCATGGAAGTGTGTCCTTTCAAGCGAATGATCTTGCCGTGTGGGCAATCGGCAATTCGTCGAGGCAGCAAGGAAAGTTACATCACCCCGAAATTTTTTGCCTTTCACGGAATTTTTCCGCCGCTGTAACTTTCACGGCCTTTCCCCCGAACCCGGCAGGTAGCAGCACATGATGTGTCGCAATCCGCAAGAAAGGAAATCGACAATGACTGAGACAGCAGCCATCCGCGTTGCCGCCATCGCCATGTCGGCCGGTCTGGCCGTCAGCCTGTTGGCGGTCCCCGCCCATGCAGCCAAGGAGCCTATGGAAAAATGTTATGGCGTAGCCAAGGCAGGCAAGAACGATTGCGCCGCCGGGCCGGGCACCAGTTGTGCCGGCACGTCGACCCGCGACTATCAGGGGGATGCGTGGAAGCTGGTGCCCAAGGGCACCTGCATAAAAACGCAAACGCCACGCGGCCCCGGCGCACTGGCCCCGGTGAACCGCTGATCGGACGGAAGGCACCATCATGCGCGGTTTCGTTGCCATTCATGACCGGATGATCGCCCGGCTTTCCGGGCGTGTGCCCGAAGCGTTCGTCCTGCTGTTCGTGCGGATCAGCCTTGCGGGGATATTCTGGCGTTCTGGCCGCAGCAAGGTTGTCGAAGGAAGCTGGCTCGAAATCAGCGATGCGACCCACTTCCTCTTCGCCGAGGAATATACCGGTGTGCCATTGCCGCCCGATCTGGCGGCACCGCTGGCGACCTGGTCCGAACACCTGTTTCCGGTTTTGCTGGTGCTGGGGCTTGCCACGCGAGCCTCAGCGCTGGCGCTGCTGGGGATGACCATGGTGATCCAGTTATTTGTCTTTCCAGAAGCATGGTGGAGCGTTCACAGCATCTGGACGGCGCTGTGCCTTGTCCTGATCGTGCGCGGTGGCGGCCTCTTCTCGCTCGACACCGCAAGTGGCAGGATGCTGGCCAGATGATCGCGGACGAGCAGACCCTGGCCCGGTTGATGGCGGCGGCGCAAGGCGGCGACCGGCAGGCTTACGGTGTGCTGCTGGTCGAGGCGCGGCGCTGGCTACGCCGCTATCTTTCGCGCAAGGTCCCGCCGGGGCAGGTCGACGATCTGGTGCAGGATGTGCTGGTCGCGCTTCACAGCAAACGCGGCACTTATGATCCGGCGCGTCCGTTCCTGCCATGGCTTGCCGCGATTGCGCGCTATCGCTGGGTTGACTACTTGCGCCGCGCGTACAAGCGCGAGGATGTGGCGCTGGGGGATGATGACTTTCCGCAGGAAAGCCATGGTGACGCCGTTCTTGCCCGCATCAGCCTCGACCGGCTGTTCTGCCAGCTTTCAAATGCGCAGGCCCAGGCCATAGAACTGGTGAAAATCGAAGGCCATACCATCAGCGAAGCCGCCACGCGTTGCGGGCAGAGCGAACCTTCGATCAAGACAAACATTCATCGCGGCCTCAGGAAACTGGCCGCGCTGATCGAGAAAGCCGACTGATATGGACACTGGCATGAACAAGGACAGCAGCAGCCTGATCGACTCGCTGGTCGATGATCTCGCCCCGGTAAGATCGCTGCGCCAGTCCGATGGCGGCATTCTCGTATGTATCGCAGCGGTGCTGACCGGGACCATCGTCGTCGCCCTTAACGGATTGAACGACGATATTCTGGAAGGCAGGATTTCCGCGCCGTTCCTTCTGGCCAACGGGCTGTTGCTGGTGCTTGGGCTTGCCGCCAGCGTCAGTACGGTCACGATGGCCTTGCCGCGCGTTGGTGCCCGTCATGAAGGACCGCGCTGGGCCATGATCGCGACAGCTGTTTTCCCCGCATCGGCCATCGCCATGCTGGTGCTGCATTTCACAAGCTGGCCAAAGCTGCCCGATCTTGTCCACGGTTGGCGCTGCTTTGCCGAAGCGACGATGGCATCGCTGCTGATTGCGGGTGCACTGATTTTCTGGTTGCGGCGCGGCGCTCCGGTTTCTCTGCCAACAGCCGGCCTGCATCTCGGCGTTGCTGCAACCGCGCTTGGCACCTTCGCGTTCGGGTTGACGTGCCCGCAGGATACCATTTCCCACCTTGGCGTCTGGCATGCGGCGCCGGTCGTGCTGGGTGGCGTCGTAGGGCGCACAATCGGACCGCGTTTGCTGCGCTGGTGACGTGCGGTGGCATCGAGCAGATGAGAATGCCCAAAATAGCGCCTGCAATTCGACCCCAAGTTTACTTTACAGGGCGAGAGTCTCAGCCGTCACGCCATTCAGGAAAGGTTCCGCGATAGGCCTGCATGCCTTTTGAAATGGACGGTTTCAAAGGCGCCACCGCCGCGATGGCTGACAAAAGGTCGGGCAAAGGCAATCCAGTGCGGTTGCAATCGGGTCATGAGGCATTGCGAATTCAGCATGCCGAGTGGCAATTCCGGTGAGCTGCCATCACAATGCGCTGTAATCTGGAGCATTGATGCCGTGACCGATGAACTTTCGCAGAATTATGCTTCGGCTTTTGGCGGGACGCTTCAGCCCGGCCGGAAATGTGCACTGGTGATCGTGGACGTTGTTGCGGCCTACCTGCTGCCGGACTCGGTGCTCTACGCGCCGACGGCGCCAGCGGCCCTGGCCGTAAATCTGCGGCTTGCGGCGCAGGCCCGCGCCCATGGACTGCCGGTCGTGCTGACCAATGTAGAATACGGCGCGGATGGCGCTTCAGGTGGCCAGTTCTTCAAAAAGGTCCCGTCGCTCAAGGCGTTCATAAAGGGATCGCCGCTGGGCGGCTTTCCCGATGGGCTGCAGGACGCGGACGATATTGTGGTGACCAAGCAATATGCCTCGGCATTCTTCGGCACATCGCTGGCATCGACCTTGCGCACGCTGGATGTGGATACCGTGCTGGTAACCGGGTTTTCGACATCGGGCTGTGTGCGCGCAACCGCGCTGGATGCGCTGCAATCCGGGTTCGTGCCAATCGTGGTGGAGCCGGCCTGCGCCGATCGGCATCCCGAACCGCATCGCGCCAACCTGTTCGATCTTCAGGCCAAATATGCCGAAGTGGTGGACGAGGCTTATGCGCTGAACCTGCTGGGCAGGGCATCACCAGCTATTGCCGGAACTGTCCCATGAAACTGAACATAAACGGCACGTCTCATACAGTCGACGTCGATCCCGAAATGCCGCTGCTGTGGGTCTTGCGCGATGTGCTGGGGATGACGGGCACCAAGTTCGGGTGCGGTGTGGCCCAGTGCGGCGCGTGCACCGTGCTGGTCGATGGAACGCCCGTCCGTTCGTGCAGCCTGCCGGCCGGATCGCTTTCGGGCGAACAGGTGCGGACGATCGAAGCGGCTACGGACAAGGGGCAGCGCGTTGCTGCGGCGGTTCTGGCGGCCTGGGATGAAGCGCAAGTGGCGCAGTGCGGCTATTGCCAGCCGGGCCAGATCATGGCGGCAACCGCCCTGCTGGAAGGCAATGCCAGCCCCGGCGATGCGGATATCGACAACGCCATGGCCGGCAATGCCTGCCGCTGCGCCACATATGTGCGGATCCGCGCCGCGATCCATGACGCTGCAAGGAGGCTTGGCGCATGAGCCTGCCTCCGGTTGATCGTCGCGGCTTCATCGGGTTTGGCACCGGCCTGCTTGCGCTGGGCCTTTATCGTCCGGCGGAGGCTGCGCCATCGGGCGCGGAACCGCCCGCTGTTCTGCAGCAGCCGTTCCTGCGGATCGAGGCTGACGATGCCGTGACCGTCTTTGCCAAGCATCTCGACATGGGGCAGGGCATCGGCACGGGTCTTGCGCAGATCGTGGCCGAGGAACTTGATGCGGACTGGGCGCAGGTGAGGGTGGAGGCCGCGCCGGTGAACCTGCGCGATTATGCCCATACCACATTCAAGACGCAGACGACCGGCGGATCGACGTCCATATCCAACAGTTGGGATCAGTTGCGCCGCGCCGGGGCAACCGCGCGCGCCATGCTGGTGGCCGCTGCGGCGCGGCGGTGGAGTGTGCCTGAGGCTGAAATTACGGTGAAACAGGGCAAGGTGGTTCATACCGCTTCTGGCCGGACCAGCGGGTTCGGGGCGCTTTCGCCAATCGCGGCGCTGCTGCCCGTGCCGCCGGATGTCACGCTCAAGCCGGTCAGCCAGTTTGCCCTGCTGGGAACGCCGGTGCGTCGGCTGGATACGGCGGACAAGCACCGGGGCAAGGCGCAGTATGGTATCGACATGCGGTTGCCGGATATGCTGCACGCCGTCATCGCGCGCGCGCCGCGCTTTGGTGCCAGGGTCAAGGCGTTTGACGCCAAGGCGGCGCTGGCGGTTCCCGGCGTGGAACGGGTGGTGCAGGTTCCATCGGGCATTGCGGTGCTGGCAGGCAACACGTGGAGCGCGTGCCGGGGGCGCGATGCGCTGAACATTACCTGGGATGAAAGCGGCGCGGAGACCCGCTCTACCGATGAAATCGCCACCTATTTCAGGCAACTGGCACAGGACGATGCAGGACTGGTCTGTGCCGAGCGCGGCAATGCGGCGACCGCGATTGCCGGAGCAGCGGCGGTGGTCGAGGCCGAATTCCTGTTCCCCTATCTGGCGCAGGCCCCGCTTGAACCGCTGTGCGTCACCGGCCGGATCGATGCGCAGGGGTGCGAGTTGTGGGGCGGGTTTCAAAGCCAGACGATCAATCAGGCAAAGGTCTGCGAGATACTGGGGCTGCGGACCGATCAGGTCCGCCTGAACACCCTGCCCGCCGGGGGCAGCTTCGGGCGGCGCGCCAGCTTCACCTCTGACTGGGTGGCCGAACTTGCCGAAGTGCTCAAGGCCATTGGCGGACGGCGTCCGGTCAAGCTGATGTGGACGCGCGAGGATGATCTTGCAGGCGGTTATTACCGGCCGATGTTCCTGCATCGCTACCGCATCGGGGTGGATGAAAAGGGCCATATCGCAGGGCTGGAACTGAAACTGGTCGGCCAGTCGATCCTGTTCGGTGTGCCGACCGGAGAGGGAACGCCGCCCAAGGCCGATTTCCTGTCCTATATGGGCAACATGGCGGATCGTTATGCGATTGCCGATGCTTCGGTTCGCTGGGTCAGTCCGCAGGTCAAGGTGCCGGTCCATACCTTCCGTTCAATCGGCAACACGCATACCACGCTGTCCAAAGAGATCATGATGGACCGGCTGGCCCGGCGCGCCGGAATCGATCCCGTGGCGTACCGGCTGGCGCATCTGGGCCAGGCACCCCGGCAGGCGCAGGTGCTGCGCCTTGCCGCCGAAAAGGCCGGCTGGGGCAAGCCGCTTCCGGCCGGGCGAAAGCTGGGGGTTGCGGTGCAGGAATCCGAACAGAGCTTCATCGCTCAGATCGCCGAAGTGAGCATCGAGGATGGCACCGTGCGTGTGCACCGCGTGACCTGCGCGGTCGATTGCGGATTTGCGCTCGACCCCGGCAACATCCGTGCGCAGATGGAAGGCGGCATCGGCTTTGGCCTTTCAACCACCATGCTGAGTTCGATCACGATGACGGCGGGCGTGGTCGATCAGCGCAATTTCGATAGCTACCAGTTGCTGCGCATCAACGAAATGCCGGTGATCGATGTGCATATCGTGGACAGCGCCGAACGCCCGACTGGCGTGGGAGAGCCGGGTTCCACTTGTGTTGGCGCAGCGGTTGCCAATGCGCTGGAGGCGTTGTCCGGCAAGCGCGTCGAGCGTTTTCCGATGAAGGATCTGACGCTGGTGTGATGACGGTGTGATGGCCCCGCCCGCGCAGGTGCGCGCGCAGCGGGGCATGAGCTTCAGAAGTCTGAAAGCAGCCGTCCGAAACCTGTCATTTTTTCGGTAAAGCCGTTGGCTCGCAGGGCGTGCCAGTAGGTTGCCGTGTTGATCGCCACAACCGGCTTGCCCAGCGTCTCTTCCATTTCTGCGGCCAGCCGGACCATGGAAAGGTTCGTGCCGACCTGAACGATGGCATCAACATTGTCGGCGTCCAGCGCCAGGATCACCTTGCGCATATGGTCTTCAGGTACGCGGGCGATATTGGTCCAGCTTGTGCAGCGCAGCGGCACGTCGTGGACAATCTCGAAGCCATAGTCCGAAAAGAAGCCCCGAACATTGGCGTTCGCCGTCGGATAATAGGGGGAAACGAACGCGATGCGGCGGACGTTGCCGTAGGCGCGCAGGGCTTCGGCCGTGGCGACCGAGCCGACGCTTATGCCAAGCCCGGTTTGATCCTCCACTTGCGCGATGAAATCCGCGCAGCCGACCTTGCCACCGACGAACGAAATCGCCGATACGCCCAGCACCAGATAATCCGGGCGGCAAGTCACCGCCGTTGCCAGTGCATCACGCATTCCCGCTGAAATCTTGGCCGCGCCCTGGTTGAACGCATCGTCGGACAGCGCCACCGGATCTTCAACGTAGATGTCGCGGTACTGGTTGGTCACCCCTTGCGGGCGCATCATTTCCATGTCCGGCTGGACCACGGTGTTGGTGGATGGGCCAATCACCGCAAAGACCCGGCGCGGTCCCAGAATGTCGGTGGGGTTGATCGGGGTAGGGCCGATCAGGGCTTCGAGTTGCGCGCTCATGCGATGGCCTCCGCTTCCTTGAGGCTGCCCAGCATGGATTGGCCGATCAGGAATTGCAGCCGCGCTTCGGGATCGTTCTGCAGGATTTCCATGCGCTCGCGCTTGTCCGCCCGGTCCTGATCCCAGCCCTTGCGCATCGATTTCATGTTCTCGATCGATTGCTTCTGCACGAACGTCTGCGTCACATGGCGGCGCTGGCGGTCATAATGCGCCATGATATCGCCGGTTTCGCCGCCCTGCAGGACGCTGACGATCTTTTCGGCGATGTTGATGCCGTCATGGATGCCGCTGTTCATGCCATAACCGCCCATCGGGCTGTTAAGGTGCGCCGCATCGCCTGCGATGGCGATCCGCCCTTTCGAAAAGCGTTCGCACACGCGCTGGTGCACACGATAGATCGTGCGGTGCCGCGTCTGCACCGGCTGATCCGATCCGAGGATGCGTTTGAACACGCCTTCCTTTGTCGCGTCGGACAGCAGCGCCTCGTCATCGTCGTCCTCGCTGACCGGCAGCATGACCCGCCACAGGCGCGGCGTACGCAGCAGGACCAGCCATTCGTCGGGATCGGAAATGTAGTTTACGTTGCTAAGGCCGTCAAAAGCCTGTTCCAGAGGATAATCGGTTGACAGGCAAAGGTATTTTTCCGGGTAGGTAAAGCCTTCGAAGGACAGGTCCAGCAGCTTGCGCACTACGCTGTTCGCGCCATCGCAACCGATGACATAGCGCGCGGCGTACTGGACAACCTCGGTTCCGGTTTCGACCCATGCCAGCACATGGTCACCGCGATCATCAAGGAACAACAGGCGCGAACGATAGCTAAGCTGCGCATCCGTTTCTGCTTCAAGCGCGTCGAGAACTTCCTGCCGGACCTTGTCCTGTTCGCACTGGATACGAAACGGGAAAGGCGTCTGGTCCTTCAGCTCGGAGAAATCGAACGAAAACACTTCGCCCGATTTGCGGTCCCGATACTGGTAGACCGGCGCTTTCAGGCCATAGCTGAGCAGCGTCTTGCTGACGCCCAGAGCGTCGAGGATCGAGATCGTCGGCGGATGAAAGGTCGAAGCCCGCAGGTCCACAGCCTCACGGTTGCCTGCCTCGATGCCCGCCACGGATATTCCCGCCCGCGCCAGATAAAGCGCAGTAACCGCTCCGACAGGACCAAGGCCCACGACCAGGGTTTCGACATCAATCCGTTTCATTGCGCTTGGGTGTCCGTGCTGGAATCGACAATTGCGGCAACGCTACCGCAGCCGCAGGCGGGCAGTACCGGCGAATTGGGAATGTCCGTTATGCGGTCACCAGAGCAGAACAGGCACGGTTACAACCATGGCGGCGATGCGGCGGACAAGCACGGCTGGGCAGGCGCTCCTGGTTTGCGTATGTGACCGATATCCGGTCATCGGATCAAAGGCAGTCGCACCGCGTGTCCAGCTTGATAGGAATCGGACCAACGAACGGGATTGCGTTGAGCGCTGTGGAGATGACCATGATCCGTGAATACAGTGAAGCCGAACTCAAGGAACTTGCCGACTTCTATGAAGAGCACGGTGCCGTGCAGCTAAAAGGGCTGATCGATCCGAAGGACGCGGCGCGGGTTCTGGAAATTGCCGATGAAATGGCGGCCCGTGCCGATGACGAGCGCGCTGCAGGGTCCGACCTGTCCTATGGCCGGGCGCCGGGGCGCATGACGATCCGCTACATGTGGCGCGAAGTGCCCGAAATCCGCGATTTCCTGCTGCGGGCCGAACTTTCGAAGGCGCTGGCGAAGATCGTCGGTTCGCGGCAATTGCGCTTCTGGTTCGATCTCACCTTCTTCCACAATGGCACGCAAGACGGCGAAACCGGCGACGGCACCGCATGGCATCACGATATCGCGGCGTTTGCCTTCAAGGGTGAGATGCTGCCATCGCTGTGGATGGCGCTGACCCCCGCCACGGCTGAAACCAGCCGCCTGATGTTCATCGACGGAAGCCACAAGAACGTGCCCGGATATTTCCGTCCGCCCACGGCAGCCGATGTGAAGCCGGACGACGGGATGCTGGACATCCTCGATTACGATGCGCTGGTGGCCGAGGGCAAGGAAAAGATACTGACCTGGGATTGTCAGCCGGGCGATGCCCTGATCATCCATCCTTACACGATCCATGGCGCCCAAGGAAACGATGGAAGCGGCGGTGGCAAGCGTCGTGTAGCCATCACCACGCGCTGGCTGGGCGACGATTGCCGCTGGCTGCCGACGACCGGCCAGAGCACGCGGATGCCAGGCCTGCAACAGGCGGCGCTTCCGCTGGGTGCGCGCCCCAAGGGTGAATACTTTCCGCTGGTCTATGATGAGAAGGCTGCCTGAGCCGGGCTGCCCGGCCACCGGACGCGTAGAACCGCCAGCTATGCCATCAGGGTGCATCGGGCGCACAAAAACGCAACGCCCTTTGCTTGGCATCCCAAACTGATCATACCTCCTCCATGTCTGTCTGGGGGAAATGATGGTCGGCGAGGAACTGCAGACGCTGAAGCGCGGGCTGGAAACCCTGGCCTGCATCAATGCCCGAGGGCCATTGCAGCTGTTCGAAATCGTGCGGGCACTGCAATTGCCAAGGGCAACGGTCTATCGCATCGTGGCCACGCTGATTGCCGAGGGCTACTGCCTGCGGATACCCAATTCGCGCCTGTACATGGTGACTGAAAAAGTCCGTGAACTGGCGATGGGGCTTGATGTTTCGGCGCTGGTCACCGTCGCTGCGCTGCCGACGTTCGAGGCGCTTGCGCGCGATGTCGAATGGCCGATCGGGCTGGTCACGCCAAATGGCGAAGCGATGCTTGTGCGGCTGGCAACCGACGTGACTACCCCGCTGGCGCTGCTCAAGGCAACGCCGGGGTTTCTGGCGCCGATGATGATCAGCTCGACCGGGCTGGTCTATCTGGCGTTCGAAGACCCGCTGATCGCCAACCGTACGATCCGTGCAATCAAGGCCGATCCCGCCTTCGCGCAGTTCTACCACGGTGATGACGAGTTCGACGGGTACATCGCGTTTGCCCGGCGCAATGGCTACCTGCTGATGGAAGGACGTTTCCCCGAAGGCAGTCTGGGCTTGCCCATCCTGTTGCGCGGGCGGCCCGTCGGCGGGTTGATGATGCGTTACATCCGCGCCGGAAACAGCCGCGACAAGGTGCTGGCCCGCTACCTTCCGATGCTGCGCCAGGCCACTGCGACGATCGAAGAAAAACTGCGCGACCTGGCCTGGGATGCAGCCCCCGGACTGCCCCGTATTCCTGAAATATGACGTATGGAGAAATGAACATGGATATCTTCATTGATGGCCCCGCAGGCAAGATCGACTTGCGGCACAAGGGGCTGGACGCCGCGCCGAAGCAGGTCGTTGTGCTGACGCAGGGTGCCAATCTTTCAGGCCAGCTTGGTTATGACCTTTCGTTCGATGGCCGCACCGATTATTCGATGATGGATGCGCTTGTGGCGCGTGGGTATGGCGTGGTCACCTTTGCCGTTCGCGGCTATCGCAAATCCGAACTGAACCACAGTCCGCTTGATGTGGGGACGGAACAGGCCATCGAAGACCTTTGTGCGGTCATGGACTGGGTGCGCGATCAGGGCTTTGCCACGCCGCACCTGCTGGGCTGGTCATGGGGCGGGCGGATCGTGGGGCATTATGCGTCGCGCTTCCCGGACCGGCTGGACCGGCTGGTGCTGATGGACCCGGCACTGGGCGGCGGCAACAAGATCCCGTTCGTCGAGAATGCCGACTGGTGGCAGAATACCTACGAATATTTCTTCAACAAGCTTGAGGCCGATCTGACCGATCTTGATGGCCGCACACAACTGGCGCGTCAGGCCGAAGATACCGAACTCAATGCTCCCAACGGCATCCGCGTGGAAAACGAAAAGGGCAGTGTGCAGGTCGATCCCGCCGCGCTGCGCAACCCCACGCTGATGCTCTATGGTCATGCTGCGGCCAAGCAGGACTATATGCAGGGCGGGGCGGTGCGCGAGGAGTTCTTCGGCAGGATCGACGTGACCGACAAGGCGCTGGTGATCGTGCCCGGCGGCGGCGATTATGCCCATCTGCAAAAGCCGCGCCAGCGCATGTTTGCGGTGATCGCAGACTTTCTTGGCGCCTGAAGGAAGGATTGGGGATGACCGCATACATCGTGTTCACCAAGGAGGAAGAGTTCGACGCGGGCGAACTGGCCACCTATCAGTCGCTCACCCCCAAAGCGCGCGAAGGGCACGATGTGTCGGCGCTCGCAAAATATGGCGCTTTCACCATGCTGGAGGGCGATCCCATCGAGGGTGCAGTCATCCTGCGCTTTCCCGGCATGGCAGAGGCCAAGGCCTGGTATGACAGCCCCGCCTATCAGGAAGCAGCCGCCCATCGCTGGAAAGGCGCCCGCTATCGCGCCTTCATCATCGACGGTCTGGACTGAGTACGCCTGGTCGTAATGGGAAAAGGCCCCGGCATGATCTGCCGGGGCCTTTGCATGTCTGCTGCGAACTCGCAGCCTGCTGGCATGAATCTATTTGCGAAAGCCTGCCAGCGTATCGATCTTCACGCGGGCGGGGCGTTCAAGGCAGCGGTCCAGCCATGCCACCACGCTGGGCAGGCCGGAAATATCGAACTTGAAATTGCGCGTGATCGTGATGAGCTGCACGCAGACGTTGATGTCCGCGATGCTGAACGTGTCCAGCAGGTAGTCCTTGCCGCTCAGCGCATGGTCCAGCTCGGCCAGCTTGGGCATCATCTGGGCCTTGAGCTGTTCGACCAGCGCATAATCGCGGTCCTCTTCCTTGCGCATCACCAGATGAGGAAACAGCGCGCCGATATAGTACTCGATCTCGGTGGCCGACCAGAATGTCCATTGAAGCGCACGGGCCTGCGCTGCCTTTTCAGCAGGCCAAAGCGTGGCTGCGCCATAGTTCTGGGCGATGTACATATTGATCGCCATCGATTCCGTCATCACCACGCCGCCTTCGTCCGACAGCGCCGGGATCTTGCCTGACGGGTTTATGGACAGGAACTCTTCGGTCTTGTTGGAACCATCAAGAGTGCTGATCGGCTTCCAGTCGTATGCAACGCCGGCCTCTTCTGCCGTCCACATGCAGCGCGATGCGCGCGAACCGATTACGCCGTAAATCGTGAAGGTCATGGTGTCTCCTTTATGGCGACAGCACACTGACCGGCGCTGACACCCGGACGACTGGGTCGATCAGGTCGGTCAGTGACGCAAGGGGATGACCAAATACTCAACTCAATCGACGTTTCCGGCAGTTTTAATTCAGTCACACACCCATAGACTGCGGCTTTGGGATTTCAGCGCATCCTGAGCACGTTTCCGGCCATGCCGTTGCGTGGCGCAATGCGATTGATGGTGATCGGGAAGCGATTGATGCAAGATGTACAAGACCAGCCGAGAAGGCCGGGACACGGCCAGAAGTTGACACGGGCAGAGCTGTCCGTGGCCTGCCTGATGGCTGCGGTACAATTCTTCGGCATGACCGATTCCATGGTGATGATCCCGCTTGGCCCGGTGTTGTCGCAATCGATGGCGATGGATTCCTCGGATGTCGGTTATCTGACTGGCACTTTCGTCGCGGCGGCCTGCATTGCGGGGTTGGCCAGCTCTGTTCTGCTCGACCGGCTCGATCGGCGGCGGGTGTTGCTGGCCGGGCTGGGCGGTCTTTCGCTGATGACGGCACTGACCGGGCTGGCCAGCGGGTTCCATACGCTGATCGTGGCGCGTTTCATGGCAGGCCTGTTTGCCGGACCGACCATGGCGACGACTTACGCGATCCTGGCCGACCATATCGCCGCATCGCGCCGGGGCAGGGCCATGGGCATCGTGGCAACCGCATTCGGGGTGGCATCGGTGCTGGGCGTACCCGTGGGGTTGCAGCTGGCGCTGGTATTCGGCTGGTCGATGATGTTCGTGGTGCTGGGCGCGGTGGGGGCCGCAATCGCTTTGGGCATAGCCTGGAGACTGGGCAAGCAACCGGTGGCGCCGCCAACGACCGCCATGACCGCCACCGGCGCCTTGGCGGAATTTGCCGTGGTATTCAGGCGGCCCGCCGTGGCGGTCGGGCTGTGCGCGCTGGCCCTGCACATCGCCAGCAACATGCTGCTGATCCCCAACATGGCCAGTTTCATGGCCTTCAACCTTGGTTATCCGGTTGGCAGTCTGGGTGTGCTGTGGATGGCGGGCGGCGTTGCCGGGCTGCTGGGCGGAAACATCGGGGGGCGTCTGGCTGACCGTTTCGGCACGGTCCCGGTGCTGACATGCAATGCTGCACTGCTTTCACTGGTCATCGCAATGCTGTGGTTTGCGTATCGCCCCGGCTGGCCGCTGATGCCAGTGTTCGCCGCGTTCGTGATGCTCAACCTGTCTGCTTCGGCGATGGTCAATGCGCGTGTTTCGACCATTCCTCCAGCCGACCAGCGCGGCCGGTTCGCTTCGCTTCAGGTTGCCACCCAACATGCCTCAACCGCAGTCTGTTCCGTGCTTGCGTCGCTCGTTCTGGCGAGCGGTCCCGGCGGTGTCGTGTTCAACATGGGCTGGCTGGCGGTTGCTGCCATCCTGTCCGCTCTCGCCGTGCCGGTTCTGTTGATCGTGCTCAATCTGCTCGACCGGCCGACAACAGCCTGCTGCCCCTGTGTTCATGCCCCCGCCAAGATCATGGAGATCAAATCCGATGCCTGACACCCCAATCAACGCTCGTGAGCCGTGGTGGTCGATCAAGCTGGCACCTGCTGTCAGTTGGCGGGAGATCGGTGTCTTTCTGGTCGTGGTGGTGATTGCGAACTGCCTGTCACACTTCCAGCAACTGATGCTGCCTTATATCATGAATGCACAGCTTGAAATTCCGGCTGCGGAACAGGGCAAGTTGTCGGGCGCGCTCGCCACCGCGCAGCAACTGGCCGTTCTGCTGTTCGTCGGCTTTGCCGGGGGCCTTGCCGACAGGATCGGACGCCGCCGCATCCTGCTGATTGCCTTCACAGGTTTTGCGCTGTGCATGTTTGCGTTTCCGCTGGCGGCGTCGGTGCTTGCGCTGTTCGTCATCCGGTTCGTGTTCGGCATTTTCCAGACCGGCCATACCACCGGCGGCGCCACGCGCATGGTTGCAGACTACCCGGCCGAAGCATCGCGCGGAAAATTCATTTCGCTGATGCTGGTGGTGCAGGCCATGGCCGTTGCCCTGTTCGTCGGCATCATTGGCGCTCGCGTACCGGGATGGCTGGCCTCAAGTGGATATGATGCAAAGGAATCCGGCCAGATCGCCTATGTTCTGGCAGGCGTCATCATGCTGGCGGCGGTCCTGTTCGGCAAGCTGTTCCTCAGCAAGGACCGCTCGATCGATCGCACCGAAGCCGCAAAGCCGGAGGACGGCAAGCAGGGCACTTTGCGCAACTTTGCCGAAGTGTGGAAATACGCCAAGGTCAATCCGCGCTTCGGCTTTGTCATGCTGATCGGCATGGTGATCCGCACCGATTCATCGATTGTCGGCGCTTTCCTCGCACTGTGGGTGGTGAACGCGGCCAAGGCGCAAGGCGTCGATGCGGCATCCGCCACCGCCACCGCCGGGTTGCTGCTGTCGATCCTCAGCGTGGCATCGTTCGTCACGCCGCCGTTGTTCGGGCTGCTGGCAGACAGGGTCAACCGCATCGTGCTGCTGCTGATCGGCGTGGCGCTGACCGGCACGGCCTTCACATCGGCGTTGCTGGTGCAGGATGTCATGGGCTGGGGCATCTTCGTTACCGTATCGCTGATCGGGCTGGCCGAAGGGGCGCAGACAATTGCCGCTCAATCGGTGTTCGGTCAGGAAGTGCCGCCGCACATGCGCGGATCGGCAATGGGCATCTTTGCCGCGATGGGCACGGCCAGCGTCCTGCTGGTGACGATTGTCGGCGGTTTCATGTTCGATACCGTCAGCTATGCCGCGCCGTTCGCACTGACCGGCGGCCTCCATTTCATCTGCCTTTTCTTTGCGTTGGTGCTCGTGTTCCGCAAGGGGCGCGCCATGTTTGCCCCAACGCCCTCCGCCGCTTGAAGCGATCAAGGACGAAACCATGAAAATCAGCGATTACCGCCGCCACGTTGGCAGCATCATCGATGGGCAGGCCGTTGCCCCGATGCCCGGAGGCTATGATATCGAGGTAGTGAATCCGGCAACGGAAGAAGTCGCCGGACTGCTGCATGAAGCCGATGCTGCAGAAGTGGGTGCAGCAATCGTTGCAGCACGCCGTGCTTTCGATGAAGGTCCGTGGCCCCGGATGAGCGCCGATGCCCGCAAGGCCATCCTTTATGCGGTGCGGGACAAGATTCTGGCGCACAGCGATGAACTGGCGTTCCTTGAAATCATGAATACCGGCCTGCCGATCGCATCGATCCGCTGGCAGATCACGCGCGCTGCGGCCAATTTTGAAATGTTCGCCGATGTGGCGGGGTTGGCTGCCGGGCAGACGTTTACCCAGAACGCCAGCTATCTGACTTATGTGACGCGCGAACCCAAAGGCGTGGCTGCGCTGATTGCACCATGGAATGCGCCGCTGGCACTGGCTTCAATGCGGGTGGCCACCTGCATCGCCTTTGGCAACACTTGCGTACTCAAGCCTTCCGAATTCACGCCGCACAGCCTCTTCCGCTTTGTCGAACTGATCCATGAAGCCGGCATGCCTGCCGGTGTCGTCAACCTCGTCAACGGCCGGGGCCATGTGACGGGCGCCGCGCTGACCGAAAGCGCACTGATCGATATGGTCGGCTTTACCGGCGGCACGGAAACCGGCCGTGCGATCATGGCCGCTGCCGGGCGCAACCTGAAACCCTGTCTGCTTGAACTTGGCGGGAAATCGGCCAGCATCGTGTTCGAAAGCGCCGATTTCGAACAGGCGCTGGACGGAACGCTGGCCGGAATCTTTGCCAACAACGGGCAGCAGTGCCTGGCCGGTTCGCGCATTCTGGTGCAGCGGTCCATCGCCGACCGCTTTATCGAAGCGTTCGTGGCGAGGGCCAAAAGCATCCGCATCGGCGATCCTTATGACGAACGGATGGAGATGGGACCGCTGGCCTATCGCGGCCACATGGAGCGTGTACTGGGCTATGCCAGGATCGCCGAGGCCGAAGGCAGCCGCGTGCTGGCCGGTGGCAGGCGGGCGGCAGGCCATGACAAGGGCTTTTATGTCGAGCCGACGGTCGTGCTGGCGCAGGACAATGGCGCACGGGTTTGCCGCGAGGAGATTTTTGGCCCGTTCGCCTCGATCATCGTGTTCGACACCATCGACGATGCCATCCGCATCGCCAACGATTCCGAATTCGGCCTCGTATCCTATGCCTGGACCAGTGATCTTGCCACGACGATGCGGTGCAGCCGCGAAATCCGGGCCGGAACCGTGTGGGTCAACACACCGATGATGCGCGAACTGCGCGCACCGTTCGGGGGATACAAGGCATCGGGAATCGGCCGCGATGGCGCCGAAAGCAGCCTGGCATTTTTCACCGAATTGAAGACCACCAGCATCCCGGTGGCGCCGATTGCCATTCCGCGCCTTGGCGCCAACTGAATTTTCGAAGGAAAGACGATGAGCGAAATTGATGTCTTCGCGGCCTATCGCAAGATGTTTACGTCCACCGAAGACGGGCTGGTGGCGTGGTGGTATTTCGGCGGCGCGTTCGTGCGGCCTGAAGGGTTTCCCGAACTGCCGGTGATTCAGGCAGAAACGGTAATGGTCTACCGGACGGAAACCGTTTCGGCCGATCAGTACAAGATCCACTGGTGGGAAATCGGCCTGTTCCGCGATCAGAGCACCAACCTGCCGGTCACGACCTGGGAAAATCCCGTTACCGGCGAAGCGATCAAGGCTCCGGCCTCTTTCGAGGAAGGCCCTGCCTGCTTCACCATTACCCGCAACGGAACCGGCATCGATGTGCATCTGGTGCAGGCCAACGCCAACGTCCGCGATGTTACAGTAACCGCGCGCGATATTGGCGGGCGGGTGTTTCTGGAACAGGTCGAGCGCAAGATTCGCGGCTTTCCGCTGCCCGATGGCACCATTCCCGATCCTGATACCGCCGATGCCTTTGATGCCGTGACCACGCTTTCGATCTTTTGCGACAGGGTGGAGCTGGAGGATCCCGCGACAGACCGGGTTCACAGTTCTGGCGTCTACCTGCTCGAACTGCCCGCGCTGCCATTGTGGATGAACTTTGGCGATATGAAGGGCGATAATATCGTGCGTGGCCGCATGATAAAATCGCCGTCGATCGACGGGACGATGAATCCCGTGGCGTGGGAAGACTTGAAAAAGGCATTTCCGCAGCGTTTCGACGGCGACCGGATCAAGCCAAAGTGGGGCTGATCGACTGAACCTTTACGCCAGGTGCCGCCAGCGCGGCCCCTGACATTTCCAAAACCGGGGCGAAGCGCGGCATGGCGGCGCTTCGCCCCGTTTTGTCTGCAATTTTGGCCAATCTTTGCGGGCATTTGACAGCTGACGCCCACCTGTGACGCACTATGCGTAAAACACAACAAGGATGGATCAAAGCGCGCTAAAACGCAGACCTATTCAGGGTAGTCTTGTCAACACAACGCAACATGCGGGACCTACCATGAAGCGCGCATTCCTTACGATCTCAGCAACGGGCCTGGCACTGGCCAGCAGTGGCTTCTATGCCGCGCAAGCCGCGCAGGATACCATCGCCGGTGGGCCGGCAGTCGCCGCAGGCCAGGGCGCCGGCACCATGGCGCCAGAGGCCTGCACTGCACTGGCCGGAGGGCGTTTTCACGATCTTGAAGGCGCGCCAACGCATATCGTCTCGGCAACTTACAAACCTGCCAAGGGGGATGTCGGCGCCTATTGCGATGTCCAGGGTTATGTGAATCCCACCGTCAATTTCGGCCTGTACCTGCCGATGTCGAACTGGAGCGGGCGCTATCTTGTGCGCGGCTGCGGCGGCAGTTGCGGCAGCGTGGCCGTGGCGCTGGCGTGCACCCGGCATGTCCGCGATGGCTATGCCTGCCTGCACACCGACATGGGCCACCGTTCGACCCTTTCGGACAACAACTGGGTCGACAACAACCTGCAGGGGCTGGTCGATTTCGGTTATCGCGCCACCCATGTAACCACCGTGGCCGGGCGGGCCATCCTGCGCGCGTTCTATGCGGGGCAAGAGAAGTACAGCTACTTCTTCGCCTGCTCCACCGGCGGTCGGCAAGGCATGGTAGAGGCGCAGCGCTTCCCCCAGGACTTCGATGGCATCGTGGCGATTGCGCCCGCCAGCATGGGACCGTTCGGGCCGCGCCGTGATCCGTCGCAAGTCGATCCTGCCATCTTCAATTTCGATGCTGCCGGGAATGCGATCCTGCCGAACCGCAAGGCATTGCTGGTGCATCGCGCGGTCGTGGCGCAGTGCGACATGAACGATGGCGTGAAGGACGAACTGATCGGCGATCCGCGCAAGTGCGGCTTCGATCCGGCCAGTTTGCAGTGCAAATCGGGCAATGGTCCCGATTGCCTCAGCGCCGAACAGGTCGATGTCGTGCGCAAGATCAACAAGGGGCGCGGGGCGCAGTACGGGTCTGAATTCAACTGGATCAACAACTACCTGCAGCCCGCCCGCCTGGCCGGTGAACAGACCGTGCCCGAAAAGCTGCAAGGGCGCGGTGATCCGATCGTGGTGGATACGCTCAACAGCCCGGCCAACCCGGACCTGCGCCCGTTCCGTGATCGCGGCGGCAAACTAATCATGGTGCACGGCTGGGATGACCAGTCGGTTCCGCCGCTGCCTTCGATCGATTACTATGAAACGATGACCCGGACGATGGGCGGTCCGGCACCGACCGGTGCCTTTGCCCGGTTGTTCATGGTGCCCGGCATGGATCATTGCAGCGGCGGCGCCGGTGCCTATGCGATCAATTACATGGCCGCGCTGACCGAATGGGTCGAAAACGGCAAGGCCCCGGACAAGCTGGTCGGTTATCACCCAAAGCCTGAGACCAGCCTTGATTTCTTCAGTGTCGATCTGCCGCGCCTGAAGCCGTCCGACTTCGCCTTTTCGCGACCGCACTTCGCCTATCCGGCCACGGCACGGTATTCGGGCAAGGGCGATCCCACCAAAGCCGAAAACTTTGTCGCCGTGAAGCAAGGTGCGAAATGACCGCTCTCCGCATCATATTCTCCGCCTGGTATGCAGCCGGAATGATCGTTGCAGGCGGTCTGGCCGCGCCGGTTCATGCCCAGACGGCCAGTGTCGAATTGCAGGGGCCTGAAATGCAGGGGGCGGCTTCTGCTTCTGGCAAACTTGCCGATGAACTGGGGGCCAAAATGGCGTCCGAGGAGGAGCACGGCCACGCCAGTTTCTTCCCGCGAAAGAACGTCCTGGCCCTTGTGACCAAGTCAATGTGGGAAATCATCTACCACAGCGATGCATCCACGCCCGTCCTGCTGGACGCGCTGGCGATGCTCAAAAACCGCGTAACGACGCCCATCCAGAAAGAGGCTGTCGATCGCATGCAGGTGGAGCTTTCGCTCAACTAACGCAACCACCACCAGATATTATCTCTAAGGGGGGTAACATGGATTACACTGCTGCAAATCGAGGAAATTTCAGGATCAGGGCGATTGTCTCGTCTTCGCTGCTTGCCCTTGCGGCGTTTGCGGCACCGGCCCATGCGCAGACCGAGCCGGCGCCTGTCGAAGCTGAGGCCGAAGAGGGCAACGCGATTGTCGTGACGGCCCGTCGCAAGGAAGAAGTGCTTCAGGAAGTTCCGCTGTCCATTAACGCGCTGTCGGCCGCGAAACTGCAGGAATCGGGCGTTCGCAACGCGCGTGACATCGGCTATCTTACCCCCGGCGTCATCATCAACTCGGCCGGTGCGGAATTCTCGACCCAGCCGATCATTCGCGGCGTTGTCGGCCTTGGTGGAAGTTCCGGGGTTGTCTCGTTCCTCGATGCGGTGCCGCTGCCAACCGCCAGTTCGATCAACGTCTCGATGCTCGACATCGCGCGGGTCGAAATCGTCAAAGGCCCTGTCGCTGCGCTTTATGGCCAGAACGCCTATGCAGGCGTCATCAATTATGTGACGCAGGTTCCGGGCAGCGATTTCGGGGGCAAGTTCGAAGCGTCAGCCGCCAATGGCGATTACTATCATGCCAAGGGCCTGATCGTGCTGCCGGTCGTTCAGGATCTCCTGTCGATCAGCATTGCCGGCAATTACGAGAATTTCGGCGGCATCTACAAGGATGCGCTCAACGGCAACAAGACCGGCGGCTATGAAAAGCGCGATGTGCGCGTTTCGGCGCACTTCACGCCGACCGACCGCCTGACCATCGATGGCAGCTTTTATTTCGGGCGTGACCAGTTCGATGTCACGCCGCTGGTCTATGCCGATAACAACTGCGGATCGCGGATCGCGTCCGGGGTGACGGCTGGCCAGTTCACCGTCTATTGCGGGCCGATCAAGTTCAACCCGGTCGAGGTTGCCAATCCGCCTGCCTCTTCGGAAATTTCCGGCAATGACCGCACGGTCTATTTCGGCAATATCCGCGCCAAGTATGAACTGGGGTATGGCGATATCGGCCTGCTGATCGGTTATCAGGATTCGGTCGAGCGCCGGTTCAACGATTTTACCGGGACGCGCAACGGCATCGATTTCCTGCTGAACAACGGCAGTGTTGCCAAGATGCTGGAATACTTCGGATCCGATGGCAATACCAAGGGCTGGAACGCGGAACTGCGCTTCAATTCGCCGTCCGACAAGCCATTCCGCTATTCAATTGGGGGGTACTATTCGAAGGATGATGGTCTTACCTCGACCATCATCAGCCTTGATGGCACCAGCCTTCCGGCTGGCCTGGTGCCAGCCTCTGCGCTGACCCGTGATTACACGACCTATGATGGCAATCCCAGTACCACCCGAACGACGATCAACGAGACCGACAACGAAAGCTATTCGGGCTTTGTTAGCGCCGATCTGGACGTGTTCGAGGGCATGACGCTTTCAGGCGAGTATCGCCGGTCGCACTATGTCACGGTTACCGATCAGGTGCGCAGCACGACCTTTCCCAACACGGTTCGCCCGCTCGGCGCGCCTTTCAAATTCAGCTACGATACCGACGCCTATCGGTTTTCGGCCAAGTACAAAATCCTTGAAAACATCATGACCTATGCCAGCTTCGGCCAGGGGGTGAAGCCGGGCGGGGCCAATACCCGCGCGTCTATTGCTGCGGAGCGGACGTTCGGGTCTGAAACGAACCGTTCGTATGAACTGGGCGTCAAGACCACCTTCATGAACAATCGCATCCAGATCAACGGTGCGTTGTTCCGGGTGGATTCAAGCGACTATCAGATTCTCGGACCTTCGGACGATCCGAACAACACCGGCCTTGTCACCAAGAACTTCGGTGGTGCCCGCAGTCAGGGCGCCGAGTTCGAACTGAACTTCGCGCCTGTGCGCGGCTTCAGCCTCAGCCTCGGCGTGGCTTACACCGATCCCAAGTTCAGTGAAGGCACACTGGACTTTTCGACCGGCGCGTTGTGCCTTGCGGTCGCCCAGTGCGACAAGAGCAAGGTCGTGACCGTGCCGCAGGCATCGGGGGGGCACACGTACCGCTAAACCTGGCCGGCAATCAGGTTCCGCGCACCAGCAAGCTGGCGGGCAACCTTGGTGTCGCGTTCGATGGCGATCTCAGCGATACGCTGGGCTGGTTCGCACGGGCCGACAGCCGGTTCGAGAGCAAGCAATACGTGCTGCCCGACAACCTTGCCACGACGGCTGAACGCGTTGTCGTCAACCTTCGCGCCGGCGTGAAGACCGATCGTTACCGGTTTACCGCCTTTGTCGATAACCTGACCAACAACCAGACCCCTGAAAACGTATTGAAGCTGACACGCCTCAACGATTTCCAGGGCAATCTGTCGGGCTATCTGCCGCTGCCGCGCATGTATGGCGTGACGGTTGCCGCCGACTTCTGAGTGATGTGACACGACAGGGGGCGGTGATCGGGAAACGGTCACCGCCCCTTGTTGCGTCCGTGATACTGCTTGCCGCCTCCGGCGCATGCACTCCGCGCACAGGCGAACGCAATTGCCGCCGCAAATGCGGACGCTACGGCGGTTCCGATGAGGTGGGTGAAGTTTGGCGATTACATCGTTTGCAAACGATACAATCGCCTGAAGTCTAGGGTAGAAGCCCCAGATCGCTGTCGCTGGCGATGGCGCGCTTGTCGTGCGGTGGCCAGGGGCGCGTGCTCCAGTGCGGTTCCAGGGCAAAGCTGGATACGGTCCGGCCTGCGACCAGCGCTCCGCTGCCGGCATTCCGGCTGTAATCGAAGTAGAGCTTCACGATCTCTTCGCGGCTGTGCAATTGCGCGGCGGGGTGGGCGAGAGCCGCATCCCGCCAGCGGTGAAGGCGGGCGAAGCTTTGCGGGATTGCGTAGCCCTCATAGTATTCGGCGCACCACAGCCGTTTGAGCGTCGGCACCATCATGGCTTCGGCCCAGCCGAACCGGTCGAACAGAAAGTCTGCACCTGCTGCATTGCGGAGCAGGTAGGCATCCAGCGCGGCGAAGCGTTGGTCGAGTGCGGCGACAAGTTCATCGCGCCTGGCCGGATCCTGCGATTTGAGCAGGGTATAGCCCGCCACGCTGAGTGCGCCGGAAAGCGCGGCGAACAGGCATTCGATGGCGTGTTCATAAGGATCTGCCCGCGCGATCGGCACCTCGCCATGCGTTGCGTCGAGATAGCGCATGATGACTTCGCTTTCGCGCAAAACGCCCTGCGGGGTATCCAGCGCCGGAAGCTGGGCCGATCCGCCGGTCTTGTCGAGCAGCCATTGCGGGCGCGGTTGTGACAGGTCCAGCGGATGATCGGCATAGAGATGCCGCAACCCCTTGAGATCGAGCAGTATCTCTACCCGTTCCGAAAACGGGCAGCCGGGGAAATTGTACATCACATAAGGCGTCGTCGTCATGGCAGTGCGCCTGTCAGCGAGGGATGACCGGGATGAAGGCGTCTGCAAGCTGGAGGAACGACGTTATCGCTCGCTGGAACAGGTGCCGGGTGCCTTGCAGGTGTCCATAATCGCTGGAGCGCGGGATGATGACGAACTGCTTGTCCTCGCACGGCAGGGCTTCGAAAAAGTCCTGTCGCGTGTATTTTCCGCGCATATAGGGCGCGCGGGCCGCAGCGTGGCCGTAGATCAGCATGGTCGGCATCGTCAGGGTATCGGGTTCCAGCGCGATGGTGCCCAGCGCATTTTCACGGCGCACACCGTTGGGTGCGCGGGGGGAAACCTGCTCCACCGCTTCGGCAAAGGCGCGGTGCATGGCCGGTTCGGTATATTCAGGTTCCAGCCGGACCATGTAATCGGCCGTGCGGTTGATCCACCAGGCTTCATCCGGTCCGGGCGCGGGCAGTACCGGGGCATTGCCGCCCAGCGCGGGGTCCATCAGCACCAGCCGTTCGACCTGCTGCGAATGGCGCGCTGCATATTGTCCGGCGATGCGGCCGCCCCATGACCAGCCGACCAGATGGAAGCGTGGCACACCCTGATCGGCCAGCCATGCGGCGATTGCGTCCAGATCCCGGATCGCGGCTTCGGTATCGTAGGCCAGCGGATCGGCGGGGGCATCGGACAGGCCATAGCCACTGAGCGAAAGGGTGACCGCACCCATGCCCTCGGCCACGATGGCGTCCATCAGCGAATAGCCGGGCTTTTCGTCCCACTGAAAATCGAAGGCCAGCTGCCCGGTGATGTTCGATGCGTGAACCAGCAGCACGACATGCTGCGGCTTGCCGGCAAGCCCCTTGGTCCTGATCGACAGGCGCCCGTTGGGACCGGGGATGAAATGGTCCTGCTGGCCGGTCATGCGCGCAACAGGAATTCCGTGGCGAGCCGCGCGGCTTCGGCGGGCTGCTCGATCACCAGATAGTGCCCGCAATCCTCCAGTATATGCATTTCGCAATTGGGCAGGATGGTTGCGATCTGCGAAAAGCCGACGCCGCTTGGCGCGGTCCTGAACGGAGTCATGTTGTCTTCCGCGCCGCCCAGCAGCAGCGTGGGCATCGTCAGGCGGGGCAGCAGCGGGCTGAGATCGGTGGCTTCGATGGTTTCGGTGCCCTTGATGAAGGCTTCGGGTTCGGTTGCCGAAAATGCCTCGTACATCTCGTCGAACTGCGCCTGCGCTTCGGGGCGTTCGTAATAACCGCGTGCAAAGCCTGCGACCGATGTCAGATCGGTCACCGCTGTCATCCCGCTGTCGCGCGCGGCCTGTTTCCACGTCTTGCGCATCATCCGCGCGGCCAGATCGTATTTGGCGACGAAGCAGCTGAACACCAGGCGGTCGATTACTTCCGGGTGACGTGCGGCAAGGTTTACCCCGATCATCGCGCCGAACGAAGTCCCATGCAGGCTGACTTTGTCATACCCCAGCGCCACGATGAATTCGTAGACGATTTCGGCAATCCCGGCCATGCCGCCTTCGCGCAGTGAACCGGTGCTTTCGCCATATCCGGGCAGATCGAAGTCGATCACTTCGAAGGATTCGGCCATCAGCGGTGTCATCCGGGCAAAGTTGTGGTGACCAAAGGCCGAACCGTGAATTTGCAGCACAGGCTTGCCGGTGCCGGTCTTCTTGTACCAGATGGTTTCGCCACCGGGGATGGTAATGGTCGGCATAGGATCAGTCCTTGCTGATGAGGGCGATGAGCGGGGCCACCGATGGCGCATCGTCAAGCGCCCAGATGGCTTCGGTGATGGCTTGCGCCCGGCCTTCGGGCAGGATGTCGGCCCCATATTGTGCCAGCAGGGCGGCCAGTTTGTCATCCGGTACGCGCGCGCCGGGGGTGCCGAGGAAGAAATCGACGTTGCAGGTTTCCGTGCTGCCATCGGTGAAGGTGGCAACAAGGGTGCAGCCTTCGAAGGTCGGGCGGTCCGGGTCGGCGGTCAGGAAAACACGGTCTGACAGCGCGATTACCGCTGGATCGGTATAGCACGCTTCGGCGGTTTCGGCGGTGGTGAACTGCCCGCGCAGCCATGCCGCCGCCACGCAATGGCACAGGTCGAAAGTGGCCTGCTGTGCGCTGGCTGGGCGGCCAAAGCGTTCCCGGCGGCCCTGCACGATGGAAACAACGATTTCCTGGACCTTGAAATCGAACCGATCGATGGTGCGCCCGTTCGCGCGGCCCAGCACTTCCAGCGCGCATTCCACCGGGCCGTGCGTGATCGTCTCGGTCGGGACGACCTTGTAGGTCTGGCCAGGAATGCGCCATTCCTGCCCCAGACTTTCCAGCACCGGTTCGATCTTGGCCCGGTCTTCGTCGCTGTGGGCGGCAAACATGCCCTGATCGCCTTCGAAGGCGGTGGGCGGTGCGGTGAACCCGCGCCGGGCCAGTGTGCAGGCGTTGATCCCGCCGCGCGCCGCATATGCAGTGACCAGCGACAATGTGTGGCTGCCTGCGGATTCATAAAGCCCTGCCGGGGTGCACATCGCAATGCCCAGCGCATGCTGCATCTGTTCATCGTTCAGCCCGGCAAGCACGGCGCATGCTGCTGCAGCACCGACTCCGCCGGTCAGCCCTGCGGGAACCATGCCGCGATAATACCCGGTGGGCATCAGCATCCGCGCGACCGCCAGTTCCACTTCCAGCCCGATGACCAGCGCGGTAATCAGTTCATGGCCTGACTTCTGCTCCGCCTCGGCCTGTGCCAGCACGGCGGGCAGAACGCCCGATACGGCATGCATGAAGCACGGGATGTAAGTGTCGTGAAAATCGAGCACTTCATACAGCGCACCGTTGACCATCGCGGCCAGCGCGGGCGGCAGGTTGGTGCCCAGCCAGTGAACATGCGCCCCGGTGCCGCCTTGCGCTTCTTCCAGCGCCCAGGCGTTCAGGAGAGTGATGGCTTCCTGATCCACCGCGCCGACCGAAGCCTTGAGTTGGTTGAGCAGCAGCCGCCGGGCTTCGTGGCGGATTTCGGGCGGGATGGTGCCCTGCGCGGTCGCGCGCATCCATGCAACCAGCCTGCCGGAAACGGTATCGGGCCGAAAACCGCTCACTGCGCCGCCCCCTGCGGCAGCGTCACGTCCTTGGCAACATCGCCATACATCCATTCAAGGATTTCGGGCGCGGCCTGATGGTAACCGCCAAGGCTGGTCAGCGCGTCCCATGCCGGAAAGCCGCGCAGCCCGGCCAGCGTCGGGCGGCCATCATAGTTGAAGGTGCACAGCGTGGTCACCGGATAGGCGTGAATCGTGTGGACGTGATCGGCAAGGCCGGGCGCTGTACCCAGCAGGTGGGCCGCATTGGCGGGATCGGTGACGACCAGATCGATCCACGCCTGATACTGGCGCTCTACCGGGTGCGTCTTGACCGGGTAGCCTGCCTTGCGTTCCGCTTCCATGTCCGGCACGTCGAACAGGCTGAGGCGGGCGCGGATCACGGCCGGATGATTCTGCCACGATTCCACCAGCGCCCGCAGCGCCGCCCGGAACGATGCTTCATCCCCCTTCTGCCGCAGGAACAGTTGATACGTCGGGCTGGCTGGCAGCCCTTGCGGCATCGCAATCCCGGTGGCGTCCTTGTAAGTCCAGGCGTTGGTGCCCAAGGCCTTGTAAGTCGTGCTCTGGTCAACGATCAGGTCGATATCGCCAAGAATGCCGGGAAGCACATCGCGCGGAGGGGATTTGCCGAACGCCTCAAGGCCAGCCTCATCGCGGTAGCGCACATCCGATGTCCACATCAGTTGTTCGTTCTGGGGACAGGCAAAGGTTATGCCCGCGACCGGCGCGAACAGATCGGAGACAACCGGATCGTACTGGAAATGACGATAGTCGTGGATGCCATCGCGCCGCGCAATCGAAGGGCTGTGCACGTCGCGCCAGTAACGGCGCACGACTTCGAGGGGCAGCGACTCTTTCTTCCAGCCGCAGGTTACCCGGCAGATTGTCGATCTGTTTTCGATCGCGGCAAGGTCGTTCATGCGAATGTCTGTCCCTGTTTTACTGTGAAGCAAGCGCCAGTGCGCCGATGCCGCATCAAAGCGGCCCAATGCATCGTTCGCAATGCTTGCCGGTCTGTGTTGAGTTAAATGCAGTGTCTGTTGAGATTTGTGGCCAAGCGTCAGTTGGCGGTCAGGCCACGCAGTTATGGATGAAATCTGCGGCTGCGGTGATGGTTTGCTGCGCTTCGCCGATCAGTCCGCCCAGCGTCAGGAAGCCGTGGACGTGACCCGGCAGATAGCGCATGTGCGTGGCGCACCCGCTTTCGCGCAACCGTTTGTCGAGGGCAAAAGCCTCGTCGCGCAAGGGATCGTGACCGGCCACGGCGATGAATGTGGGCGATAGCCCCAGCAGGCTTTCGGCCAGCAGCGGAGAGTTGCGCCAGTCGGCGCAGTCGGCCGGTGAAGTGCAGTAATGCTGCCGGAACCACGCCATCGTCGCGGCGGTGATGGGGACGTTGCGCACTTGCGCATAGGATGCGGTGCCGCCCCTCAGATCACATACCGGATAGAACAGCACTTGTGCTGCGGGCATGGGGCGGCACAGATCGCGGGCGTGCAGTGCCGTAGCAAACGCCAGCGCGCCACCAGCACTGTCCCCCATCAGCACGATCCGCCGCACGTCCACGTTCCATGTGCGCGCGCGGTTGATCAGCATGGCGTGAGCGTCGAAGCAATCCTCGACCGCTGCGGGCGAAGGGTGTTCGGGGGCCAGCCGGTAATCCACGCTGACAACCTGCAACCCGGTGGCCATGGCCACGTGGCGGCAGATGGCGTCGTGGGTATCAAGATCGCCGATGACCCAGCCGCCGCCGTGCAGGAACATGATGACCGGCGCCGGACCTTCGCCCGCGCCTGCGGGAAGGTAGCGGCGCACCGCGACCGGGCACTGGCGTCCGGCGAAACTGTCATCAAGCGTCTCTATTCCCGCCAATACCGGAAGGCCGACGCTGTCACGCGCCGCCCGATAGACTTGGCGTGCCTGAGCGACGGTCAATTGTTCAAAGCTTGGCCGGGCGGTCGCCTTGACCATTGCCAGATAGGCGCTGACATCCGGGTCAAACTCTATTCCGGCTTCGATGGTCGCCATCATGAAGGCACGGCTTCAAGGCATTGATAGGCGTTTACATCGAAGCGCTTGGTTGCGTCGATATAGGCCTGCACCGGCCCGCTCCAGTTGTTGACCACGCGGCCTTGCGCGTTCTTGTACCAACTGGTGCAGTTCCCGGCCCATGCGGTGCCGGACATTTCGTGCTGCAGGGCCTCGTCATAGGCAAGATAGGCATCCTCGCGCACGTCCACCGCGCAGTGGCGCGCAAACGCATGGCTGAGCGCCTGCGTGATATAGCCGAACTGCGCCTCGAACATCGACAGGATGCTGTTGTGGCCCAGGTTGGTGTTGGGACCATAGACCATGAAGAAATTGGGGAAGGCGGGCACCGTCATTCCCTTGTAAGCGCGCGCGCCGCCTGCCCACGCGGATCGCAGGCTGGCAGCGTTGCGCCCGAAGACTTCGACCGGACCCTGGAATGACTGCGTTTCAAACCCGGTTCCGTAAACGATGATATCCACCGCGTGGAGCGCGCCGTCCGCCGTGACGATGCCTTCGGGCACGATTTCCCGGATTGGCGCTGTTTCAAGGGCAACATTGTCACGCATCAGCGCCGGGTAGTAATCATCCGATCGCAACACGCGCTTGCAACCCAGCGGGAAGTCCGGGAGCAATTTGGCGCGCAGGGATTCATCGGGCACTTGCCGGGCAAGATGGGCGCGGGCCTCATCCTCGATCAGGCGGGCTTCATCGCTGCCTTCGCGCATCCGCAGAAAGGTGGTTTCGCGCCACGCGAACAGTTCTGCCTTGTTGCGTCGAAACGCTTCGGGATCGCTGGTATAAAGCGCCAGTTCTTCCGGCGAATACGGCCGGTCGCCACGCGGAACGATCCAGTTGGGACTGCGCTGGAACACGGTGAGGTGGCGGGCCTGCCGGGCAAGGCTGGGGATATACTGGATGGCGCTGGCGGCATTGCCTATGCTGGCGATGCGCTGCCCCGAAAGCTGGAGATCGGCGGGCCAGCGTGCCGAATGGAACTGGTGTCCGGCAAAGCGGTCTGCCCCGGAAATATCGGGCACTTGGGGCCGGTTAAGCTGCCCCCACGCGGCGATGAACGCCCGCGCCGTCACCGTGTTGCCATTGGCGAAAGTGATCGCCCACAGCATCTGGGCATCGTCCCAGCGTACTTGCGTGATTTCGCTGTCATAGGCGATATGCGGGGCCAGATCGTGGCCATCGATCAGGCTTTCGGCATAGCGCAGCAGTTCGGGCTGCCCGGCATAAAGCCTGCTGACCGAAAGGTGGAGCGCGAAGGAATAGCAATAAAGATGCGATTCTGTGTCACATGCCGCGCCGGGATAGGCATTGTCGCGCCAGGTTCCGCCCGGCCTGCTTTCCTTTTCGAAGATGCGGAAAGCGGTGATGCCCTGCGCCTTGAGCATACAGCCCATGCCGATTCCGCCAAGGCCTGCGCCCAGGATCGCAACGTCCAAGTCTGCCTTCATCTCACCCTCTATCGCATGGATGCGATCCTCTACCTCAGGGGAGGGAGGTGAAATAATGCCTTTGCGGTCACCTGATCTGAGCATTTGGCAATGCTCGCGGCGGCACGGGGTTTTGCAGTGCAGCCGGTTTCCGGTCAGATGGCGCGGAAGCGTTCCATCAGCAGTTCGGCCTGCGGCGTCAGCAGGCCGCCTTCGCGGAAGAACAGGCCAACACGGGTCTGCGCAACCGGCGTTTCGCATTCGAGCGGCACGATCCGTCCCTGCTCAACCGCTTCGCTGATGACCGCTGCCGGCAGCACTGTGAGGATGTCGGTATCTTCCAGCCAGTGCCGGATCAGTTCGATCGAGTTGGTCTTGAGCACCTGCCACGGCACACTCATGCTGCGCGATTCGAAGAAGATGGCGAAGGCGCGCTGAACCCCTTCGCTGTTGAGCATGGCCCAGTGGGCGTCGTGCAGATCCTGTAGCGTGGCAGTACCGCGTTCTGCCAGCGGGTGGTTGCGAGCGCAGAACACTTGCGAACGATGGGCGTGCAGCGGTTCGATCACGATGCCATCGTTGCGGTGAATCTGGCCGATCAGTCCGAACGCGAAATCAATCGCTTCGGCCTTGACCATTTCCAGCAGTTCCACGAACCCATCGGCGACAATGGTGAACCGCATTCCGGGGCGTTCCCGGCGCAACCGTGCCAGCAGTTCAGGCACGACATACCCTGCATAGTTCTGGGTGATCCCGAATTTGACCTCGCCCACGCGGGCCTGTTCGATGGCTTTTACTTCATCGACCGACTTGGCCACTTCGTTGAGGATCACATTCGCACGGCGCATCACAGACAAGCCGTAGATCGTTGGTTCGACCCCTTTGGGGCCACGGATCAGCAAAGGAACGCCCAGCCTGTTTTCAAGGCTTTTGATGCTGCGGCTCAAGCCGGATTGCGAGATGCAGCATTTGTCGGCGGCCTTGAGCAGATTGCCGCTTTCGACAGCCGCCAGCAGATGCTTGAGTTGCTGGATTTCCATGGTGCGATCCCTTTCTGCCTCATTCGTGCCATCTGCGAACAAAAAGTCAAGGGTAGGGCTTCAGGGTTGCGTTTTTGTGTGGGTGCCTATGGCCTGCGCCACTGACAGTACCTTGTGATCCGACCAGCGGGGACCGCACAGCGTAAGACCTACCGGTAATCCGGCGGGCGTCCGGTGCAGCGGCATATTGACCGCCGGTATGTTGAGCGCGGTGAGCATGCCGTTGAAAATCAGGCTGCCGGTGGCATCAAGCCCGAACGGGGCTGGACCGGGCGTACTTGGGCATATCACGGCATCGAACGGCGCGGTCAGGCGGTCGAACTCCGCGCGACAACGGGCGGTGCGGTCCATCGCCTCGCGCAGTATCTGTGCGGTGATGTTGCGCCGGTTGCGCACCATATCGAGTATTGCAGGGGCGATCAGGTCCGGTCCCAGCACCGCTTCGCGCAGGAATGACCGGCCGCCTTCACCAAACATGATGGTTAACTGATCCTCGGCCAGCGCTTCGAAAAGCGGTGGAAGGACAAGCTGTTCGACATTGGCGCCGGCCTTTGCAAGCATCGTGGCGCATTGCGTCATGGCTGTGCGTGTATCCGCCTCGGCAGCGTGCCAGACCGGGGTCTGCCACAGGGCAATGCGCAAGTCCTGCAACGGCGGCACATCGCGCTGGCCGGGTGCGAAGACATCGAGCACCAGTCCCAGATCGCCAGCGTCGCGGGCAAACCAGCCGATGGTGTCAAGGCTGGGGGAGAATGGTTTGGCGCCTTCCGTGGCGATAAGCCCCCATGTGGGCTTCAGCGCCCATACCCCGCAGAACGAGGCCGGACGGATGATCGATCCGCCGGTCTGCGTGCCCAGAGCCACCGGAACATGGCCATCGGCGACGGCGGCAGCCGATCCGCTGGACGAACCGCCGGGCGTATGGCCGGGCGCCTGCGGGTTCATCGTGGGCGGAACCGCGCCGATAGAGGCAAGTTCGACCGTGGCGGTCTTGCCGATGATCGTTGCACCCGCCTGGCGCAGGATGGCAACGCAGGATGCATCGGCATGGGCATCGGAACGGGCAGCTTCGTGGAAGCGGCAGTTGTACGTCGTCGGGAAATCGCGCGTGGTGATGACATCCTTCACCCCGATGGGCAGGCCCGCCAGCGCGCCGGTGGCGCCAGCAACATCGGTGGATCGGGCACTTTCCAGTGCGGTTGCGCGGTCCAGATGCGCCCAGGCCTGGATCGCGCCATCACGCAGGGCGATCCGGTGGAGACATGCGGTCGCGGCCTGCGTTGCGGTCAGGCGGCCAGCCCGGATCGCGGCCACTGTCTGCGTGGCGTTCAGGGTGTCGGCGGGCTGTTCTGTCAATGGATCGGGCATGTCTTTCAATGCGCGCGGATCGGCCGCGATGAAACGACCTGTTGGTCAACGAGGGTGACTTTTAACGCAAGTCTATGGCGCATGAAATGACTTATCGGCATGGAGGCTGCGAGGAGATCGTCCGTGCCCGTATTCCCATCCACCCTCTATGCAAAGCTCTGGAACGCCCATCTGGTGGCGGATCTGGGTGACGGGCAGGGGCTGATCTACATCGACCGCCAGCTCCTGCACGAGGTCAGCAGCCCGCAGGCCTTTGTCCAGTTGCGCGAAAAGCATCTACCGGTGCGGCGGCCCGATACCCAGCTTGGGCTGATCGATCATGCAGTGCCTACGCTGCGGCCCAGGGGGTGGCGGGCAACCGGCCAGGCAGGCAGCCAGATCGATCTGCACGTCCGCAATTGCGCGGAAAACGGCATACGCTTCTTCGGTGCCGATGATGATCGGCAGGGTATCGTTCATGTCGTGGGGCCGGAACAGGGATTTACCCTGCCGGGGATCACGCTGGTCTGCGGCGACAGTCATACCGCCACGCACGGCGCGTTCGGGGCGCTGGCTTTCGGTATCGGTGCCAGCGAAGTGGCCTGTGCGCTGGCCAATCAGGTGCTGATCCAGCAACGCATGAAGACAATGGCAGTCACCTTCGATGGTCGCCTGCCCGCAGGCGTCACCGCCAAGGACATGATCCTGGCGCTGATCGCGCGCATCGGGTCTGCGGGGGCAACCGGCCATGCCATCGAGTATCGCGGCGAGGCGGTGCGCGCGCTGTCGATGGAAGCGCGCATGACCTTGTGCAACATGACCATCGAGGCCGGATCACGGGTGGGCCTGATCCAGCCCGATGAGGTGACCTTTGACTATGTGCGGGGGCGCAACGATGCCCCGGCTGGCGCGGACTGGGACCGCGCGGTTGCATACTGGCGCACGCTGCGCAGCGATGATGACGCGCAGTTCGATGAAGCCGTCGTCATTGATGCCGCTAGTCTCGCGCCTATGGTGACCTGGGGGACCAGCCCGGATCAGGCGATTGCGGTTTCCCGGCCGATCCCCGAACCGGCCAGCGAACGGGACCGCAAGGCGCTGGATTACATGCGATTGCGCCCCGGACAGCACCTGTCCGGCGTTGCCATCGATGCAGTGTTCATCGGATCGTGCACCAACGGCCGGATCGAGGATCTGCGCGCCGCCGCACAGGTACTTGCCGGGCGGCGAAAGAAGGAAGGCGTACAGGCCCTGGTCGTGCCCGGCTCCGAACAGGTCAGGTTACAGGCAGAGCGCGAAGGGCTTGACCGCATATTTCTTGATGCAGGCTTTGAATGGCGTTCTTCCGGCTGTTCGCTGTGCGTGGCGATGAATGACGACCGGTTGCAGGCCGGCCAGCGGTGTGCATCCACCTCCAACCGCAATTTTGAGGGGCGGCAAGGCGCGGGCGCGCTGACGCACCTGATGAGTCCCGCCATGGCCGCCGCTGCGGCAGTGGCCGGGCATATCACCGACTTTTCGATGCTGGACTGCTGACGCCATGGACACGTTTGACCGCCTGCACGGCATCGCCGCCCCGCTCGATCAGGATGATATCGATACAGACATCATTTATCCCGCCCGCTTTCTGTTGATCACAGAGCGCGCCGGTCTTGGCCAGTATGCCTTTTTCGACTGGCGCTTCGACACGCAGGGCCAGCCTCGGCCGGATTTCGTCTTGAACCAGCCACCGTGGAGCGATGCGCAGATCATCGTGGCGGGGCAGAATTTCGGATGCGGATCGAGCCGGGAACAGGCGCTGTGGACCATGGCGGGGATCGGCATCCGCTGTGTGATCGCCCCCAGCTTTGGCGATATTTTCCATGCCAACTGCTTCAAGAACGCGATCCTGCCGATCACCTTGCCCGCCGCAGATCACGCGGCGGTGGTGCAGCAGGCGCAGGCGGCGCGGGCGATGACGGTCGATCTGCAAACCTGCACCATCACGCTTGGCGATGGCACCGTGATCGGCTTCGCGCTGGATGAACGCCGCCGCCAGTCGCTGCTCAATGGCTGGGACGAACTGGACACGATCCGGCTGACCCATGCCGCAGACATCGAACGATTTGAGAACATGCAGCGCGCTGCCCAGCCGTGGCTGTGGCGCAAGCCAGAAAGGACGAACTGAATCATGGCCAATTCCATTATCCGCCAAAAGCTTGATCGTGGCGAATTCTTCATCGCACCGGGCATTCAGGACATGATTACGGCGGCAATCGCCAACCATGTCGGCATGGAAATCGTCTATGGCAGCGGCTACTGGCTGACGGCCTCGGCTTATGGCCTGCCCGATGCCGGGATCGCCAGCTACACCCAGATGCTGGACCGTATGGCCACGCTGTGCGCAACATCGAACGCAGCGGTGATTGCCGATGCCGATACCGGCTATGGCGGCCTGCTGAACGTGCATCACACCGTGCGCGGTTATGAGGATGCAGGCGTTGCCGCAATCCAGCTTGAAGACCAGGAATTCCCCAAGAAGTGCGGCCATACCCCGTTCAAGCGGCTGGTAAGCTGCGATGACATGGCCGAAAAGATCAGGGTGGCGTGCGATGCCCGCCGCAATGCGGATACCCTGATCATCGCGCGCACCGATGCGCGGCAGAGTGAAGGGCTGGAGGGCGCGCTTGCCCGTGCCGAACAGTATCGCGCCGCCGGGGCGGATATCCTGTTTGTCGAGGCGCTGACCAGCGAAGAGGAAATGCGCATCGCGTGTGACCGGATCAAGGCGCCGATGATGGCCAACCTTGCCAATGGCGGGCTGACACCGATGTTCAACGCCGCGCAATTGCAGGACATCGGCTATGCGTTGGCAATCTTTCCGTCGATGACCAGCCTGATCAGCGCGGCGGTTACCGAAATCGCGTTGCAACAGATCAAGGATGGCCCCGGATCGCCCGATCCCGATGGCCTGCCGATGTTCGATTTCAAGCAGTTCTGTTCCCTGATCGGGTTCGAGGATGTGTGGGCCTTCGAACGCAAATGGGCGCGATAAGGGGGGAGGCAACCGCGATGAAAATCACTGCATCCGTCCTCGATTCGATTGGCCAGAGCGGGCCATACGCCCGGACCATGCCGCTGCGCGTGACCGAGGTCGAACTTGATACGCCCGGCCCGGACGAACTGCTGGTGAAGATTGAAGCGGCCGGGCTTTGCCACAGTGATCTGTCGGTCATCAACGGCGATCGCCCGCGCCCGATGCCGATGGCCATCGGGCACGAAGCGGTGGCGACGGTGCTGGAACCGGGCAGCGGTGCGGGCGGGTTCTTTGCGGCGGGTGATCGCGTGGTGCTGAGCTTTCTGCCGCTCTGCGGCCATTGCCAGGCCTGCATGTCTGGCGAAGGCTATATGTGTGCCAACGGTGCGGCGGCAAATGGCGCCGGGGTGCTGCTCGGCGGGGATACGCGTCTTTCGGAATGCGGCCACCGTGTGCACCATCACCTTGGCGCTTCGGCCTTTGCCAGCCATGCCGTGATTGATCGGCGGTCGGCGGTGAAGATCCCGGCGGATGTGCCGGTGGAAATCGCCGCGCTGTTCGGTTGCGCGGTGCTGACCGGGGTTGGCGCGGTCCTCAACACCGCACTATTGCGGCCGGGCGAAAGCGTGGTGGTCTATGGGCTGGGCGGGGTCGGCCTTGCCGCGCTGATGGGCGCCATTGCGGGCGGCGCGACAAGCGTGGTGGCGATTGATCCGGTGCCGGAAAAGCGCGCACTGGCGCTGGAACTTGGCGCCGTGGCGGCGCTCGACCCCGCCGAAGGCGAGACGGCAATCATCGCCGGGCTGGGCGGCACACGCCCCGATCTGGTGGTGGAGACGGTGGGCAAGGCCAGTGTGCTGGCGCTGGCCTATGGCCTGGCGCGTCGCGGTGGGCGAATCGTTACGGTCGGCCTGCCCAATCCTTCGGACATGCTCAGCATTCCGGCGGTTTCGCTGGTCGGCGATGGCAAGACGCTGATGGGCAGCTACATGGGATCGTCGATCCCTTCGCGTGACATTCCCCGCTACATCGCGCTGTGGCGCGCGGGCCGCTTGCCGGTGGACCGGCTGCTGACGTCGGTCAGCCCGCTGTCGGACATCAATGCCCTGTTCGACCGCCTCCAAAGCGGCGAGGCGATCCGGCAGATCGTCATTCCCTGAACCTGATAGTGCGGAGTATTCCTGTGCGAGAGCATATTTACCAGGCTGGCCTGATCGGCGGCGAATGGGTCAGTGCCGATAGCGGCGCTGTGATCGCGGTACGTAATCCGGCAACCGGGGCTGTGCTGGCCACGGTGCCCGACATGGGCGCTGCCGAAACGCGCCACGCGATAGAGATTGCGCAGGCCGCCATGGTGGGCTGGGCTTCGCGCACAGCGGGGGATCGCGCCCGCATCCTGCGCCGCTTCTATGATCTGATGATGGCGGAACAGGAAGCACTGGCCAGTCTGCTGACCCGCGAACAGGGCAAGCCGATCAAGGAAGCGCGCGCGGAAATTGCCTATGCCGCCAGTTTCATCGAATGGTTTTCCGAAGAGGCGCGGCGCGCCTATGGTGAAGTCATTCCGGGGCATGCGGCTGACAAACGCATCGTCGTGCTCAAGCAGCCGATCGGTGTCGTGGCGGCGATCACGCCGTGGAACTTCCCGTCTGCCATGATCACGCGCAAGATTGGCCCGGCGCTGGCCGCAGGATGCACGGTGGTGCTCAAGCCGGCAACGCAGACCCCGCTTTCCGCCCTTGCGCTTGCAGCGCTGGCGCTCGAAGCCGGAGTGCCGCCCGGCGTGTTCAACGTGGTGACCGGCAGCGCCCGCGAAATTGGCGGCGAATTGACCCGGCATCCGGCGGTGCGCAAGATCAGCTTTACCGGATCGACGGAGGTGGGGCGCACACTGATGGCGCAGTCTGCGGCCACGATCAAGAAACTCAGCCTCGAACTGGGTGGCAACGCCCCCTTCATCGTATTCGACGATGCCGATGTGGATGCAGCGGTCGAGGGGGCCTTGGTGTCCAAGTTCCGCAACAGCGGCCAGACCTGCGTCTGCACCAACCGCTTCTTCGTGCAGGAGGGCATCCACGATGCGTTTGTGGCAAAGCTCGCCGCGCGTGTGGCGCAGATGCAGCTGGGCGACGGTATGGATGCCGCGACCGATCTTGGCCCGCTGATCGATGACAAGGCCTGCGCCAAGGTTGCCGAACATATCGCCGATGCGCTGGCGCAGGGCGCACGGCTGGAGACCGGCGGCAAGGCGGCCCGGCGCGAAGGCACTTATTTCGAGCCGACGGTATTGTCCGAAGTGACCGACACGATGCTGGTCGCGCGCGAAGAGACGTTCGGCCCGCTGGCCCCGGTCATGCGCTTCCGCACCGAAGCCGAGGTGCTGGAACGCGCCAACGCTTCGGAATTCGGCCTTGCGGGGTATGTCTACACGCGCGATCTGGCGCGCACCTGGCGGGTGAGCGAGGCGCTGGAGACCGGCATGATCGGGATCAACACCGGGCTGATATCAACCGAAGTTGCGCCGTTCGGCGGGATCAAGCAATCGGGCCTTGGCCGCGAGGGCAGCCGTCACGGCATGGATGATTACATGGAACTCAAATACCTGTGCATGGGTATCTGAACGTAACGAAGGCCCGGAGCGATCCGGGCCTTGGTTGCGCGTGACCCTGCGTACTGTTTAGAGGGCAGGTGAAACTGCGCGCGCTTCTGCAAAGAACGGCAGCAGCACATCGACATATTCCTTTGCCCGTTCGGGGTGGAAAATGTCGTGCATCGGATGGACTCCATCGAACCGGTGTTCGCGTACATCGGCAATGCGGCTGGTGAATTCCTCGTGGCTTGTCCGATTCCAGTCGGTTCCGCCGCGCAGCACCAGCGCCGGGCAGCGCAGCGATGCCAGTTTATCCTCGATCGGGAAGTCCAGCAGCGGCTGCATCGTCGGCGGTGAAAAGGCAAAGACTTCAAGCAGCGCGATATAGGCCTGTCGGAACCGGTGATCGGGCTGGGCAGGCACCGTCATGCCGGGATTCAGCTTCTGCAGCAGGTGCAGGAAGTGTTCCCAGTGGGTGCGCGCGTGGCTGCCATCCTCCTGCCAGTCCGCAGGCACCGGCACTGTCTGCGCCGCACGCATTTCGGCGGAATAAAATGGTGTCCCGTCCAGGACGAGGCGCTCTACCAGTCCATCGTTGCGGCTGGCCATCTCGATGGCGGGAAGGCCGGTATAGTGGCCTGATACGAGGATGGTTTTCGAAAGCCCCAGCGCCCTGATGGCTTCGATCATCACATCGGCGATCTGTTCCATGGCAAGCGGCCGCACGAACTTGTCGGACCTGCCATAACCCAGCAGGTCGATCGCATGGACGGTGCACCCCTGATCGGCAAAATGCGGGAGGGCATCGGGTATCAGCGCCGTACCGAACGACGTGATGTTCAGGATGCACACCGGAATCGCTCCGCTGCCGCATGATTGAACAAAGATATCGCCTTCAGACGTGGTGACAAACTGCTTTGAAATTCTGTGCATCGTGTTTTCCCGTTTGGCCGAACGGAATTGGGCAAGGTAAAACAGGACAGCAACCGCTTCAGGCAGGGCGACCGCTATGTGGACGCCCATCGCTGGCGTTGCGCACGGCTTTGCGACGGTGCGAAAGCGGCGGTTTGATCGTCACGATCCCTATCACTGTGTCCGCATAGCGTACACGCCCATTATTGCCCGTGATCTTGGCAGGCATAATGCCAACCTTGCCCGGAACGGGGACGCCGGTCGCGGCCTCAGGATAAGGAATGGCGATGACCGAGTTGCAAACCCCCAAACCTGCACAACACCTTGCCGATCTGGTCCCGGCGTTGGCACAAGGATGCAAGGTGGTGAAAATCGTCAACGACGACGATGGCAACGCGCGGTTTGAAACCTGGGATCCTGCCGAAGATGGCGGAGTGCCGCCCACCTTGTGGCGCCACAAGGCAACTTCGGTAATGATCAACACCGTTCCTGCCGGTGCGCGCGTTCCGTTCCATAACAGCGCAAACACGGGCGCTGGTACGCTGCTGATCCTGCTCAAGGGCTTGGCGGTATATTGGGTGGATGATGGCGCGGACTGCGGCAAATCCTATTATCCCCACGCACCTGGGATGGTGATCTGGGGACTCGATTCCACCGGGCGCGGCCACGGCGGCATGGTTCTGGAAGATGCCGTTGTCCTGCAGGTCATGCTGGCACCGGAGGAGTGAGCGCCATGGTGGCTGAAATCGATCAGATCGTCTGCGAAAACGCGGTGCGCAACCTTGTCGCCGCTTATGCCCGCCGTGCCGATTCACTTGATGCTGCGGGCGTTGCCGATCTGTTTGCCATTGATGGCACTTTGACAGTAGGCAGCGGTACGCACGAAGGGCGTGACGGTATTGTCAAATGGCTGTCGGCCATCGCGGCAGCTTCTCCGCCCGAAGGCCGGCATATCGTTTCCAATCTGCTGATCGATGCAAATGCGGCAGCCGAAGGAACGGCTACCGCGCAAGCGGACATGATCTTCGTTGCCCGTACGGGGGAGGGCGGCCCGCTGCACATTCTGGCCGCAGGCCATTATCAGGACCGTTTCACGAACACCCCGGACGGCTGGCGCTTTGCGCAGCGCCAGATCTTCTTCGCGTGACCGCAAGCCCGCGCCACGCAGCCGACGATCCGGCCATGACGGCATCGCCGGACACCCCGCGGAACTGGCGTTCGCTGGCAACCTATGCCTGCGCGCAGCTGGGCGGATCGGTCTTTCTCCACTTGCCCGCGATGCTGCTGATGCCGTTTCTGACGAACGCGCTGGCGGTGCCAGCCGCCATCGCGGGCATGGTGATCTTCCTGCCGAAATTCTGGGTCGTGCTGTTCGATCCGCTGATCGGCGTCATATCCGACAAGCTCAAGGCGCGCGGCATAGGACGCGCGAAGCTGGCCTTTGGCGGCGGTATTGCCATGGCGTTCCTGCTGCCGCTACTGTTCGCGCCGGTGCTTTTGCCCGAACCGTGGATGCGCGCGCTGTTCGTGCTGATTGCCTATCTTATCGGCAGCACGGCGTTTTCGGCATTTTCGGTGCCTTATCTTATACTTGCTTCGGAAGTGGCCGAAGCGGACCGTGATCGCACAACTTTGCTGTCCATGCGCCAGGTCGCGAATTATTCGGGTGCATTGCTGGTCAATTACGCCCCTGCCCTTGTCCACGTGTTCGGTGCCGGACGCGAAGCCTATGGCAAGATGGGCATGATTTTTGGCGCTGTTTGCCTGGTGACAACCTTTTCGTTCTGGCCGTTCCGGCGGATGGCCACGGCCCCTGTGGAACAGGGCGCAACTGTGGGAATGGGCGGGCTGGCACCGTTTCTGGCGCTTGCTGCGCATCGCCGGTTCCGGGCATTGCTTGCGGCCTATGCCATGCAGATGGCGGCTGTTGGGGTCATATCCGCCAGTTTTCTGTATTACGTGGTCTATTGCCTGCAAGGCGATCTGGTGCTCGTCAGCACCATTGCAACCTGCCTGACCATTGCAGGAATATTGGCGCAGCCGGTGTGGGTGGCAATCGAGCGGCGTATCGGCGCTTTGCAGACTTATGCTCTGGCCGTGGCGGGAATGGCTTGCAGCGATTTCGGCTATGTCCTGCTCAACCCCGGCAACAACGCGCAGGCTTTCGCCCTGGCTGCCGTGGTCGGCATCTTTTCAAGCGGCTTTTCGGTCATGGCGTGGACGCTGTTGCTGGCCCTGATGACCGAAGCGCGCCTTGGCCAGGGCGGCCCGCAGGAAGGAGCCTATGCCGGGGTCTGGTCCGCCAGTGAAAAGATTGCGATGGCCGCCGGTGCGCTGATCGGAGGCTTTGCCTTGCAGTTGACCGGCTTCCGTTCAAGCACATCCGGGTTCATCGCGCAGTCCGATGCTGCCATTTTCGGCGTCAGGCTGGTGACCGGTGGCCTCACCAGCGCCTTGCTGGTGGGCAGCCTTGTCTTCCTGCTGATCTATCGCCGCGCGCACATCGCCCGCTGAACTGGCGGCGGCGGTGCCTCTGAGGTGCCGCCGCCGGTTCAGCGCCTGTTGCTCCACTTCAGGGCCTGTCGCCGATACGGATGGTGATCGCCTTGATCTTCAGGAACTCTTCCAATCCGTTACGGGCAAATTCGCGTCCCCAGCCCGATTGCTTGTTGCCGCCAAACGGTGTCTGCGGACTCATCGGCCCATGCACGTTTACGCCGATCTGACCGGCATCGATCCGGCGGGCAACGCGTAGCGCCCGTTCCAGATCGCGCGTCCATACCGATCCTGACAGGCCGAACGGCGTGTCGTTGACGGTATCGAGCATCCGTTGTTCATCGTCGAAACGGATCACACTCATCACCGGGCCGAAGATTTCCTCGCGCGCGATCCGCATCGCGGGGTCAACTTCCGTAAACACGGCGGGCCGCACATAGTGGCCGACAGCCGGCACCGGTTCGTCTCCGCAGACCATGCGCGCGCCTTCAGCTTTTGCCGATGCGATATATCCGGCCACGCGCTGTTTCTGTGCCGCTGAAACGAGCGGACCCAGATTGGTGGAAGGTTCGGTCGGATCGCCCACGATCAGGTTGCGGGTATGGTTGCCCAGAGCTTCAACGAACCGGTCATGGATATCGGCATGGACGAAGACGCGCGTGGCCGCGATGCAGGCCTGCCCGCTGGCCACGAAGCACCAGCTTGCCGCCGTGCGCGCAACCGCTTCGACATCGACATCGGGGAACACGATGAACGGTGATTTGCCGCCAAGCTCCAGCGTCACCTTCTTGAGGTTTCCGGCCGCCGCCACGACAATCGCCTTGCCTACTGCGGTAGAGCCGGTGAACGTGATCTTGTCGATACCGTCATGGCTGGCCATTGCCGCGCCGATGGTTGCCCCGTGGCCGTGCACCACATTGAGGCTGCCCGGCGGACCGCCCGCCTCCTGCCACAAGCGGGCGAAATACGATGCGCAGAGCGGCGCCAGTTCGGCCGGCTTGAGTACCACGGCGCACCCCGCCGCCAGCGATGGTGCCAGTTTCAGGCCCATCATGCCCGGCGATGCATTCCACGGGATGATCGCCCCGACCACGCCGATCGGTTCGCGTATCGTCAGCCCCATGAACTGCTGCACGTCGGCGCCGACAATCGGGTCGAACGCCTCTCCTGTGATCTTGTCGGTCCACCCTGCGTAATAGCGGAACAATGCCGGTGAAAGTGAACCGGCAACCCCGCGCGAAGATGCAAGGGTCTGGCCAAGCTCTGCGGTCATGATCTCTGCGATGATCCCGGCGTCGCGTTCGATCAGCGCGGAAAAGCGGTTGAGGAGCAGGCCCCGATCACGCACGTTCATGCGCCCCCACAGGCCGTTCAAGGCTGCCCGCGCCGCTGCCACGGCGTGATCCAGCTGTTCGGTGGAGGCTGCGCGGATCGTGGTGAGCACGGTTTCGCTGGCCGGGTTCTCGATGGGAATATCGGCGCCTCGTCCGCGGACCCACTCGCCACCGATCAGCAGATGGTGATCGCCTTCGATGAACTCACGGGCTTGCGGGGAAAGGGCATGTGCGGTCATCGATCCGGTCCTGTAGCTGCGCTTTCCGAAGCGATGCGCAGGAAGAACCGCAGGGCCAACCGGCAAATACCAACCGTTCGATAAGCGGACGTCCGCCGGAAAAGACATGCGGCCAGCCGCCTGTGAATTTGACAGGTTGTGAAGCAATGTTACAGTTCTGTGCGGCCACGATCATCGCAGCGGTCGAGGAGGTATCAGGGGTGCAACCCGGCGCGCAACTCAACTCCATGGTGCGCGGGATGCAGGCGCTTGAACTGCTGGTGCAGGGTGGCGCGATGACGATTTCGTCGATTGCCCAGGCGCTGGATCTGCCGCGCCCGAACATCTATCGGATTATTCATACGCTGGAAACGACAGGTTACTGTCGGCGTGTGCCGGAAAGCGCGCTGTACATCGCGACGGACAAAGTCGTCGGGCTTGCCCGGTCGCTGTCGCTGGCCGACAGGGTCGTCAACGCCGCGATCCCGGTGTTCGAACAGATGCGCGAAGACATCGAATGGCCGGTGGCGCTGTCGATGCGCGAAGATATGAAAATGCGTATCCGGCTTTCCACGGACCGTGGCAACAGCCGAGCCATTGCCAAGTTTCCGCCTGGTAAGACAACACCGCTGTTGAAGACGACCACCGGCATTCTGGCGATTGCGCTTTCCCCCGAAGACCGGCGCGATGCAGATGTGGCCGATCTTGCGGCCAATGGGCAACTGGGCGAATTCTTCTTCGGTGATGAAGCGATGCTGCGCCGTGTGCTGCAGCGTGCTCAGGTGGATATGTATGGGCTGAACGACAGCCGCTATGTTGAAGGTAGCATCGGGGTGCCGATCATGCTTGATGGCATGATCGTGGCAGGGATCACGATGAAATACATTCGCGCAGGGATGGATCGCCAGCGCATCTTGAGCTTTTATCTGCCCCGGCTGCGCGCCCATGCGCAAAGGATAGCCGACGCCACTCTGGTCTGACCGGCGGCCGCCCCGGTCAAGGCGGCCACCGTTAATTCACAAATGTCAGAAGCGGATGCCGGCGCGCACACCAAGCTGGCGCCGGGGGGCCAGCATGACAACCGCCGCCTGATCCGATGCCGTGGCACTGGCAAGGTTGAGATAGCGGAACGCGGCGCGCGGGGTATCATCATCGAACAGGTTGCGCGCGAACAGCGCCAGGCTCCAGCGATCGCTTTCGATCCCGATCGATGCATCGGTCTGGAAATAGGACGGGAGATAGGCCTGGTTGGTTGAATCCGAATTGATGAACCTTCGGCCAAGGTAGGATTCGGTAATCTGGAACACGACCTTGTCATCGCCAGAAACCGGCTGCACGAAGCGCGCATCGACCGTCACCGCATCCTTGGGCACATCGGGCAGATAATTGCCGCTGACATCGCCGCCGGGGAACAGGGCAACCGCTGCCGAATCCGCATCCAGCACGAAGTCGGTGTACTGCGAAATAGTGTGCGCATAGCTGATGTTCAGATAGAGCGGGTCGATAGGATGCAGGGCGAGCTGCATTTCAAGACCATAGGATCGCGCCCGGCCAGCATTGCCGACCGCGGTCTGCGCGACATTGATCCCGCCGATGTTCACGATCTGGTTGAAGTTGATCTGCTGGTCACGATAGATCGAATAGAACCCGGCCAGATCGAAGATCAGCTTGCGGTCGAACGCCGATCCCTTGACCCCCAGTTCCCACGAATAAAGCTTTTCCGGTCCGTAACGGCTGAGATCGTAGCGTTCGGTGTTGGTGATCTGTGCAAAGCCTCCAGGCTTGGTGCCCTTGGCATAGCTGCCATAGATCATCAGATCGGGAGAAACTTTGTAATTCACCGCCACGCGCGGGTTGAAATAGGTGATGCTGGCTGATGCGGTTTCGGTTGGCGGCAGGACATAGCCGCCCGTCGGCAGGAAGTTTGCCGCCTTGAACGGGCCGCCGGTGAACGATGCAAAGCCGAGCAGGGCAAAGCTGCGCGCCACTGGGGCATGGGCCACGTCGATTGTCTCGCGCGCCAGGCGGGCCTCACCTGTGAACGTCAGGCCATCAAGCACTTCATAGCCGAGCGAGGCATACCCCGATATGTGCATGGTCTTGCGCTTTTCGAAGCTGTACGGGAAAATCGCCGGATCGCTGGGCGCGCGCACGACATTGTTCAAACCATTGGAGCAGCCGATCAGCGGGCGCACCGAAGCCAGCCGGTTGGCGCATGATGCAAAGAACGCCTCGGTCTTGTCGGTCAATTCTGCATTTTCATGCAGGAAATAGGCGCCAACCAGCCACTTGAGGCGGCTTTGTCCTTCGTTCTGCAAGCGCAGTTCCTGGCTGATCTGGCGCGTCTTCATGTCTGCCAGGAAAAGCTGGCGGACCGAAAAGCCGAACGGCAGCGCCGGTTCCTGTCCCCATGCCGCATCGATACCCTGGCTGGCATCGTAGGCCAGCCCATAGGTCGTCGCATGGAGCGACACACCGCCAAGATCCAGTTCGACGTCGAGGCTGCCGCGATGAATGTCGCTTTCCAGCCCCGGAAGATCGCCGAAGAACGTGATGTTGTCCGGCTCGCCCGTTACCGGACCGGAAACATACTTGAAGCCGCCCGGCGTGGTCGCGTTGAAGGTTTGCAGCGAAGCCGCCGCCTGGCCATTGCGCGAACTGGTGTAGCCATAGCGCAGCAGAAAGCTGAGATTTGCTGTCGGTTCGAACAGGACCTGCGCGCGTACGCCGAAGGATTCCTCTTCGCCCACTGCGGCCCCGTTCGTGGCATTGCGATAGAACCCGCCGAACTGGTGATAGCCGGCGTTGATGCGCACGGCCAGCGTGTCGCTCAATGGGGCGTTGATGTACCCGCCGATGTCCTGGGCATCGTAAGTCATCGATTGGGCCTGCACACCGCCTTCGAAGGTATGGGTCGGGCGCTTGGTCACATAATTGATGGCGCCGGCAAAGGCGTTGCGGCCGTACAGGGTGGATTGCGGTCCGCGCACAACCTCGACCCGTTCAAGATCGAGGAGTTGCATGTTCATCAGGCTGCCGCCGCCAGCGGTGCCGATCGCCGCGCTGTTGCTGTCGATCCCGTCTTCCAGCAGGGCAACGGACGGCCTTCCGCGCAAGGTGGAAATGCCGCGCAGTGTCGGGCGGACATCGTCCGGGCCAAAGCCCTGGCTTACCTGAAGGCCGGGCGTGAGCCGGGCAATATCGGCCACCGATCGCACACCCTGGCGCTCGATCTGGTCCGCGGTCAGCACCGCGATCGATACCGGCACCTCCTGCAGACGTTCTTCGCGGCGGCGCGCAGTAACAACGATGCCGCTGTCCGCGCTGCCTTCGGCGGCGGACTGACCGGCGGATGGCGGATTGATGGCGGCGTCCTGCGCCTGCGCCGTACCGGCCCAGGCCATGGTAGCAAGGCTGAGCGAAGACAGCAGAAAACGATAAGGTTGCATGGACAACTCCCCACAGATGTTGGCTGCGTGATCGATCCCCGGAAGCCCCCGTCGCTTCCTTTTCAGACCAGCACTATGGCTGGAATGAACAGCTTTACGCCTGCTGATAAGCGGTTTGCGGCATGCGAACGCTATGCGGACAAGTCCGCCATTTCCAGGCTCGCAATGGGGCAGCCCCGCCCGACGACGCCGTGCGCGAGCCGTGATATTTCACGTTCAACCGGCCGATCCCGCGCGCGCCAATATCGCCGCCGCCCTGAGCATGACCGGTCGGTCGATCATGTGCCCATCAAGCTGCATCACGCCCGACGCGTTGTGCGTATTCCAGGCGGTGAGGACAAATCGCGCCTGCTCGACTTCTTCTTCTGTTGGCGACAGTTCGCGGTTGGCGATTTCGACCTGGCGCGGATGGATGCACAGTGCGCCGGTTATGCCAAACGCCCTGCCTTGCCTGACCGCATTGGCAAAGGGCAGAGTATCGCGGAATTGCGCAATGCTGGCAGGAACCGCAATGGCCATGATGCCGGACCGGCTTGCCGCCAGCGCGAGTTGGCGGCACGGCAGGTCCAGCAGTGCCGGCGTGGGCGCAACCCCAACGCCAAGCGCAAAATCCTCACTGCCCAGCGCAAGCCCGATGACCCGTGGAATCATGGACAGTGCCGCCATGTGTTCCAGCCCGGCCGCGCTTTCGACAAGGCAGATAATGCCGATGCTGTCCGCCTCCAAGCCGTGCAGATTTTCGAGTTCGCCGATCATTTCAGCAATGATCCGGATATGTGCCGGTTCTTCGACCTTCGGCACCATGATTGCAGACACGCCGGGCCTGATGCACGCAGCCAGATCTTTCAGGATTGCCAGCCATGGTTTGTTCACGCGCACGACCAGCGCCTGCTCCAGCGCTGCAAGGCGGTCTATTTCAGCGCCTATTGCATCACGCGCTGCCTGCTTCCGCGCTGGCGCCACCGCGTCTTCCAGATCGAGGATAATCGCGTCTGCGCCGCGCAAATGGGATTTCCGCAGACGGACCGGATCGTCCGCGCTGACGAACAACAGGGATCGCCAATCGGGTCTGCCATGTCCTGTCACAGGTCGATCCGCGCCTGCGTGGCAATCCCGCCCGATGAATCGATCGCAACCAGATCTGCGCCATCGGCATCTTCAGTCAGGCCCAGTGTAAATGTATCGCCATCAAAGATCGGGCGCAGCGCCTTGAACGAAAACGCGCGCACGGCGCATTGGGGCCGGTGCTGCATGAAGTGGTCCATCAGCAAGGTGGCGATATAGGGACCATGGACCACCAGCCCCGGATAACCTTCCTTGGCCTGCGCATATTCGCGGTCATAGTGGATGCGGTGGGCGTTGAAGGTCAGGGCGGAGAACCGGAACAGTTCCACCGGGCCTATGCTCAACCGTCGGGCAACAGCAGGAACATTGGCAACCGTATCGGGCACGGGTGGACGCGCAGGGGTTCCGGCAGCGGCGGCGGCGCGGTAGACGATGCTCTGTTCTTCCTCGATGGCGATCCTGCCATTGACCGAGAGCAGGTGAGACAGCGTGACAAACTTCATCGCGCCGGACTTTCCCGTCTTGTCCACTTCGCTGACCACGGTGGTCTGGCGCTCCACCGTCTCGCCCAGACGGACAGGGCGGAGGAACCTTATGCGGCTTCCGGCCCACATCCGCCGGGGCAGGCCGTCGGCAGGACGGGCCGGGTGGCCATCAGGCCCGATCAGAGATTGGCGGGCGTCGGGCGGGAACAGCAGCCAGTGTGCCAATGGCGGAAACTCGCCCGCGCGCCACGGGGTGACGGTGTGGTCGAGCAATGCCGCCAGAAGCCGTGCGTGGCGGTCCGATGCAATATCGCTGTCGGTCATGCAAACTCCCGGCGTATCGCTTCATCATGCTGGCCAAGGGCAGGGACGGGCAGCGCCGATGGTTCCCTGTCGCTCCACCGGACCGGTGATGCCGGAACCGAAGCAGGCCCGGTCGGCGTCTCGATAACGACGCGGCGCAACTGGCTATGTGCTGAAAGGCCATCCACCCCGTTCAGCCGCGCCCAGGCCGTCCCGGCAGCTTCAAGCCGGGCAACAAGCGTATTGGTGGACAGAGTTGCAAAATGGCGGTTCACCATCTCGTCCAGCTGCGCGCGATGTTCGTACCGCAGGGCATTCGTTGCAAAGTGGGGATGATCGGCAATCGCCGCATCGTTCAGCACCGTCCGGCAGAAATTTGCCCATTCGCGCTGGTTCTGGACCGAAATCACGATCGCGCGTCCATCGCCGGTCATGAATGCGCCGTAAGGCGCGATCGAGGGATGGGCGAGACCGGAGCGCTGCGGGGCTTTGCCTGTATAGTCATAATGCAGCAGCGGCACGGCCATGATGTCGGCGATGCCATCGAACAGCGATACCGCGATGCCCTGTCCCCGGCCGGTACGCTCACGCTCGAACAGGGCCTGAAGAATGGCGGCGTGGGCATTCATGCCGCAGGTGATGTCGGCAATCGACACGCCCACCCGTGCGGGTCCATCAGCAGTGCCGGTAATCGCGGCAAGGCCCGCCTCGCACTGGATCAGGAAATCGTAGGCCTTCATGGCGGCGGCAGGCCCCGCGTCACCATAGCCGCTGATGTCGCAGGTGATCAGGCGGGGGTGTCGCTGGCGCAACTCGTCGGAGCCAAAGCCCGCGCGGGCCGTTGCGCCGGGGGCGAGGTTCTGGACGAACACATCGGCGCGTTCGAGCAGGCGATGCAACAATGCGCTGTCCTGCGGCTGCTTGATATCGATGCGCAAGGATTCCTTGCCGCGGTTGAGCCACACGAAATAGGCGCTTTCGCCATGAACGACGTGGTCGTAGGCGCGGGCGAAATCGCCCTCTGCGCGTTCGAGCTTGATGACCCGCGCACCCCCTTCCGCCAGTCGCATCGTGCATAGCGGTGCTGCCACCGCCTGCTCCAGTGATACGACGGTGATCTCATCCAGCGCCGCCATGGTCAGAACGTCTTCGGCATGCCGAGCACGTGCGTACCCACGTGGCTCAGGATCAGGTTGGTGCTGATTGGCGCGACCTGATAAAGCCGCGTTTCGCGGAACTTGCGCTCGACATCGTATTCTTCGGCAAAGCCGAAGCCGCCGTGCGTCTGGACGCACATGTCGGCGGCATACCAGCTCGCCTCGGATGCCAGCATCTTGGCCATGTTCGCCTCGGTCCCACCGGGCAACCCTTCGTCGAACAGGCGGGCGGCCTTGTCGACCATCTCGGCTGCGGCAGAAAGCTGTACGTGGGCGCGCGCGATGGGGAACTGGATAGCCTGATTGGTGGCAATCGGTTTGCCAAAGACGTTGCGGTCGTTGGCATAAGCGGTTGCCCGGTCGATGAAGAACCGCCCGTCGCCAATGCATTCGGCGGCGATCAGGATGCGCTCGGCGTTCATGCCTGAAAGGATGTACTGGAATCCCTTGCCTTCTTCACCCACCAGATTGGCCACCGGAACCTTGAGGTCGTCGAAGAACAGTTCGGTCGTCGCATGGTTGAGCATCGTGCGGATTGGCCGGATCGTCAGGCCATTGCCCACGGCCTCGCGCATATCGACCAGCAATACCGACATGCCCTGCGATGGCTTGGCGCATTCTTCGCGGCGGGTGGTGCGGCACAGCAGCACCATCAGATCGCTGTGCTCGGCACGGCTGATCCAGATCTTCTGGCCGGATACGATGTAGTGATCGCCGTCACGCCGGGCGAATGTGCGGATGCGCGTGGTGTCGGTGCCTGCGGTCGGTTCGGTAACGCCAAAGGCCTGAAGGCGGATCTCGCCGCTGGCAATCGCAGGCAGGTAAGCGGCTTTTTGCGCTGCACTGCCATGCTTCAGCACGGTGCCCATCGTGTACATCTGCGCATGGCATGCGCCACCGTTGCAACCTGACCGATGAATTTCTTCAAGAATGGCTGTTGCCGCGCCAAGGCCCAGACCGGAGCCACCGAATTCTTCAGGGATCAGGACCGAGAGAAAACCCGCCTGCGTCAGCGTCTGGACAAATTCGGTGGGATAAGTGCGTTCGTGATCAAGCGCTTGCCAATACGTGCCGGGAAATTCGGCGCATAGACGACGCACCGAGTCACGGATTTCAGGATAGGATTGCTCACCAAGTTCAATCATGTCGCGCCCTGTATGCTTGATGCTCATCGCGGCTGTGGCCGCTGCATTGATCGGGAACCACAAGCGACGGACAATTGCCACGGTATTGCCGTCAATGACCGGATAGCGGACCCCCTATCAAACAGGGTTCATGCGGAACACGCATTTGCAGTCATGGGAAAACCCGAAATCCCGTTGCACCGGCAAGGGTCTGGAAGCAGAGCGCGAATGCTCACGCAAATTTTCATTGAAAATCAAAGCATTGTGTAATTATATGCATAATTATGGCATCGTGCATGATGGCAATTGATTTCGTTGCGCCGCGGTGCGATGCAAAGGCAAAGACGCCACGATTCTGCGGGAGAGCATCGATGAAAGTTTCATACCTTTGCATGACGGGTTACGATGGTCCTGCGCCTGGGATCGAGATATGGCCTGCGTCCCCTGAGTTTTGCGAGCCTGCGGTGGCGCAAGGGTCCTATGCGCGGTATCTTGAGATGGCGGAGACGGCCGAGGCGCTGGGTTTTGACTGGGTGAGCGTTTCGGAGCATCATTATGCGCCGTACCAGATGACGCCGAACCCGATGATCATGGCATCGGCGATCATCCAGCGTACCCGCCGTGTGCGTGTCGCCCTGCTGGGTCCGCTGGTGCCGCTGAACAATCCGGTGCGCCTGGCCGAGGAAGTGGCGATGCTCGATGCCTTGAGCGGCGGGCGGCTTGAAGTGCTGTTCCTGCGCGGCACACCCAACGAACACAAGACTTACGATACCCAGGCCGACCAGACCAAGGCGATGACGCAGGAAGGCATCGACCTGATCCTGAAAGCCTGGACCAGCGAGAAGCCGTTTGGGTGGGAAGGCGATCAGTACCAGTTCAACACGATCTCGATCTGGCCGCGCATCACGCAATTGCCGCATCCGCCGGTATTCGGATCGGGCAACAGCGAGGATTCGGTGGTGTTTGCGGCCAGGCGCCGGATCGGCATCGCGTTTTCCTTTGCCGCGCCGGAAACGGTCAAGGGCTGGATCGAACTGTACCGCGCCGAATGCGCCAAGGAGGGCTGGGAGCCGACCCCTGCGCATGTGATTTACCGCGGCATTGCCTATTGCGCCCCCACCGACGAGCAGGCGCAGTCCGACATGATTGCCTATTTCGGGGCGCAGGCCGAAGCACAAGGAACGCTGCAATCGGCAACGCTGGGCGGCCCGCCCGTTCTCGAACTGGTGGCAAAGCCCTATTTCGTGGGCAGCCCCGAAACGCTGATCGAAAAGTTCCGCGTGCTGCACGACATCGGCGTGGGCGTGTGCGATCTGCCGTTCGTGATCGGCACGCCCGACCAGCAGCGCGCATCGCTCGACCTGTTCGGCAGGAAGGTCCTGCCCACCGTGCAAAGCTGGGACATGGCACACTTCCCCCAGATCGCCCAAACCGAACCCGCCGAATAATATCCTGCGCGGCGGACAGGCGATCATGGATAAAGGCGCGGCCACACCAGGCCGCGCCTTTTGCCTATGCGGCGGGTTGGCCCGCTGCCTGCATCGCGGCCATCATTTCGCGAAAATCTGCGAGTGATGGAGCGTGGCTGGCATAGCCGCCGTCAACGTGCAGATTCTGGCCCGTGGTATAGCGCGATTCGTCCGATGCAAGGAACACGGCTGCCTTGGCGCAATCTTCTGGGGTACCGATAAAGGGCGTCAACATGTGGCGCAGCATTACATCGCGCACAGGCGGCGGCATATTGTCTTCGGTTGCCCCCGAAACGATCAGTCCGACCATCAGGACATTCGCCCGGATGCCGAACTTTCCGTACTGGGCCGCAATGTTGTAAGTGAGGTTGTGCACCGCGACTTTGGACGCGCCATAGGCGGTCTGCGCAATATCGCCCTGTAGCGCCTTGGTCGATCCGGTGGTGATGACCGAACCGCCGCCCTGCCCGATCATATGTGGAATCACATGCTTTGCGCAAAGCATCGGTCCTTTGACGTTCACCGCCATTGTGCGGTCCCACAAGTCCCCGTCCATGTGCATCACATCGATATCGCGGGTCATGATATCCGGCCCGGTCATGGCGGCGTTGTTATGCAGCACATCGATCCGGCCATAACTGTCGAGTGTGAACTGGACCATCGCGCGCACCTGTTGCTCGTCCGCGATGTCGGCGGAAAAGGGTTTGGCCTCACCCCCTGCGGCAACGATCCCGGCAGCGACCTTTTCCGAAGACCTGCTCTGGCTGCCGACGATCACCTTGGCGCCCTGCCGCGCATATTCGGCGGCGCAGGCCGCGCCAATGCCCGAACCTGCACCGTTTATGAGGATGACCTTGCCTTCAAGACGATTCACGACACTCTCCCCGAATAGATATGATCTTGTGGTTGATGTTCATGCCATGATCGGCGCGCGATCATTCGAGGCGCAGTTAATCTACGCTGGCCAGGACCCTGGGATGGAATGGCAGAAACGGTTCGCCCGCCTGCACCTTTTCCGCCCATGCCGGATCGGAAATCAGCGAGCGGCCCACGCCGACCAGATCGAATTCGCCCGCCGCGATCCGCGCTTCCACATCGGGCACGTTGTTCACGGCATCGACTTCACCGGCGAAGCTGTTCTTCAATTCGTTCTGCAGGCCGATGCCGCCGACCGCCATCGTTGGCAGACCGGTAAGCTTGCGCGCCCAGCCGGCCAGGGTCAGAGGCGAACCTTCGAACGCAGGGTGATGATAGTAACGGGTGCTGGCATCGAAGATATCGACGCCTGCATCAGCCAGCGCGCCCAGCAGGTCGCCCAGTTCGTCCGGCGTCTGGGCCAGACGTGCGTCATAATCCTGGGTCTTCCATTGTGAAAAACGGAACATGATCGGCAGATCGCCCACTTCGGCGCGGATCGCTTTCACCACTTCGGCGCCGAAGCGCGCGCGTTCTTTCAGTGTGCGGCCGCCCCAGCGGTCTTCGCGGCGATTGGTTTCGTGCCAGAAGAACGAATCGGGCAGATAGCCATGCGCACCGTGGATGGCGATGCCATCGAAGCCGACATCGCGGGCATTGGCGGCGCTGCGTGCGAACGCGGCGATGACGTCGACGATCTCTTCATCGGTCATCGGCGTGGTCGGGGGCAGCATCTGGTCAAGATAGGGTTGGGGTGCGGTGGTGTAGCCACCCTGTGGTCCCCAAAGACCCGATGGGCGCGACGACATGTATTCAGGGTGCGGCCCGGTGTTATGGGTGCGGATCACGCCCTGATGCCACAATTGTGGAAAGATCACGCCACCGGCCTGATGCACACCCTCAACGATTTCCCGCCAGCGCGCCAGCGCCGCATCGCCATGCAGTTCGGGCATGTTGCCTTCGCCCAGCGAACCCACGCCAAGCGCGGTGGGATGATCGATGCCGATGCCTTCGCTGACGATCAGCCCGACGCCGTGTTCGGCCCGGCGGCGGTAATAGGCCGCCATCGGTTCTGAAGGAATGCCGCCAGGCGATGCCGTGCGCGTCATTGGTGCCATGACGATACGATTGCGCAAGCTGACATTGCGCACGGTCAACGGACGAAAGATCGGTCGTTCCTGAATAGTCATCTCTGGCCTGTCATTGTTGGCACCCCGATAGGCAGGAAGTGCAAAAAACCTTCCTTTCCTTGTCCAGACAGGCGTGACCAGGCACCTGTCACAAGGCAGGACGCAACGGTCCGGCAAGTTCAACGTCCGGTCCATATCAGGCGATAGGCGCGAGCCATCTTCCGCAGTGTAGGCGTTGGTTCAACGGCAGTCGCCACAAGATATGCCGTATCGCGGGAGTAGCTTGAGTGGATATCACGCAGAACAGCGAAAACGGAACCGGGATGCCCGGTGCGATCGGCCTGTGGGCGCTTCTGCTCAGTTCGTTGTTTCCGATGCTGGGGTTGTTTGCGCTTGGCCCCGCGTTGCCCGCAGTGGCTGCTGCCTTTCCGGGCGATCCCAACGCCGAAGTCATGGCGCAACTTATCGGCGGTGCCAGTGGTATCTCGTTTGCGCTCAGTTCGCCGATCATCGGCGGGATGATCGAACGTTGGGGATACAAGCGGATATACATAGCATCGCTGGTTGCGTTCGCGATCTTCGGGACCCTTCCCGTATTGCTCAACAGCCTGCCACTGATCCTGTTGACGCGGGTGATCATGGGCATGTGTGTTGCAGGAACGATGACGGCGGGCCTTGCAGGCCTTGCCACGCTTCCTGCGCACGTGCGCCCCGGTCTTTATGGTCGCAACGCCATGATGTCGAGCGTGGGGGCCGTCGTGATCTTTCCGGCAGTAGGGGCCATATCGACTTACGGTTGGCGCTTGCCGTTTCTGATCCACCTTATTGCGCTTGCGGCGGTGCCGATGGCGATGACATTGCCCACCCGGTCAATCCCCACCAGCCACTCGCGCACAGAAACCGGCGGGCGCGGGCTGGGCGTATCGCCAGTGCTGCTTGTGCTGGCGGGCTTCATCGGGCTTGTCATGTATGTCGGTCCCATGTTCTCGCCGTTCTACCTTCACACCATCGACGTGACGGACCCGCGCCTTGCTGCCCTGCCATTAAGCGGCATGTCCATCGGCGCGATGACGATGACAGGCAATTACGGACGGCTTCATGCCAGGCTGGGCGCGCACAAGCTGTTTGCGCTGACGCTGGTATTGTCTGGAATCGGCTTGCTGATCGCAGGTTTTGCGCCGAACCTGCCGGTGTTCATGGTGGGAATGTTCTGCGTTTCGTGCGGGATTGCGCTGTTTGCGCCCAACGTCAATTCGCACATCGCGGCCACATCCGCCAATCCGGCGCGCGGCATAGGCTGGGCGATGTCCGCCATGTTCGCTGTCCAGGTGGCGTTCCCCTTTCTCGCGCGTGCGATTTCACAGGCGGCGGGACCGGCCGGGGTATTCATCGCCTTCGGCATTTGTGCGCTGGTGCCCGGCCTCGCAACGGTAGCGATGAACCGACGCCGGGCGCACCGGCTTGCCTGACGGCATGGGTCTGAACAGGATTGAAAATAAAGAAAAGGGACACAGACGATGTGGCGGATCACGGCTTTCCTGAAACGGCACCCCGGCCTGACGCGCAAGGAATTCATCCTGCAGGCAGAAGCGCTGATGACCCGGATCGCCGATCATCGGGGCGCCCCCGTGCGCGTCATCCTCAACCTTCCGATGGACCCGCTGCCCGTGGAACTGGCAACCATGTTCGGCGACAGGTTCGATGCCGTGGTCGAGCTGTGGTTTGCCGATGCGCCATCGGCAAATGCCGCGCTTGCACAATTGGCCGCAGACGAGGCCATCGGCGCATTGGCCGCTTCGGCAATTGACCAAGGTGGCAGCCACGCATGGCTGGCCGAAGTGGTCCCCCAGATACCGCCGCCGCCGGCGTTCCTGAAGTTCGTGGTTGCAGGCCAGATGGCCGATAACTTTACCTTGGCCGAAGCGCAGGAATACTGGCGGACAGAGCATCCGCGCCTGTTCCTGACGGTCACCGATTTTGTTCCCTATATCGTTGGCTACACCCAGATGCATGGCCGCAATGAATTGGCGCCGGGCGCCATCGATTGGCTGGCTGCTCACGATTTCTATCCGATGTGCGCCGAAATGGGGCTGCGCAGCGTGGAGGATGTCGTCACGGCTTATTCGATGCCCAGCTATCTTGCGATTATCCGGCCGGACGAGGAATACTTCAGCAAGCCCGGCGAGATGCTTTCGTTTGCTTCTGACCGCGCATTGGCATGGGATCAGGGCGGGTGAAGGTCGTCCGTCCTTGATCCACCCGGCAATTGACAAGGCCGGTCGGGATACTGCTATGATCATTTCCGATGAATCAGCAGAATGCAGCCAGCCTTGTAACGCGCCCATCACACATGGCGATGAGCGATCTGGCGTGAGCGTAATGGCGGGCGCGGCAACAGTCCAATCCGGTGCCGCCGGACTGAACGAGGACGATGACCAGAGCATTACGCACCGGGCTTACGTGCAGATCCGTGCAGGGCTGATTTCCTGTCGGCTCAAACCGGGATCGCGGTTGAAAATCGCGCAGTTGCAACGCGATCTCGATATCAGCCAGGCAGCGGCTCGCGAAGGACTGTCGCGGCTTGCCGCCGAAGGCCTTGTCACGATTGAGCGCAACAGCGGATTTCGGGCCGTACCGCTTTCGGTTGATGGCTATCGTGAACTTGCCGATGCTTGTCTGACCATCGAACTCCCCTTGCTGCGTTCATCTATTGCACGCAGCGATTTTGCATGGGAAGGTGCGCTGCTTTCAGCCTATCACATCTCATCGCGCGTGTTGGCGCAAGTGGGTGACGACGAGATCAGCATGGACGCTTACGTGCGCCATCGCGAGGATTTCCACCGGATACTGTTCGCCAAATGCGGAAACCAGTGGCTGCTGCGCGCATGGTCGCAACTTTATGCCCAGCAGATGCGATACCGCCATACTTTCCGCGAACTGGCACGGTATGAACGTGGCTTGCCTGAAGACTACCGCAAGTTTCTCGACGCGGTGATCGAGCATCGTGCCGAAGATGCCGAAAAGCTGTGGCGCGAAAATCACGACAAGGTCGTCGCCTTTATCGAAGCGAACCTCAAGCATCCCTTGCCCGATGCGGGAAAATCGCGGCGGAAGCCCAAACAGTAGTCTCTCCTTTCGTCCGGCAGGATACCGCACCCGGCCATTCACGCGATAGCATGGGGCAAGAGCCTGTCAGGCCGGATGACCACTTTTGCGGCCAGAATGTCCGGCTCGGATTTCGGATCTGTCTCACGGGAGAAAATCAATGGTAGCTTATGCAACCGTCGGCACGAACGATGCCGCCAGCGCGCTGGAATTCTATGACGCCCTGCTAAGCCCGTTTGGCATGGCACGTTATTTCGATCATCCGCGCGGCGGCGCGATCTATGGCAAGGACGGCAAGACCACCTTTGGCGTACTGGCCCCCTTCGATGGCGCACTGGCGACCGTCGGCAATGGTTCGATGACGGGATTTGCGCTGGAAAGTCGCGCCGAAGTCGATGCCTTCCATGCCAAGGCGCTGGAACTGGGCGGTTCGTGCGAGGGCGAGCCGGGTCTGCGCGGGCCAGAGGAAATGGGCATGTACTTCACGTATGTGCGTGACCGCGAAGGCAACAAGCTTTGCGCGTTCAAGGTCGGCTGAAACCGGCCCGATCATTTGCAATCGCCGCCGCACCCTGCGGCGGCGATGCTTCACCGGGGCAACATGCCGGTCAGCTGGTAACGCTGTCGAAATCCAGCCCCAGATCTTCGAAGATAACTTGCGCCGCATTTCGACCAGGCCCGCCGGTCACGCCGCCGCCGGGGTGGGTGGACCCTGCCGTCATGTACAATCCTTCGATCGGCATGCGATACTGGCCCCATCCGGGCACGGGGCGGTTCCCGCCCAACTGCCAGCTGTAAAAGGCAAGATGCTGAATATCGCCGTTCACCAGGCTGGTGTTGTAGCGCGTAATATCGAGCGGCGTCATGAAGTGCTTGCCGAGAATATTCTCGTCAGTCACGTTAGGCGCGATGGTGCGCAGCCTCTCGATGAAGCGATTGGCCCATTCCTCGCCGATTTCATCCCACTTTTCGCGCCCGCCATCCTTGAGATCGAGCGGGGCGAAAGCATAGATGTGCAACTGTGCCTTGCCTTCGGGTACGCGCGTGGCATCGGCGCGGAACTGCTGGACATAAATGGCGAAATCGTCGCGCGGAATACCTCGCTTCAGCTCCTGAAACCCCTGCGCAAACTCGTCGACATCGGCATGGCCGGTTTCGACCCAGTAGAAATCGTCGATTTCCTGTCCGACGAAATGCGCTGGCTCCTTTAGGGCGAGATGGACGGTCATCGGCTGCAACGATGCATATTTGAGCACATCCACGCGATGAACGAAGCCCGGTGGCAGCTCCGCACCTTCCACCATGTGCGGAAACACCTGCGCCACATGCAGCCCGGCAACCACCGCCTTGCCTGCACGAATTTCCTCGCCGGAATCGAGCACCACCCCGCGCGCGGTTTGGCCTTCCAGCAGGATGCGATCGACCTGGGCGTTCAGCCGGATCTGGCCGCCGTGATCCTCGAAGCAGCGCACCAGAGCGTCAGCCAGCACACCCGATCCGCCCACCGCGATGCCAAGGCCGAATTTGTAGGTATAGGGCAGGATGAGATAGAAGCCGAAGCCGGTGCCGTAATCGAACGGGTCGAGCATCGTTTCCGATGCATAGCGCGCAAGCGCAATGCGGATCTTGGGGTGCTCGATCCATTCGCAGATCAGATCCCATGCGCTGATCGCCTGCAACCGCATCAGTTCCTGCCCTTCGGGCGAGGCATTCATCATCATCGCCTGCGCGCCCGGATCGGGCGGTACGCTGAACATGCCCATGACCAGCAGGTCGAGCGTCTTGTCGACCGTTTCCACGAACCGCCGATAGTTGCCGGCATCCTTCGGACTGATCCTGGCGATGGACTGGGCGGTGCGCTCCATGTCGCTCCAGAATTCCAGCACGGTGCCATCATCGAACAGCAGTGCCGAGATGCGTTCGGGATGATTGTATTGCAGCCCGTATTTGGAAAGCAGCTGAAGTTCGTCATTGCGGATCAGCGGATTGCCCTGGATCAGCGAATGGCTGACCGAACATACGTCCTGCTTGAAGCCCGGCCCGGTCAGTTCCCGTGTTGCCACGCTGCCTCCGGCCCGGTCCGAACGCTCGACGATCAGCGTTTTTACGCCTGCCTTTGCCAGATAGCAGCCCACGATCAGCGCGTTGTGGCCGGCGCCTGCGATGACCACGTCATAATTGCCAGACATTTCTTTCTGCCTTTCTGTCTTGATCCTTCAGGCGCGGCGCACGTTTTCATGCACCGCGCCATGTGCATTCAGAAAGTGTCTACCGGCGGCAGTTCGGGGGCTTCGATTTCGCGCATGTCTGCCATCTGTGGCTGATGGGCGGCGTGGCCACCATCGACCGAATAGGCCTGTCCGGTGATGTATTCGGATTCATCTGCCGCAAGAAACGCGGCCATCGCAGCAATGTCTGCCGGAATGCCGATCCGTGAGGTCAGCGATTGGCGCTTGATACGCTTCACGAGGTCTGGATACGCGGCAAGGCTGTCGTTGATGATCGGCCCCGGCAGAATGGCGTTGCAGCGGATGCCCTGCCGCCCATGTTGCGCGGCGACATATTTGGTCAGGCCGATCACTGCGGCTTTCGAGGTGCCATAGGCGATGCGGACGTTATCGCCCATCAGGCCCGAATCCGATGCCGTGTTGATGATCGAACCACCGCCGGCGGCGATCATGTGCGGGATGGCATATTTGCACCCCAGCATCACCCCCCGCACATTGACGTTCATGACCAGATCCCAGATTTCCAGCGGGATATCGACGGCGGTGCGATCCTGCAGGTTCACTTCCTTCGAAGTGGCCGCTGCATTGTTGAACAGGATGTCGATCTTGCCAAAGCGCGCAATCACTTCTGCGACGCCGGCTTCGATGGACGAAGGATCGCCGCAATCGAAATGCAGTCCGATGGACCCGCCGCCAATGCGTTGGGCGGTATCCTTTGCCCGATCTTCGAAAAGATCGGCGACAACGACGGTCGCGCCTTCGCTGACGAACCGCTCTGCGGTTGCCGAACCAAGGCCGCCGGCACCACCCGTTATAACCGCGATTTTTCCTTCAAGCCTGCGCATATGCATTCTCCCGTTTTGTTGCTTTCAGCGTGCCGTATCGATGATGAACCCGCCGTCCGGCGTCAGGCTGTATCCGGTCATGAAGCGCGCATCGGCACTTGCGAGGAACAGCGCCACCGGCGCGATGTCGAGATCAGGGGAACCCAGCCGCGCAATGGGGGAGTTGGGCACCCATGTCGGTGTACCGGCGTCGTCCGCCGTGGTCGCATCGAACGAATCGGTCTGTGCAATCGGCAGGATGTTGTTCACGGTGATGGCATCTGCGCCCCATTCGCGCGCCGCCACCCGGCTCAGTGCGCGGATCGCTTCCTTGGCCATGGCATAGGGCGCAAAACCCGCGGCGCCGATCACGCCCACCGACGATGCGAAGTTGATGACCCGGCCCGCGCCGCTACGCTTCAGATAGGGATAGGCAGCCTGCATCGTGCGCAGGCAGGCGATTGGCCCGGTCTGGAACTGCTGCATCAATTGTTCAACCGACAGATCGTTGACCGATGATTGCACCGTAGACAGGTCGAACGCGTTGTTGACCAGAATATCCAGTCCGCCGAATGCCTCAGCCGTGGCGGCAATGGCCGCGGTTATGTCGTCTTCGCGAGACACGTCACAGGCAACGCCAATCGCGTTGCCGCCGGTCGCCGTGATTTCGGCCACCACTTTGTCCACATTCGCGCTGGTGCGTGATGTGACGACAACGCGCGCGCCTTCGGCTGCAAACAGCCGGGCAATGGCACGGCCAATGCCGCGGCCCGCGCCGGTGACAAACGCTGTTTTCCCGTCCAGACGATTCATGGGCCTCTCCATCGGGCCTTCGCGGCCTTTTGCGCATCTTGTCGTCAGGCAGCGCTCACTGTTCCTATCCGCCGGAGGGGTGGAACTTGCTGAACTGGTCTGACGACCCCGCCGGACGGCGCGTCAAACGAATTGCGCTGTCAGAGTCTGTCCGGGGCGGTCTTCACAATTCCAACCTGTCATCGGGCAGGGCCTGCCACGGGAGGGCAGGCTAAAGTGTGCATGGAGCGATACCGATCCGAAGATCGGGCGCTGGTTGTGGTTGAGGATCGGAGCTTTCGATGAGTGCAGGTCTGCAAAAGCGCTGGTTCATTACCGGAATTTCAACCGGGTTTGGCCGGGAACTGGCCCGCGCGGTCGCGCAATCGGGCGAAAAGGTATTGGGCACGGTGCGCAAGGCTGCGCAAATTGCCGAACTGGCCGCCGAGGGCATCGACGCCATCGTCATGGATGTGAACGATCAGGTGGCGGTCGATGAAGGAGTGCGCGCTGCAACCGAACGGCTCGGCGGAATAGACGTGCTGGTCAACAACGCTGGTTTCGGCATGGTCGGTGCCATCGAAGCGCTATCACTGGACGAAGTGCGCGCGGTGATGGAAACCAATTTCTTTGGCGTCCTGCGCGTCACACAGGCGCTGATCCCGGCAATGCGCGCCAGCGGCGGCACAATCGTGATGATTTCGTCCATGGCCGGCCAGATCGGCTTTGCCGGGGCGGGAGCCTACTGCGCCTCGAAGTTCGCGCTTGAAGGCTTGTCGGATGCGCTGGGGGAGGAACTGGCACCATTCGGCGTGAATGTCCTGATCGTTGAACCGGGTGCCTTCCGCACAGATTTTGCCGGGCGTTCCATGCTGGCGGCCGAAGGGTCCGTCGATGCCTACGCCGGAATGCAGGCTGGCGAGGCCAAGCATCGGGCCGCGTCGTACAGCGGGTCAGAGCCGGGAGATCCTGTGAAAGGCGCGCAGGCGATCGTCGACATCATCCGTGCAGGCAACATGCCACGTCGCCTGGCCCTGGGCGAAGACGCGGTCAACGGCATCCTGCATAAACTGGCCAATGTGAAGAATGACGTGGAAACGTGGCGCCAAGCCTCGCTCGGTACGGCATTCGCATGATGTTTCCCGTGCAATGGGAAACATTCCCGAATGCGCGCCGAATGCGTGATGGCGTTCCGGGAGAACCGCCTTCGGCGAAAACGTGTTTCAGGCATTTATCATCACAGGAATCCGAACCATGACCGATATCGCAACCAAGCCGGATTCGATCATTGCCGTTGAACGGTGGAACACGTTCTGGGGCGCGCGGGACCTTGAAGGCATGAAGACCGTCGCTGCTGACGATTTCATCCAGTGGCATGCGACCGTGCGCAAAAACCTGACCAAGGATGAAGAGTTCGACATGCTGGTCGAGGCGCTCAAGGTCATGCAGATCACGTTCAAGAACATCTGCCTGACGCCGATGAACAATGATACGGTACTGCAACAATGCGTTGCCGATATTGCCATCGAAGGCGCAGGGACGCGCAACGATGTGCCTTTCGCCATGGTGTTTCACACGCGCGGGCAGAAAATCACGAAGTGCGAGGAATATATGGACGGCATGTCATTGCCGCCCATAGAATTCACACCGCAGGATTGATGACGCGACAAGCACCTGAGATGGTTCCGTTTGTGGCCGCGCAGAGTTTCGCTCCACGCGGCCAGCGTGTCATTCGGCGGCAGCCATGACCGGCTGTTCGCTCAACTGATCGTTGCGCAGCGCGGCCAGCGTTTCCGCACTTGGCGGCACAACACAGACGCTGCCGATGCCAAGCGCCTTGAGCACGCGGCCGGTGCCGACCCAGCAGCCAAGCATCAGGTTCGTGTCGCCAATTTCTTCTTCGGTGAACAGGGCGTGCATGCGCTCCCACAGCACATCATCGCCATTGATGCTTTCAATGTCGCGTTCAAAACGGTCGGCATATTCGATCAACAGCTTCTCCCGATCGGTAAAGCCTTCCCAATCGTAGTTGCAATCGATGGCATTCTGATAGAATTCTTCGGGAATCTCGCCACCGTCAAAACCCGGCCAATCGCGCCACAGCCGCATGCCCGCGCAGATCGGGCAGTTCGTGCGGGCAGCACCCATGATCCGCATGCCTTCGCGTTCGCGTGCGGTCAGGGTCGTCTCAGGTGCGTCATAGATTGTGCGGAACATGCGTTGGCGTGTGTCGAGCAGCTTTTCAGTGCCAACGTGGTTGAGAATGTGGACCAGCGGTTCGCGGTCTGCGGGAATGTCTACTCTGTACGGCATTGTCCTCTCCTGCATTATTTCGTCAGGGAATTATCCGACAATGCGCAGTGCATAGTTTGCAGTTTCAATCCACATCTGTCTTTGGATAGGGTTGTAAAATCAGGGGGGGGTCATGGCCTTGCAAAGGCGTGTCCGGGAACGGCATAATCCCTGCTTGGCAGATCTTCTGGTAACCGCCGCGATTCTATGCATCATAATGCACGATTCAGATGAAATCGTCATAATGGGAGAGAGAAAATGGCCGACGGGCAGGCAGGGCTGGCACTTGAAGATGATTCAGGTTTCACCATCGGCAGTTTCATCAGGGCGGTGTACGAACAGGTTCCGGCTACGATTACCCGCGAACAGGTGCTTGCGACCCTGATTGCGCTTCAGGATACATATGACACGCCCAATATTGCCAAACGGCTGACGTTGCTGGCCGAGGATTGCGTGATCGAAGACCCCGCGGGATTGCCACGCGGCGGTGGCCGGGCCGGAATGGAAGCCTTCTATCGCAGCACTTTTGACAACGGCGTGAGGATCAACCGCAGCCCGCGCGAACGCATCATCGTGGGCAATGAAGCGATCGAGCATTCCGCGATGACTCTGGAAAAGGACGGGCTGGAGCCGCACGACCTGGCGCACGTGGTCCACTATAGGTTTGATGATGACGCGCGGATCAAGACAATGCGCGTGTTCTTCGATCTCAAGAGCATATTCCGCCAGCCTGATGTGAAAGCGGACGGCGGCTGGTAATGCGCTGCGCTCGCTGTTGTTTCATGCATGATCTGGCGCAAATCGCGATGAGCGCCTGCCCGCTGGTAGGATCGTAGCATGCCGAGGTGAAGCAAAGACGGCGCTCATGCCGCACAACGATGCAGCAGGGAGAACCGAGGATGCTCACCCTTTCAACCGCGCGCCAAAGTCTTGCCCGGCTCGATGCGCGGATCGCCGCCGAATCCGATGCCACGCGCCGGGGCTGGCTGACGGTTCATCGCAATCATTGGTGGGGGGAAGTCATCAACGATGTCGACATGGTGATGGAAACGATGTCGCACGGCCCGATTTCCTACAGTTTCGACGGACACCCCTTCATGACGCCGGAAGGCGGCATGGCCACTATCGTCGATCGCGCCGGAACCCGCGCAATGTATGAAGGCGTGGTTGCGCTGGGCGTTCGCATGGCGGGGCCGTTCGATGAAGAACGCGTCGCCTTCGATGAGAACGGACTTATCGTTCGCGCCGTTCTCAGCGCGATCTATCCCGGCGCTTTCATGACCAGGCATAGCGAACCTGTTGATCCAGATGAGTTCTATCTGGCGCGCTGGCCCAATATCACGATGATGCGCTTCGATGCAGACGGACTCATGATGGGCGAAGACATCATCAACGGCGCGCCGCTTCTTGTGCAGCAGGTAGACCGCAGCAAAGTCGACATGCTGGTGGACGGTCCGCTCGAATTGGCCTGATGCCGAATTATCTTGAAGGAATATTCGATGAGACGACTGGAAGGCAAAGTGGCCGTCATCAGCGGCACGGCCGGCGGGATCGGCGCTGCAACAGCGCGGCGGCTTGCATCCGAAGGGGCGAAAGTGGTGCTGGCCGACATCAATGTCGAAGGCGCGGAAAAAACGGCTCAAGGCATCCGTGACGCCGGTGGCGAAGCGATGGTGCAGTACCTCGATCTTGCCGAAGAAAGCAGCATCACGGCGCTGATTGCGGCGACGATTGCCAGGTATGGCCAGATCGACGTGCTGTTCAACAACGCTGCCGACACCCGTTATGAAACCATGCTGCACGATGCGTCGGTCGAATTCATGGACCCTGACCTGTGGGACAGCGTGTTCCGCATCAACACGCGCGGCACCATGCTGATGATCAAGCATACGCTGCCACACATGATCCGGCAGGGCGGGGGTTCGATCATCAATACCAGTTCGGGCGCGTCGCTGCGCGCCGATCTTTTCCGCGTAGCCTATGCTGCGTCCAAGGCCGCGATCAACGTGCTGACCGAATACGTTGCGGCGCAGTACGGCAAGAAAGGCATTCGCTGCAATGTCGTCTCGCCCGGTCTGGTGGTGACGGAAAACACCGAGATGAATCAGGGCCACAATCTGGACCTGTACCTTGCCCATCACCTGACCCCGCGTTTGGGACGGCCAGACGATCTTGCCGCGATGGTTGCCTTGCTGGCATCGGACGATGGCAAGTTCATAACCGCGCAGATCATCCCGGTGGATGGCGGAATTTCCACCCATTTCCCGCATGTCGCAGAAACCCGTGGCGGCGTTGACGCCTACAAACCGGCCAAGAACTGAGGAGCACCCCGATGGGCAGACTGACCGGAAGAACATGCATCGTCACGGGCGGCGCGGGCGGCCTTGGTTCGGCCACGGTGCGGCGGCTTTGCGCCGAAGGCGGGCAGGTGGTGATCGCCGATGTCATGCTGGAGCCGGCCGAAAAGCTGGCGGCGGAAATTCGCGCCGAGGGGGGGGATGCCATTGCGCTCCACCTTGACCTGGGCGATCCTGCCAGCATCGAAAAGCTGATCGACGACACGCTGGCGCATTATGGCAAGCTGGAAGTCGTCTTCAACAATGGCGCAGCCACCAACCCCGATTTCCTGAACCGTGACGGCACGGCTGGCGACATGGAAATCGACGTGTGGGACGAGACATTCAAGGTGAATGCCCGCGGCACCATGTTGATGATTAAGCACGCGCTGCCTGCATTGATCGCATCGGGCAGTGGCGCGATCATCAACACCAGTTCAGGTGCTGCGCTGCTCGGCGATCTTGCCCGCACGGCCTATGCTGCGTCGAAATCGGCGGTCAATGCGCTGACGCTCTATGTCGCTGCGCAATATGGCAAGCAGGGCGTCACCTGCAACGTCATCTCGCCGGGCATGGTGCCTACGGCCACATCGCGGGCCAATCAGCCGGAACTGATCCGAATGGTCGAACGTCACCACCTGACGCCGGAACTGGGCTATCCCGAAGACATTGCCGCGATGGTGGCACTGCTTGCATCCGAAGACGGGCGCTTCGTCAGCGGGCAAATCCTGCGTGTGGACGGCGGCGTGAGCAAGGCATTCGCTCATGTGGCCGACAATCGCGACCAGTTCGAAACGCACGTTGCTAATATCAATGGTGCGGCATGACCGGGGCCGCAATCGATCGGGTCGCGGCGGTGGCAGAAAGCTGGGAAGCTGCCTGCCGCTCACGCGATAACCAGCGGATCGTCGCTCATCTGAGCGACGATGCCGTGGTCTGGTACAACTTCCAGCCCGGCACCGAACATTCAAAGGCGGCCTATCTCGGTATCCTGGAATCGAGCGCCAGGACTTTTTCGAATCAGCGTTACGATGACATGCGGGTGCACCTGCATCCGGGCGGCTTTGTCGAACAGGCCACTTTGGCGGGCGATACGGCAAAGGGCGTGATCGAAGTGCCATTCCTGCTGATCGCCACCGTCGAAGGCGACAAGATCACCCGGATCGCCGAATATTTCGACACCACCATCATGCACAAGGCCGGGCTGGCGACCAGCTAGGCCCGGCTTACAGGATCGAGTTGGTCTGGCCGCCATCGCACAGGATGGTTTCACCTGTTGTGAACCCGGCCTGTTGCGAACACAGGAACAGGCATAATGCGGCCATTTCCTGCGGTTTTCCGGCACGGCCCGTGGGAATATGCTGCACCATGTTGCCCCGGAAGTCGTCAAAGCTCATTCCGGCGGCTGCTGCCTGCTCGTGCGTCCATGCCCGATTGGCTTCTGTGTCGATGTAGCCTGTGCCGATGGTGTTGATGGTGATGCCCTGCGCTGCCACTTCACCCGCAACCGTCTTGGCCAGCGCACTTGCCGCCACGCGGGTGCTGTTGGCAAGTACATAGCCAAAGTTCAGGCCGCTGCGCACCAGTTGCTTGGCAGTGCCCGATCCGATGGTCACGATACGGCCCCAGCGTTGCTGCTGCATGTGCGGCAGCACCACCCGCAGCATGCGCGCATAGCACAAGACGACGCTGTGATAGGCCTGCGCCAGCATGTCCTCGTCCACATCGGCAAAGGTGCCGGGCGGTGGCGGATCGAGATTGTAGATCGCAATGTCAGGCGCAGCGAGATTTGCCACCGCGAAATCATGAATGCGCTGATAGCTGGCAAGATCGAGCAGGTCCGCGCTGATGCCAACCGCTTTCACGCCCTTGGCCTGCACCGCGGCGACCGTTTCATCGATGGCCTGCTGCCCACGCGCGACAACGATGACATTGGCCCCGGCATCGGCAAGATCGAGTGCAATCTGCCGCCCGATCCCTTTGCTGCCACCCAGCACAAGCGCCGTGCGCCCTGCAATGCCCAGATCCATTACCCGTTCTCCCTATCCGTTGTTGGGACAAGGAAAGGACGGGCGCGCAGCGATGCAATCTGCCGCCCGGTAGGTCTTTGTCCATACCGGGCGGCGATAGCGGGTTCAGCCCCAGCGCAAGGGCAGTTCGGTCACCTGAATGACGTTGCCGGGGAACCATGGCACGCGGAAGCCTTCCTGCACCCGAAACTGCGGAATGACCTTCACGAACTCCTCGATCGCGGTCTGAAGTTCGCGGCGGGCCAGATGCTGGCCAAGGCAGCGATGAAGGCTGTGGCCCAGGGTGACGTGCATCGGCTTGCGATCGAGGCGCACGTCCTGTGGATTATCATAGGCTTCAGGATCACGCCCGGCGAGCGGGGTGGACATCGAAACGACATCGCCCGGCAAAAGGGTGTGTCCATGAAGCTGGTGCTCTTTCGAAACGATCCGCTGAGTCGAAACCGCAGCATAGGCGCGCAGCAATTCCTCTACGGCCACGACATTCTGCGAAGGGCTGTTCTCGCGCATGGTCTGCTGATCGTGCGGGTTCTCGGCAAGATGGCGGAACTGCAAGCTGAGATTGGCGGTTACGGTATCAAGCCCGCCGAGGTAGAGATTGAAGGCGTGGCCGAACACTTCCATGTCGTTCCACTTGCGGCCATCGACTTCGAGCAGCATCGTTTTGCTGATAAGGTCATCGCCGGGGTTCTTGCGGCGTTGCGCGATGGTTTCCATCAGCAGTTCCTTGACGGCGCGCACACTGGCCACGCGCACATCATGATCGGTTCCGCGCAACAACTGGTTTTCCCATTCCAGGAACTGTTCCAGTCGTTCCACCGGCAGATCGATCATTTCAAGGAAGATCGTGATCGGGAACAGGACGGCGAAATCCTGCACGAATTCGCATTCGCCCTTGTCCTTGAACTTCGCGATCAATTCCTGCGCACGACCGCGCACCTTTCCGTCCAGCTTCATCATCTGGCTGGGCGAATAGATGGGATTGAGCGCCGAACGGTACGCGGTGTGGACCGGGGGGTCGAGTTCGGTGGGGATGATGTCCCAGTCTTCGCCGATCATTTTGGCAAAGCCGGTGTTGCCGCTCTTGTGATAGTTTTCGGTATCGGCATAGATCTTGCGCAGATCTTCGGCCCGGCGAACCACCCAGCCCGGCTGATTGAACGAGACGTTGTCGGCATAGAACACGGCAGGTCCGGCATGAATTTCCGGAACGATCGTTTCGTGCGGGTTTTCGTAAATGACCGCGCGGTCGAAAAGCGCGCAATGGCGCATTTCGCGGGCGGGTGCCTGCGGACTGGTCGCAGTATCATTCATGTCAAACTAGCCTTCCATTCATTACACGGCCAATGCCGCACCGCTGGTGCCGATCGGCGAACTATCCTGATCGCATACTCGCAACATCAGGAATGCGCGACGCAAATCCCGGCAAGCACGATGATGCAGCGGATGGCAGGCGCAAGGAAGCGGAGCGCCTATCCAAAGGCGGGTTCGTCCCGCAAGCTTTGCCTCGACCTGTTGGGCCAGAATGCTGAACCGCCTCCGCGCGGACCAAATGGCTTAAATTTCAATTCGGAAAGGGGAGGGCATGGTCGGTTCCGCACAAGCGGAGAAAGCGTCGAGCTATCGTTGGGTCGTCCTGCTGGTCCTGACGCTCGCGCACAGCTGCCATATCATGGACCGCATGGTGGTGAGCATCGTGATGGAACCTGTGCGTCACGAATTCAACCTGAACGATACACAACTGGGGCTGATTTCGAGTCTGGGCTATGGCTTGTTCTATGGCGCGGCCGTGCTCCCCATGGGCATGTTGATCGACAGGACCGTCCGCAAGAATGCGCTGGCCGTGATCCTGGCCTTGTGGAGCGCGGCAACGGCGGTCTGCGGGCTGGCGACCAGCTGGATCGCACTGCTGGTTTCGCGCTGCGTCGTCGGCCTGGCCGAATCGGGCGGATCGCCTGCCGGCCTGTCGCTGCTTTCGGACTATTTCCCGGCGCGCGAACGCTCGACCGCGGTGGGCTTGTGGTATCTTTCCTCGGCCATCGGGTCGATCGTGACATTCATCGTCGGCGGGATGATTGCAGCGGCCTATGGCTGGCGCATGGCGTTCTTCCTTGCGGGGGTGCCCGGAATGATCATGGCGGTGGTCGTGTTCTTCGTGGTGCGCGAACCGAAACGCGGGGCAAGCGACGAAGTGCCGGGTGTCGTCCAGTCGGCTCCTCCGGCCGAAAAGCTGTCGTTCTTCCAATCGCTTGCTGAAATCGGCGCCCGCCCGGCCGCTGTGCATATCCTGCTCGGTGTGCTGCTGACGGCGGCGGCGATCTCGTCCTATTCGACCTGGTCGATCTCGTTCCTGGTGCGCCAGCACGGCCTCAAGCTTTCGGAAGCCGGGCTTACCGTCGGCCTTACAACCGGCCTGCTGGGCGCACTTGGCGGCGCCACTTTCGGCTGGCTTGCCGACCGTAGCAGCCGTCGCGATGCACGGGCAAATCCATGGCGGTCGGGCATGATCGCTGCAAGCACGTCACTCATTGCGACATTCCTTGGCATTGCCTCGTTGTTGACCGAAAGCACGGTCCCCGCGCTGGTTCTGGTGGCCTGCTATGCCTTCTTCTTCAACAGCTATAACGGTCCTGCCAACGGACTGCTGCTGATCGTTGTGCCGTCGCAGGTGCGTGGCTTTACCATCGCACTGCTCCAACTCGGTGCGACGTTGCTGGGCTTTGGCGTGGCACCGTTTGTCGTCGGGCGGCTTAGCGACATGATCGGCGGTTCAAATTCGCTGGGCTGGGCGCTTTCGATCATGCTGTTGTGCCATCCGGTGGCGGCAATGCACTTCGCACTGGCGGCGCGGCATGTGAAGCGCAAGGGCACCGGCCGTAGCGACGGCCCGGACGACGCGTTGCACCCGGCCACTGCATGACGGCGCGACGAAGCTAGTTTTGGCACTCGTGCGAAGACTTGTTGCCGTGACGGTGAACGTGCAGATGGCCTAGAAGGCCGCAAATCCCGGTTCAGGAGAGTTCTCAAATGGTGCAGGCGATCGGTTCAGTAGGTTTCATCGGTCTTGGCAGCATGGGCGGATGCCAGGCGCGCGAGCTGGCCAAGCTGTCGCTGCCGCTGACGGTGTTCGACAAGTTCCCCGCATCGATGGAGCCGTTCCGCGGCAAGGCGACGCTGGCCGGTAGCATCGCCGAACTGGGCGGTTGCGATGTCGTGGGCATTTGCGTTCAGGACGACAAGCAGGTCACCGAATGTTTTGACGAACTTATCCCGGTCATGAAGCCCGGCTCGGTCATTCTGGTCCACAGCACCATTCGCCCGGCAACCGCCAAGGCGCTGGCGGAACGCGCGGCGGCTGTCGGCGTTGAACTGATGGACGCTGCCGTCACGCGCACTGAAATGACCAATGACGGTCCGTTCGTGTTCTGCATGCTCGGCGGTGACGAGGCGACGATGGCGCGCGTACAGCCCGTGCTCGATGCCTATTCCACCAACACCATGCTGGTCGGGCCACTCGGTTCGGCGATGGGTCTCAAGATCTGTAACAACCTTGTTTCATGGTGCCAGATCGAACTGGGGCTGGAAGCGATGGACCTTGCCGAAGCCGCCGGTGTGCCGATCGACAAATTGATCACCGTGATGCAGCGCAATGGCGTGATGACCCCGCCCATGAATGGCTTCATCGCATTTCGCAACAATCCCGGCGATCAGACCCGCCGCGATCTGATGGCGGTGCAGGCCGGCATCGGTGAAAAGGATCTGACGCTTGCCCATGAACTGGGCGAAGCGGTCGGCAAGCCTTCGGCGATGGGCGCCAATGTGAAGAATTACGTGAAACAGGCAATCCTTGACGTGTGCCGTCGCTAAATCAGCCGTGTGACTGTGATCTGATGCCGTCCTTCAAGCGGGTTGGTGCTGCTTGACGGACGGCGTTCTCGTCTCCAGTCAGGCATCATGACAGACCGCCAGCCTCGCCGCCGTTTCGACGAACTGGTCGTGGGAGAGCGACGCCAATCCCCTCCGATCGTGCTGGATGAGCAGGCAATCATCGCTTTTGCGCGACAGTTCGATCCGCAGTGGTTCCACGTCGATCGCGATGCAGCGATGCAATCGGCCTTTGGCGGCCTGATCGCAAGCGGAGCGCACCTTATCGCGATATGGCGGCGCATGGATCACGATCTGAACGGCGATATCGATTACTATTGTGGCGTGGCAATAGAGGATTTGCGCTTTCGAATGGCCGTTCGTCCAGGCGACAGCCTGACTTTGGAATCCGAAATCGTGGCATGCCGTCCTTCGTCGTCTGATCCAGGGCGGGGGCTGGTCACCCAGGCCTATCGCATGGTCAGTGGCAAAGGCGATGTCGTGCTGGAATTACGCGCGATCAATCTTGTCTATCGTGGAGCAGGGGCATGAACGAAGCAACGCCGGGCGGACAGGCCACCGCCGGCAGCGAGCGCTGGTTTCTCCTGCTGCTTGGGCTGATCTACATGATGAACTTCGTGGACCGAACGATCATTTCGGTGGCTGGCGAAGCGATCCGGCGTGAGTTGAATCTGTCGGATCTGCAGCTGGGTTTGCTGGGCGGCCTTGCTTTCTCGCTGTTCTATGCGGCGCTTGGCATTCCGCTGGCACGTCTGGCAGAGCGCCGCAGCCGTGTCGGGATCATCGCTACGGTGACCGCAATCTGGTCAGTCATGACGGCATTGACGGGTGCAGCCGGCAATTTCGTGCAAATCCTGCTGTGTCGCATGGGTGTTGGCGTGGGCGAGGCCGGATTCACGCCCGCCCTGGTTTCGATGATATCGGACCGTTTTCCCGAAGAACGTCGCGCCAGCGCCTTTTCCACCATCGCTATCTGGGTTTCGATTGGCGGCGCGGTTTCTGCGACGGTCGGTGGCTGGGTGGTGCAGAATTACGGCTGGCGCGCGGCATTCGTGGTGCTGGGCCTGCCCGGCATCATCCTTGCCGTTCTGCTGAAGCTGACAATCCCGGAGCCGCCGCGCCGCAACGCAGGCGATGTGACGCCGTCGTTCGGTGCAGTGCTGCGGCGTGTCGGACGATCCCCTGCGTTTCTCTATCTTACCGCCGCCAGCGGGTTGGTCGGCATGGTCAGCTTCGGGCTGAACCTGTTCATGATCCCGCTGCTGGTGCGCCGATACGGTCTCGATATCGCACAGGCAGGCATGATCTTTGCCATCTCGCTCAGCCTTGCGATGGTCATCGGCAATTATTCCGGGGGCCGCGCGGCCGATTGGCTGGGCAAGCGCGACATCGGCTGGTTCGGCAAAGCGCCAGCCCTGCTGCTGATGATCTCGCTGCCGCTTTATCTGACGGCCATCCTGCAATCGGACTGGCGCTGGTTCATGGTGCTGATGTTCTTCGCTGCCGGATCGCTCAACGCATTCCTGCCTGCGATCATGACCGTGACGCAGCGGTTGGTGGAGCCGCGGATGCGGGCGTCTGCCGCGGCACTGCATGCCTTCGGGCAAACGGTGGCGGGGCTGGGGATAGGATCCGTCCTGCTGGGCTGGCTGAGCGACCGTCTGGCCGCCCAAGCCTATGCCGGCGATTATCAGGCGGATTGCGCTCATAAAGCCGTGACGCAGGCGTGCAGCGTCGGCGCGGCACAAGGATTGCAGCATGCGATGATGGCGGTTGGCGTGGTGCTGGTCGGTGCGATCATATTCTATCTTCGCGCTGCCAGGGCGCTGCGCCGCGAAATTCCGGCCAAGGCGGCATAGCGATTGCCCGTTAGGGCAATTCTTTTTGGCCCCGTCGGCTCCTACCTTACGAAAGGCACGGCGTCCGCTCTGCGGGCTTACAGCCCCGCATGTAATAAGATGCGTGCGTGAGATAAAGGATGTGCAGATGGCAAGCTCGATCGCCGAAGTGACCATGGATCGCAACGATCCTCAAGCCATGCTGGATAGCGCGCGCGCGATGTTGCCGCAGGTCATCGCCACAAGGGACGAAGCAAACCGTCAGGCGGACGTACTGCCCGAAACCATCGCGGCAATGAAGGCTGCGGGTCTGTTGCGCGCCTTTCAGCCCAAGCGCTGGGGCGGTCTGGAACTCGATCCGCGCCACGTCTTTGCGCTGCAAAACGTATTTGCGGAACATTGCATGTCCACCGCCTGGGTGTTCGGTGTACTGTCCGTGCAGTCATTCATGCTTGGTCGGATGGATCCGCTGGCCCAGGCCGACGTCTGGGGCGACGATCCCGACGCGCTGGCTTCGTCATCCTTCGCCCCGGTCGGGAAGGTCACGCCGACTGACGGCGGCTATCGCATCAGCGGGCGCTTCACCTTTTCCAGCGGCAGCAGCCACGCCAAATGGGCGGTCGTGGGCGGCATGGTCCCGCCGGATGAAGCGCGCCCAGCGCCGCAGATGCGCCTGTTCCTTGTGCCGATGAGCGATTGCCGCATCGACCGCGTGTGGGATACATTCGGCCTGCGCGCCACGGGCAGCAACGATCTGGTAATCGACGATGCCTTCGTGCCCGCCTATCGTACCTATGTTCCCGACAGCGGGCTATTGCCGCTTCCGGCGGCATCGGGCCTGTCACCACTTTATCGCCTGCCGTGGCTCTATGTCTTTGCCTCGTCCATTTCCAGCCTTTCGATCGGAGCTGTGCGCGGCGCATTGGCCTCCTTCACGGCCTCCACGCGCGAAAGGCAAGGCGCTTTCGGTTCCGGCGCATCACGCGACAATCCCCGTTTTCTATCGATGATCGGCCGCGCGCGCGTTGAACTCGATTCGATCGAGCGTCAGTTCCACGACAATTACGCGCGACTGAGCGAAATCGTTGCGCGTGATGAGACGCTGCCGATGGACGAGGCGCTGCTATACCGTGCGCAACTGACGGGCTTCATGCGCCGTCTTGCCCCGTTGGTGGACGAAATGATGCTTCTGCTTGGTGGGCGCGGCATCCAGCGCGATGGGCCGCTGACGCAACTGTGGCTGGACATGTCCGCCGCACGGGCACACGCTGGCAACGATCCGTCTGCCGTGCATTCCCAGATCGCCGGGGAATTGCTGAACGCCTGATTTGCCGCGAATGGCTTCGAATCTGGACCAAAAATGAAAACGCCGCCGAGACTCTCGGCGGCGTTTTCAGTGGGAAAGGTGGGGCTGGCGCCGCCTGTCAGCGCGCCAGCACACAACCGATCAAAGGCGGCTGATTTCCTTGCGGCTCAGCGAGCTGACAAGGCCGCGTTCGCTGACCGTCAGGGTAGCGATCGGAATGTAGACCATCTGCATATCGCTCACCACCGCAACAGCCGAACCGCGTACGCGGTCAACACGTCCGATGCGGCGACCGTCTGCCGACCAAACCATTTCGCCACCCTTGATTTGGGGCGCGGCGACAGCGGCAGCAGCGGGGGTGGCGGTGGGGGCAGCAGCGGGTTCTGCCATCTGCGCTGCGGCGGGAAGTGCGACAAGGCCAAGGGCCAGTGCGAACACGGAATGGATTTTCATGTCTGTCACCAATGTTTCAATACGATGGGTGACGGGGTGGCCCGCCGTCGGTTCCGATTACCGCTGACCGGACCTATTGTCGATAGCGATTCGGAAAATAACTTGCAGACGGACAGGCCAGATATATGGATCGCTTGCACATATGGTCGAGACGGTTCAGTCTGTCGCCAAGCGCTCAGAAAGGCGCATTTGCCGGGTGAAGGACGGAAAGGAGCCAAAATTGATCGTCAACAGTGCGCCGGTTCGCAAGGATTCCTGTCCTCCCGCACCGGATCCTGCCCTTTCGGGCAAGCGCGCGGTTGGTCGGCCCCGCCGCCTCACTCTTGACGCGATCGTGGATGCAGCCTGTTCGGTGGGAATCGAACGGCTTGAAATGTGTTCGGTAGCGCAGCAGCTGAATACCGGCGTCGCGACGCTCTATGGCTACGTTCGCGGCCGCGACCACTTGCTTGAACTGGTTGCCGAACGCATGGCATCGCGGTCCATCCCCGATAACTACGGCGGCACATGGCAGGAAGTGCTGTTCGGGCACGCCGCGCTGTGCTTTGCCATGTTCAATTCCAGGCCCGAAATGATCGGAAACCTGATCGGCGGAGAAAAGACCGACCGTGAAGTCGCCTATGCCACCAACATCATCGCGATGCTGGAAAAGCGCGGACTTTCACGCGAATTGGCTCTCGATCTTTATGTCGAGGCAAACCAGGCGGTCATCGGCGCAGCTGTCATGCTGGTCCGGCGCAAGATTCTGGCGCATGCAGGCGTGGACGAACAAGGCAATGTTATTGCTCTGCCTCCGGGGCTGGGTGACTACCGGCCAACGCTCGACCGGATCGTGCGGGCTTACGAAGAGATACTGGCTGCGGATTGATCGTCCGGTTGCTAATTGTAAGCACCGTTCAACGATTATTGTCTTCGCTTTGGACTGCCTCTCCTAGATTTCCCCGCATAAAGGCAGTGCCGGATCAACCGAGCCAGGCCTGTTCGGGAGAAATGGCTGTGGCGGAAGTCATCCGCAAGGACGTGGTCGTCATTGGCTCTGGCGGAGCCGGGCTTACCTGCGCGCTGGTTGCGGCACGTGCCGGGCTGGATGTCCTGCTTGTTGAAAAGGAAGACCGTATCGGCGGTACGCTGGCGTGGTCCGGCGGCGGCGTATGGTTCCCGTTGAGCAAACCGGGGCGCGATGCCGGTTTCGATGACAGCCGCGAAAATGTCCTGACTTATCTGGAAACCATTGGCGAAGGCACGTTCGATCCTGCCTTGATCGCCGCCTACGTCGATACCGCGCCAGAACTTGTCGATATGCTTCACGCCACCACCGACATACGCCTGATCGCCTATCCCGGCATGGGCGACTGGTTTCCCGAAGCCCCTGGCGCCGCCGCCGCAGGTGGGCGCGCGCTGGCCCCGGCGGAATCGGATGGCAAGCGTCTGGGTAAGGACTTCGCACGGTTGCGGCATCCGCTGGGCGTTTTCAATGCGCCGGGCGGTGGCTTCATGGTCGATCTGCCGGACTTGCCTCACCTTGCCGCCATCGGAAAATCCCTGAAATCGACGCTGTATCTGGCCCGCCTGTTCGCACGGTTCCTCGCCGATCGTGTGCGATTCGGGCGGGGTACACGCCTGACCATGGGCAATTCGCTGGCCGCCGGGTTGATGAAAGCGGCACTGGAGGCGGGGGTGGAAATGTGGACAGATTCGCCCGCCACCGCCCTGCTGACTGGCGAGAACGGACGCGTGACGGGGGCAACGGTAAGACGCCAAGGGCGCGATGTGCAGGTTCATGCCACGCGCGGCGTATTGCTGGCGTCAGGCGGATTTTCCGCCGATGCCGAAATGCGCCGCAAATACATCCCCTTCGGCGACCAGCACTATTCGCTGATGTCCGATTCCAATGCGGGCGATGGTATCCGCATGGGGCAGGCGGCAGGCGGCGAGTTCGTGGAAAAGGGATTCCAGCACGGCGGCTGGGTCATGCTGTCGCTGGTCCCGCAGGAAGATGGCAGTTTCGTCAAGTTTCCGCACATGGTCGCCGATCGGACGAAGCCTGGCTATATCACCGTGAACAAGGCCGGTCAGCGGTTCACCAATGAAGCCTCGCTCGATCCCATCTCAGGCATGCACGCTACCGGTTCGGTGCCAGCCTGGCTGATCTGCGATCATACCGCGATGCGCAAGTATGGCATGGGTCCGGTCAGGCCCGGTGGCATGGGGTTGAAGCGTCATCTGCGGCCCGATTACATCGAGACGGCGCAAACCATACCGGAACTGGCAGCGAAGCTGGGCATCGACCCTGCCGGACTTGCCGCCACGGTCGAGCGCCAGAACGGATTTGCGCGCACTGGCGATGATCTCGATTTCGCGCGAGGCAAGTCTGCCGCCGACCGCTCCTTGGGCGATCCGGGGCATGAACCCAATCCCAACCTTGGCGAGATCACGACTGCTCCGTTTTATGGATTGCGCGTTCATCCCGGCGATTCCGCCACGATGCTGGGTCTGCGCGTTGATCGTGATGCGCGCGTGCTCGATCCGCGGGGCAATCCGGTAGATGGTCTTTATGCTGCCGGTCTGGACATGAACTCGGTGTTCCGTGGCCGCTCCCCCGGCAGCGGTTCGAACAACGGTCCGGCGATGATCTTTGGCTACCTTGCGGCCAAGGCAATGGCGCGGGGCGTGAACCGGACTGGTGAGGAAGACGCCACTTGACGCTCCGTCAATGAAATTGTCGGCTAAAATGCGCGGATTTGGCCGCTGCGCCAAACAGTTATCGCCTCTGGTAGAGGCCAGCCCCTTGCCGAGCAAGCGGTTACCCCTATCCTTCGAGTCAGTAAAAACGAATCATAAGCGCACGTGTGCATGAAAACGTGCCATGGACCCTGGAGAGGACCACCCGATGAGCGTCATGCCGACCGCAGTCGTGCCGCCTCGCGCGCCACACGATCAAATTGTCCGCCCGAACCTGGAAGCCAAGATCGATGCGGTTGACCGGTCACGCGTCACCACTGTGTTTGCGCCCGCCGGTTTCGGCAAGACCATGGCCGTGCTGCAATGGGCAACTGCACTGGCCGGGCGGGGTCGCCCGGTGCTATGGCTTGCCTCGCGGGCTGGAATCGCCAGTTTCGAGCAGTTCGCCGATGCCTTGCGCGCTGCCTGCACGGCCAATGCGCTGGACTGGACTCATCAGACAGCCGGCGCACAATGTATCGATGCGGCCGCCAGCTTCGCCGCGATGGTCGCCTCATGCCCGGCACGACCGGTGCTTGTGATCGACGATGCCCAGGTCCTGCCGCCCGAAGTGCACGATTTCCTGACCGACGTTATCGCAGGCGCGCGCGATGCGATGACTACGATCATCGTATCACGAAGCTTCGGCAATGTGCCCATCGCGCGCCTTCGCGCACAGGGCTATCTGTTCGAAATCGGCTGGGGGGATTTGCGCTTTTCGGTCGAGGAAACCACCGACCTGATTGATTGCGTTGGCGCGGTGCCGCTTTCATCCGATGAAATCGAAGTGATGGTGGCGCAAACGCAAGGGTGGCCGGCCGGCATCACGATGACCCGGCTGATACAGGATCGCGAAATGCGCGATGGCGAAGGCCGCTTCATCCCGCCTTCCGGTCTGCGCCGGGAATTTGAAGAGTATTTCGGCGAAGAAGTGATGTCGCGCGAACCTGCCGACGTGCGCGAATTCCTCGTCAGCACGATCATCCTTGAAGAACTGACCGCTGATATTTGCGCGGCGATGACCGGAAACGACGATTCCCGCGCCGTGATGGAGCGGGTCGAGGAGCGCGGCCTGTTTCTGCGCGCCAGCGATCTTGACCGGACCAGCTATCGCTATCATCCGCTGTTCCGGGAAATGGTGCTCCGCCGCCTGAATGATCGCGATCCGGTGCGCGCGGCCGAATTGCAGCGCCGTGCCAGCCGCCACTTCGCGGCCGTCGGCCAGTACCTGAAGGCCGTGGAACATGCGCGGTTAAGCAATGACGCCGAATTTCTGGCGGACATGCTGGATGAACTTGCCGATCCCCTGACATTTTCGGGCAATCTCGATCTGGTCGATCAACTGGTTGCAGCGCTTCCCACCACCGTGTGCCGCACGCGTCCCCGGCTGGCGCTGGCCATTGCGTGGCGGCGCATTCGGTCGCTTGCGTTCGAATCTGCCGAAACGCTCGTCGGCATGGCGCAGGCCGAATGGGAACGCCGCCAGGCTCTGGCCCATAACCCCATCGACCAGCAGCGTCTGGCAATGGCGATAGAGCACCGTGAACTGATGCTTGCCGCCGGGCGCGACGATATGCGCGCTATCGAAACCCGCGCTGAAACCCTGTTGCGCAAATTCGGTGATGACGAACCTTATCTCAGCTGCACGGTACTGGCGCAACTGATGGCATCGCGGCGTGAACTGTACCATTTCAAGGACGTGCTGCGGCTTGAGGCGGAAGCCCGTCACGCGCTGCGACGGCCGGGATCGGATTTCGCTGCCATCGCGCTCAAGACATCGATTGCGCCCACTCTGGCCGCACAGGGCAAGACCGATGCAGCCGAAGCCATGCTGGAAGAAGCACTCGATTATGCCCGCGCGCTGGGCAAGCCGGGGATCGCGGCGCTGCCATCACTGCCACTGGCAGAAATGCTCTATGATCGCGGTGATGTCGCACGGGCGCGGGCGCTGGTCGAAGAACACCTGCCGGTTGCACACGAATGGGGCTTCGTCGATCAGATCGTTTCCGGTCACATCGTCAAGGCGCGATTGCTGTTCAACGATGGCGATGCCGCCGGTGCGGCAAAAGTGCTGAAGGAAATGCAGGTTCTGGCTATCGAATACGGCCTGGACCGCATGCGTGCCATCGCCGTCAGCGAACAGGTGCGGATGCTGATCCGTTCGGGCGAGGCGCAGCAAGCGCGCACTTTGATGGAAACCAGCAATTTCTGGCCCTCGGCCGAACCCTACCCCACGCTCAATCCCTCGCGCCTGCACGAAAGCATCGCCATAGCGGTGATCCGCATAGAAATGCACGGGCATCGCCTTTTGCCAGCGCGCAAGATTGCCAAGCGCTGGTCCGAATTCGTCCGCAGGAACGGTGCCGTTCGATCGGGCGTGACCTTCGAACTGCTGCTGGCCGAAATCGCGATTCTGGGAGGCGACAGATCGGAAGCGCGCCGCGCGGTGCGCGAAGCCGTCACGCTGGCCGCGCCAAGCGGATGGACGCAGATATTTCTTGATGAAGGCGAAGCTATCAAGGCGATCCTGAGCGAAGCTTATGGCCAGGGGCCACTCGTCGATAGCGTCCCAGACAGGTTTGGGCGCAAACTGGTTGCCGCGATGCAAACGGTGATCGCCATCGACAATCAGGATGGCAACGACAGCGACTATGGCCTTTCCGGCCGGCTGATGAACCGTGAAATCGACATTCTGCGCATGGTCGGCGGCGGGTTGCGCAACCGTGAAATCGGGGACCGGCTGGGGCTGACCGAAGGCACGGTGAAATGGTACATGCAGCAGATCTACGACAAGCTGGGCGTCCGGCGGCGACCGCAGGCCGTAACCCGCGCCCGCCAGCTCGGCGTCCTCGGCTGATTTTCGATCAGGGCTTTTGCGGCGCGTCCACGGCGAAGACGTAAATCGCATTTCCGGTGGATGGCAGGTAGATATTGCCGATCTGTCCGGTCACGACCGCCCAGGCACCCAGCGGACCTGCGGGCACCGCGATGAATTGTCGCCCGCCTGCCGTATAACTGATCGGGAAACCGTGCGCCGGAGCGCCAAGCCTCGCCTGCCACAGCACTTTGCCGGTAGTGCTGTCATGCGCGCGGAAATGGCGGTCGGCATCGCCGATGAACACCAGTCCGCCCGCCGTGGTCAACGCGCCTGTCGTAAATGGCGTCCGCTGCTGATAATCCCACACTTGCGCCAATGTGCGCACGTCGTAAGCGGCGAGTTTACCGAAATTGCCGTTGCTGCCCGGCATTTCGATCTTGCCGCCGGGTTCGATGGCATTCGCGCCGCCAAGCCCTCCGCCGCCGATCTTGAATTCTACCTCTGCCCCCTTCATGCCTCCGCACATCTGCAACAAGGGGATGATCAGTGCGCCGCGCTTTGAATCATAAGCGCTCGCCGGCCAATCGTGCCCGCCGAATGTGGTGGGGCAAGTGCGCACCACATCGCCCACTTTTGCGGTCAGGATGTCTGGCCGGTATGTCAGGCGGCCGGTCCTGCGATCGATTTTGGACCACACATCCTGATAGACGGTTTCGGCAACGTCGATAAAAGCGCCGGACTTGCGGTCAAGCTTCCACAGCAACCCGTCCTTGCCGATAGTGAACACGTTCTGCCGCCCGTCAATATCTACCAGCACCCGTTCGAACACGCTATCGAGATCGAGCGTGTCGCCCGGCATATGCTGGAAATGCCACTTGATCCTGCCGGTGCGCGGATCAAGTGCGAGCGTGGAGTTGGTGTAGAGCGCCGCATCGCGGGGGGTCATGTGACGGCTGGCGGCGACCCACGGCTTGGCCTGCGCGGTGCCGATATAGAACGTATCGAGCGCGGCATCATAGCTGCCCGGAATCCAGCCATCGCCGCCCGCGCGAAATTCGGACGGCAGGCCTGCCCAAGTATCGCCGCCGGGCTGGCCGGGCTGGGCGATAGTGGATGTGCGCCACAGTTCCTTGCCCGTTGCAGGATCATACCCTGCGACAAAGCACGGCGTCTTCTTGAAGCGGTCACAGCCGTTGATGCCGCCTACCAATACACCGTTTGCCACGATGGGCGCGGCCGTCTGGGTAAATCCTTCAGCAGTATCCGCGCGCTGGGTACGCCACACTTCCTCACCGCTGCGTGCATCGATGGCAACCAGTGCGGCATCCTGCGTCGCGATGAAAAGATTGGTGCCATAGATCGCCATGTTGCGCACCGGACCAAGCGCAACCGGCTCTCCATCGGCGCGCTCATAGCGGTACTTCCAGATGAAATCGCCGGTTGCCGCATCCAGCGCCTGCACCTGGCCCCCCGGCGCAAGCATGTACATGATGTCATCGTGAACGATGGGCGTCGGTTCGTTGGTGCCATCGGGCAGGGCCATGACCCATGCCAGCTTCAAGCCGCCGACATTGCCGACGTCGATCTGCGCCAAGGGGCTTTCGCCATGACCATCGCGGGTGCGCCGCCAGTTCAGCCAATCGCCCGGCGGCGGCGTGGTAAGCATCGCCTCGGTCACCGGAGTGAATGTTTCGACCCGGCGGTTGGGCGTGGCAAAGGTCGCCATCAACTGGGCAAAGGCGTTGCTTTCGGGCGAATCGCTGTGCGCGCTCGCTCCGATAACCGGTGTGGGTTCAGCGCGCGCCACACGCGGGGCTGCGGCCTCGTTCCGGGCCATGACATATTCCGTCACGGCCAGCGCTTCACGGTCCGTCAGCGTACCGGGCGATCCGGGCGGCATCATCGCCTTGATATAACTGCCAAGATCGCCGCTGCTGCGCGTACGCCATTTGTCCAGAAACACCGGTCCGGTCAAAGCCGGACCATGCGATGATCCGCGCAGGCTGGAATCATGGCAAGCGGCACAATTCGCCTCGAACACCGCCTTGCCCCGATCCACCTGCATCTGGCTGAATGGCGCACCCACATCGGCCCGTTCGGGCGCTTGCGCAGCGGTTGTCGTTGTCAGCACCGCAAGCAGGGTCGCGATGCCAGACGCCGCCATACCCTTGCTTGCAGACGATACCGGCATCTCTTCCCCCTTGTTTTCGTGTGGGTCATCCTCACCCCCAGCGATGGCGCGGCATCTGCCGACCGATAGGTTTGCGGTTCTGCGCCATTTGCGTGACACAACCTGCCTGCCAGAGGACGGGATACGATCCGCCTCATATCGTGGATTTTCGGGGCATGAGCATTTTTACGCACATCTGCATCGGCGCCAACGACTTGCAGCGGGCGCAGCGTTTCTATGACGCGGTATTGACACCCCTGGGCATCCGCAATCTTGGCGCCTTCCTCGATCAGGGCGTGGGTTATGGCCACAAGCTGGCAGAACTGCTGATCCTGCGCCCGCTGGATGGTACGCCGGCCCAGGCGGGGAACGGCGGAACGGTCAGCTTCAAGGCGCCGGGGCGCGAAGCGGTGCGCGCATTTCATGCGGCGGGGCTGGCCGCAGGCGGCACCGACGCAGGCGAACCCGGCCCGCGCGGCGCGGTGGAACACGCCTATGGTGCCTATCTGCGCGATCCCGACGGGAACAAGATCTGCGCCTATTGCTTTGGCGCCAACGACTGAGCGGGAACGCTCAGCCCTTTACATGCGGCGCAAGGATCGGCTTGACCCGCAGCGCCGGGGGCACATTGTCCGCACCGATCTTGCGATCGATTTCCTCGTTGTACCAATAGATGAACTGTTCCTGGAAGCTGAGCACGACATCGGTGATGTCCCCTTGCTTGTAGGATCGCTGGATCGTGGGAAACAGCCCGATATCTTCTGCCAGAACGGTTTGCTGGTTTTCCAGCATGGTTTCCCAGAACTTGGTATCTTCGTCGTCGTCGCGCGGCCAGCCCATCAGCATGTTGGACATCACCATCTTGTCCGGTCCCTTGGGCCAGAAAGTCTGCCAGTTGAAGCCCACCGGATCGAGCGCGGTAAAGCTGTTGGGAAAACAGGGCAGCGCGAACACGTGGTCCCTGAAGCGTGTGGTGAAATCGTCGGGTGTGGCCTCATCATGGCCCGCGGAAAAGAACGACTGGCCGCCGCGCTTGCGTGTGACAAAGCGGGCATGGCCGCCTTCGAACAGCGAAATCGTGAAGCTTTTCGATTCAAGGTAGGGTGACAGCGTTTTGGCGTGCACCGTGTTCACGTGATAGATTTCGAGGAAATTATCGTACGCGGTCTTCCAGTTGCAGTCGATCTCCACGTCCAGAACGCGCTTCACCACCATGCCATCGATCGGAAAATCATCGATCTGCGTGGTCAAAGGCCCCAGAAATTCAGCCAGCGGCCCGGCATTTTCATCGAAATTGATGAAGATGAAGCCGCGCCATGTCTCGCAGCGTACCTGAAGCAGCGGCTTGTCCGCCTTGTTCAGGCAGGCGAAGTTGTGGGCTTCGGGAACCGACTTCAGCTCGCCTTCCGATGAAAACCCCCATGCATGATAAGGGCAGATGAACCGCTTTGCCACGCCTTCGGGCTGGGTAACCAGCGCCGCGCCGCGATGTCGGCAGGCGTTCTTGAATGCGCGGATCGTGTCGTCCGTCCCGCGGCTGAGAATGATCGACTGATCGAATTGTTCGAACAGGCGATACGATCCCTTCTGCGGCAACTGGCTCGCATGGCCGACGCACAGCCAGGTCTTGCGGAATACGTGTTCCATTTCGAGCCGATAGAATTCAGGATCGAAGTAGCGCGCTGCCGCCAGATCCGGCAACGCCGGAAAATCTTCGGGATATGTCGAACGCTGAAATTCGCTTTCGACTTCGGCATACATGGTTTCGAGTGATTTCGGGTCCATCGGCTATCTTCCCCAAGTCATTATTTTTTCGGACTATCTTGCGATTATATTGCGTGACTTAGCGAACTGCGGGAACAGTTTCAGAGGCCGGTCGCGCCAAGGGGCGCTCCAGACTTGCGTAAATCAGGATACTTGTGTCCTGCGGCCCCATTGCATGCTCCCGGAGTCTTCACATTGCTGAAGCGGGCTTATCATGAATGCGGGGGGCGTGCAGTCACCCTCGCTTGACGGTCAGTCCGACAAGCCGGTGGGCCGAAACGGCGTGGTGGCGCGGGCATGACCGCGCCACCCATTCAACTCAGTCTTCAGGAGCGATCGTCACGCGCATGCCATCAAGTGCGCTGGTGAAATTGATCTGGCACGAAAGGCGTGAATTGGCCTGACGGTGGTCCGAACTGTCGAGCAGATCGTTCTCGTCGGCGGTGACTTCGGGCAACTGGCCAGCGAAGCTTTCGTCGACATAGATATGGCAGGTTGCGCAGGAACAGCATCCGCCGCACAGCGCCAGCAATTCGTCCACGCCGGCATCACGGATGATTTCCATGACCGAAACATTGGTGCTGGCATCGACGTTCTGTTCTGAACCATCGCGCTTGGTGACAATAAGCGTGGGCATTGCTGGATCTACTCCGGAATTGAGTGGCAACTGTGGGCCTAGGCTGCCCGTATGCGCCCTGCACTGTCAGGCGCGTCAACGTCCCCTGCCTGTCGATAGGTCTGCCCCATGGGTGTAAGGTCTAGCTGGCGATGACCGCTGCGGAGATTCCGATCATGGCCGCTTACGTACGTTTTTACCGGATGACGGCGCGCGGTGGCGAAGGTGCCGCGCTGCGCAGCGCTCTTGAAGCGCTGGCCGGCACGGTGCAGCAAATCGAAGGCTGCACCGGCACGGAATTGCTCGAATATGCAGACAAACCCGGCCAGTTCGTGTTCCTCGAACGCTGGGTTTCTGCCGATGCCCACAAGGCTGGCGGCAAGCTGCTGGGCAAGGACGTGTTCGGTCCGGTCATGGCCGCGCTTGACGGCCCGCCCGATGCGGCCGCGCTTACGCCGCTGGATTAAAGACTACGCGAGCTTCGGCACGATACCTGCCATGTAGGCCGTCACTTCGTCCGAGAACCAGCAATGCTCGACGTAGTGGCCCAATGTGCCGCGTTCGTCGGTATAGAACCAGCGCACATCGTCGCCTGCCCAGCCATCCACGACCACCGGATGCTTCACCGTATCCCATGTCGCGCGATAGCGTTCGAAATCGGCAAGCGTCCCCCGCACGGTAGTGCCGAAGTGATGAAACAGCATGGCGAACGAACCGTCTTTCGGCAGTGGGTCCGACCAGACTTCGGCGCCCGGTCCAAGCGGCTCGATCACTTCCAGTTCGGTTCCGGCCGTTCTTACCAGGGCGAGGCGCAAGGGCGGTTGATCGGGGTGGGTCTGGTTCTCCTGCGTGTTCATGATGCAATAGCGTTCCAGTTCGAACGCTGCATCCAGACGGCGCAGTGCCTCGTCCAGATCGGTGGTTACATAGGCAATCTGATGCATGTGCAGGGACGGAAAGCTGAGCATTCCGCCAGCATTGCCTTTCGGTTGTTCAATCATGGTTTGATCATCCCCTCAGCACTTGTTGTTGCGTTCAAACGGTTCTTCCAACGCGGCGTTTCCCGCAGGCATGACTATTCTTCTGGGCCGACATCAAGCCCGCACCGCGGCCTATTTGCGCAAGGCGCGCATGATGAAATCAAGCGCAAAAGTGCGTGTGTCGGCCGGGTTCTGCTGCCAGTTGCGCCCTGAATACCGTTCAAGCATCGTCGAGGAAGACAGGCAGCCGACCGTGATGATCACGGTCATGAACTCGATCTTGTTGCTGTCGATGTCAGGGTGAAAAACGCCTTCGGCCTGTCCTCGGCGGACGACCTCGGCAAGGCGATCTGCCAGCAATTTCTGCAAGTTGCGGATCTCGTTGATTGAACGCAGCTGTGCGCCGTCGTGCATGCTCTGATCAAGCGAGACCATCCCGATCAGCGGGTCTTCGGCATAGATGTCGTAAACGTCTTCAAGATAAGTGCGGATCGCCTGTTCCGGCGAGAGGTCTTCGAACGGAATCCGCAGCAGGCGCTCGTTCGTGGTGATCGAGATGTCTTTGAGCAATTCCCAGTACAGTTCGTCCTTCCCCTTGAAATAGAAGTAGACGATCTGCTTGCTGACGCTGGCGCGACGCGCGATGTGTTCGACTTTGGTGCCATCAAAGCCATTTGCACCGAATTCCTTGCGCGCAGCTTCCAGAATTTTCCGGATGGTCGCCATCGGATCGCGCGTACCGCGTGGCCGCGCAGAAGTTTGCTCTTCAGTCACCCGTTCAACCTACCAAGCTGCGGCACATCTTGCCAGCCCATCGCGGAGGCAGGCCCGTCCGGCCAAAATCCCGTGCTTCTGCACGGCCGCCCGAATGCTCTGAAGCCTTGCCTGCACACAAGGCGTCTTCCAACGCAGTTGTGCACACCGGCCATCCACTTTCCGCGCCCGGCGCCACGAACAATTCGCGCTCGGCCACCATCATCGTAACGATGGCCGTCCGATCGACGAATAGCAGTTCGTCGTCCGCAATCGCGCGCATGACCGGCGATTCCGCGCCGACTTCGGCCAGATCTGCGGGATCGACCCAGAATTCCGGCATACCATCGAAATCCAGCGCGGAGCCGCGTGGCTGATCACTGTCAAACACATGATTCTGGAAATAGAGCTGAAGAAAATCAGCGGCATTGTGCTCCACCAGGCCGACTTCAACATGGCGGGTCCGCCAGTGATGCTGGGCTTGTTCGCGCGTCAGATCGGCGCGGCGCATCAGAGTCACCATGATCTTGTTTGGCAATGGCCGCGTCCCGCGGTCGTTTATGAGCAGCGGATTGACATAAAGCTGTACGCAATCACCCCCTTCACGAACATTGGCGGCAAAAGCATCGGCGCTCTCACGGCCTGAAAACCACGTTTCGATGATGGCGACATAAGGCGGCAAGGGATCACCTCCACCCCGCACGTCCACCGGCAAAACCTCGTTGAAAACCAACCGCGTGAGGCCGGCAATGTCTGTTGCCAGCCGCGTCCTGACGAAGTCCTCCCATGCTTGTGCGGAATGTGCGGGGCCAAGCAGCGAAATAAGCTTTACCGAACCGTTCATAAATTTCGTCCGCCCTTGCTTTTGCCTGTCCGGCGATCATCCCTCGTACCGTCCTTCCTGGGCCACACCGTCGGCAAGGTTGCCCGCCGCCGGGCAGGTCACGTCATTGGTCCTTCACGCTCTTTTGCCGGGCATCGACGTGCGGACAAGGAATGGCATGGAGCGGATGAAGGGCAAGGTCGCGCTCGTTACCGGCGGCGCGGGCGGGATCGGCAGCGGCATCTCGCGGCGTATGGCAGCCGAAGGTGCGATCGTGCTGGTTGCCGACATCCTGCTGGACGAAGCGCAAAAAATTGCTGCTGATATCGGCAACGGGGCCTCTGCGATTCGTTTCGATGCCTATGATGAACGGTCGATCACAGCGATGGTCGCCACCGTGCTTGAGCGACACGGTCAACTTCATGTACTGGTCAATAATGTGGCTGATACCTCGCTCACCACTTTCGATGGCAACGTGCTCGAAACCGATCTGGCGACATTCGACAAATCGGTCGCTTCGAACCTGCGCTCAATCTTTATTGCAACCAAGGCAGCCCTGCCGCACCTGATCGAAAGCAAAGGCGCGATCGTGAACATCGCTTCCGGCTCGGCCATTGGTGGCGACACGTGGCTGACGGCCTATTCGGCGGCAAAGGCGGGCTTGCTTTCTCTCACCCGGAATACCGCCGTGCAGTTTGGCAAGCTTGGTGTTCGTTGCAACTCGATCTGCCCCGGCTTCATCGCGCATGGCAAGGCCAAGGAAATGATGCCCGATACCTTGCGCTCGGTGCTCGATGTTTCGTTTGTGACCCGCAATGGAGAGCCTGAAGATATTGCGGCGCTAGCCACGTTCCTTGCATCTGACGAAGCCGCTTTCATCAATGGCGAGAACGTGGTTTGCGATGGCGGGCATTCGGTGGGGACAACGCCATGGCGCACTGGTGCGGTCAACGCGGCTTGATCGGCCCTTTTGCATGATCGGCGCGATGTTGCCCGTCGAAGGCCGTAGGCGGCAGATCAGGTCCGCAATATACTTTCCGTAACGAGGATATGATGGAAAAGAACCCGCTCGACCCCCACGCTCTCGCCCAGCTTTTTACCGAGGCGCGGACTTACAACAGCTGGTCCGATCGCAAGGTGGATGAAGCAACCCTGCGCCAGCTTTATGCGCTGGTGTCAACCGGGCCGACGACCGCCAATTCCAACCCCGGCCGCTTCGTATTCATCCGCAGTGCCCAGGCCCGTGAAAGGCTGCGCCCGCACCTGAGCGCGGGCAATCTCGACAAGACGATGAGCGCGCCGGTCTGCGTGATCGTGGCTTATGACACGCAGTTCTACGAATTCATGCCGCAGCTTTTTCCGGGGCGCGATTTTTCCGCCACGTTTGCAGGCAAGGACGCGGTCATCGCCGACACGGCAACGCGAAGTTCCACGCTGGCGGGTGCCTACCTTATCCTGGCGGCGCGCGCGCTTGGTCTCGACACCGGGCCGATGTCGGGCTTCAACAAGGAAACGCTGGATGCCGAATTCTTCCCCGACGGGCGCTGGAAGTCCAATTTCCTGTGCAACATCGGCTACGGTACGCAGGAAAACCTGTTTCCCCGCAACCCCCGGCTCGCCTTCGAGCAAGCCTGCCTTGATCTGTAGGGCAGCATGACATTTCACCAACCATACCAGCCCATGCTGATCGGCGGCTGCAACTTGCGCGATCTGGGCGGACACGAAACCGCCGACGGGCGCGAAGTGCGCAAGGGGGTACTCTACCGGTCGGGGGTGCTGGCCTACCTCACACCTTCGGACCACTGCTGCCTCGCGCGATCACAGATCCGCACCATCGTCGATCTGCGCCGACCGGACGAGATTGCAGAGGAACCGACCGAATGGGCGCTGCCGGTCCGCCAGTTTGCCTATCGCCTTGATGCCGAACGCGAAGCCGCGCAAAAAGGCGCTCCTTGGATGCAGTCCGGCACCCCGGAAGAGGCGCGGACGTGGATGATCGAATCCTACCGCTCGATGCACGAATGGTTGGCCACGCCATTGCGCGCGATCTTCGATGCGATCCTCGATCAGGAAATGGCCGTGCTGTTCCACTGTGCAGCGGGCAAGGACCGCACCGGCTTCTGCGCGGCTATCGTCCTGGGCCTTCTGGGCGTTTCGGAATCGACGATTCTCGAAGAATATGCCTTTACTGAAAAGGCCATCGATCTTCTGGCCTTCGCCGCCACGCACCGGGCCGCCCGGCTTGGCCTTGCCGCCACGCGCGAAATCACCGAAGGCGCCGGCGCCGGAATGATGGCCGTTCTGACACGCGCCGATCCTGATTACCTGCGCGCCGGACTGAACGCCGTCATCACGCGATATGGTTCTGTCGAAGGGTATGTCCAGCAGGCGGTCGGCCTGACGGATGAACAGATCGCTACCGTACGTTATCAACTGCTCGAAGACTGACGTTGCGCAGTTTCGATTGCGTTTACCCACCCAAAGAAAGGTGGCGCGCTGGGCCTGTTTGCACTTAGAGGCGGGCACACCTGTCTGCGCAAGGAGTCTTTTGATGCGGTTCGTTCGATACGATGATGGCGGCACCCCCCGTCTTGGCCTGGTCCGTGGCGAGGCGATCGTTTCGCTCGCACCGATTGCGGATGCCTATCCCACCATGCATGCCATCATCGAAGGCGGTGACGCTGCACTTGCTGCCGCGCGCGGCGTACTGGACACCGGTGCCGATGCACTTGCGCTCAAGGATGCAAAGCTTCTCGCGCCGATCGAACGGCCCAGCAAGTTCATGGCCATCGGCATGAACTATGCCAAGCACCTTGAAGAAGCCGACCGTCTTGGCATCGCGCGCGTTGCCACCCAGATCTGGTTCAACAAGCAGACGACCTGCATTTCCGGGCCTTTCGATGATATTGATCCGGGCGTTACCGAAAAGCTCGATTACGAAGTCGAACTGGGCGTGGTGATCGGCAAATCGGCCAAGAAGGTCAGCATTGAAAACGCCAAGGACTATGTCTTCGGTTATTTCGTGGTGAATGACGTGTCCGCGCGCGACTGGCAGTTCCAGTCGCCCACGATGACGATGGGCAAGTCGTTCGACACGCACGGCCCGATGGGTCCGTGGATCATCACCGCCGATGAAGTTGCCGATCCGCATGCGCTGGATCTGCGCTGCTACGTGAACGGTGAACTGCGCCAGTCGAACAACACCGGCAACATGATCACCAATGTCTGGTCGCAGATTTCGCACCTGTCGACCGCGTTCACCCTGCTGCCGGGCGATCTGATCGCCACCGGCACACCTGAAGGCGTTGCGGCCGGCATGGAACCGCCTGTGTTCCTGAAAGCCGGCGACGTGATCCGCTGTGAAGTGGACGGCATCGGCGCCATCGAAAACACGGTGATCGCGCCAGCCTGATTTGCATTTGGGAATGCCCACCCCCAACCCCTCCCGCTTGCGGGAGGGGAGCGAGACTTTCGGCTCCGCAGGAGACGTTAGTCGCAGCGGGGTGGGCATCCGGCGCTCGATTTACGCACATCAAAAAGGCCCCGCGCGATCACCGCGCGGGGCCTTTTTACGTCTGCAATAGCCTTACTTCGATTGACCGGTGCCACTGCCGGTGGCGGGCATCAGCATGTTGGACATGCCGCCATCGACCAGCACGTCGATGCCATTGATGTGCCCGGCCTGCGGTGAACACAGGAACAGGATGGCGTTGGCGACATCTTCAGCCGTGCCCAGCTTGCCCAGCGGGATCGCGGATTCGCGCTGCTTGCGGCGCGTGTCATCGTCGTATCCTGCCTTCGTCATCGGGGTGTAGGTCGGCCCCGGCGAAACGGTGTTGCAGCGGATGCGGTCCGGTCCCCATTCCAGACAAAGCTGGCGCATCAGCATCAGCAGCGCGGCCTTGCTTGATGAGTAGAAGCCAAGCGCAGGCGTTGGCTGCGTGGCAGACATCGAGGCGGTGGCGATGATCGCGCCGTGGCTTTCGCGCAGATAAGGGTGCGCCGCCTTGGCGATCAGCCAGGTTGCGCGGGTGTTGATGGCATACATCAGATCGAACTGTTCGGGTGCCAGATCGACCAGCGCGCCGCCCATGATGATCCCGGCGTTCGAAATCACCGCATCGATCCCGCCCATGTGCGCGATGGCCGCATCGACGATGCGCGTGCCGCAATCGAGGCTGGACAGATCGACCACGGCAGTTGCCGCGCTGGCGCCTATGGCGTCTGCCACAACCGCAAGATTGGCCGCGTCGCGATCCGCCAGCAGCATCTGGTGCTCACCCGGAATGGCCGTGCCACCAGCAAGAAGTTCGGCGCAGGCCCGGCCTATGCCGCTGGCGGCCCCGGTGATGATAAAGCGCATCGCGGTATCCTTATTCGACTATATCGAGTTCGGTGATGAGTTGCTGGCGCAGCTTGAACTTCTGTATCTTCGAAGCCGACATTGGCCATTCGTCGATCAGGCGGATGTGGCGCGGCACCTTGAACGAAGCGATCCGCTGGCCGACGAAAGCGATCAGTTCGGCCGCGAATTCTTCTTCCGAAATGGTTATCGGCCCGTCTGTTTCAACGAACGCCGCCGGAATTTCAGCCAGACGCGCATCGGGCAGGCCGACAACTTGCGCAAGGCGGACCAGCGGGTGCGAGGCCAGCACGGCCTCGACTTCCGCCGCAGCCACGTTTTCGCCGCCGACCTTGAGCATGTCCTTGAAGCGACCGTGGAACATCAGGTGCCCGGCATCATCGAGCGAGCCGATATCACCCGAATGATACCAGCCTTGCGGGTCAAGCGCCTCTGCGGTCTTTTCGGGGTCCTTGTAGTATCCGTCGAACAGGTTGTAGCCCCGGATCAGCACTTCACCGCGCGTTCCGGTGGGCAGGTCATGGCCATTGGCATCGACAATGCGCACTTCGATGCCCAGCAACGGCGTGCCGAGCCGGGTGAAGCCCATTTCCGGGTCCATGTCATAGCCGCCGGTGGTGACGATCCCGCTGGCTTCGGTCATGCCGAAGGTGCCGACCTGACGCATGTTCGGGGCCTTGTCGCGATAGGCCTGACCCACCGATTCCGGCATGAAGGCAAAGCATGAATTTTGCAGGCGCACCGAACTGAGATCGGCCTTGGCCCAATCGGGATGCGCGATCATCGCCTGATGGAACGTGACGAACGGCAGGAACATCATCGTTGCCTTTTCCGCCTCGATCTGGCGCAGGCTTTCGCCCGGATCGAAGTGGGGCTGGCCGATGAATGTACCGGCGACGTTCACCGCGCCCAGCATCGCCAGCATGGCGGCGATATGGAACAGCGGCATGGGCGACCACGCGCGTTCGTCAGGCGTGAAAGCCCAGCGATTGGCCGTGAGGTTGATCGTTTCGCGCACGATGGCCTCATGGCTGAGCAGGCAACCCTTGGGATTGGCCGATGTGCCCGATGTGTACAGGATCATCGCGGTATCGCGCAGCCGGACGCACAAGCGGCGGCGATGGACATCTGCAACCGGGACCGTACCGGCAGCCGCATCGAACGCGTCCTGCCCAAGGCAGCCGGGAGTGACGCTGCCTGCCCCCGAACCATCGGTCGCGCGCAGCACCACGATGCGGCGCAAGGCAGGCGCAGCATTCAACGCCAGCGCTGCGGGATCGGCCTGACCGGCAAGATCGGGGAAGGCTTCTGCCAGGCGGCCGGTGAAGTTGACATGCTGCGTTTGCGTATCGTCGGTAACAATCGCAACGAGATCGGCATTGTCGGCGACATAGGCCATTTCGGGCGCCTTGTAGCGCGCGTTCATCAGCACCGAAACGGCCCCGACCATGGCATTGGCGAACAGCGTTTCGACAAAGGCGATGCCTGACGGGAGCAGCACGCCAACATGATCGCCCGGCCTGACGCCCAAGGCCAGAAGGGCACGAGCTTTGAGCAGGACGGCATCGACGACGGCGGAATACGTTTTCCGCCCTTCGGGGAAGACCAGCATCTCCTTGTCGGGTGCGCGATCGCAAGCTCCCAGCAAAAGATCGCCCAGTGTCGTCGCCGTGATCCGTATGCGCGCCGGATCTTCCGACAAGCCCGAACCACCACCCCTGTCAATCATCCCTGAACCCACCCTGTAAACTTGACACCATGCAACAAAGTCCAACCACCAAGACTAGGGACAGCGCGCTGTTCGCGGTCCTTTCCATCGGTAGGGGTTGGACCGCGCGGCGGTTGTCAGCCGCAGCCGACTACGCCACCATCGACCGGGATTTGCGCGCCGGTAACATATCCGCCACCCCTGCCGCACAGGAACACGATCACTGCCGCAATATCGCCCGGCGTGCCCAGACGGCGCAGCGGAATATGGGCCAGCAGATCAGGGTCCACGCTATCTTCATCGCGCATGTGTGCGGTCATCTTCGTGGGGAAGAAGCCGGGGATGACCGCGTTGACGGTGATGTTGCGCTCAGCCAGGTCACCCGCCAGATCGCGCGTCATCATGTGCACGGCGGCCTTCGAAGCCGAATAGCTATAGGCATGCAGGCGTTCGACCGACATGCCAGCGACCGAACCGATGTTGATCACCCGCGCAGGATCGTCGGGCGTACCCGCCGCTGCCAGTTCGGGCAGCAGTTCGCGCACCATCGTGAACGGCGTCTGCACATTCACTGCCATGACCGATGGCCACGCCTTGTCGGGGAAAGTATCGATCTCTCCGCCCCAGGTCTTTCCGGCATTGTTGACGAGGATGTGGCAGGGACCGACCGCCGCGCGATACCGCTGGACCAGTTCCACCGCCGCTTCAGGGGTCGAAAGGTCCGCAGGCAGCGCGATACAGCGCCCCAGCGACGCCATTTCGGCCGCCGCCGCTTCGCACACATCGGCCTTGCGCGAGGTGATCGCCACGGTTGCGCCCGCAGAAAGCAGCCCCTCCGCGATCATCCGGCCCAGGCCCTGCGCCCCGCCGGTCACCAGCGCCGTCTTGCCGGTAAGGTCGAAAAGCGGCGACATTACATCACCACCGAAATCTTGCCGAATGAATGCTTGTCACGCAAGTGCAGCAGCGCCTCACGCGCTTCAGCCAGCGGGAACGTGCGTTCGATCACGGGCTTGATCTTGTGCTGATCGGCAAAGAGCAGCATTTCCCGGAAATCGACAGGATCACCCACCTGGCTGCCGAGCAGCGTTGCGCTTTTCAGGAACAGGTCGGTTGCGTTGAACTTGATTTCGTTGCCTGCGGTTGATCCGTAGATCACGATGCGGCCGCCGGGATTGATCGCGCGGATATAGTTGGGCAGGCTGGGGCTGGGCGCGCCATCGAGCACCACGTCGACGCCGCCGGTCATCTTGCCGACCTTCTTGCGCCAATCGGGATCGGTGAACAGCAACCCGTCCTTCGCCCCCATCTTGCGCGCCTGATCGAGCACTTCCTCACTTTCGCCGGTGCAATAGACGTTGGCGCCAAGAGCCACTGCAAAGGCCAGACCGAACGTGGCAACGCCGCCGCCGATGCCGGAAATAAGCAGGGTTTCGCCCGGCTTGAGCTGGCCCTTGAACATGATCGCCCGCCAGGACGTGAGCGCGGTAAGCGGCATCGCGCCAGCTTCTTCCCAGGTCATGAACGCGGGCTTGGGGGCAAGGTTTTCAGCCGGAACGCAAATATATTCGGCAATCGTGCCGGGGAAGGGCATGCCCAGCAGGCCAAAATCGGGCGCTGGCGTATCGCGGCGATCGCCCCACTGCCGTGCAGGATAAAGGATCACTTCGTCCCCCACGCTGGCGCCGGTCACGCCTTCGCCCAGCATGTCGACAACGCCCGCGCCATCACAACCCATGACTGAAGGAACCGTCATGCCGGGATACTGCCCGTGCGCGATGAACAGTTCGCGGTGGTTGACCGATGCGGCCTTGACCGCAACGCGGACTTCGCCGGGACCGGGGGTGGGAATTTCCACGTCCCGCACAGCAACGGCTTCAGGTCCATCGGTGGATTCGAGCAACAGCGCCTTCATTGTCGTCATCGTAATAGTATCCCGGTTGCCATGGTCGGCCGCGCGACCGTTTGCGTCGCGTTGCGCGGTCCCGCAAATTGCGGAACCTGTCAACCGATAGGCGGGCAGCTTCCGTTGCGATGCCGCCCCCATGGTTGATGATGCGCAGTAGTAATGCCGATCGCACCCGCTATGAAGCGCGCAGTGCAAGTCCGCGAAATTCAGGCAGACCGATGGCCCGCAAACACTCGAAACATGAACCTTATGGCGACGTGCAGGATGATGACGATGCACCGCCGCCGGTAGTGCCCTGCTGGCTGTGCGGCAGGCCCACGGGCAAGACCATCGTCTGGCACCATCCCGTGCCCAAAAGCCGGGGCGGGCGCGATGTCGTGCCCATGCATTCCATTTGCCAGCAGACGCTGATCACCAATTTTACCAATTCGGAGCTTCAGCGCCACGGACTGGATGTCGAAGCCTTGCTCGCCAACCCTGTTGTACGAAAATTCGTCGATTGGGTGGCGAACAAGGACCCCGATTTCACGGCAACGATAGCCAGGAAGAAGCGCTGATCCTTAATAGGAGCGCGGCAGGCCAAGGCTTTCGGCAATGCCGTTGCGCACCATTTCATTGGTGATCGGGCCGATCCGCCACAGCCGGGAATCGCGCCAGTACCGCTGCATGTCGGTTTCTGCCGAATAGCCCATGCCGCCCAGGATCTGAATGCCGAGGTCCGCCGCCTGATTGGCGTTTTCCGATGCCATCAGTTTCAGCATGTTCGCCTCGACACCGACAGGCTCGCCCTGGCTCTGCTTGTCGGCGCAATACATCATCATCAGTTCGGTGGTCTTCTGCATCGTGGCGATATCGGCCACATAATGCTGCAGGCTCTGGAAACGGCCGATGATGCCGCCAAACGCCTTGCGCTGCTTCATGTAATCGACCGCGTCTTCCAGCACGCCGTCGATCACGCCCAGACAGAACGCGCCGACCATGATGCGCTCATTGTTGAGCGTTGGCAGCAGCATGTACCAGGCCTTGTGCGGCTCTCCCAGCACCAGTTCGTCGGGCACGAACGCATCTTCGAAGTGGATCGAGCATGATCCCATCGAACGCATGCCAAGCTTTGCCAGCGGGGTAATCTTCACGCCCGGCGTACTGGTAGGCACCCAGAACAGGGTCAGGCCCTGATGCTTCTTTTCCGCTGCCTTGTCGCTGCGCGCGATGACCAGCAGGTAGTCCGCCACGTGGGCCGATGAACTCCAGATCTTTTCGCCGCTGATCTTCCAGCCGCCATCCACGCGCTCTGCCGTGGTGGTCATCGCGCCGAGCAGATCGGTGCCGCCCGCCGGTTCGGTAAAGGCGATGGCAGCCTTGAGCTGGCCCGTGGCGATCAGCGGCAGGAACTTCTTCTTCTGTTCGTCGCTGCCGTAAAGCCCGATGGACTTCGACCCGGCGAACGAGGTGATGCCCCATATCCACGCAAGACCGCCCAGCGACCGCGCCAGTTCGCGCGCCAGCAACATCTGCATCAGCACATCGCCGCCCTGACCGCCAAATTCCTCAGCAATGCCGACGCCGTGGAAGCCCGCCTCGGTGAACTTGTCCCACAGCGCGAAGGGATAGGCGTGTTCATCGGCTTCCAGCTTTCGCGCCCATTCCTTGGGCACTTCGGCATCGACCCAGCGGTGGACCATATCGCGGAACGCGCGGTATTCTTCGGGAAGTTCGAAATCCATGGGCTATTCTCCAGCAGGTTGGGGGCTTGCGGCCCCAGGCTCGGCAAGCGCGATCATGCGCCCGGCAAGCGAATCGAAATGGGCGAGGGCCTGCTCGCGATCGCCGCGCTCCAGCGCAGCAAGGATGCCTTCATGCAGGCGCAGGCCCGCAGGGCTGATCGTTGATCCACCACGCAGCAGGATGAATCGCGCGACCAGTGCCAGCCGGTCCAGCGTGACCCGCAGCAATTCGGTATTGGCGGCGGCGGAAATGATCGTGGTATGAAACGCGTGGCTGGCACGGATCGCATCCAGACGGTTTTCCGCGCCCGCAGCCAGAACGCGGCGATATATTCCCACCTGCATATTCAGGTCACGGATTTGTGCGCTGCCGATGTGCGGCATGCCGCGCACGTATCCCAGCCGCCACAAGTGCGCCTGAACGTCCAGAAGATCGCGCGTCGCGGCAAGATCGATGGGCGTAACCCGCTTGTGGCGATGGGCTTCGATCTCCACCAGCCCCTCGGCCTGCAACACCCCCATCGCTTCGCGAACCGGTGTCGCGCTTACGCCCAGTTGTGCCGCCAGCGCGGTTTCGCGCAGAAACACGCCCGGCTCCAGAATGCCCATGACGATGGCGTCGCGCAGACTGTCGACCACCACGTCCCGGCGAGTGGCGGGCGCGCCGACACGTACAAGCGAAAGTGACATGGGGTTTCGTCGCTCCTGGATGGTCCGGCCGATGCGATATCGGCGAAATGCAAGTCAGTCAATATATTCTATAGAATGTTAAGGCACAGCGCATCGCATGGCTGGCAAGCGATAGTGTGGGCGCACAGGCACAAGTGAGCGCTCTTGCCAAAAAGCGCCCTCCTGCTGACGATAGGAGCGAAGATGAGCGGAGCAACGACCGCTTGGACAGTATGGAGAGGCGCATGACCCGTTTTCGCACGCTCGATCACCCGATGATGCCCGCGATCGCGTGGATTCCCGATCGCCCGGCCGAATGGCTGAACGATCACATTGCGATGAACCGCGCCACGTCCAACGCCTACCTCATCCCCGGCGATGAAGGCGATGTGGTGATCAACACCGGCACGGGCGCGCAGGGTGAACAGATCCGCAAAAACTTCGAAGCCCTGATCGGCCGCCCTTTGAAGGTTGCGAAGATCGTCTTCACGCAAAGCCACCCGGACCATACCGGCGGGTGGCAGTTCTTTGCCGATGAAGGCGTGGAAACCATCGTGCAGCGCAAGTTCGAGCGCATCTGCCTGGAACGCAAGCAGATGGGCCAGTTCTTCGGGCGCCGCAATGCCAAGGTGCTTGCTGCGCTGATTCCGCCGGGCAGCACCGGTGCCTTCTGGTTCGAAACGCGCGATCCTGCCCCGCTCACCGAATTTGCCGATTCCCATGAAATGACCGTGTCGGGTCATCACTACCAACTGCTGTCGATCCCGTCGGGCGAAACGCTCGACGCGCTGGCCGTGTGGATGCCAGCCGAAAAGACGCTGTTTTTCGGCAATTGGGCCGGTGCGATAATGGGCGCTTTTCCCAACTTCTACACTGCGCGCGGTGATCGCGACCGGTCGATCGTATTCTGGCTGGAGGAATGCCAGATGATGATCGATCTTGCGCCGGAAATGCTGGTGACGGGGCACGATGATCCCATCGTCGGGGCCGATGCCGTTCGCGCCCACCTGACCAAGCTGCGCGATGCCGTGCAATATGTGCATGACGAAACGGTGGCAGGCATGAACGAAGGCAAGACCTTGCCCGAACTGATGGCATCGATCACGCTTCCGGCGCACTTGCAAACCAACCCCGGACGTGGACCGATCAACTGGTATGTCCGCTCCACATGGGAGGAATACGCGGGCTGGTTCCGGCAGGAACGCACCAGCGAGCTTTATGCCACGCCGGCCAGCGCGGTCTGGCCGGAACTGGCGGAACTTGCCGGCGGACTACAGGTGCTGGCCGACAAGGCGCGCGCGCATCTGGATGCGGGCGACCCGGAAAAAGCGCTTCACCTGATCGAAGTCGCCGTCGTTGCCGCCCCGCAGGACCGCACCGTGCGCGAGACCGAACTGGCCATCCTCGAAGCCCTGGCAGATCGCACCGAAGGCCGCGTGTTTGACGAATTGGGCTGGCTGGAAAGCGCCATCATCGAAACGCGTAATGCGTTGAACACGAACGCATAAGGGGGATCGCTGCCATGTCCGAAGTCGCCGAAAAGATCCGCCTGACCGATCTTGCCAATCCCGTGCTTACCGACATGCAGGTGGGCGCACTGGCATGGTCGCAGGCCAATCCCGTGACCCTCACGCCCCAAGCGGTGCTGGCAGCCGCACAGCAAGCCACCGGCCTGTCCGATTTCGGCCCGGACGATTTCCGCGAACGGCTGGCGGTGTGGATGCGCGCTGGCGATAATGACACCGAACTGAGCGCCGCCGGGCGCGGAACGCTGTTCAGCGAAGCAGTGCGGCTGGCATCCAACCGCCTGCAGCTGGAAGACACCGTGCAGCGTCATCCCGAAATCCTCGACATCAATATCGAGCGGCCCCTGATTATCGCCGGTCTGCCCCGATCGGGAACGACCTATACGCTGCAACTCATGTCGGCCGATCCACGCCTGCGTTCGTTGCCGCACTGGGAAGCGACGCGGCCCATCGCCGCGCCGTGGATCAAGGACGGCAAGGACACCCGTTACGATCTGTGCGCTGCCGAATGGGCGCAGATGGACGCGGTAATGCCCTATATCAAGATGATCCACGAATTCACGCCGGATCACATTTCCGAAGACATCGAATTGCAGGGCCTTGATTTCGGAGGGTACTATTTCGAATGGATCGCGCACGTGCCCGAATGGCGCGATTATCAGTTCGCGCACGATGCCACCTCGATCATGCGCTATGTGCGCAAGGCCATGCAGGTGCTCAGCTGGCAGAAAGGCCCCAACCGCTGGGTTTCGAAATGCCCGCAACACATGGAACAGTTGCCGGCAGTCAAAGGGGCCTTCCCGGATTCCTACATTGTCATCAATCACCGCGATCCCGTGGCTTCGATCCAGTCGGCGATTACCGGCATCGCTTATGGTGCGCGGCTGACACGCACACGGGTCGATATGCAGGGAATCGCGGACTACTGGATTGATCGTTACGAACGCCTGCTTCGTGCCTGTGTGCGTGATCGCGATCGGCTTGATGCCTCGGAATCATATGATCTGTATTTCCACGAATTGATGGCAGATCCCTTCGGCCAGTTGCAACGGGTCTACGAAGGTGCAGGCGTTCCGTTCGACCAGCAGACGCGCGATGCCTTCCAGCAGGCGATCGACGCCAACAAGCGCGGCAAGCACGGACAACTCGCCTACAATCTGCGCGAGGATTTCGGGATCGAACCGGCGGCCATCCGCGAACGCTTCCAGTTTTACTATGACCGCTTCCCCGAAGTGCGCGTGGAGGTGAAATAGCGCCACGAACGCCCCGCACAGTCGGGACAGTCCTATCCGCCCTGCCATAAGGAAGGTTTGCCGCTATAGCCCACCGGGCATGACTGCGCCGCAATACGGCCCCGCTTGCGGGAACGGTTTGCATGCCTTTGTGGCAGCCTTGAAAAATGTGGAGCGGAAATGAGCGGATTGTTGTCGGTTGAAGGCAAGACGGCGCTGGTAACAGGTGGCGGCAGCGGCATCGGGCGGATGATCGCGCAAGTGCTGGTGGCGCAGGGCGCGCGCACGTATATCGTTGGCCGTACCCTCGCCACGCTGGAGGCCACTGCCGCCGAACTTTCTGCAAGCGGCACTTGCATTGCGCTGGCCGGTGACCTTTCGTCGGTCGAAGGTGGCCGTGCCGTTGCAAGCGCCTTTGCCGGAATGGAACCGAAACTGGACCTGCTGGTGAATAATGCCGGCACGATGTATGATGCGCCGATCGAAGAATTTACCGAAGAGGGCTGGGATTCGGTCGTTGATCTCAACCTGAAATCGGTGTTCTTCCTCACCCAGGCGCTGTTGCCGCAGCTGCGCGCGGCGGCATCGACCGACTCCCACGCAGCCGTGGTCAACATCGGTTCGATCGGCGGGCTGCGCATCGGTCCGAAGGAAAACTATTCCTATCAAGCCGCCAAGGCTGCGCTGCACCACATGTCCGGCGGGCTGGCCAAACGCCTTGCGGCAGAAAACATCACCGTCAATGCCATTGCTCCGGGCTTCTTCCCTTCGGCACTGACGCCGGTCGATAACCCGGCCATCGTTGAAATGATGTCGGGGCTGGTCCCGCGCAAGCGCATCGGTACGCCTGAAGATATCGGCGGCACTGTGGCATTCCTTGGCAGCCGGGCTGCCAGCTTCATCACCGGTGCCGTGATCCCGCTCGAAGGCGGCATGGCGCTCTGACCACAAGGAACCTGTGATGAGCGCAGTCACGATCAAGCCGTTCGAGGTCGTCATCGATCCCGCCGATGTTGCCGATCTGCGGGGGCGGCTTGCGCGCACCCGGTGGACGGACTGGCTGCCGGAAACAGGCTGGACTTATGGCACCGATGAAACATTCATCAAACGCTTGTGCAGTTATTGGCAAGATGGCTTCGATTTCGGCGCCTTCGCCGCGCGGCTGAACGCATACCCGCAGTTTCTGGCTGAAGCGCACGGCGAACGACTGCACTTTTATCATGTCCGGTCGCCGGTCGCGACGGCACGCCCGCTGGTGCTGGTCCATGGCTGGCCGGGTTCGATCGTCGAATTCCTTGATCTGATCGGACCGCTCAGCGATCCCGAAGCGCATGGCGGCAAAGCGGAAGACGCTTTCCACGTGATCGTTCCCTCGCTGCCCGGATACGGCTTTTCCGGTCCGACCCGGCATACGGGCGTAAATGTGGAGCGGACCGGCGCGATGATCGCCAGCGTGATGGAGACGCTGGGATATTCACGCTATTTCGTTCAGGGTGGCGATTGGGGTTCGATCGTCACCAGCAGAATGGCGCAGGATTATCCGCAGGCCGTCGCCGCTCTTCACGTCAATATGGCCCCCGGTGGCCCAAACAATCCCGCCATCCCGGTAGAAGGGCTGGACGAAGCAGAAGCGGCCGAATACGCCCGGTTGGGCCAGCACATGGCGATAGATGCAGCCTATGCCTTCATCCAGTCCACCCGCCCGCAGACGCTGGCCGTGGCGATGAACGATTCCCCGGCCGGGCTTGCGACTTGGATCATCGACAAGTTCTACGCGTGGACCGATCACGGCGGCGATCTTGAATCCGTGTTCGATTTCGATCACCTGCTGGATAATCTGTCGGTCTACTGGTTCACCGGCACCGCCGGTTCCAGCTTCCGGCTCTATCATGAAAACAACTTCCGCACGGTCTATGCTCACGCCGTGGTCGACGTGCCAACGGGCGTTGCGCGCTTTGCCGGTGAACCGTTCCGCTGGCCACGCTCACTGGTAGAGCGTACTTATCGCAACGTGCAGGACTGGCAGGAATTGCCGCATGGCGGCCATTTCGCGGCGTTTCAGCGCAAGGACGATTTCCTGCGGGTGGTGCGCGGTTTCTTTGCCAGTCAGGCGCTGTAAATCGTTCTGGATTAATGATTTGATGGAAATGAGAGGACAATGACGATGGCTACGACCGAGCAGGCTGGCGGCCCTGCTGTTCATTCGCTGGACCACTTCTGCCTCACTGTGCCCGATCTTGACGAGGCGCGGACGTTCTACAGCGAGTTCGGGCTGGATGTGCGCGACGTTTCGAACGGATTGGAGCTTTACACTTTCGGCAACCCGCACCGCTGGGCCGTGATCCGTCCTGGAGCGCGCAAGAAGCTCGAATATCTGTCATTCGGTGCCTATGCAGGCGATCTTGAACGGTTCCGGCAGAAGTTTGCCGACCTTGGCATCGAAATCATCGATACGCCCGCGATCGCCAAGGGCAGTGGCGATGATAGGGGCATCTGGTTCCGCAATCACGACAATACGCCCATTCAGGTGGTGGAAGCCGAAAAGTGCTCGCCCGATGAAAAGGCCCAGTTTCTCACCCGCTCGGTCGGACCGGGTGAAAGCGCCGCCGTTTTGCGCAGCAAGGCGCAGAAAGTGCGCCCGCGCCGCCTGTCACACTTCCTGATCTTCACCACCAGCGTCTCGCGTGACATAGAGTTCTACAGCGAGACGCTCGGCTTGAAGCTCTCCGATCGCTCGGCCGATGCGGTCGCCTTCATGCACGGCGTCTTCGGCAGCGACCATCACATGCTGGCACTGGCCGGATCGGCGGGGCCGGGCATGCACCATTCCAGCTGGGACGTCGGCACGGTTCAGGAAGTGGGCATTGGCGGATCGCACATGGCAAGCCTTGGCTATGACAAGGGCTGGGGCTTCGGCCAGCACGTGCTGGGCGCCAACTATTTTCACTATGTTCCCGATCCATGGGGCAGCTATGCCGAATACAGCTGCGACATTGATTACGTACCGGCCGGGCATGATTGGCCCGCTGGCGACCATGCAGTGGAGGACTCGCTCTATCTGTGGGGACCGCCGCTGCCGGAAAACTTCATCACCAACTTCGAGCTTCAGGATTCCTGAATCCCGCACCGATCACGACAGAACAAGGACAGCAGCGCGATGGCGACAATAGTTTTCCTCCACGGCGGAGGCATGGGTGGCTGGGTTTGGGACGAACTGGCCACGACCCTTCGCGCCGAAGGGCACAAGGTTTTCACCCCCACCTTCACAGGCTTTGGTGAACGCTCGCACCTGATCAGCCGCGATGTGACCCATGACGTGCACGTCACCGATATCGTCAACGTCCTCGAATTCGAAGACCTGCACGATGTCGTGCTCGTCGCCTTCAGCTATGGCGGTTCGGTTGCTCCGGGCGTGGTTGCGCGCGCGGGCGACAGGGTGCGCCGCGTGGTCTATTTCGACGGCATCGTGCCGATCGCGGGCAAGAGTGTGGGCGAGGCCATCGGCTATATGAAGACCGAGGATGCGGCGGGCCTTGATGCCCTGCTGGCTTCGGGCGAAGGCCCTGTCGGCACCGGCGTTGCCGAAATGCAGCGCAATGCCGCCAAGGAAAAGCCTTACAAGATGACCCCCGAAAAGCAGGAATGGCTGCTCGCACGGATGAGCGACATGCCCCTGCGCGGCATGGTCAGCCCGGTCACTGCTGGTGGCGACGCCATCGACAAGCCGGTCGATTATCTTGGCATCCTGGGTGATGTGATGGACCCGATGCAGCATGATCGGGCACGTGAACTGGGCTGGAAGGTTGAAACTGCCGGGCCAGACATCGATCACGCCTTCATCGTCGGCGCGCCCGATCGCGCGCTGGCATTCCTGCGCCCGCTCCTTTGATTTGCCTTGGCCGGACCTGCCTGGTCAGGTCCGGCCAACAGCATTACGTGATCAATAGCACTGGGCCATCATCCCGCCATCAAGCGTGATGGTATCGCCGCTGTGATATCGTGACATATCACTGGCAAGATAGACCGCGATTCCGGCCAGATCATCGGGTTTGCCAATCTGCTTGATTGGCGTTCGTGCCACCGTAATATCGATCATGTGCTGCACCATCGCGGCATTTGCGCCTGCATCTTCACCGCCGATGTCAGTGGGGATATAGCCGGGGCAGATCACATTGCAGCGCACATCATATGCGCCCATTTCCACCGCGATCGTCTTGGCCATGGAGTTCAGCCCGCCTTTTGCCGCGGCATAATGCGCCATCCCGCCAACGCCGGTAAACACCATCAGGCTGCCGTTGAGGATGATCGATCCGCCACGGTCGCCTGCATCGGCCCGCGCTTTCATGTGCTTTGCCGCTTCGCGCACGGTGTAGAACACCCCGTGCAGGTTGACATCAAGCAACCCGTGCCATGTCGCATCGCTCATCATGTCGACAGGCTCCATCGTGGCAAGCCCGGCATTGGCGATCACGCAATCGATCCGCCCGAATTCCGCAACGGCAGCATCCATCGCAGCGGCAACCGCCGCGGGATCGGTCACGTCAACCGCGCGGCTGCCCGTGCGGCCGCCGAATTGGGCCAGTTTCGCCACAGCCTCGCGGTTGCGATCTTCGCGTCTTCCCCATATGATCACATCGGCACCGGCGCGCGCCAGCCCGGTCGCAAAGGCCAGGCCAAGGCCGGAATTGCCGCCGGTGACCAGCGCCACCTTGCCAGTCAGATCGAACAGGTTTTCCGCCATTTGCACCGCTCCCGCATATTGGCTCCGCCCACTCTGGACAGGCCGGATCACGCCATCAAGCCGGTTCGCTATCGCTTGGGTGCCAGCGTTGTTTGCTGCGCGCCGCCTATTTCAATCGGCCGATTTTCCCCAAAGCAGCCGATCGGCATATTTGGTGTCGAGATACTCCCAGTATTCCGCCACCCGGCCGTTTTCACAACGATAGAAGAAGTTGTAGAAATTGCGGTAATGCTCGTTCGCGCGCACGGTCATCGCATCGAGGATGAACCGGCAATCGACATAATCGCCTTCGGCGATGATCGTCTGGATTTCAATCGTCACGGTGCCGCGCCGGTACAGCACATCATGGAAACAGCTGCGTATTTCCTCGACGATGGAATCGCGGCTGGCAATGGTCTGCGCGCCGTGCTGTCCATCGTCGACCATGAAGGATGGCGCGACATAATGCTGCACGACATTTTCGGCGAGGCTATCGCGAATACCCTCCAGATCGAACGCCGCGACCGATTGCAGGTACTTGGTCACCACCGCCTTGTTCATGGCCAATGTGTCGGCAACGCTCATCAAGGTCTCCATTGCCCGTCAGCGCCCGGCGTCCATCTTCAGCCCGCCATCGGCAAACCAGCTGTATCCGGTGACGTAACCCGCCTCCGGGCTGACGAGGAACAGCGCGACCGGCACGATGTCCTTGTCCAGATCGCCCATGCGCGGCACCGGGCTGGGGGCGACTTGCGCCAATCCCTGATCCAGTGCGTTCTGGAAGCTTTCGGTCAGCGCGACCGGCATCAGCGCATTGACGGTGATGCGCTTGTCGCCCCATTCGCGCGCGGCGGTGCGGGTCAAACCCCGGATCGCTTCCTTGGCCATGTTGTAGGGCGCCATGCCCATGGTCCCCTCGATCGCGGCGGCAGAGCCGAAATTGAGAATGCGCCCGTCGCGCCCTTCCATGAAGGGATAGACCGCCTGCATCATTCTGAGCGCGGCCAGCGGGCCGGTGATCATCTGGCGGTTGAAATCTGCTTCCGAAGTGCCGAGCACGGACTTGGCGGCAGAGGCCAGTTCAAACGCATTGTTGCAGACGATGTCGATCGTTCCGAACACTTCGGCGGTGTGGGCCACCGCTTGCGCGATGTCCGCTTCCTCGCCCACGTCGCAACGGATGGCGAGGGCAGTGTGTCCGCCGTGCGCCTCGTTAAGTTCGCGGGCCAGCGATACGGCGTTTTCATGGGTGAACGACGTGACGGCGACTTTTGCCCCTTCAGCCGCAAAACGCCGCGCCATGGCACGGCCGATGCCCCGTCCCGCGCCGGTGATGATGGCGACTTTGCCTGCAAGCCTTCCCATGGTCTCTCCTGTGGGTTCCAAGTCCCTTTCTCGCAGGACTCCGGGATGGCGCGCTGAATTTCACCTGCCGGGGGAAGGGCCACGGCAATGTTTTCCCGGAGGATAAGGGTGTCTTCCTGACGGACCGTAAAGCTCTCGCCGGGAGCCGCGATTGTGCGCGGCCGGGGCGGGGCCTATGGTTGCAGCCAACCTTGAAGAAAAGACATGGGAGATGTCGAAGTGGCAAGCGTGATTGACAATGTGGACGCCCATCTCAAATATCTCAAACACGGCGGAAAGCTGTTCATCAACAATCAGTGGGTTGATGCGAAATCGGGCAAGACTCTCGATGTGTTCGATCCTTCTACCGGCAAGGTGATTGCCCACGTGGCGGCGGCCGACAAGGAAGATGTGGACGATGCCGTGATGGCAGCACGCGCTGCATTCGATGGCGGCAAGTGGTCGCAGCTTACCCCTTCGGTACGCGGCCAGTTGCTGTGGAAAATCGCCGAACTTCTTGAGCGCGATTTCGACGCTTTCTGCCACCTCGAAACGGTGGACAACGGCAAACCGCTGGCATTTTCGCGCGGCGATGTGACGCTGGCGATCGACATGTTCCGCTATATGGCAGGCTGGGCCACCAAGATTCGTGGAGAGACCACTCCACTATCGCTGGGCTTTCCGCACCTGAGCTATACCACGCGCGAACCGGTGGGCGTTGCGGCACAGATCGTGCCGTGGAACTTCCCGCTGTTGATGGCCGTGTGGAAACTTGCCCCTGCGCTGGCGGCCGGATGCACCGTCGTGCTCAAGAGCGCGGAACAGACCCCGCTTTCGGTCTACAAGCTGGCAGAACTTTTCCAGGAAGCCGAATTTCCGGCGGGCGCGGTCAACATCATTTCGGGCTTTGGCGAAACCGCAGGCGCCGCGATGGCGGCACATCCGGCGGTAGACAAGGTGGCGTTCACCGGATCGACCGAAGTGGGCAAGATGATTGTCCGCGCCGCGACCGGCAACCTCAAGAAGGTGACACTGGAACTGGGCGGAAAATCGCCGGTGGTGGTCCTGCCGGACGCCGATCTTGATGCTGCCGCGGCAGGTGCTGCTGCCGGTATCTTCTACAATCAGGGTCAGGTCTGCACCGCGGGTTCGCGGCTTTACGTGCACAAGACGGTGTTCGACAGGGTCGTCGGCGCGGTGGCCGATCGCGCCAATGCTATCAAGGTCGGCCCCGGTCTTGATGAAAGCAACGACATGGGACCGCTGGTATCGCAGGAACAGCATGATCGCGTAATGGGCTTCTTCGATTCAGGCCGCGAAGAGGGCGCGCGCGCGGTTGCAGGCGGTGAGCGGCACGGTGATACGGGCTATTTCGTAAAGCCGACCGTCTATGCCGACACCACGCATGACATGCGGCTGGTTCGTGAGGAAATCTTCGGCCCGGTGATTACCGCCATGCCTTATGACGACGACGATCTTGACCGGATCGCCGCCATCGCCAACGATTCCGACTTCGGCCTTGCCGCATCGGTGTGGAGCCGCGACATTTCCAAGGCGCTGAAGCTGGCCGGCAAGATCAAATCGGGCACGGTGTGGATCAATTCGCACAACGTCTATGACGCGGCGCTGCCGTTCGGCGGGTTCAAGCAATCGGGCTGGGGCCGCGAAATGGGCGAATACGCGATCCAGAACTATACCGAGGTAAAAGCCGTTACCGTCAAGCTTTGAACCGGCACCTTATCGGGGCAGGGATGCCGCCAGCCAACGGCGGCATCCCTGGTCAGTGTCAGTAAGCCGTTGCGATGCTGACCGAACGGTTGCTCTCGATATCGGATGCGATGGCAGAAACCTTGGCTTCGACCACGGCCATCCCGTCCGCGCCGCCGACAAGGTAGAGCGGCAGCGTTTCGCCTTCGATCATGTCGATCATCAGTTGTGCGAGCTTTGCAGGGTCGCCCAGCTCATTGCCCACATGCTCCTGCGAGCGTTCTGCAACCTGCCCACACGGGTAGGCACCGTAGACATCGCGCATCCCATCCCGGATGGTGTTCGAGCGTGCCGACCAGAAATCGGTGCGGTAACCGCCCGGTAGCGAGACCATCACCCGTACCCCCAGCGGGGTCAGTTCAGCATGCAGCGCCTCGCTCAACCCTACGACGGCATGTTTCGCCGCAGCATAAGCCGATCCGCCGCCAAAGCCTTCCATCCCGGCCATGGACGCCACGTTGATCAGGGTGCCGCGTGTGGCGCGCAAATGGGGCAGGGTCGCCTGGCATACCGCTACGGTGCCGAAGTAGTTGACGTTCATGGCCAAGCGGAAATCGTCGATTGAGCAGGCTTCGACAACGCCGAACATGCCGCAGCCGGCATTGTTCACAACCACATCGATCCCGCCCAGCCATTGCGCCGCTTCGGCAACGCCTTGCGCCACGCTGGCCGGATCGCTGACATCCAGCGTGACAAGCCGGGCGTTGTCTGCTTGCGCATGGGGCGGCAGTGGAGAAGGCACATTTCGCACCGTGCCGACAACCCTGTCGCCATGCGCGACAACCGCTTCCATCAATGCCTTGCCAAGGCCGCTCGACACCCCGGTGATAAGCCAGTTCCTGCCCGCCATCTCGCCTCTCTCCATAATTGTTCAGCCGATGCTTAGTGCAAGCGGGCGCGGACGGGCCTGTCATCGGGAAGGCGTGTTCTGCCGCAATTGGACGGTGCGTGGCGTGGCGGGCTTGGACTCTTCGTGCGCGCCTTTGTATCCCTGCCCGGTAATCGAGCGCACCGGCAAAGGTGCCACGAAGTGGGGAGAGCAATGTCGTGCGGGGATTGAACGGGAAGATCGCCATCGTGACCGGCGGGGCCGGGCGCATCGGCAGGGCCGTGGTGGCGCGGCTCGTGGCCGAAGGTGTGCAGACCGTGGTGGCAGACATCAACCATGCCGATGCTCACGCCGTGGCTGCCCTGCATGGCGATATGGCCCATGCGATTGCTTTTGACGCTGGCGATGCCGCTTCAGTGCGCGCGCTGGTCGATGGCGCGGTGGACAAGTTCGGCGGGCTGGACATACTGCACAACAACGCCGCGTTCGTGGGCCTGGGCGAACTGGGCGTGGATACCACCGCACCCGAAACTCCGCTGGATTTGTGGGACATGACCATGAACATCAACGTGCGCGGCTATTTCGTTGCCTGCGCGCAGGCCATTCCGCACATGATCGCAAGGGGCGGCGGTTCCATCATCAACACCAGTTCGGGTTCAGGCCATCGCGGCGATGATGTGCGCATCGCCTATGGCACTTCGAAGGGCGCGGTTTCTGCGATGACGCTCTATGTCGCTGCACAGCACGGCAAGCAGGGTGTGCGCTGCAACGCCATTGCCCCCGGCCTGATAGCGGATGAACGCCTGCGCGAACTTGCCCCCAGGCTGGTTGCCTTGAACGAGCGGCACAACCTGCTGGCCCGCGTGGGCAATCCAGACGACATCGCCTCGCTGGTGGCCTTTCTGGCGTCCGATGAATCCGCGTTCATCACCGGCCAGGTCATCACGATTGATGGCGGCCAGACTTCGCACAACCCGCAGATGGTCGAGGCGATCGAACTGGGCAGCGCCTACTCCTGAACATTTCTGAAAGACACGCCATGACCCGACCCACCCGTTTCTGCCGCGTCGCCTGGATCGTCGACGACATGGATTCCACCCTTGCGCAGTTTCGCGATCTGTTCGGCATGGGCATGCGGTTTGGCCCCATCGCGCCCGATATTATCAAGGCCGGGATCGACGAACACGGGTTCGAGCCGATCCAGCTTTACGTGCCCGCAGCGGAACTGCCGTTCATGCAGGGGCTGCCCTATCCGCTGGTCGAGGTAGCGCTGGCGGTCGATGATTGCGAGGAAACCTATCGTTTGCTCGCCGCCGATGACATCTTGCCTTCATTCACCAGCCCTCTGCCGGGACCGGATACGCAGGAACATCTCTATGCCCACGGCTTTGGCGGCATTCCGGTCATGTCGTGCACCGATGGCGATAACGAATCGATGATGGAACCCTTTCTCGATCTGGAACATGCGCCGGTCCCCAAATGTGGCGTGGTGGTTGTGGCGGCAGATGATATCGATGCCATGGCCGCGAAATTTTCCCGGTATTTTGGCATGACATGGGTAGCGACGGATGCAGGCGGCCTTGGCGCGCGGGCGCTGGTCGGGCCGCACCGGATCAAGCTGGTGGAAACGCCGTCAACGGTCGCCCGCACACATGCCATGCAATGCGTGTTGTCATCCGAGATCATGGTTGAGGACGTGGATGCGTCACGCGCCAGGCTGGAGGCAGCAGGGTACAAGGTACTGATCGAACGCACCTTTTCCAGCGGGCGCAAGGGCTGGTACTTTGGCAAGGTACTCGCCGGGATGCCGATCGGCATTTACGACGCGCGCGATGACGCCGAGGCGCGGGGGTTGTAAAATCACGCGCGGATAGCGGCCAGTTCCTCGCGGACGGCGGCGTGGCGTGCGGGAGTGAGGCCGAAGCGGCTGACGACCAGAGCCGACGCTATATAAAGCACCCCCGGCACAACCCCATACAGGATCGAAACGCCGCGCAGCGCGGCTTCGCTGTTGGCCGGACTACCCGCCTTGAACCCGATAAGGTCGAGCGCAAAATAGACGATGCCGATGGACATCGCCTGCCCGAATTTGTGGGTGACGGTGAGGAGCGCAAAGAGCATGCCGGTGCGGTCCTGCCCTGAAACCAGCCGGTCCTCATCCGCAACGTCTGCCATCATCGAACGCGGCAGCATATCGACCGAGCAGGCCATCGTGCCACCCAGCAGGCCCATGCCGAAGAAATAGACCATGTTGCCCGGCGGCATCGCCATCATCAGCACCATGTACGTGGCAAAACCGCAGCAGCCGATGGCCAGCGCGCGGTGCCGTCCGACACGGTTTGAAATCATTGACCAGACCGGCGCGGTAGCAACGCCTACGACATAGAACGCCACGAATTGCAGGCCGACATAGGCGAACGGCACTTGTTTCAGCATCGTGAAGAAGAACAGGAACACCGCCGCGCTGATTCCCAGGCCCAGGCCGACACACAATTGCGTGATCAGCAGGAGGCGGGTGGAGGAAAGCCCGAACAGGCCGAGATAATCATGCAGCCTTGCGGTATGCGCCTGTTTCGGGGCATCGCCTTCGCGCACGGCCGCAACCGTCACCGCGATCGTCAACGGTACGCTGGCAAGGATGAACCAGCCCATCGTGCGCACGGTAAAGCTGCTGTCATTGGCAATCCGGTCTGCAAAGAACACAGGCATCGCCATGACAAGGATCTGCCCGACGGTGTTGAACACCATCCACCACGCGAACACGCGCGATCGTTGCTGGTAATCGTCGGTAATGGCAGCGCCCATGCCCATTTGCGACAGCACCACAATGGAATAGCCGACATAGGCAAGGACCAGCCCGACCGAAAGATAGAGGGGTCCCACCCCTGGCCGCGCCATGAACAGCATCCACGTCCCCGCCATCACCAGCGGACCGCCCAGAAGCAGCCACGGGCGGAACTGGCCCCAGCGGGTGCGCGTACGGTCCATCAGTCCGCCCACGAACGGATCGAACAGCAGGTCGGCCAGCCGCACAACAGTGAAAATCAGGCCTACCGTCGCGAGATTCAGTCCCAGCGTGTGGGCATAGAATTCCGGCAGGTAGATGATCAGCGGCAAGGTGAGTGCCGACATCGGCAGGGCGGGCATGGCCAGCGCGGCCAGCAGGAGATGCGAACGGTGGCTGCGGGAATGCAGCACGGCGGTTTCATCCGACATTGACGGCGACCTTCGCGATGGAGGGTTCTGGCATGCCGGATTGGCCGGAAGCTTCATCTGATAGTCGTGCTGCATCAAGATTTGGATCGGTCATGCAAGTCTCATCCGCCCGCAGCAGAAAACACGGTCGCTGCCATGCCATCTGCCTATCGCAACGCGCGCGACACCAGCACTATCTTGCGAAAGGCTAAACCTGTCCTTGCGGATTTTGATCCGCACTTGCTGAAACCGCAGCCTGGCGAACGCCGGTGCCGAATGCCTTTGACCAGTTCATCAGCGCCCATATGGCCGGTTCAAGCGCGATTGTTGCATCGGTCATCCCATATTCGACGCGGGGTGGCACTTCGGCAAAAACCGTCCGTGTGACCAGCCCGTCAGCTTCAAGTTCGCGCAATTGCCGGGTCAGCATATGCTGCGTAACGCCCTTTATGTTGCGCAGCAGTTCACCGAAGCGATAAGGCCGATGATAGAGAAGCCAGAGAATTTCAAGCTTCCATTTGCCTGATATGAGGGTCAAAGTTTTGCGCAGCTCAGCATAATCTTCGGGCTGCACATCCCTATTCTTCGCAACAGGCACATCCATGATACTAACCCATTAAAATTGATACTACTTGTTGCGTTCCAATGTGTCCGATAATCGCGGCCGTGGAAAGCTTCAGATCAGGTCAACACGGTTCGGCCAAGCGCCTGCAATCATCCAGACCACGATCACGATGCAACGCAACGAGGGCACTACCATGGATTTTCAACTGCCAGAACCCGTCATCCCGGACCATGTTCCAGATCAGCTGGTCCGCCCGTTCCCCTACATGTTCGGCATGACCACGCGTGCCGATCCTTTTGGCGATTGGGCGGCCGCCGTGCATCAAGGCCCGGCGATTTTCTATGCCCCCCATGCCTATCCCGGCGCAACTCCGGCGTGGATTGTGCGCAAGGTGGCCGATCTGCGCAAGATCTACATGGACACGGAAACCTTCTCCAGCAAGGATTTCTCGCCCTATTCCAAAATGGTTGGCGATACCTGGACGAACCTGCCGGTTGAAATCGACCCGCCGCAGCATGGCAAGTACCGCGCGTTCATCAATCCACTGTTCACACCCGCCGCGATGGCCCGCCTTGAAGAGCGCATTCGTGGTTACGCCATCGAATATATCGAAGCATTCCGCGAACGTGGTTCATGCGAATTCATGGCCGATTTCGCGTTCGAATTCCCGATCAAGGTGTTCCTTGAACTCATGGATTTCCCGCTCAGCAACACGGCGCAATTCCTTGAATGGGAAACCGGCCTGCTGCACGAAATGGACATGGCCAAAATGGCCGACGCCACGCGCAATGTCGTGGCATTCTTGCGCGAACAGATTGCGGAGCGCCGCCGCAATCCCCGCCAAGACATCATCAGCTATGCCTTGGGCGTGGAAGTCGAAGGGCAGAAATTGACCGATGACGAACTTGTGGGCTTTGCCTTCAACCTGTTCATTGGCGGTCTGGATACGGTTTCCACCAACATGGGGCATCAATTCCTGCATCTGGCCCGCAATCCCGACCATCAGACATTCCTGAAGGAAAACCCCCAGCGTACGCAAAACGCCATCGACGAAATGATGCGCGCCTATGCTGCTGTCACCACATTCCGCACATGCACGAAGGAAACCGAAGTTGGCGGCGTACGGATGATGCCGGGTGACAAGGTGGCCATGTCAACCACGCTGGCGGGCCGCGATCCCGAAGAGTTTCCAGAGCCGGGCATCGTCCGCTTCGACCGCAATCCGCGTCATGTCTCGTTCGGCTTCGGGCCGCACATGTGCGTGGGCATGCACCTGGCGCGCCGCGAAATGCGCATCGCCATCGAAGAGTTTTTGCAGCGGATTCCGCAATTCAGCGTCGAACCAGACCAGGAAATCGAATACCATCTGGGCATGATCCAGCCGGTCCGCCTCCCGCTTGTCTGGTAAAATGGCTTATCTGGCGGCAGGACAAGCGCTGGCTACGCCAGCATATCTCCTGTGCCGTCACGCTTTCAAGGACACGACATGCCAATCTTCGCCTATGTAGTGCACAGCAATCCCGTTGCGGGACGCGAGGACGAATACAACGACTGGTACAGCAATCGCCATCTGGCTGATGTCGTCGCCGTGCCGGGGTTCGTATCGGCCCAGCGGTTTCGCCTGACGGACGGGGAAGAAGAAGGTCGTCCTTCGCAAAAATACATGGCAATCTACACCATGGAAACCGACGCGCCGGAAAAGACGCTGGAGCACCTCACATCGCTGGTCGAAACAGGTGCCATGCACATGAGCGAGGCCTTCTCGATGGAAGGCATGGCAACCCACCTCTATGAAGCGATCACGCCTGTGGTCGCAGCGCCTGCAAAGGACAATTGACATGACAGTGCGGGAGTTTGACGGGAAAGTGGTTCTCGTGACCGGAGCCGCATCCGGTCTTGGTCGTGCGGCGAGCCTGCGTTTTGCAAGTGAAGGCGCAAAGCTGTGTCTTGTCGATCTTAACGCGGAAGGATTGGCGGAAACCGCACGCCGTATTGCCGATTCCGGCGGCGACAGCACCACCTATGCCGCAGATATTGGCGATGCGACCAATTGTGCACGCGCCGTGGCAACGGCCGTGGAAGCATTTGGCCAGCTTGACGTGCTGTGCAATGTCGCTGGAATCCTGCGGTTCCACGCGCTGGCCAATGTTACAACCGAAGATTGGGCGCGGCTGTTTTCTGCAAACGTCACGGCGCCGTTCTTCATGATTCAGGCAGCAATGCCGCACCTTGTGGAAACGAGGGGCAACGTCGTGAATGTCGTCTCGACGGCAGCGTTTCTGGGTCAGGCCTACACCGCGCCCTATGGCGCCACCAAGGCGGCGTTGCTCAGCCTGACCAAATCGCTGGCGATGGAGTTCATGCATTCACCCGTGCGCATCAATGCGCTTGCGCCGGGCGGGATGCTGACGGAAATGGTGCAGACGCTGGAGTTCCCGCAAGACGCCGATCAAAGCCTGATTGCGCGCTACATCGGCATCCGTCCACCCGCGCAACCCGAAGACATTGTGGAACCGCTGCTGTTCCTCGCTTCCGATCGCGCACGTACGGTTCATGGCGCGTGTTACACCGCCGATAGCGGTATAACGGCAGGCTGAACGCTCTGCGGGCGGTTCGTTGCGGACCGCCCGCAACCCGTCGAAATTTCTGATCTTGCGTGCCGAAGGTGCCTCGGCGCGCGGCTTTGCGCGTCTGCAATAGCGGCCAGACATCGCAAGTGGCTAATCTGCAACATAAATTCGAAAACTGCCTCTGTCGCCTGCCTTGATGCCGCAGACCCTACCAACGGATAGGAACGGGCGAATACGGAAGGTTTGTACCGGGCGGCAGGTTCGGACGATCCCAGACCGCTCCGTCAATTTGTGTGCCGTGCAACCCTATGCCGGCAATTTTTGGAGAGTTTACCATGAATGCCAAATTTGGGCAGCTTCTAGCAGGGACGGCGGCTTGTGCGCTGGGTCTCGTTTCGGGTACTGCATACGCTGCGGAACCCCAACTCGCTTCTGAAGCCCAGGCCGTTTCCGAACCCGCATCCGCACCGCAGGCAGACGAAGCGCCCGCCGTGGCCGACATCGTCGTCACCGCGCGCCGCCGTGACGAGCGGTTGCAGGACGTGCCGGTTTCGGTTGTCGCATTTTCGGGTGCCGCGCTTGAGCGCAGCAGCGTTCAGACCATTGCCGACATTCGCACGATTTCTCCGGGCCTGACGTTCTCGTCCGAAGGCGGCAAGGACAACACCGCCGTCACGCTGCGCGGCATCGGTCAGATTCCCACCGGCGAAGTGACTCCGGGCGTGGTGACCTATTTCGCCAATGTCCCGATGGCTTCGCTTGGCTCCAACGTGCCAACATATGACATCGGCAGCATTCAGGTGCTCAAGGGTCCGCAGGGCACCTTGTTCGGCCGTAATACGCTCGGCGGCGCGGTGTTGATCACGCCACAGGCCCCCAAGCAGGACTTTGGTGGCTATGTGCAGGGCACATATGGCAATTTCGATTATCGTGAAGTGCAGGGCGCACTGAATGTCCCGCTCATCCCGGATGTGCTGGCCGTCCGCGTTGCCGGACAGATCCGTCGCTCCGATCCGCTGATCTATTCGATCAACGGCGGTGCGGGCTTCAACAACATCCATCAGGACAGCGCCCGCGCGACCATCGCTTTCACTCCCAACGACTGGCTCGAAAACACGACGGTTGTCGATTATTTCAAGGCGCGGGAATACGGTTCGGGCTACTATCTTCTGCGCCAGAACTTCAGCTTCACCAACCTTTTTGCACCGTCGCTGGGTCCGGTCGCGGGTGGCATTGTTGGCGGCTCGCTCGACGCCCAGGCGGCGGGATATCTTGCCCAGCAGCAGCAGAACTTCTACGGTGCTTTCACCGATAGTGCAGGCTCCGGTCGCGCCAACCGTCGCGCCTTCGGCATTTCGAATGATACTTCCGCATCGTTCGGCGATTTCACGCTTCGCAATATCTTCGGTTTCCGCAAGAACCGCAGCGACCAGCTGATCAACACCGCCGCGCTTGGCCCGACGACTCTGCCGGGCGCGCTGTTCGGCAGCCCGGTCGATGTGCCGTTCACCGTGTTCCATGCCGCAGCGTTCATCCAGCGCCAGTACCTGACCAACGAAGTCCAGTTCCTCGGCAACTTCGACAAGTTCAACTTCATCGTCGGTGGCTTCTACAGCCACGACAAGCCCGACGGCCCGTCGGGTTCGACGTTCGAAGCGTTTGTCACCCCCGGCACACCCGCATCGGTGGTAACTGCCAACGTGACGAACACCAACTATGCCGCGTTCGGCCAGATCACCTACAAGCTGACTGACAGCGTTACGGTGAACGCGGGCGCGCGCTATAGCTGGGATCGTGTCTCGGCATGCGGTGGCGCCATCGGCACTACTTATGCCTCGGACGAAGCCTGTCGCGCCATTGCGGATCGCGGCCTGGCCGATGGCGTCGGCGTCGTGACAAACCGTGGCTCGGCACCAAGCTGGACGTTCGGTCTTGACTGGAAGGCGACCCCTGACCTGCTGCTTTATGCGGTTACACGCCGTGGCTATCGCGGGGTCAATATCAATACGCCGCTGTTCGAAACGCCGTTTACCACAGGCGGTACGGACCCGGCATGCGGCTTTGGCAGTGGCCAGTGCGTGGACCTGCGCCCGTTCCAGAAGACCGACAAGGAAACGCTGACCGACTTCGAAATCGGCCAGAAGCTGAACTTCGAGGTTTCGGGCGCCACCGGCCACCTCAACACGGCAGTGTACTACAGCAAGTACAAGAACGCGCTGCAGTTCCTCAATGCCCAGGCCATCGTACCTTCAACGGCACCTGACAATCCCACCAATGCCTCGTTCGGTGTCAACGCTGCCGATCTTTCGATCTTCGGTGTGGAACTGGATGCAGCGGTCAATCTGACGCGCGATCTGACGTTCACGTTCAACGGCGCTTACACGAACATCAAGGTCGACAAGATCACGCTGCCACCGGTGGCCGGCATCTCGTTCACCGAAAACGATGTAAATCGCTACTCGCCATCGGTCTCAGGCACGGTCAGCGTCAACTGGACGCTGCCGTTCCACCCCGCGGACGGCGATCTGGTGTTCAACAGCGATCTCTTCATGACCGACGATTTCGGCGGCCAGTATGGCGAGAAGCTGCCGGGATACAAACTGATCAACATGCGGATCGACTGGAAGAACATCGCGCGCAGCGGCCTTGACCTGGGCTTCTTCGCACGCAACCTGACCAAGGAACGCTACTTTGCCGCGCCGGACGTTCTGCTCAAGAGCTTCCCGGTCAATTCCGTGGCGGTGGGTGATCCGCGTACCTATGGCGTCGTTGCCCGCCTGACGTTCTAAACCACACGAATGCCCGGCCCTGCTGACCTGCTGTCGCAGGAAGAGCAAGGCCGGGCCTTTTGTTTGCAGCGTGGCAGGGTCCGCTTGTTCGTACCGGCATTTGACTGGTCGGAAAGCCCACAGCTAGGCGATGCAACCTACTGAACCGCCATCGACACGAAGTGCAGCGCCGGTGATATAGGAGGCTCGTTCGGAGACGAGAAAACAAGCTGCATCTGCCAGCTCTTCCACGCGTCCCATACGGCCAAGTGGAATATTGGCGCGCCACACTTCTTCAATCACCCGTTTTTCCAGTGCGGCGCCGGTTTCTGAAAAACCTTGAGCGGCGGCGCTGTTGGTGATGGATTTCATGGTGTTTGGCGTCATTACCGGCCCTGAAACCAGCGTGTTCACGTTCACGCCGCAATCACCGAGTTCGGCTGAAAGACTGGCGGTCATCGAATGCAGCGCAAGCTTTGCCGCGCCATATTCGGGATGGTTCACCATCGCGCGATAGGCAGCGCCACTGCTGACGTTGAGCACCCGGCCCCATCCGCGCTCGCGCATTGCCGGCACCATGGCCTGAATCAATTGCACGGCGTAGAATGTCGATGTCTGGAACTGGCGCTGCCAGGCATCGGCGGGTGCGCCAAACCAGCGGTGCGATTCAGACGCGGCCCCGGCACAGTTGATCAGGATATCGACCGGCCCCGTGGCCATGGCATCGCTGGCAAGACGGAACACGTCGGCAGGATCATCAAGCTGCGCGAGCAGCGCGATGGCGTTTCCGCCCTGCCTTTTGATAAGGTCGCATACCGCCAGTGCGCTGTCACGGTTGCGGCCATGGACAATGATTTCCACGCCTTCCTTTGCCAGGGATGCAGCAATCGCGGCCCCTATTCCGCTGCTTGATCCCGCGATCAGCGCACGGCGCCCGGATATGCCAAGGTCCATCTGCCCGTTCTCCTCTTTCGATCCTGAAGGGCAATCGACAGAAGGATGATCCGACGCGCCTGCCACCGGGCAGGACAAGGGCAATCCCGGTTGCTGCATCAGGGTCATCATCAAGGCCCGCTGCAAAAGCCGGGCGCTGGAAGAGGGCCGACACCATGAAGATCAACATGGCAATTCCGCGCACACTTGAAATTCCTGCCTTATGCCAGCCGTGGGAAAAGGCGATGGGTGCGGCAGAGGTCAAGCGCACGATGCAGCTGGTTGATAAGCTTGGTTTTCACCGTGCCGTGCTGGGGGAGCATTTCCTCATCCCCAGCGATCACCTCGCACTCAGCGGCGCATTCTGGCATCATGGAACGGGGGCGCTTTCCGCCGTCGCGGGAATGACCGAGAACATTCACCTCGCCTCTTCCATCACCATCCTGCCGCTCCAGCACGCCATTGTTCAGGCGAAGGCCTGGTCGACGCTGGACTGGTATAGCGGCGGACGTGCCATCCCGGTTGTTGCGGTGGGCTGGCTGAAGGACGAGTTCGAGATGCTGGGCGTGCCGTTTCACGAACGCGGCAAGATGATGGACGAATACGTTCAGGCCATGCTGGCGCTATGGTATGAGGAAGATCCTGTTTTCGAAGGAAAATATGTCAACTTTCGTGACGTTCGCTATGAACCCAAGCCCGTGAAGGGGCGGATTCCCCTGTGGTTCGGCGGCGATAGCGAGGCCCCGTGGAAGCGCGTGGCGAAATGGGGGGATGGCTGGCAACCGGCATTCAGCCAGCCTGACAAGTTCCCGGAAATCATGGACTTTATCCGTTCGCAACCGGAATACGATGGGCGTCCGCTGGGGCTGTATTTCCCCATCGAATCGATGCGGGTTGGTGAAGGCCATGTGGAGACGAATGCCGAGAACACGACCGGCAGCTGGGATGCGCAAAAGGCCATCGATCTGTGCGGATGGCTGGCGGGCCAGGGAGTGACCGAAACCAACATTCCCTTGCCTCCGCTTCGCGATGCGGAGGAGTATCTTGATTTCCTGCGCTGGGTGGGTGCCGAAATAATCCCCCGCGTCACCGGCTGAGACAGGAGGCGCGCAACGCGTCCTCCCATCTCCGTCCGCAGGCTACCAGCGATGACGCCATTGGGCACCGCGCAGGCGCCGCCGCAAAGTCTGCTGGCGTTCTTCCGGCGTTATGATGGCCGTGTCGGCGGGCAGGTAATCCCGCACTCTGGCAGCGTCGACAATCCGCAAGCGCGGCTCCGGCCCGGAACTGGCCTGTGTCCAGCGGTGCATCAGCGATCCGGTCAGGTGTCCTCCGCAATCGAGCCAGTTGGGCACACCGGGATCTTCTGCTGCAATTACGGCCCGGAACTGGCCGTCGCTGTCTATAGCGGCTTGGGCTGCATTCAGGCTGCTCTGTCGGTTGAACCAGTCAACCGTGTTCCAGAGTGGATCGTTGAGCTGGATGTTCCAGTATCGCACTTTTTCAGGCAATTCGGTTTCCACGATCATCGCCTGCCCTGGTTCGAGCGCGAAGATGCCCTGATAATAATGCTGTCCCGAAAGACCGCCACGTCCGGCCCAGTCGTCGTGTTCCAGCACATTGACCAGGCCTTGCTTCCGCTGCCTTGCGCCATATCCCATGGCAAACCCGACATAGCGTTCGACAAAGGTGGACAGCGCGGTCAACCGTCTTGCGATTTCCTCTGCACCAAGCCGCGATGGGCCAATGGGACGGTCGATGCGCTCTATGGCGATCTTCGCTTCTTCTTCGGCGCCCCAGTTGTAATAGGCCCGGCGGACAGAGATGTTGCAGGCGCGCGGATCGAGTTTCACCCAGTCGCCGATGTGGCCTTCCGGGCGTTCTGCACTTAGCAGGATGTCGAAGCTGCCATCTTCGGCCAGCGTGCATTCGTCGAGATCGATAAAGCCAACCGACGGTCCGAACGTGTCAAGCACGCCGATCGACCCGGCATTTATGTCGAATAGAACGAAGACACCGGTGCCGCGCTTGCCGCTGAGACGATAGGCGCCATCCCCCCGGATCGATGCCGAGCCGTAGATGAAATCGGGATTGACCCCGACGCTGTTCATGACGTTGCTGACCGAGCAGACGAATTCCGGGTGGTCTGGATCGACGAAGGTGCTTTGAAATCCGGCCGCCAGGGCCATGAACATCAGCCGGTAGGCTTCCTGCCGTGCTTGCGGATCCGAAGGGTCGGCCAGCAGATCAAGCACCTTGTCGGCTTTTGCCAGCAGATCAAGATAATCGGACCACTGCGGCAGGATGCCTGTGTCAGATGAAGTCATGGTAGGTCTCTGTATAGCGCGCGAAGCGGGTGCGAACGGTTTGTTCGTCGAGACCGAACTCCTCAAGGCTGTAACTGCGCTTGCCATGCTTGTCGGACGGGTTTTCGGCCAGCCACTGAAGGACGTTTCGGGCGCCCTCGTCGCTCAGTTCCCGGCCGAATTGGGCATAGGCTTTGCGGATCGTTCCGACAGGTTCTGCGATAAGATCCTTGAAGCGCATATCGTGGATGGGCAGGTCTGGCGTTTTCGCGCGATAGTCCATCATCGCCTCGATCCCGTCTGACCACAGATTCAGAAACTCCTGCCCGATCTTTTCCTTGCCGGGTTCGTCATAGGCCGGAGAGCGTATGACGTACATGAGCTGGGAGATCGACGCGATGACCTGCGTGGGGTCCCGGTGTGGCTGAATGAAGATCGCATCCGGGTACACGGTGCGCAGTTCGCGCATCTTGTACATATGTTCCTGAATCTTCAGCACCCAGTGCTTGCGCGGGTTCTTCCAGCTCAATTGCTGGAGCCACATTTTGTGAACCTCGTATCGGAATGTCGCGTCAACGCCCTGGAACCATTCGTAAAAACGTGGAAGGCGCTGCAACATGCAGTAATTGCTGCTCTGAAAAGAGCTGGTCATGAACGATCCGCATTCCTGCGGGATCATCGCGCCCAGTGGATGGCCCTTGAGCAGTTCCTTCGGATCGCCACCGAAATGTTCCCACAAATAGGTATCGTATTTGGCGATGCGAGGATCAGTCAGTTCGGTTGCCCGTTCTGGCGGTGGCGATGGATAGGCGATTTCCCACTGGAGCGGCGCGCGGACGTTCGGATCTTCGTTCAGCAAGGCGTGAAGAACGCTGGTGCCACAGCGTGGCAAGCCAACAATGAACAAAGGTTCGCGGATTTCCACTTCGGCTATTTCAGGATGGCGCGCGCGGTCATCGGCAATCTGTTTCAGCCTGCCAAGATCGTCATGGATCTGAAACAGCAGACGGGCGCGGCCGTTGGCGTTGAGATCGTCCATTTCCGCGCCGGACCGCAGCAGCATTTCCAGCCCTGGCCGCACGTTTTCGCGCAAGTATTCGGGCAAGGGGTACTGGTTCAGCAATGTTTCTGCATCCAGCTTCGAGATGTCAGGTTCCGCCACGGTTGCCATTCTTTCATATCCTCCAGGTCTTGCGGTCCGGTTGCGCCCTCATCAGTCGGCTTTCGGCAGGGCATCGGGTTTTCGTGTTGGGCTGCGTTCGTGCGGCCTGTTTCAGGGAAAGCTGCCTTTCTCTGCCTCTTGCATAACCTACCGCACGATTGGTCTGCTTTTACATACCGGGGTGGTTTGCCGCGTTGAGTGAGCCACGCACCGTTCAGAAAGCCATGGATCGCCGACGGCATACGGGAGATCAGCCCGCCCGTGCGCCATCGTTCAAGGCAAACCTCCTGCCAGCCTCGGCAAAACAAAAAAGGGCCAACTTGCGCTGGCCCCGTGAAGAGTTCGAATGGATGCCTGGAGGGGGGTGGCCTATTCCCGGTCAGGCTTCATGGTGCAAATGCGGGCCGGATTAATCGATAATAATCCGTACACCGTTTGCCCCTTCAACCGGTCAAGCCGACAGCAGCAGCACCCGCGAGCGCGCAGATTTCATCATTGTCGCTGGTATCGCCGGTAACGCCAACCGCACCCATCACGGCGCCATCGGTGTTGCGCAACAGAATCCCCCCTGCGGCAGGGACGATCCCTGCGGGGTTGAGACCTGCCGCGGCCGTGATGAAGGTGGGGCGTTCGATCGCCATTTCCGCAATCGTGCGCGAAGATATGCCCAGCGCCAGCGCACCCGATGCCTTTGCGGTGGCGATCTGCGGGCGAAGGTTCGATGAATTGTCTTCCCGCGCCAAAGCGATCATGTGCCCGCCCGGATCGAGCACGACCACGGTGAGCGGCTTCAGGGCGAGCTTGCGGCCCTCCTTCAGGGCGGCCGCCACGATGGTTTGCGCCTGTTCGAGCGAGATACTGCGTTGGATCATTGTCGTTACTCCTGGGAAAGATGGTTGAGCGCGGCCGGGGCAGGCCCACCAGTGGCCCAATCGAGCAGTTCCACCGTATGGACCACCGGAAGGCCGGAGAAACGGGCGATCTGGGTGGCGCAGCCGATATTCCCGGTGGCGACAACATCGGCATCAAGGCGTTCGATATTGCCTGCCTTGCGCTGGCCAAGCTGGTCGGCAATTGCCGGTTGCAGAATGTTGTATGTGCCTGCCGAACCGCAGCACAAATGCGCTTCGGCCGGGGTTCTGACCGTATAACCGGCCTGCGCCAACAAGCGTTTTGGTGCTTCTGTCACCTTTTGCCCATGCTGCAACGAACAGGCCGGGTGATAGGCCACAGTTAACCCGCGGTCTTGACCGTTCGGAAGTTCGATCCGCGCGAGGTACTCACTTACGTCCATAGCCATTGCACTGACCCGCGCGGCCTTTTCCGCATAGGCGGGATCGGACCGCAGCATGAACCCGTAGTCCTTGATCGTGGTGCCGCAGCCCGATGCGGTTACGATGATCGCGTCAAGGCCTTCGCCTTCGATTTCGCGCATCCACGCATCGATATTGCGGCGCGCGGCGTTGTGTGAATCATGCTCGCGGCCCATGTGATGGACGAGCGCGCCGCAGCAGCCCTCGTCCGGCGCAAAGATCACGTCATAGCCACAGCGATTGAGCAACCGCACGGCGGCTTCGCGAAACTGGGGGCGCAGCACCGGCTCGGCGCAGCCCTGCAACAAGGCAACACGGCCCTTGCGCTGCGATACGCGGGTCGATTGGGCCAGAGTCGGTGCGGGAATGCGCGACGGTGCCAGTTCCAGCATTGCCGCAAGCGGGCGCAGCGCTGCCACGCGACGGAGCAGTGGCAGGAATGGGCGGCCCAGTGGTGCAAAGGTCAGGGCCAAGCGGAAGCGGCCGGGATGGGACAGGACGAATGCCAGCACGTTGCGGAAGAAGCGCTCCGACGCCGGGCGCTTGTATCGCTCTTCGATATGCGCGCGGGCATGATCCACCAGATGCATGTAATTTACGCCCGAAGGACAGGTGGACATGCACGACAAGCACGACAGGCAGCGATCGAGATGCTTGACCACTTCCGCGCTCGGTTCGCGGTCGTTCTCAAGCATGTCCTTCATCAGGTAGATGCGCCCGCGCGGGCTATCCAACTCGTCGCCCAGCAGCACGTAAGTGGGGCAGGTGGCGGTGCAGAATCCGCAATGCACGCATTTGCGGATCACTTCTTCCGAGGCGCGCATCGCCGGATTGGTCAGGGCCTCAGGCGGGAAGCGGGTCTGCATGCGCATCCTCCGAAAAACGGCCGGTAGCGAAGACGCCCATGGGATCGAACGCGCGTCGCACACGCTGCTCCAGCCCGGCAACGCCGGGTGCGCGTGGATGAAATGCAGGAATTTCCGCGCGCATGCCGGCATCTGCGACAATCAGCGTGGCTTCCCCGCCGAATTTTGCGGCAGCTTCGCGCACTATTGTTCCTGCATCATCAAGTGCAATCCACAATTGTCCACCCCCCCAGTCCATCGCCCAGTCAATGCCCAAGGGGGCAAGGGCTTCGAGCAAGTCGGGCGCATGGCGCGGCGGCAGGTGAACGCGCCAGCGGACCGCGCCGGAAAGCTGCGCACCGGTCATCGCTTCGGCCCAAAGCGGTGCGGCGTCTGCTTCATCAAGCTGCTGCAAGGCGCAGTGATCGCGCAGCAGGGCCGGAAGTGCCAGGCACCGCGCCGCAACCGATGGGGCAAAACCGGCAACGCGCAGCAGCGTGATCCCGCGCGCGAGGTGCGCAGCGGCTGATACATCCGCATTGCTGCCCAGCGCGCATGACATTGCCGCATGCGCCGCGCGAGGAGACAGGCCTTGCGCCATCAGGGTTATGGTCATGCGCGGACGCGGCAGTACCTTCAGCGTAAGTTCGGTCATGCCGCCAAGGCGGCCCCATGAGCCGGCCATAAGCTTGGGCAGATCATATCCGGTGACATTCTTGACCACTTTGGCCCCCGCGACGAACATCTCGCCCCGTCCCGAAACGGCGGTCAGGCCCAGCAGGTGATCGCGCGCGCTGCCAGCGGTAACTCGCCGTGAACCCGCGACGCCTGCTGCCACGGTCCCGCCGATGGTGGCGCCAGCCTCACCCCACGGCTCGAATGCCAGCATCTGTCCTTCATTTGCGACAAGCGCTTGCACATCGGACAGTGGCGTGCCGGGCCGAACGGTCAGCACAAGTTCGGCGGGATCGTAATCGACCACGCCCTGAATTGACCGCAATGAAACGACAGTGGCGTCGCGCGGTGCACCGATCCCGGCGCGCGTACCGCCGCCGCGCAGTTCCAGCTTTGTGCCACACGCCCCTGCATCGGCCACAATCTGGCACAGGTCCAGCGTATCGCGGGGTTCCAGAATGGTCATCAGAACCTCGGCAGATCGGGAAAGGGCAGGGCGCCGTGGTGCACGTGCATCCGGCCCAGTTCTGCGCAGCGGTGCAGCGTCGGGAACACTTTGCCGGGATTGAGCAGCAGGCCCGGATCGAAGGCGCACTTCACACGCTGCTGCTGCTTCAGGTCTGCTTCGGAAAACATTTCCGGCATGAGGTCGCGCTTTTCGATGCCCACGCCATGTTCGCCGGTCAGCACGCCGCCCACTTCGACGCACAGCCGCAGGATGTCGTTGCCGAACTCCTCGGCACGATCGAGTTCGCCGGGCGCGTTGGCATCATAAAGGATCAGCGGGTGGAGATTGCCGTCACCGGCATGAAAGACATTGGCCACGCCCAGCCCGTATTTTTGCGACAATTCCTCCATCCGCCGCAGCACTTCGGGCAGGCGGCGGCGCGGGATGGTGCCGTCCATGCAATAGTAATCCGGCGAGATGCGGCCCACTGCCGGAAACGCGGCCTTGCGCCCGGCCCAGAACGCCATGCGCTCGCCCTCGTCCTGCGACACGCGGTTAGTGACCGCGCCGTTATCGTCCGCCATCCGGGCGATTTCGCCGATCAGGTGGTCACACTCTGCGCCCGGACCATCCACTTCAATGATCAGCAGCGCGCCCACGTCGAGCGGGTAACCGACGTTGACGAACGCTTCGGCCGCGTGAATGGCGGTCCGGTCCATCATTTCCATCCCGGCAGGAATAATGCCCTCGGCAATGACCTGTGCCACGCAGGCCCCTGCGCTTTCCGCATCGGGAAAGCCGACCAGCACCGCGCGCGCCGTTTCGGGCTTTGGCAGGATGCGCACCGTCACTTCGGTCACCACGCCGAGCAAGCCTTCGGAGCCCACGATCACGCCAAGCAGGTCCAGCCCGCTAGTGTCCATGTGCCGTCCGCCCAGCCGGACCACTTCACCGTCCATCAGCACGAGTTCAACGCCGAGCACGTTGTTGGTGGTCAGGCCATATTTGAGACAGTGCACACCGCCTGAATTTTCCGCGACATTGCCGCCGATCGAACAGGCGATCTGGCTGGATGGATCGGGCGCGTAGTAGAACCCGCGCCCCTCCACCGCCTGCGTGATGGCCAGGTTCGTCACGCCGGGCTGAACAACTGCAACCCGGTCCTCGTAATCCACATCGACGATGCGTTTGAACTTGCCCATGCCCAGCAGCACGGCGTCAGCCAGCGGCAGCGCTCCGCCGGACAGCGATGTGCCCGACCCGCGCGGCACCACCTTCACATTTTCAGCATGGCACCAGCGCAGCACTGCCGAAACCTGCTCCACCGTTTCCGGCAGGACGACCAGCATGGGCGGCTGGCGATAGGCGGTCAGCCCGTCGGATTCCCATGGCAGCAACGAATCCGCATCGTCGATCACGCCTTCGCCCGGCACGATGGACCGCATCGCCGCTACGATCCGGTCCCGCTTGGCCAGCGTTTCCGCATCGGGCAAAGGCATGAGAATAGACATTTGCGAATTCCTCTCCGGGAAGCTCAGTTCGCCGCTTTTGCCCGCTGGCGGAACTTGTGGAGCAGTGGCTCGGTATAGCCATTGGGTTGGGCCACGCCGTCGAACACCAGCGCCCGCGCCGCCTGGAAGGAAAGGCTGCCCTCAGGATCGTTCGCTATCGGCAGGTACGCCGGGTCGGCAGCGTTCTGCGCGTCGACCTTGGCGGCCATGCGCAGCAGGGATTCGTCCACTTGGTCAGTCGTGACGATGCCGTGCAACAGCCAGTTGGCGATGTGCTGGCTGGAAATGCGCAGCGTGGCGCGATCTTCCATCAGGCCCACATCATTGATGTCCGGCACCTTCGAACATCCGATTCCGGCATCGACCCAGCGCACCACATAGCCAAGGATGCCTTGGGCGTTGTTGTCGATTTCATCGCGGACTTCCTGATCGGACCAGTTATGCCCCAATGCTACCGGTATGGTCAGCAGCGCATCCAGACTTGCCACGTCTTCGCTGCGGCGCTCTTCCTGCCGGGCGAATACATCGACCTTGTGATAATGCGTCGCGTGCAGCACGGCAGCGGTGGGCGATGGCACCCATGCGGTGTTTGCGCCGGTTCTGGGATGGCCGATCTTCTGCACCAGCATATCGCCCATGCGATCGGGCATGGCCCACATGCCCTTGCCGATCTGCGCCTTGCCGGACAGGCCGCAGGCCAGACCGATCTGCACGTTGCGATCTTCATAAGCCGCAATCCAGGCGCTCGCCTTCATGTCGCCCTTGCGCATCATCGGCCCGGCTTGCATCGAGGTGTGCATCTCGTCGCCGGTGCGATCAAGGAAACCGGTGTTGATGAACATGATGCGGTCTTTCACCGCACGGATCGTTGCTGCCAGGTTCGCGCTCGTCCGGCGCTCTTCATCCATTACGCCGATCTTCAGCGTGTGGCGTTCCAGCCCCAGCATGTCTTCCACCGCATCGAACAGGTCGTTGGCCAAGGCTGCCTCTTCCGGTCCGTGCATCTTGGGCTTGACGATATAGACCGATCCTGAGCGGCTGTTGCGCAATGGCCCGGTGCCGTTCAGGTCATGCAATGCGATCATGGTGGTGATGATGGCGTCAAGGATGCCTTCGGGCGCTTCACCGCCATCGGGCAGCAGCACCGCCGGATTGGTCATCAGGTGGCCCACATTGCGCACCAGCAGAAGCGAACGGCCCGGCAGGGTAAAGGCAGTGCCATCGGGCGCCACATAGGCGCGGTCAGGATTCAGGCTGCGGGTCATCATCGCCCCGCCCTTTTCGAATGTATCCGTCAGTGTGCCCTGCATGAGGCCCAGCCAGTTGGAATAGGCCGCAACCTTGTCCTGCGCATCCACGGCTGCAACCGAATCCTCGAAATCGCAGATGGTGGTGACGGCGGCTTCCATAAGCACATCGGCCATGCCCGCCGGATCGTCCTTGCCGATGGCATGGGCGCGGTCGATCACTATTTCGATATGCAGTCCGTTGTGGCGCAACAGCAGGTTGTTGCCGGCGCGGCCCACAAGCTGCGCCGGGTCCGCCAGCATCGGAACGCCGCCGGTCCAGTCGGCCCAGCTGCCCGAAGCGAGCGGGGCCGCTTCGTCAAGGAATGCCTTGGCCCAAGCGATGACCTGCGCGCCCCGCACGGCATCGTATGCCTTGCCGGTGGCCGCGCCCGGAATCGCATCGGTGCCGTAAAGCGCATCGTAAAGGCTGCCCCAGCGCGCGTTTGCGGCATTGAGCAGGAAGCGGGCGTTCAGCACCGGCACCACCAGTTGAGGCCCCGCGACTGCCGCCAGTTCGCGGTCCACATTTGCAGGGGATACCGTGAACGGAGCCGGTTCTGGCACCAGATAGCCAAGTTCGGACAGAAACGCCTTGTATGCGGGCAGGTTCAGCGGCTGCCCTGCGTGGGCCTTGTGCCAGTTGTCGATGGCCGATTGCAACGTATCACGCTTTGCCAGCAAAGCTCTGTTGCGCGGAGTGAAACCTGCCAGAACGCCTGCCATGCCCTGCCAGAAATCAGATGCAGCAACGCCGCTGTCCGGTAACGCGCGGTTTTCCAGAAACTCGGCGAGTTCCGTCGCAACTTGCAGCCCCGCTCTATCGACGTAACCGGCCATCATATCCCCTTTTGCTTTCCCAATGCGCTCTCGTCGCTTATCGACCGTTGGCTTACAAACTACGGTGAAAGTAGCTAAGTTGGCGCTGCCTAGCCTGCTTGTCAGGAATGTGGGACGGTTGATTGATGCCGGAGCGTCCAGCAGTTTTGTCGAGACCGGCATTCTTCGCACGGTCAATCCCATTCCATAGGGCACCGGGGTGAACCGAGCGCTTTGTGCAGACGGCGGGGCATTGCCGGAAGGCGGGCGTATGGCATTGAAGGCAATGCGATCTGCACGAGGTCGCGACCTATCCTTTGGCGGGTCAGGGGATGGACTCAATCCCTCAAGCCTGCATCGAGTGGATGTCGACGCGTTGTGGAAATGCGAAATGCAGGAATGGAGTCAATGAAGCCTGGCATATGCGGTCCGTGGGGTAACCCGCCGGTGCATTCTATCGCGTCCATGCTTATCGCTGTCTCGGTGCCGGGCAAGCCTTCCAACACTGCGCCACAACGGAGAGTATGACGATGGGCATTTGGGAAAGTCGCCGCGCCAGCGCAGGCGAAATCAGCCATGCATTTGCCACCATGCATTTGTCAGACATGATGCACGCGGCAGAGGCGCTGACGCTCGCCGGGCATGGTGCGCTCGTGACCTATTCCCGCAAAGTCTTCATTCCGCTGACGAAACTGTGCCGCGATGTATGCCATTACTGCACATTCGCGCAGACGCCGGCGCGGGCGGGGGAAGCCTATCTTGATCGCGATGCGGTGCTGGCAATCGCGCGGGCCGGGGCTGCGATGGGCTGTCGCGAAGCGCTGTTCACATTGGGCGACCGCCCCGAAGCGCGCTATTCGGCCGCGCGCGAGGCACTGGCGGAACTGGGCCATGAAACGACGCTTTCGTACCTTGCCGAAGTGGCCGCGCTGGTGTTCGAGCAGACGGGCCTGCTGCCGCACCTCAATCCCGGCCTGATGGACGCGGCGGACTATGCCGCATTGCGGCCCCATTCAGCCTCGATGGGGATCATGCTCGAATCCGCGTCTGACCGGCTCTGTGAAAAGGGCGAGGCCCATCACGGGTCCCCCGACAAGGAGCCTGCACGGAGGCTGGCCTCCATCGCCGCGGCGGGCGAGTCCGGGGTTCCGTTCACGACCGGGTTGCTGATCGGCATTGGCGAAACGCGATTGGAGCGGATCGAAGCGCTGCTGGCGATCCGCGATCTGAACGACAAATACGGTCACATCCAGGAAGTGATCATCCAGAACTTCCGTGCAAAGCCGGGCACGAAGATGGCCGACCGGGCGGAACCGACGCTGGAAGATCACCTTTGGACAATCGCGGCGGCGCGTTTGATTCTTGGGCCGGAAATGACCATTCAGGCGCCGCCCAACCTGCATGACCGATCAGCGCTTGGCGATCTTATCCGCGCAGGGGTAAACGACTGGGGCGGGGTCTCTCCGCTGACGCCCGATCACGTCAATCCCGAAGCGCCGTGGCCGCATCTCGAAGTGCTGGCCGATGCTACCGCCGATGCAGGCCGGGCCTTGCGCCAGCGTCTGGCGATCGGGCCGCGCCATGCGCAGCAAGCGACGCGGTGGTGCGATCCGCGCATGGCGCCTGCGGTGCTGCGCGCAGTGGATGGGCGCGGATTGCCCAAGGACAGCGACTGGGCGGTGGGCCATGGCGATGCCGTGCCTGAACTGGCCCCTGCGCCCGCCACGGCTGCAATTGCCCACATTCTTGAACGTGCGCGCGATGGCGAGCGCTTGGACGAGGCGGCGATTGCCAGACTGTTCACTGCCGATGGCGACGACTTCGAAGCGGTTTGCGCGCAGGCAGATGCGTTGCGCGCCGAAGTTGTCGGTGAGACGGTGACATACGCGGTCAACCGCAACATCAATTATACCAACATCTGTCTTTATCGCTGCGGCTTCTGCGCCTTTTCCAAGGGCAGCACCAAGGCGATGCGCGGGCCTGCCTACAGGCTCGATTTTGCCGAGATCGGGCGGCGTGCGGCCGAAGCGGTCGAGCGCGGGGCGACCGAGGTGTGCCTGCAGGGCGGCATCCACCCCGATTACGACGGCAACACCTACCTCGATATCGTGGCGGCGGTGAAAGCGGCTGCGCCCGGCATTCATGTCCATGCGTTTTCGCCGCTTGAAGTGATGCACGGCGCGCGGACGCTGGGGCTTTCGCTGGAAGATTTCCTGACGCGGCTGAAGCATGCAGGCCTTGCGACACTGCCAGGCACGGCGGCGGAAATCCTCGATCCCGAAGTGCGCGACATCCTGTGCCCGGACAAGGTCACCGCGCACGAATGGCTCGAAGTGATGCGCGCGGCGCACAGCGTCGGCCTGCGCACCACGGCTACGATCATGTTCGGCCATGTCGAGCAATATCGCCACTGGGCGCGCCATCTGGCGCAAGTGCGCAGCCTTCAGGAAGAAACCGGCGGCTTCACCGAATTCGTACCGCTGCCGTTCGTTCACATGGAAGCGCCGATCTGGCGCAAGGGCTTGGCGCGCTCCGGGCCGAGCTATCGCGAGGCGGTGTTGATGCACGCCATCGCGCGGATCGTGCTGCATCCGGTGCTGACGAATATCCAGGTCTCGTGGGTCAAACTGGGGCCGGAGGCGGCGGCGGCGGTGCTGGCGGCAGGGGCCAACGACCTTGGCGGCACATTGATGGATGAATCGATCACGCGCGCCGCTGGCGGTGTGAACGGGCAGGAATTCGGCCCGCCTGAAATGATCGCACTGGCAAAAAGCGCAGGGCGACCGGCGCAGCAGCGCACGACACTGTATGAATGGGTGCCGGACCAGAGTCCGGCCATGACGGAGTGATGAAATGACGAATTTGAGCCGGCCGCTTGAAGGCAAGGTTGCGATTATCACGGGCGGCGGCAGCGGTATTGGCCGGGCAACTGCCAAGATGTTTGCCGCGCGCGGCGCCAAAGTGGCGATCACCGGGCGGACCGAATCGAAGCTGGCAGATGTTGTCGCCGAAATCGAAGCGCAGGGCAGCGAAGGCCTTGCCATCGGGATGGACGTGACCAGCGAAGATTCGATTGCCGCGGGCATTGCGCGCACGGTGGAACGCTTCGGCCAGCTGGATATCCTGCACAGCAACGCCGCGCAGACCGGCGCGATGTTCGAAGATGCCGCGATCACCGACATGACCGTGGAATTCTGGAACAAGGCTTTCGCTACGAACCTGACCGGTTCGATGCTGGCGGCCAAGCACGCGATCCCGCACATGCAGAAGCAGGGTGCAGGATCGATCATTTTCACCGGGTCCGGCAAGGGGCTGGCGGGCGATCTTGATTATCCCGCCTATGGCACCACCAAGGCAGGGCTGCTCGGCCTGTCGCGCTATGTCGCCACGCAATATGGCAAGCAGAACATCCGCGCGAACGTGATCGTGGTGGGTCTGGTGATGACCGAGGCATTGGACGAAAACCTGCCGCCCGAAGCGCAGGCGCTGATGAAGGAACACAATCTCGTGCCGTTCCTTGGCTCGCCTGATGATATTGCCGAAGTGGCGGCGTTCCTGGCGTCCGACCAGTCGCGCTACATCACCGGCGCGTCGATCGTCGCCGATGGCGGTTTCACCGCGCATTCGGGCGTCTATGCCGACATGCAGCGCTTCATGGCCCACGCTGCGGCAGGTGCGGCATGAGCGGGCAGGTCATTGGCGTTATCGGCGGCACCGGCAACTTGGGCGCTGCGATTGCGTGGCGTCTGGCGCGCGCGGGCCGCACGGTCCTGATCGGATCGCGCAAGGCCGAAGCGGCGCAGGAAAAGGCGGCTGAACTGGGCCACGGCCTTGTCGGCATGGCCAATGCCGATGCAGCGGCGCAGGCCGATCTCATCATCGTGACCGTGCCGTTTTCGGCGCAGGAAGCGACGCTGGCCGATATCAAGCCGCATGTGGTGGGCAAGATCGTGGTGGATACCACGGTGCCGCTGGTGCCGCCCAAGGTGATGCGCGTACAATTGCCCGCCGAAGGATCGGCTGCCGCGCGCGCGCAGGGCCTGCTGGGCGAAGGCGTGACGATGGTTTCGGGTTTTCACAACGTGGCTGCGCACAAGCTGGCGCAGGACATCGATGTGGGCTGCGATGTGCTGGTGTTCGGCGATGACAAGGCGGCGCGCGCCGAAGTCGTGGCACTGGCCGATGCAATGGGCCTGCGCGGCCTTCACGCAGGCGCGCTGGTCAATTCCGCTGCGGCTGAGGCGATGACCTCCATCCTGATCTTCATGAACAAGACCTACAAGGTTGACGGCGCAGGCATTCGCATCACAGGAGAGTTGATTCCTCCGGCGGATTGAACGCCTGACGGAAAGTCCTGAGGAACGCGACCGAAGTGCCTGGTATCGAGATCATTTCCCTTTCGGCAATCGGCGAAGTGCGGGCAGGTGAAGACCTGCCCGTGACGCTTGCCCATGCGGTGGCGAGCGCCGGGACCCGACTGGGCGATGGCGATGTGCTGGTCGTTACGCAAAAGATCGTGTCGAAAGCGGAAGGGCGGTCGGTCGCGTTGGCCGATGTGGTGCCGGGGGCTGAGGCACTGCGGCTGGCCGAAGTGACCCGCAAGGATGCGCGGCTGGTGGAACTGGTTTTGCAGGAATCCACCGACGTTGTGCGCGCGGTGCCCAACGTGCTGATCGTGCGGCACAAGCTGGGGCTGGTCATGGCCAATGCGGGCATCGACCGGTCGAACATCGGCGCGGGGGACGACGAGCGGGCGCTGCTGCTGCCGGTCGATCCTGATGCTTCGGCGGCGCGAATTTCGGACGCATTGGGCTGCCCGGTTGTCATATCCGACAGTTTTGGCAGGCCGTGGCGCATGGGCGTGGTGGCAGTCGGCATCGGAGCCGCAGGGCTTCCCGCCATCGATGACCGGCGCGGGCTGCTTGACCGGGACGGGCGCAAGCTGGAAGTGACGCAGATTGCGGTGGCCGACCTGCTGGCCAGCGCGGCAGCGCTGGCGATGGGCGAGGGCGGGGAAGGTATTCCTGCGGTGATCGTGCGCGGCTATGCCGTGGCTGGCGCGGCGCGGCCTGCATCCGATCTGACGCGGTCCCTGGCCGAAGACTTGTTCCAGTGAAAGTCACCGTGCTGACCGGCGGCGTGGGCGGGGCCAAGCTGGTGCTGGGGCTGCTGCGCGTGTTGCCCGCCGCCGACGTGACCGCCATCGTCAATACCGGCGATGATTTCCGCCATCTGGGGCTGCACGTTTCGCCGGACATCGACACGCTGCTTTACACGCTTTCGGGCAAGTCCAACCGGGAACTGGGCTGGGGTCGGGCCGATGAAAGCTGGAACTTCCTGGAATCGTTGCGAGACATGGGCGGGCCGGACTGGTTCCAGCTGGGCGACCGCGATCTTGCTCTGCACGTGTTGCGCACCGCGCGGCTGACCATGGGCGAGGGGCTGGACGCAATCACCGCCGATTTTGCAAGGGCCATGGGCATTGGGGCCACGATCCTGCCAATGTCGAACGACAGCATTGCCACGCAGCTTGAGACGGATGAGGGCTTGCTGGATTTTCAGCACTATTTCGTGGCGCGACGTTGTGTGCCCAAAGTGAGCCGTATCCGGTTTGATGGGGCGGAAGCCGCCCGCCCCGCGCCGGATGTGATAGCAGCCATTGCCAGTGCAGATGCCGTGGTGGTGGCGCCTTCCAATCCGTTCCTGAGCATCGATCCGCTGCTGGCCGTGCCCGGCATTCGCAGCGCCTTGGCGCAAACGGCGGCGGCGGTGGTAGCGGTATCTCCGATCATCGGCGGCAAGGCGGTGAAAGGGCCGACGGCCAAGCTGATGGAAGAACTGGGCATCCGGTTGGCCAATGCTTCCATCGCCGCGCACTACGCCGATTTTATCGATGGGCTGGTGATCCACGATGACGACGATGCGCCCGCCGGCATCGCGATTGCCCGGACCGATACGCTGATGCGCGACGATGATGACAAGGCCCGCGTGGCGCAGGCGGCGCTGGACCTTGCCGCCAGCATCGCAGGCCGATGAACTGGACCGCCATCGTCCCGCTGAAAGCGGCGGCGGATCGCAAGACGCGGCTTGCAGGCGCGTTGGATGGCAGGGAAAAGGCAGCGCTGGCTGAAGGCATGGCGGATCACGTGATCGCCACGCTGGCGGGCGTTGCTGCCATCGCTTCGATTCGCGTTCTTTCGCCCGCATCGGGGGATATTCCCGGCACGGTGTGGCAGCCCGACCACGGCCAGGGTTTGAACGCCGAACTGGACCGGGTTTGCACCGCGCTGGCGGGCTTGCCCATGCTGATCGTCCATGCCGACTTGCCGTTGATCGGGACCGACGATGTGGCCGCCCTGCTTGCGGCAGCAGAAGCGACGGGTGCGGCAATTGCCACTGACCGGCATGGCACGGGCACCAATGCGCTGGCCATGCGTGAGGCGACCTGCGTCGGCTTTGCGTTCGGACCAGACAGTCTGGCCCGGCATCTTGAGCGCTTGCCCAATGCGGCGGTCCTGCGGCGCGAGGGACTGGCGATCGACATTGATACGGCAGACGATATTGCCGCAGCGCGAAGTGCCCTTCCTTTGGGAAGGTGGTGAGCAGGGCGCCTCTGCGCATGATCCGTCCGTAATCAGCGCAGGCTCCGTGAGGGCTGCGCGAGAACCGGCGGAGGACAGACGATGAAGCTCAACATGGGCGTTCCCAATTCCATGCACGTCAAGGCGATGGTGCAGCCGTGGGAGTTTGCGCTGTCCGGGTCGGACATTGGCGATCTGATTGCCGAGGGCGATGCACTGGGCTTCAACAAGTGCATGCTGGGCGAACATTTCGTGATCCCGCCTGAACATTATGACCTTTCGGGCTATCATTATTTCCACGTCGTGGTGGCCTTGGGCTATCTCGGCGGGCGCACCAAGAACCTGCGGCTGTCTTCGTCGGTTTCAATCCTGCCGCTGCAAAGCCCGATCGTGCAGGCCAAGGCATGGTCGACGCTCGACTGGCTGACCGGGGGCCGTGCCGAAGCGCTGTTCGGCGTGGGCTGGCTGAAGGAAGAGTTCGACATGCTCGGCGTGGATTTCCACAAGCGCGGGCGCATGGCGGACGAATATCTGGCCGCGATGATCGAGCTGTGGACGTCCGACAATCCGTGCTTCGAGGGTGAATTTGTCAACTTCAAGAATGCCGGGTTCGAGCCGAAGCCGATCCAGAAGCCGCGCATCCCGATCTGGCTGGGCGGCGATGCCGAGCCGGTGCTGAAGCGCGTGGCAAAGTTCGGCGATGGCTGGTCGCCATTCCGCACCCCGCCCGAAACCTTCCCCGCCTGCATCGACCTGATCAAGTCGCAGCCCGAATACGATGGCCGCCCGATCGAGGTGTTCTTCGCGCTCGAAATGCTGAATGTGGGCGCACATCACGAAGTGATGGACGATCCGCGCGCGCCCGGAACCCGCGATGCGCAGAAGATCATCGACCAGATCGGCTGGCTGAAGGAACTGGGCATCACCGAAACGATCGTGCCGCTGCCGCCGGGTATTACCGACAAGTCGGAATATATCGAGCGGCTGCGCTGGGTGGCCGAAGAGATCATGCCCAAGGTCTGATTTTAGCAAAATTCGGGACGGCAACGGCGGAGAAAATCGCCGGGCGTCCGCCATGGAAGAGGATCAACACGCATGAACAGGTTTGACGGAAAGGTTGCCTTTGTGACGGGCGGCGCTGGCGGCATCGGCAAGGCCGTGGCCCAGCGATTGATTGATGAAGGCGCGCGCGTTGCCGTGACCGACATTTTTGGCGAGGCGGCGCAAGAAGTTGCCGCGGCCTATGGCGACAAGGCTATCGGCTTTGCGCTGGATATTGGCGACGAAGATGCGGTCAAGGCTGCTGTGGATGGCACTATTGCCGCGTTCGGGCGGCTCGACGTGTTGGTCAACAATGCCGCGCTGACCGACATGGCCACGATGATGGGCGATACCAACGCCGTGACCATTCCCAATGACGTGTGGGAGCGTACGCTGCATATCAACGCCACCGGCTATCTCTATTGCTGCCGTCACGCGATACCGCACATCGCGGCGGCAGGCGGCGGTGCGATCGTCAACCTTGCGTCGGGTTCCGGGATGCTGGGTGATTCCGCGCGCATTGCCTATGGCACATCGAAGGCGGCAGTCATTTCGATGACGCGCTATATGGCGACCCAGCACGGCGGGCAGAAAATCCGCTGCAACGCGATTGCGCCCGGCCCGATCGTGACGCCGCATTCGCGCAAGGTGGCGGGCAAGGAATTCGACATCATCGCCCGGCACATGCCGATGGGCGAACTGGGCGAACCGGCAGACATCGCTGCGCTGGTGGCGTTCCTTGGATCGGCGGAATCGCGCTATATCAACGGGCAGGTCATCGTGATCGATGGCGGCATGTCGGCACACCATGCCCATGTGATGGACATGATGGATTACGCCGCCGGGCAGCAGGGGTGAGCGTGGGCCTGACCACGGCGCGCGGTCATCCGTCGCGGGAGCAGCGGCTTCCGACCGATCTTGCGGCGGTAGATGCGGCTTGGCTGCAAGGTGTGCTGCGCCACTGCTATCCCGGCATCGCGATCACCGCGATGGAAGTGGTGGAGATCATTCAGGGCCACACGACCAAAGTGCGCGTTGCCGTGACCGGATCCGATCCGGCGGTGTTGCCGGGGCGGCTGTGCCTCAAATCGAACTGGTCGGGCAGTCCCTTGAGCGGCGAGGCCAATGTCAACGAGGCGCGGTTCTACAAGGACTTGTGCGAAGGGCTGCAATTGCCCGCGCCGCACTGCTTCTATGCCGACTGGGACGACGACGCAGATGGCAAGCAGGGCTTGCTGGTGCTGGAGGATATGGAGGGATGGGACGGCAAATTCGGCACTTCGGCTGAGCCGATCACCATTGATCAGGCGATGCGCGGGGTGGCCGCGCTGGCCACGCTTCATGCCAGCACATGGGCTGATCCCCGGCTGGACGCGGCGGGCTGGCTTCAGCGCGCAATGGCGCCCGATCATGCGGGCGATGATTACTGGGCGATGATGGCCGACCACTACGACAAGGTGAACCGCCTGCCCGAACGGGTGGCGATGTTCCCTGCGTGGTTTGCCAATGATCCGCAGAAGCTGCGCGACGCGTGGTTGCAACTTTGTGCGCACGATATGGCCGATACCTCGCCGTTGTGTCTGGTCCACGGCGATGCGCATCTCGGCAACAGTTATGGTCTGGGCGATGGCGGGCGGCTGTTCCTGGATTGGCAGATCGTGCGCAAGGGCCATCCGTGGCGCGATTACAGCTATTTCGCGGCAGGTTCGATCACGATTGCCGACCGCCGGGCAGGCGAGCGCGATCTGTTGAAGCACTATCTTTCGGTGCTGGCGCAGCACGGCATCGTAATCGATTTCGATACGGCGTGGACCGAATATCGCCGCTGGATCGTGTGGGGGCTGGTTTCGTGGCAGTCCAACATCAACCCAAAGGAAGCTACGCTGCCCTCGCTCGAACGGTTCTGCGTTGCTGCCAAGGATCTGAAAATTGACGAACTTTATAACGTCTAGAAATGGGGCCAAGGCATGACTGCAAGTGAACACATATGGGCGCAACTGCCGCCGCTGCCCGCCAAGCAACTGGTGTCTGCGGTCGAGCGCTATGAATCCGCCGGGTTGGATGGCATCTGGGCTTCGCAGACCTTCGGCGCGCCGTTCCTGCCACTGTCTGCCGCTGCTGCGGTCAGCGAGAAGCTGAAGCTTGGCACCGGCATCGCGCTGGCCTTCGTGCGCAGCCCGCTGGAAACGGCGTGCAATATCATGGATATGGACCTCATCAGCGGCGGCCGCGCGGTTCTGGGGCTTGGCTCCAGCGCGCAGAGCCTGACCGAAGGCGCGTTCGGATCGACATATGGCAAGCCGCTGTCGCATATGCGCGAAGTGATCGGCCTGATCCGTGCCATCGTGGCCAAGGGGCATACTGGCGAACTGGGCGTGCTGGAGGGGGAATACCACAAGCTGGACCTCACCCATTTCCGCACCCTTGCGCCCCCGGTGCGAACCGAGATCCCCATCTTCCTGCCCGCCGTGTTCCAGAACGCCTGCGAAATGGCGGGCGAGATCACCGACGGACTGCTGGGCCATCCACTGTGGAACGCGCAGTGGATCCGCGATGTGGCAACGCCTGCGCTGAAGCGCGGGCTGGACAAGGCAGGCCGTCCGCGCAGCGCGGTGACGGTGAACCTGCAAATGTTCGTGGCGGTAAACCCGGACAAGCGGGAAGCGATCAACGATGCGCGCGCCAATATCGCATTCTACAGCCAGTCACCGCAATACCTGCGCTATTTCGACGGCATCGGCATGGGTGATTCCGCCCGCGCCTTGCAGGCCTGCTTTGCCACTGGCGATCTGGCCGGAATGGTTGCAGCCTGTTCTGACGAGATGGTCGAAAGCATCGCGCTGGTCGGCCCCAAGGATGAAGTGCTGCGTCGCTTCCACGAACGCGTCGAACATGCCGACGCCTGCACCCCGGTGATCCCGCATTACGGGCTGGAACCGGACAAGATCGCCTACTACACGGCCGGCATCGCCGACCTGTTCTACGGAAATGGGAAAGCCTGAGAATGACTGACGTCGAAGCGAACAAGGCGGTGGCGCGCCGCTATATGCAGGCCGTGGTCGATGGCGATATCGCCACGGTCGAGGCCTTGCAGCACCCCGATTGCACCTGGTGGATTCTGGGGCACGGTGACATGACGCGGCAGGCGTTCATCGACAGTGTGCGCGACGGATTGCTGACCGCCAACAGGCGCGTTGCCGATATCGTCGGCATCACTGCCGAGGGTGACCGGGTGGCGGTGGAAGTGCGCGGGGAGATGACCTTCCCCAACACCGTCTACCGCAACGAATATCACAACCTGCTGATCGTGCGTGATGGTCTGATCGTTTCGGGCAAGGAATACATGGACACCCGCGCGGCCGCTGCGGCGTTCGCTCCTGCTGCCGGTGGGGCCGCGTAATGGCTGAGACGACCGGCGTCCCTGAATATGACGATGCCGCTGTGCAGCGCATCCGCGATTTCGTCGAAGCGACGATGGGCGGCAAGATCGTGCGGATGGAACAGCAGGTACGCTGGCGTCCGGCATGGTTTGCCGATGTCGAGGTGGACGGCAGGATCGTGGAACTGCATTTGCGCGGCGATCGCACGGGTGACGTGGCGATCTTTCCCGACCTGAAGCGCGAGGCGGATATCATCCGCGTACTGCACACCCAGGGCATTCCAGTGCCCGAAGTCTACGGCTATCTGGCCGAGCCGCCGTGCATCGTGATGGAATCGATCAAGGGCACACGCGATCTTTCGGGCCTGACGCCGGAACAACAGAGCGCGGTGGGCCGCGAATACATGACGGCGGTGGCCGCGATGCACGCGCTGCCGGTGGAGGCGTTCGCCGAGGTGGCGGACATGCAGGTGCCGCAGGGTGCCGAAGAGGTCGCGCTGGTTGGCCTCAACACCTACATGCCGCAGTATCTGCGCACCAAGAAGCGGCCAGAGCCACTGCTGGAATTCGTGATCCAGTGGATCCGCCGCAATGTGCCGAAGCATCGCACCCGCGCCGCCTTCATCCAGTTCGATTCCGGGCAGTTCCTTGTCCACGACCAGCGCATGACGCAGTTGTACGATTTCGAATTCAGCATGATCGGCGATCCGATGGTCGATCTGGCGACGATGGGCATGCGCAACACGATTGAGCCGATGGGCGCATCGATGGCCGAGTTGTTCGGCTATTACGCCGAGGCCAGCGGCGAGCCGGTCGACCATGATGCGGTCCTGTTCCATGTGCTGCAATTTTCGCTGCTGGGCACGATGCAGTTCACCGGCACGGTCGCCGATCCGCGCCCTGCCGATCCGCATTCGGTCTATCTCCAGTTCGATCTGGCGCTGCGCCGCTCGATCCTGCTGGCGCTTTCAAAGCTGACCGGGGTTCCGTTGCCCGAACTGCCGCCGCTGGTGGAGCGGACCGGCGACAATGCGACCTTGATTCGCAAGCTGACCGACACGCTTTCGGGCATTGCGCCAAAGGATGCGGTTGCTGAGGGACAGAAGGGGCAGGCGGCGGAATTGATCGAATGGGTCGCCCGCGCCGATGCCTATGGCGCTGCGATGGTGGCACAGAACATTGCCGATGTGAGCGCATTCCTGAAGCAGGACTTTGCTGATTGGCCCGCAGCCGAAGCGGCGCTGGAAGCTTTCGTTCTGGCCGCCGGTCCCGAACAGGATGCCGCCTTGCTGACGCTGCTGGGGGCCATCGAGGGGCGCCGGTTGCAGGTGTTCGGACCGACGTCCATCGGTGAGGCGGCGCTGCATGTGCGCCTGCCGCAGGGAGTTTGATGCAATGACCGGCACGTCCTCCGATGTCAGCGAAATCTCCCGCGATTTTGCCGCAGTCAGCAGCGTTTACGGCACCGACACCGAAGACCCTCACGCGGTCTATCGCGAAGCCCGCAAGCATGAGCCGATCATGGTCGGCGATATTCTGGCCAAGTGGAACGTGCCGTCGCAGGCGGACTATTCCAACCTTGGGCGGCAGGTGTTCACGCTGTTCCGCTATGATGACGTGTTGCAGGTCTTGCGCGATCCCAAGACGTTCACCAGCACACTGTTGCAGGAAGGATTGGGGCAGTTCCTTGGCGGTTTCCTGCTGACGGGCATGGACGATGCCACGCACAAAGTGGCGCGCAAATTGCTGGCGCCGGCGTTTTCGCCCAAGGCAATTGCCGGGTGGAAGACGCTGCTGACGCCGGTGGTGACCGATGCCGTGGCCAGGCTGGAGCCGCGCGGCAAGGCAGAGTTGATGGAAGACCTGCTGCTGCCGCTGCCGGTGCGGCTGATCTATGAAATCATCGGATTCCCCAAGGATGAGGCGAAGACTCAGGAATTTGCCGCGCGGGGGATGCGCATTCTGGTGGGGCCGCAGCGCGATCCCGAAAAGGCCAGGGCCAGCATGGCCGCCGCCTTTTCCGCCGCGCAGGAACTCTATGACGATACGCTGGAAGTGGTGCGCCAGCGCCGCGCCGAAGGATCGGTGGGTGAAGACCTGATCGGCTATCTGCTGCGCGCCGAGGCCGATGGCGAGATGCTGGACGATGCACATATCACCGAGCTGATCCGCCAGATGCTGCCCGCCGCCGCCGAAACCACGACGCGATCGTTCGGCAGCATGCTGGTTGCGCTGCTCGCACGCCCGGCGCTGCTTGAGCGTATTCGCAATGACCGTTCGCTGGTGGCCAAGGCGGTGAACGAAGGGATGCGCTGGGAAACCGCGTCGCAGTTTCTTGCGCGGCAAGCCGCCGTCGATGTGGAGTTCCACGGCGTGAAGGTGCCCGCAGGGGCGGCCCTTTCGCTCTGTTCGGGATCGGCCAATCGCGACGAGACGGTCTTCGAGAACCCTGATGAATTCGACATCGACCGGCCACAGAAGGTCAACGTCGGCTTTGGCGCAGGTGTGCACATGTGTCTGGGCATGCCCGTGGCCAAGACCGAGATGGAGGCGATGCTGAACGCGCTGCTGGATCTGCCAAACCTGCGGCTGGACCCGGACCAGCCGCCGCCGGTGATTGTGGGCGCGCAGTTGCGCGGGCCGCGCGCGTTGCATGTGGTGTGGGGATGAGCGGCATGTTCAGCGGCAAAGTTGCGCTCGTCACCGCAGCAGGCGCGGGCATCGGCATGGCGACGGCAGAAGGTTTCGCCCGGCGCGGGGCGCGGGTGATGCTTTCGGACATCAATGCCGAGACGGGCGAGGCCACGACCGAGCGGTTGCGCGCCGAGGGGCACGATGTGCGGTTCCTGCGCGCCGATGCCACGAACGAAGATGACGTTGCCGCGCTGGTGCGCGGAACGGTGGCCGCGTTTGGCGGGCTTCACCTTGCGGCCAATATCGTGGGCGATGCACACCGTGATGCTTCAGGCGCGGACTTTCACGAACAGAGCCTTGAATCGTGGGAACACACGCAGGCGGTCAGTTTGCGCAGCGTGTTCCTTTCGATGAAGCACGAGATCGCGCACATGATTGCGCACGGCGGCGGGGCGATCTGCAATGTCACCTCGCTGGCGGGGCTGCTTTATGTGGGCGCTGCGGGCGCGGCTTATGCGGCGTCGAAGGCGGGCGTGGTGCGGCTGACCAAATTTGCCGCCGTATCCTACGCCGGCCGGGGCGTGCGCGTGAACTGCATCGCGCCGGGGGTTACGCCGACGGAGGCCTATAACAAGGCGGGGCCGGAGATGGGGCAGATGGTGATCGACCACCTGCTGCCCAACCAGCCGATCAGGCGAGTCATCGCCACGTCGGAGCAGGCCGATGCGATTGCGTGGCTGTGCAGCGATCAGGCGTCGATGGTGACGGGCCATGTCCTGCCGGTCGATGGCGGATGGACCGCGCAGTAGTGGCTGGGACGGCAGCGCCGCCGTGCCCACGCCGCTGCGACTAAGTTCGCCTTTGGCTCACTAAGTCTCGCTCCCCTCCCGCAGGCGGGAGGGGTTGGGGGTGGGCCTGAAGCGTCTCGGTAAAACTGACCAACGGGAGATGGCCATGGCTTTGCGGATTATTCACTGGGCGACCGGTCACACCGGCAAGATGGTCATCCGTGCCACGGCAGAGCGCCCGGATTACCGGATCGTCGGCGGGTTCACGTATAACCCGGACAAGGCAGGCCAGGACATCGGCACCGTGGCGGGGATAGACCCGCTCGGCGTGGCGCTGACCAATGACCGCGCGGCGATTCTGGCGCTGGAGGCTGATTGCGTGCTGTTTCTGGCGGGCGCGGAAAACGATGTGCCCGGCAGCATCGCCGATATTTGCGCGCTGCTGGCGTCGGGCAAGAACGTCGTCACCACGGCGGCCAACTTCATCTATCCCAGATCACTGGGAGCCGACGTGGAGGCGCAATTGGCCGCTGCTTGCGCCAAGGGTGGCGCCACCTTCCACGGGCTGGGCATCATGCCGGGCTTTCTGGCCGAATCCGTGCCGCTTTATCTCGCGCGGCTGTCGCGCCGGGTGGACCGGATGGTCGCGTCAGAAACGCTGATGTACGACAAGTATCCGAGCACTTATCAGATGTTCGACCTGATGGGTTTCGGCTATGCGCCTGATGATCCCACGCCAGCCTTTGCCAATGTGGAACTGGTGGGCGAGACGTGGCGCCATTCGGGGATGCTGGTGGCCGACGTGCTGGGCCTGCCTATCGACCGGATCGAAAACTTCCGCAACGTGGCGATCACGCCGCGCGATCTGCATGTTGCCGCCGGAACGATCCGGGCCGGGACCGTGGGCGCGATGAATTTCGGTGTGCGGGTGATTTCGGGCGGGCGTGAGCGGATCGTTCTCCAGCACTTCACGCGCATGGCCGAAGACCTCGCGCCCGAATGGCCGCAGGGGCATGGCTGGCTGATCGACCTTGAGGGCGAGCCGACGATCAATGCGCGGATCGACATCGGATCGGACAGCGTTATGCCGACCGACGATGCCTGCATGGCAACCGCGATGCACGCGATCCATGCGGTGCCCTATGTGGTCGCGGCACAGCCCGGCATCATGCTGCTGACCGATGCGCCGCCGCTGGCGGGAACCGATGCATTCCATCAGGCGGCGCCCGTCGCATGACCCCCGAAGCAGTCGCGACCGCATGGATCGAAGCGGCGGTTGCCGGCAAAGCAGCGGGCTTGCGCGCGCTGTTTGCGCCCGATTGCCGGATCTTCGTGGCCGGAGACATGCCATTCTGCGGGTGGATGGACGTGGATGCGTTCTTTGCGCAAACTGCCGTGCTGCCGCTCGATGGACCTATCGTGTTCGAGATCGGCGAGATGGTGACGCAAGGTGAGCGGGTGTGGTTCGAAGCGCAGAGCGCTGCGAAACTGATCGGCGGTGGCGATTACCGCAACATCTATATCTTCCAGTTGCAGGTGCGCGGTGGACTGATCACCGAGTACAAGGAATTCGGCGATACGCTGCACATCTGGCGCACGATTGATGATCCGCGCGTGCGTGGTGAAGCGATTGCGCGCCAGCCGCTGCTGACCCATGTCACGCGGCGGCTGGTCGGCAATGCGATTGCTGGCGGATCAGATCACGAAGCGTAGGCGTATTCGCCGCCCTTTTCGATGGATGCGCGGAAGGCCGGGCGGGCGTGCAGGCGTTCCACCCATGCGGTCATGTTCGGGTAGGCGGTGATGCCGATCAAGGCGCGCGCCAGTTCGGCGATGAAGCTGACCTGGATATCGGCAGCGGTGAACGCATCGCCCACCAGATAGTCATGCCCTTCGAGCGATTGTTCGATGTAGTTCAGCACACCTGAAAATTCGGCATCGGCGCGCTGATCAAATTCGGTGCCCGCAAGCCCTGCCGCCAGGCCATAGACTTTCAGCATGATCGGGGTGGTGCCGATGGACACTGCAATGTTCATCCATTCGAGATAGCGCAGCAGATCGGGGCTATCGGTGGCGGGCGCCAGCGCGCCATTGCCATAGCGGCGGAGGATGAAATCGATGATCGCGCCCGATTCCACGATGGTGCCGTGTTCGGTTTCCAGCGCCGGGGCCTTGCCGATGGGGTGGGCGGCCTTGAGCGCCGCCGGACCCATGCGGGTTTCGGGATGGCGTTCGTGGTGGACGACCTCGAACGGAACGCCGAGCTCTTCGAGCAGCCAGAACACGCGGAACGAGCGGCTGTGATTGAGGTGATGGAGTTTCAGCATCGCAGGGCTTCCTTATCCGGCAGTGGGGCGCGGGTAGGCATCGGGGAACACATGATCGAGCGGAGCCAGCCCGCGCGTGATGATCGGGCCGGGGTAATCGCGCAGCAATTGCAACCGGCGCATCTGGCGGCGGTGGAAATAGCGCACCAGCGCGCGATCCTGGTCGGGGCTGGCCTGCTCTACAAACGCGTCGAGTTGCGCTTCCAGTGTGGCCGCAGCGGCATCGGCAATACCGAGAATGTCGCGCGCATCGTCCAGTTCGGCCTGCGCGATGGCGTCCCCGCTTTCGGCAAGGCGCTGCAAGTAAAATGCCAGCGATTGCGCGGGGTGCTGGCGGAAGAAGCCTTCGGTGGGCAGCGTTCCGCACTGCACCGCCAGATCGCGCCACGCATAGGCATCGCGCGGGACAATGCTTGGCACTGGTTGCACCGGATCGAGCGCGTAGCCTTCGCCCTCGGCAATGGCTTCCAGCGCGGCGCGGCTGGTGCCCATGGCCCATGACAGGTATTCGACATAGGCGGGGTGCGGGCTGACCTTGCGGAAGGTGGCCTTGGTCATCATCGGCACGGCGATGAACAGCAGCACGGTGTAATAGGTCAGCACCGGCCAGTCGATTTCACTGCCGCTGTCCTGCACATAGCGGGCGAACATGGCGGCCACATCGCTGATCGGTTCGTTGATATCGCGCACCCGGATCGACGCGAGATCGGCAATCGGATCGCCCAGCTTGGCCAGTTCCAGATCGTAGAACGCGGTGACGCGCTCTCCGTTATGGAAGAACTGCGGGGCATCGCCAATCAGCACCACGTTGCTGTTGCGGTGCAGCGGCAAGTGGCGGTGCAACCATCCGGTTACGAAGCGCAGCAGCGCGTCGGGCTGATCCTCAGCTTCGTAATGGCTTTCTGCCAAGCGCAGGTAATCGAGTGCCACGGCTTCAGGCGTTTCTCTTGCGGTCAGGCCTGCTGCGATGAACGGTGCGGTGTCGAGCGCGTGAACGGCTGCAAGGTAGCCCGCGTAGTCTTCGACCATGCGTTGCACGGCGGGGTTGCCATCGACATCGCCCAGAAACGGCGTGTCTGCCATGTGCGCCATCACGATCGCTTCGGGATCGGCGATCCAGCCGTGAATGTGCGGCACCGGAATGCCGTTGCGTTCGAACAGGCTCAGCACTTCGTATTCGCGGCGCAGCGGGCAGATGCCAAGCCCGCTGGGACGGTCGCCGCGCACGTGGAGTTCGAGCGTTTCGCTATCACGTTCGACCGTCACCTGCCACGATGGCCGCCAGCGCGGCAGGCGCTCGAACGCGGTGATCTTTCCGCCGATATTTTCGGCCAGCCATGCGCGGATTTTCGCGTCATCCTGCGCGGCGATGTCTTCGGGCGTCATTTTGCGGCGCGATCGACGATGGCGCGGCAGCGCTGGTAGCCGGGGCGCGCTTCCATGCGTTCGACATAGGCGGCGATATTCGGGTTGCCTTCCACATCAACGGGCACGAACTGGCGGGTCATGGTGAAAGGAAACGTCATCATCACATCAGCGGCGGTAAACTGGTCGCCCGCCATGAACGGCACTTTGGCCAGATGGGCATCGGTGAACGCCATCAGTTGCGCAATGCGCGCGCGGCCATAAGTGCGCGAGGGGTGGTCGGCTTCGATCCCGCCGAACTGCGCCATGATTTCACCCACCAGCGCGGGCATCAGCGTCGATTCGGCGAAGTGGAACCAGTAGAGATATTGCGCATAGTCCGGCGAATCCGGCCCCAGCGCGAGCGCGCCGCCGCCCTGTGTGGTGGCGAGGTATTCGATCACCGCGCCACTTTCAGCGATCTTCTGGTCACCAATGCCCAGCACGGGCGATGAACCCAGCGGGTGCAGCGCCTTGTATGCCGGTTCGGCCTGCATGGTCACGGGGAGGCGCTCGAAAAACTCGATGGCATAAGGCGCGCCGAGTTCTTCCATCAGCCAGACGGCGCGTTCGGAGCGGGAGCGTTCAAGCTGGTAGATCGTGATGGTCATCGTTCAGGCTCCTGCCGTCTGTAATGCGGGTGTCGCGTGCTGGCCGGTCATGTGCAGGGCTGAAAGGTAGCCGTAGAGCAGCCCGCGCGTGTTCGCGATGCCGCTGTTGTAGCCGCCGCCAATGTCGAGCCAGGCGGCGGAATTGCCCGCAGCGTAAAGGCCGGGGATCGGGGCGTCGCTGGCATTCAGCACACGCCCCTCGGTGTCGATCGGCAGGCCTGCGGTGGGTACGCCCATCGTCACCCGCTCGATCTTCACAGCATAGAACGGCCCCTTTTCGATGGGGCCGAGGTTGGGATTGAGCAGGCGCGGATCGCCGGTCATGATCCGGCCCCACGGTACGCTGCCGCGCGCGAAATCTTCGTCCATGCCGGTGACGCAGAAACCGTTGAAGCGGCGGACCGTCTCCTCCAGTCCGCCGGCATCCACGCCGATGCGGTTCGCAAGTTCGGTGATCGTATTGGCGCTGGTAGCCATTCCTTCGGACAGAGGCTGTCCCGGCCAGGTCGGCATCAGGCCATATTTGTCGACCATGTTCTGATCGAACACGATCCACGCGGGCCAGTTGGGCTGGCCCTGTTCCTGCCCGTCGAACCGGCCGACCTTCGTGGCGACATCGGGATAGAACGCATCGTTGGCAAAGCGGCGGCCATAGCGGTTTACCGCGATGCTGTGCGGCGCGCCCGGCAGCCACATGCGGTAGGAGGGCTGGCCGTAGATGGTTTCGGCAGGCACCTTGTAGCCGATGAAGATGGGGCTTTGCGCAGGTGCGCGGGCCGGGATCGCGATGGCTCCGGCCTTTGCCGCCATGATGATATGATCGCCGGTAACGCTGGGCGGGGCCATGCTGCCTGGCTGTGGCAGCGCATCGAAGGCGCTGACGAATGAAGGCTTCCAGTCATAGCCGCCGGTGGCCAGCACCACGCCGAGCCGGGCGCGGACACGCTTGGTGCCGTTTTCATCACGCAGGATAACGCCGGTGACTTCGCCGTCTTCGACGACAAGGTCGATCACTTCGGTCGATGTACGCATATCGACGCCAAGGTTCTTTGCGGCCAGCACCTGGGCGGCGGCAAGGCCCGCACCGGCACAGCGTTCGCCTGCTTCGACATGGCGTTGCAGGCAGACGCCGACGTGTTCGCCGCCATCCTGCATTGCAATCCATTCGTTCGATGTGGTGTAGCTGTAACCATCGCCATAAGGCGAGGTCAGAACCTTGTCGGCCAGATCGCCGAGCCGTTCTGCCTTGAACGGCAGCACTTCGACATAGCGGCCCTGAATCTTCGATCCGGTGACCGCAGGGTAATAGTAATCGGGCAGGCCCTTGACCACGGTCATCTCGATGCCGATGGAATCGGTCATGAAGCGCAGCGCCTCGCGCCCGCGTTCAATGAAAACCGTGCGCCGGTCTGGCGTGGCGTACCCTTGCGAGAGGTGGGCGAGGTAGGCATCGGCATCGGCATCGCTGTCCTCCATCCCGTCCGGCTCCTGCAGGTGGTTCGGACCAAGCCAGAGCTGGCCGGATGACAGCGCCGAGACGCCGCCGAGGAGGTGAAACTTTTCAGCGACAAGCGCCGTCGCGCCACGATGAGCCGCCGTCAGCGCAGCGGACATCCCGCCAAGGCCGGAGCCTACGCAAACGACATCGAAAACTTCGTCCCATGGCATTGTTCTTCTCCCGGCTTCCTGCATCGTGGTGCGCGTTTGCGTCGTGGTGAAAACCTATCGTTGTCTAGGGCGGCCGCTATCGCGCGCGGCCATGGTTGCGGTACAAACTAAAGATTGGCTTGCTCGCGACAGAGTTTGCGCTGGCGCAAGTCTTCGCGGTGGCGCTGTGGTATTGGCAGACAAGCCGGGTTGCAGACTCGGCTGCATTGAGGAGATTAGCCGTGGCCACCGCCCCTGTTGCAACGCGCCCCGCCCACGTTCCCGAAGAACTGGTTGTGACGCTGCCCCTGTATGCCCGCAAGCGGGTGGACGAATGTCCCCAGGAAACCTTGATTCCGCAGTTGCAGGCAACCTTGCCACCGATTTCGTATGTCACCAACATCTTCCCCGGCGATCAGCCCGGCTGGCTGCTGACCAGCTATGAAGATACGATGGCCATGCTGCGCGACCCGGACAATTTCACTAAGAACGGCATGGGCAAGTGGGCGCAGAACATCGGCGAAGACTGGCTGGTCATCCCGACCGAGGCCGATCCGCCGATTCACACCGCCTATCGCGCCGCGCTCAATCCCAAGTTTGCGCCGCAGAAGATGGCTGCGCTGCGCGATCAGGTGCGCGAACGCGCGCGGGTGCTGATCGCCAAGTTCAAGGATCGCGGACATTGCGATTTCGTTGACGAGTTTTCGGAAAAGTATCCGATCAACATCGTTCTCGACCTGCTCGATCTGCCGCAGGACCGCATGGCCGAGTTTCTGGAGTGGGAAAAGCAGATGCTCCACACCAACGACTGGGAAGTGCGTGGCAACGCCGTCCGCAAGGTGAAGGCCTATCTGATGGGCGTGATCGAAGAGCGTCAGAAGAACCCTGGCGACGATTATATCAGTCAGATCTTCGATAACGAAGTCGATGGCCGCAAGTGGAACGTCACCGAGGTGTTCGGCCACTGCTTCAATCTCTATATCGGCGGGCTGGATACGGTAACGTCGCTGCTCGGCAATATTTTCTGCTTCCTGGGACGCTATCCCGAACGCCAGCGTGAACTGCGTGAAAAGCCGGGCCTGATCGTGACCGCGGTGGAAGAATTCCTGCGCGCCTATGCGCCGGTCACCGCGTTCCGCATCGCCGCCAAGGAAATCGAAATCCGTGGCCAGAAGATCATGCCGGGCGAATATATCTCGGTGGCAACCCCGGTCACGGGCTATGATCCGACCTATTACGACGAACCGGAACTGGTGAAGTTTGATCGCAAGGCCCCGCACATTTCGCTGGGCGGCGGCATTCACAAGTGCCTTGGCATGCACCTGGCGCGCATGGAACTGCAGATCGCGCTTGAGGAATTCCTCACCGCGCTGCCCGAATGGCGCATCAAGGACGGTTTCAAGGTCGAATATTTCGTGGGCAACATCATGCACGTGCCCGAACTTGAATTGCAGTGGGGCTGACATTTCGGGAGGCGCTGCAAGCGCCTCCCGATTGCCTTCGCAACGGTGGGCCGATAGGGCGGGACCCACCGATTGGCCAACGCGAAGGAAGTGGACGCACCATGCGAAAGGACGCCGCGCGCAACAGGGACCGCCTGATTGCCGTGGCGCGCGAATTCTTCCGGGCCGGTGCTGCGGACATTTCGCTGGAAGATATAGCGGTCAAGGCCGGTGTCGGGCGCAGCACGCTTTTCCGTAACTTTGCCGACCGGCTCGATCTGATCCGTGCAGTGCAATCGGTCGAACAGCAGGCAATTGCCGAAGAATGCGTCAGGTTGGGAGATAGTCCTGATGCGCTGTTTTCGCTGATGCGGACCGTCGCCCGGCTTACGTCGATCTATCGTGCAATGGACGATACCCTGCTCGCCAGCGCGGCGGGCAAGGAAATGATGCTGCAAGCCTCCCGTGAAACCGCAGACCTTTTCGCCGCTCCGTTCGCACGGGCACAGGCGGCAGGGCTGTTGCGGCGGGATGTATCGATCGAAGATGTGCTGATCGCATGCAACATGATCGGGAGCGCGCAAGACAGCGATTTTTCGACAGGCGATGCCGTGTTTGAGCGTGGCTTTGCTTTGATCATGCAGGGTATGGGTGGCTGCGCGTGGAAAAATGGAGCGATTGCCCCGCAAGTATGACGGCACTCTCAAAAGATGGGACTTGCAGTCCCACTTAATGCTTGCCACAGCTTGGCATCAGCACCGGGCGAATCGTTCTGGCAAGAACGGCAATGACCGTGGCGAGAGGAAGGTTTGAAATGACCGACGCAACGTCGCAGATTTATGATTTCATCATCGTGGGCGCTGGCTCATCGGGCTGTGTGCTGGCCAATCGGCTGTCTGCAAACCCTGAAACGCGCGTTCTGCTGGTGGAAAGCGGGCCGGACGACACCAGCCCGCTGATCGCCATGCCGCGTGGCATCGGCAAGCTGCTCGATCCGCGCAATCCGCACGTATGGTCCTATGACGTATCGCCCGGCGGCAACAAGCCGTCCGAAATGTGGCTGAAAGGCCGCGCGGTCGGCGGCTCCAGCGCGGTCAACGGCATGGTCTATATTCGCGGCGCGCCGATCGACTACGATGGCTGGGCGGAAGCGGGCTGTACCGGCTGGGGCTGGGACGAGATCGGGCGCTGCTTCGTCGAATTGGAAGATCACGAACTGGGCGAGGCCGAATGGCGCGGGGTCGGCGGGCCGATCCACGTCAGCGTCCATCCCAGCCGCAACGGCCTTTGCGAAGCGGTGCTCACCGCCGCGCAGCAGATGGGCGTGGACCGCGTGGCCGATGTCAATGATGTCGATGTGGTGCGCGAAGGTGGCCTAGGCTACCAGACGCGCAACATTGACAAGGGCAAGCGGGTCAGTTCGGCCAAGGGCTTTCTGAAGGAAGCGCGGGAGCGGCCGAACCTTGATGTGCTGGTCGAAACCGACGTGTTGAAGGTGGAAATCGAGGACCGCCGCGTAACCGGCGTGACCTTGCGGAACAAGCGCGGCACGCGCTTCGTGGCCGGGCGCGAAGTGATCCTTTCGGCAGGCGCGGTGCATTCGCCCAAGCTGCTGCAACTGTCTGGCATTGGGCCTGAGGCCGTGCTGCGCGCCGCCGGGGTGCCGGTGATTGTCGATTCCCCCGATGTGGGCCGCAATTTGCGCGAACATCGCTATGTCCAGACGGTGTACCGGGTGAAGGGCGACAGCATGAACCTGAACTATCAGGGGCTGGGGCTGCTCAAATCGGTGCTGCAATACGGCCTGTTCGCCAAGGGTGCGCTGACTCACGGCGCACACGAAGTCGGCGGTTTCGTCAAGACCCGGCCTGGGCTGGACCATGCGGACGCGCAGATCGGCGTCAGCCTTTATTCGCTCACCCAGACCGACAAGGGCGTGGTGCCCGACAAGCACCATGGCCTCACGATCCTGGGCTATTTCACCCGGCCTGAAAGCCAGGGCGAAGTGCGCATCCAGTCGGCCGACCCCGATGCAAAGCCGTTCATCGACGCGAACCATTTTTCTGCCGAGATCGACCGGATCACCGCCGTATCGCTGTTCAACTGGTTGCGCGCGCTGGGTCAGCAGCCCGCGCTCAAGGACTGGATCGTCGAGGAGCAGTTCCCCGGCGATATGGTCAGGACCGACGATGATATCCTGCAAAACGCAGTCGCGCTTGGCGGCACCGCGTTTCACATCGCGGGCACTTGCCGGATGGGCGCGGACGACCAATCCGTGTGCGATCCGCAGTTGCGGGTGCGCGGCGTGACCGGCCTGCGCGTGTGCGACACTTCGATCTTCCCGACGCTTGTATCGGGCAACACCAATGCTCCCGCGATGGCCGTCGGCCTGCGCGCGGCCGAAATCATCCTCCAGACCGCTTGAGGCCCCCCATGACCATTCCCTTTACCGATATTGACCGCCTGTACATCGACGGCGAATGGCACCCCGGCGCTGGCACCGAAGCCGTGCTCAATCCCGCCACTGAAGATGTGATTGGCGAAGCGCCTGTGGGCGATGCGGCGGCGGCGGAAGCGGCGATTGCCTCGTCCTACGATGCGTTCGAAAACGGGCCATGGCCGCGCATGTCGCAGGGCGAACGCACCGCTGTGATGCAGAAATTCCACGATGCGCTTTACGCAAAGCGCGGGCAGTTGGTGGAACTGATCATCAAGGAAGTGGGCTGCGCGCAGGCCGTTACCAGCAACGTGCAGGTGGATGCGCCGCTGGAGCACTTGCAATCGGCGATCGACTATTCGCTGCGCGAAGAGCCGCGCCAGATCCCGGTTGCGTCCAACGCCAACATGATCAACCCCACCGGCCCGCGCATTCTGGGTGGTGGCACCGTGGTGCGCGAACCCGTCGGCGTGGTCAGCGGGATCACCGGGTATAATTTCCCGTTCCTGCTCAATCTGGCCAAGGTGACACCGGCGCTTCTGGCCGGCAATAGCCTGATCCTCAAGCCCTCGCCGTTCACGCCTTATTCCGCGCTGATGCTGGGCCAGATCGCGGACGAGATCGGCCTGCCGCGCGGCGTGCTGAACGTGATCACGGGTGGCCCTGACGTCGGCACGAAGCTGACCACCGATCCGCGCGTGGACATGGTGACGTTTACGGGGTCCGAAGCGGTCGGCGCTGCCATCATGGGGCAGGCTGCGCCCACGTTGAAGCGTGTCCATCTGGAACTGGGCGGCAAGTCGGCCATGATCGTGCGCGAAGACGCCGATATCGAGGCCGCCGCCGCGATGGCGATCATGGTGCTTTCGGTGAATGCCGGGCAGGGCTGCGCCATCACCACGCGTTTCCTCGTTCACAATTCGGTGCGCGCGCGCTTTGTCGCCACGGCCAAGGCGGTTGCGGCCCACTGGAAGGTGGGCGATCCTTCCGATCCCACGGTACTGATGGGGCCGCTGATCCGCGAATCGCAGCGCGCCAAGGTTGAAAAGCTGATCCAGTCGGGCCGCGACGAAGGCTCTGCCCTCGTCGCCGGCGGCACCCGTCCGGCGGGCCTTTCCAAGGGCTTCTTCGTGGACATCACGCTGTTCGACAATGTCGACAACAAGTCCACGCTGGCACAGGAAGAAGTGTTCGGCCCGGTCGGCTGCGTGATCGGATATGATACCGATGACGAGGCAGTGCGGATCGCCAATGAATCGCGCTATGGCCTGAACGGTGCGATCATGACCGCCGATTCGGCCAAGGCCTATGAAATGTCGCTGCAGCTGCGCACCGGCAATGTCGCGATCAACGGCGGCATCGGCAAGATGGCCTATGCTCCGTTCGGCGGCTACAAGCGGTCGGGCATCGGGCGCGAATACGGGCCGGACTGGCTGCGCGAATTCCAGCAGGAAAAGACGATCACGTACCCGGTTGGGCGGTAAGTCCGCATCTGCAAATTATGTTTCGTCATGGCGAGGCCGAAGGCTGAAGCAATCCAGAGCCGCAGTGACCTGCGCTCTGGATTGCCACGTCGGCTTCGGCTCCTCGCAATGACGAATGTTTGAGGTGAAAAGCGAGACTTACGCTTCCAGCAGGCGGTGGCGAATGGCGGCGACCTGGGCCTCTTCGAAACCCAATGCTTGCCGGACATAACCCTCTATCGAACCGTGCACTTCGGCCACGCTATCCAGCGCAGCCTTGAGATAGGCCGGATCGGCGGACATCAGCGCATCGCGCACATCGGGTGCCATCTTCTCGAACGGATGCTCGCCGTCGGTCAGGCCCATGCGGGCGGCGCGGTGGACGCGCGTAAAGGCATAAAGATCGACCGCCGTGTTGGTCAGCGCAAAATCGGCCAGGATCGTGTCTTCATCGACGCCTGCAAGGCCAAGAATGATCGCGGCGCAAAACCCGGTGCGGTCTTTTCCGGCCGCGCAGTGGAACAGGACCGGCGCTTGATCGTCCAGCAGGGCTTCGAAAATGCCGCGCAACGGACGGACCAGCCATTGCTGCATTGTGGGGTATGAACCGATCAGCCACGCGCGCAATTCGGGACCGGTCGCGGCCTTTTCCCACGCAGCACCGCGTTGCGACGAGGCAATGGATTCCTCCAGCTGCCATGACAGGTTCTGCACCGGGCTGGCCCAATGAGTGGGTTCGGCGGCGATTTCATCATCGCGGCGCAAATCGATGGTGCGAATGCCCAGCGGCGCGATTGCCTCATGATCCTGCGGGGTCAGATACGTCAACACGCCTGAACGGTAAATCAGTCCGCGCCGAACAGTTCGGCCATCGGTTGCAGGATAGCCGCCAAGGTCGCGAAAATTGCAGCCGCCAGCAAGGTCGAATTGAACGGTTTCCTGAATCGTCATTCTATCCTCCGATAGCTTTGGCGCGAATAGGACCGCCCCACCTCGAATCGCTGCGATATTGCCAGATCAATATGTCAGGACGATTTTGCCCCGCACATTTCCGCCTGCCACTTCGGCCATTGCCGCCACTGCTTCTTCCATGGGGTATGTGCGCTGGATAGTGGGCTTCAACTTGCCAGCATCCGCCAGCGCCGCGGCATCGGCAAGGGCGCCGGCATCGGGCGCGCCGAAGGTCATCGTGGCGCGGACACCGCGCCGGGCCGCTTCGGCTTCGTCCGGCGGCGCGGTCAGCGTGACGAGGATGCCGCCCGGCTTGAGCAGACCCCACGAACGGGCCTGTGCTGGCGGTCCGAAAGCATCAAGGACCACGTCGAAATCGCCGATGGTTTCTTCATAGGCCGTGGTGCGATCGACAACATGGTCCGCGCCAAGGCCGCGCACGAAGTCCATCGTTGCAGGAGAGGTCAGTGCCGTCACTTCGGCACCGAGCGCCTTGGCAAGCTGGATGCCGATACTGCCCACCCCACCCGCTGCGGCATGGATCAGAAGCCGGGTTCCCGGACCGACTTGCCCGGCATCGAATGCAGCCTTGATGGTGACGATCGCCACGGGCAAGGCCGCGGCTTCGATCATCGAGAGGCTGGCGGGTGCCTTGGCGATCCAATCCGCCGACGTTACCAGAACATCGGCGAAAACCCCGATAGGGCCGATCGATCCATAGACCGCATCGCCCACGGAAAACCCGCTCACACCTTCGCCAAGTTCGGTGACGGTGCCTGCAAATTCATTGCCGAGGGTGATGGGGAACGGGGCCTGGATGAAGTCCTTCATGTGCCCGTCGCGGATTTTCCAGTCGACGGGATTGACCCCGGTTGCGGCAACGGCAATGCGTACTTGTCCGGCGCCGACGACCGGCTCCGGGACGTCGTTGATCACGACCACATCGGGACCGCCCCAAGCGGTTATCTGGACAGCTCTCATATCATCCTCCGTCAGCGCGGGGCACCGCATCGATGTTGCCCAACCTAGTCGCAGTTTGCTGTATTGTTCCTTCCGGCGGGCAGGTTGCCTTTACAGCACGTTGGCGGCGATCGTTTCCAGAGCGGCCTGCGCATCCTCGACGCTTGCAATATGCGGCAGGCTGAAGGCCAGACGGTCGACACCGGCATCCTCGTACATGCTGCGCAGTTCGCGATTGTCGTCGCCCGGAGCCAGGATCACGCCGATTTCGAAGTGGGCGATGTCGCGCCCGGCTTCCTGTGCATAGGCCATGATCTTGGCGCGGCCCTGCTTTACATGCTCCGGCCCGGTCATGTCTGTTTCGGTCAGGGATAGCAGGCGCGTTCCGGCGTAGGCGGGAAGCCAGCCCTGGCAATGCTGGCCAACGCGCTTGAGTACGCCGTCGCTGTAGCCGCCCAGCAGGATCGGCGTGTGCGGCTTTCGTGCCGGGCGCGGATACATCTGCACTTCGGGGAATTGGAAGAAATCGCCGTCGAAAGCGAAAGCGTCCTGCGTCCACAGGCCTTTCATCACTGCGATGCTTTCCATCGTATAGTCCCAGCGCCGTTCGAAGCTGCCGCCGCTTGCTTCGATCTCGATCCGGCTGGCGCCGCCGGTGCCAAGGCCGAGCATGAAGCGGCCATTGCTGTACGCGTCCAGGCAAGCGACCTGCTTGGCGACATCGACCGGGTGCTTCATCGGCATGATCAGTACCCCGGTCGATACTTCGAGCCGGGTGGTGAGCGCAGTTGCCCGCGCCGCGCCGATCAGCGGGTCCTGATAGAACGGTACACCATGGGTGTGCGGCCCTTTGATCTCCTCGCGCAGCGGGCGGACGGTGTGATGGCCGGTGGTCAACCAATCGAAGCCGATCTGTTCGGCGATGCGGCCGATTTCGCCCATATCGACATCGTTGATCGGTACGCCGGGATCGGCAAACGGCCTGCTTACGCCAATTTTCATCCACGCTCTCCTGCAAGCAGACGGTGCATCATCCGGCCCGGCTGCCGATTATCCGTAAAAGAATTTCATCAATTCGCTTTTCGCCACAACGCGTTCGCGCCGGGCGGCATTGGAGGTGACCGGATCATCAGGCGAAGTTTCGTCCGGGTTGTAGATCGGCCCGGAACCCAGTGCGTCGATCGTGCCACGCGCCAGGGCGGCGGTATCCGAAGCGCCGGTGGCTTCGACCGGAATGCCGCGCCGTGCCAGCGTTTCGCGCAGCATCGGAGTATCGGCGATCTTGAAGAGCAGGGTGACCACATCCACACCGCGCGGCGTCAGTTCGGCCCAGAGCGATTCACACAGGTTCAGTGCGAAACCCTTGGTCGCCGTATAGATGCCGGATTGGCCCACGCCCCCAAAAGCCGCTTCGGAGCCGACAACGATCAAACCGCCGCCGCCATTTTCAACCAGCCTGCGCCCGAAGTGGTTGAGCGCTTCGGTGAGGAACAGTACGTTGCGCTGGATCGTAGCTGCCCAGTGGGCATAGGGCTGGTCGATGAATTGCGCGCCCGATGCTTCGGCCCCGGCGTTGAACACGGCAAGGTTCAACCGCAAATCCGCAGTAGCGGCTTCGATCTGCGCGACTGCATCGGGCGCTCCCAGATCAAGCGAGAGCGTGCGGACCTCTACGCCAAGGGCGCGGATTGCAGTGGCGGCCTGCGCCAGTTTGTCTTCGCGACGGGCAATCAGCAGGCAGTTCATGCCGCGCCGCGCCAGATCGGTTGCGAAAGCCAGACCCAGCCCGTCCGATCCGCCGGTGATGAACGCCCATTTGCCCGGCGCGATGGCCGCCGACCCGGTCATTGCGCCACGGCTTCGGGATTGCCCGCCGGGTTAGCGCCACCGCTGATGCCCATCTTGCGGTTGAGATCGTCCATGTCGAGGTATTCACGCCATTTGACGATCAGGCCATCATCATTGAATTCATAGATCGCGACCATCTGGTGCGGGCAGGGGCGACCCATGATGATCGCCGTGTCCGAGCGTTCCTGCATCACCATCCGGTCGTTCGACACGATATTGACTTCGTTGCATTTGTTGTTGGTGGCAAAGGTCATCTGGTTGAGGATTTCGGCGCGCAACGCGTCCTTGCCCTTGATCACCGGGCCGCCCGGAACCCACAGTTGCCATTCCGCATCTTCGGCAAAGAACGACAGGATTTTCTCGACATCGGGCCGCACTTCATCGCTGCCGTCGCCCCAGGCGTCGTGCATCGTGCGGACCTTGTTTTCCAGTTCGATACCCATGGTGTTTTCCTTTGAAATCAGTTGCCAGCAGAAAGCGCGCGGGTGACGCTGATGAACGGCACGGTGCAGCTTTGTCCGCCATCGACCGGATAGAGCATCCCGTTGACATAGCGCGATTCGTCGGATGCCAGGAACAATGCCATCGCCGCGATGTCTTCTGGTTCGCCGATGAAGGGCGTGTTCAGCACATCGAGGAACAGGCGGTCCATTTCCGGCGTGGTCCACTGGATCTTGGCCGGGGTCTGCGTCGGGCCGGGCAGGATCGCGTTGCTGCGGATGCCGCGCTTGCCATATGTTGCAGCAATTGCCTGCACGAACCAGTTGAGGGCGGCCTTGGACGAACCATAGCTGTAGGCAGTAATGTCTCCGCCCATTGAACTGCCCGACGAGGTGGAAATGATCGAGCCGCGCCCGCGTTCGAGCATGTGCGGGATCGCCAGCTTGCTCGCGATCACCGCGCCAAGCACGTTGACACGCAAGTTGGCGAAGAAGATTTCGGGATCGAAGGCGAGGAAATCCATATCGCGCATCGCGTGTTCGGTGTTGGTGTAGAGCGCGTTGTTGAACAGGACGTCGATCTGGCCGAAATCGGCGATGGTGGTGTCGATCATCCGTGCAAGGTCGTCTTCCTTGCTTACGTCCACGGTGATCGCGCGGGCCTTGCCGCCGGCATCGACCACGGCCTGCGCCACGGCCTCGGCAGGCTCTGCGCGAATGTCGGCGACGATAACGGTTGCACCTTCGCGCGCGAACATTGCAGCGCTGGCGCGGCCAATCCCGCTGCCACTGCCGGTAATGATGCAGACCTTGTCCGCCAGTCTTGCCATATTATTCAAGCTCCTCTTCGCCGCATTGGCGTTCGTTGCGGTCAAAGTTGCGGTTTTGCCAGGCCCCGTTACCTGTCGAACGGTTGGTGGGGCGGGTAGTTGCGACTTCCACGGGCCATGGACTGCTGCCTGATGTGCGATCTGGAAAATCGTTGATGATTTGTCGGCGTGGAGTCGGCTGCCCTTTCCAAAGACAGGTTATCAAATGGCCGCCCAAAGACAGCAGACTCGCGAAAACGAGAATTGACTGACTTACCGGGAGGACACACCAATGATTTCGAAGGGCCAATCCAAGAGCCTTGTCGCCTTGCTGCTGGCAACGACGGCAACCCCTGTTTTTGCGCAGGACAATTCTGCGGCTGAACAGCCTGCGGGCCAGAGCGATGGGGACATCATCGTCACCGCGCGCCGCACGTCCGAAAACATTCAGTCCACCCCGGTTTCGGTTACCGCATTCGGTACGGAATCGCTGCGTCAGGCACAGGTTCGCGATACGCAGGACTTGTTGTTCAAAACGCCGGGCGTGTTTCTGGCGGGCAGCGGCGGGCGCGAAAACTCGAACTTCTCGATCCGCGGCCAGTCCAAGGCGCTTGCCGGCAACAGCGCGCCGGGCGTGATCAGCTATTTCGCCGATGTGCCCGCGCCGACGCTGGGGTCCAGCATCCCGACGTACGATCTGGCATCGGTACAGGTGCTGAAAGGTCCGCAGGGGACCCTGTTCGGGCGGAACACCACCGGCGGCGCCATTCTCTATTATCCCACCGCCCCCAACTATGAACTCGGCGGGTACGTGCAGGCATCCTATGGAAGCTATGACGCCCGGATCGCCGAGGCGGCGATCAACCTGCCGCTCGTCGATCAGAAGGTGGCGCTGCGCATTTCCGGCCAGTACCAGAAGCGCGATGGCTGGACCAAGAACATCGGCATCGGCAATGACGCGGACGATCTCAATTCGCGCGCGATCCGCGGTTCGCTGCTGCTTGAACCGGTCGATGGGCTGAAGAATACCACCATCGTCGATTATTACCGCAACCGTTCCACCGGCGGTGCTTCAGTGCTGGTCGATGTCTTTGCCGGGCCGAACGCGCTGACCGCCACCGGAACGCTGGCGGCGGCGCAGGCGCAGCTTGCCTTGCAGCAGGCCCGTGGCGTCCGCGTAATCAATTCGGATATCGATGCATTCGAACATGCCGAACGCTTTGGCGTGACCAACCGTACCGAAGCCACGCTTTCGGACGCGATCCAGCTCGTCAACACGTTCGGTTATCGTCACACCAAGGTCGATTATTTCTCAAGCGTCGATGGCCTGCCCACGCTGATTTCCGATGGCACTGGGGCGATTCCCAAGGGGCTGCCGGTGATGGTCGTCGGCGGACGCCAGACTTCCGATGTGGAACAGTTCACCGAGGAACTGCAGTTCCGCGGCAAGGCTGCCGATGAAAAGCTGGATTGGCTGGTCGGGGGCTTCTACCTGAAGAGCAAGCCCAAAGGACCGACCGGCACCTATATCCCGGTCTTCATCCTGCCCGGCATCACGAATGCGCCTTTCAACTATGGCTTCTTTACCGAGACCAGCAAGGCAGTGTTCGGCAACGTGACGTACAAGCTTGATGCCATTACCGACGGTTTGCGGTTCAGCGCCGGTTTCCGTCATACCTGGGACGAAATTACCGCATGCGTAGGCAGCGGAACGTCTCCCGATCCGGTTCTGTCGCCTGCTGATTGCAACAATGCCGTCCCCGCGATCAGGAACAGCAGCATCAACAAGACCTCGTCCAAGGCAGCGACCTGGACCGTTGGTCTCGATTGGCAAGCATCTGATTCGGTATTCCTTTATGCGGTGACCCGCCATGGCTATCGCGCAGGCGGGATAAACAGCCCGACCCTGGCCGGACGTCTTGCGCAGTTCCAGTCGTTCCAGCCGGAAAAGGTGGACGATATCGAAGTGGGTATCCGTTCGGATATGCATGCCGGCGACGTGGCCATCCGCTTCAACGCATCGCCTTTCGTGGGCTGGTACAGCAACGTGCAGGTTCCGGTTTCGGGCCTGAACACGCAGGCGACCTGCAGCACGACGACGCCGGGCGGCACCGATGCACCCCGCTCGCCCGATGGCGATTGCAATGCGAACAACGACCCCAGCGGCGGCACCCTGCTGGTCAATGCCGGTTCGACCCGCGTTGCGGGCATCGATCTTTCCGCCCGGATCGCGCCGACATCGACCCTCGCGTTCGAGGCGGGTGCCACCTTCCTTGATCTCAAGACGCGTTCCTTGACCGTGCCGACCGATCTTCAGTCCTATCTGCGGGTACTGGAAGTGCCGTTCAATCTGGTTGCAAAGCAGACGGTTACCGCTGGCGTACGCTGGACGCTGCCCGTGCCCGAAAGCATTGGCAAAACCGTGTTCAGCGGCGATTTCTACCATTCGAGCAGTGTCCAGTCTTCCGATGCGATCCTGCCCGCTTACAGCATCGTCAATGCACGGCTCGATATCAGCGAGATCGGCGGATCGTCGGTCGATGCCAGCGTCTTCGTGCGCAATGTGTTCGACAAGGAATACCTTGCATCGAGCAACGTCGGATCGAACCTGCTGGGCGTGCAGAGCGGCTTCATCGGTGCTCCGCGCACGGTGGGCGTCGAACTGCGCTATCGTTTCGGCAACTGAACCGGATATCGTCTGAACAGAAAGCCGGCGCGGTCGGTGGGGGGAGAGCACGAATGGTATTGCAAGAAGTGCAGCCCCCCACCGATGCCACCGACCGCAAGGTTTTTGACTGGCTGACCGCCAACATCGGCCCGGTTACTGCATTCGAACGGCAGCCGCGCTGGCGGCCGGGCTGGAACGTGATCGCGAGCGGAGCGCCGCTTTACGTGCGGGGGCCGCGCGGGGATACTTATGCCTCGCCGGTCGACATGTTCCAGGAAGCCGAAATCCATCACGCGTTCGAACGTCACGGGATTCCCGCGCCGCGCGTTCATGGGATGATCCCCGATCCGCTGTGCATCGTCATGGAAATGCTGCCCGGACGGATCAACAGCGGGTCGATCGAAGACCCGGATATTCGGGCGCTAGTGCGCGAGCGGTTCATCGGCATCGTGGCTGATGTGCATCGCTTGCCGGTGGAGGCCTTTGCTGCCGCGAAGCTGCCGGTGCCGCGCACACCTCGCGAAATCGCGCTCAACCTCTACGCGCCCTCATACGAGATATTCCGCGAGCGCATTGCAGGCCGTCCGTGGCCGCTGATGGAATTTGCATGGGGCTGGCTCAACCGCAACGTGCCCCAGGACCGCACCCGCGCCACGTTCGTCAACTATGACGGCGGGCAGTTCCTGTTCAGTGATGACGGGGCGGTGACCGGACTGATCGATTTCGAGGTCTCCTCGCTCGGCGATCCGGCGGCAGAACTTTCGGGCATGCGGCTGCGCGATTCCTCCGAACCGTTGGGTGACCTTACCGCGCTTGTCGCACGTTATGAGGCGCTGACCGGTGACCGCATTTCGCGCCAGCTGATCGAATTCCACACCGCCGGGTTCTGCGCGGTCAACGGCTTCCTGATGTGGCCGCTGATGTTCGACAGCGCGCCGGAGCAGGACTTCATCGCCTACCTCAACTATTGCGTGGGCACGAGCCGCTGGATGATTCGCGCCATCGCCGATCACATGGGCGTCACTCTGGTCGATCCGCCGGAACCGCACGTGCAGCCGCTGGGGTTCGAGCAGGCTTCACGCCATCTTGTACGCCACATCGAGGCCTTTGCGGATGGTACGCCCGCCGAAAACTATGCCCGTGATTCTGCCGCGCATCAGGCGTTCTACATGGGGCGGCTCAATACATATGGGCTATCGGTGCAGGCAGCCGATCTGGACGATGTTGCCACGCTGACGGGCGTACGCCATGATACCTGGGAGCAGGCGCAAGCCGCGTTATCGGAATGGGTGGCGCAGGCAGGTGCGGAGTCAGACGCGGCGCTGGTCCAGCATTTCCATCGCTGGTTGCAGCGTCAGGCGTTCATGCTGCGTGATTGCGGACCGGCCGCATTCCTGCCCAAACTAGACCTTCAGCCGATCCGCGAACGCTGAAATCAGGCCGGGTTACGGACCGCCGCCAGAACAAATTCGATACTGTTCGCGCGCCATGCGGCGGCGTTCATGTCCGAGCCGGTGCGTGTGCGCGTGACCAGTGAAACCATTGGCGATGTCGCGAACCACGTGGTCACGAAACTGTAGATGGCCCAGAACAGCTGATCCACATCGCAATCGGGACGGAATACGCCTTGATCGCGGCCGCGCTGCACGATCGGACCCAGAACGCCGTCAATCAGCGTCCTGATAACTGTCGCCAAAGGGCTGGCCTTGCCGACATGGGCAAAGGCATGCTGCGCCTCATCGATGGTCATCTGCGCGATTTGCGGCCGCTCGACAAATTCGCGGAACATGTTGTGCATGAACTGGCGAAGCGCTTCTTCGGGGGCAAGCGCGGCATATTCGGTGCACCCGATGAAGGCGGCGGTCTTTTCGGCGGCCTCTTTCAGGATGACCGTGTAAAGATCGGACTTGCTTCCGAAGTAGTAGTACAGAAGCTGCTTGGAAACTTTTGCGCGGCGGCAGATTGAATCCACTGTCGTCCCATCGAAGCCATGAACGGCGAACTCATCCTTTGCGGCATTTACGATGTCTGCAATCGTGGTGGCGTTGGAGGTGCGCCGACCCCGGTTTGGAGGTGCTTCAGCAACGGGGCATTCGCCGATTGTTGGCATGTCTCAACCTCTCCCGACCGGGAATCGCCGCCCTGACCAGGCGTTGAATTATTGCCTTATGCGATAACGCCGCCGCGACCTAAACACAACGCCTGCGCCGCAGCGCTTCGGCTTCTGCATCGCGCCACATTCCGAGAAACAACAAAACGACTTGAGAGGATGTTCATGCTGTTTGGAAATCTGAACGATCGGGTGGCAATCGTAACCGGATCAGGCGCAAACATCGGCGAGGCTTGTGCCAAGGCGCTCGCCGGCGCCGGAGCGCATGTGGTGGTGGCCGATATCAACCAGAGCGCGGCAGAAGCGGTGGCGGCCGATATCGTGGCGTCGGGCGGCAGCGCGATGGCGCACTACCTCGATCTGGCCGACGAACAGAGCATCGTCGATCTGGTCGCCGCCACGGTCGCGAAATACGGGCGCATCGATATCCTGCACAACAACGCCGCCGATACCCGGCCCGATTTCATGGCGCAGGACAAATCCATCCCTGAAATGACCATCGAAGTGTGGGACCGCACGTTCGCGATCAACACGCGCGGGCCGATGCTGATGATCAAGCATGTGGCGCCACACATGATCGCGGGCGGTGGCGGTTCGATCATCAATACCGGTTCGGGTTCGGCCACGCTGGGTGATGTGTTCCACCCCGCCTATTCCACCTCGAAGGGCGCGCTGCACACGTTGACGCGCAACGTCGCGGCGCAGCTGGGGCATTACAACATCCGTTGCAACGCCGTGCTGCCGGGCCTGGTGCTGAGCAAGGGCGCGCGCGAGATCATGTCCGCTGGCGAGATCGACTTCATCCAGCGCCACGTCCTGTTGCCGCGCCAGAGCAAGCCTGAGGATATTGCGGGGCCGGTGCTGTTCCTTGCCTCGGACGCAGGCAGCTTTGTTACCGCACAGGTGTTCAGCGCCGATGGCGGCATCGTTCACCATTCGCCGTATTACGCCGATGTGATGGCAATGGCCGAAAGCAAATAATCGAAGGGAAAAGCTGATGGCTTCCTATGTGATGAGCATGATGAACAAGCACGACCTTGCCAAGTATGGCGAGTATTCGGCGCAGGGGTTCGTTTCGCTGCAAGGCCTGCCGTTCGAGGTGATTGTTGGCGAAAATCTGGAGGTACTGGAGGGCGACGCACCGGGCACCAGTGTCGTTGTGATGAAGTTCCCGGACAATGACGCGGCGATGGCCTGGTACAAGTCGGAGGCTTACCAGAAGGCGATCCCGCTCCGGCAGGCGGCTGCCGAAACCATCTTCGCCATTCATTTTACCGACAATCAATAACGCGTGACCTGCGCAAAGCGTGCACGTTGGAGGGGATTTCCATGAGCAAGTATGCAACGATGTTCAGCCCGATCACGATTGGTCGGCTGGAAGTGAAGAACCGTGTGTTCATGTCGCCACATGGCATGGTCGGGCTGGGCATTGGCACCGACCGGCAAGTTGGCTATTTCGAAGCGCGCGCCAAGGGTGGCGCAGGCTTCATGGTGATCGCAAGCTGCCAGGTGGTGCCCGCGCCGCTGGTGCCGCCCGGCTGGTTCATCGAGGCCTATAATCCCGAACATATCCCCGCAATCCGCCGGATCGTTGATGCCGCGCACAAGCATGGCGCCAAGATCGCGGTGCAGGGCGTCTGGATGATGGCCGATCCCGACAAGGCGCAGGCTTCTGCCATTGCGCCACATACCGTGCTGGCCGATACGCAGCCGCGTTCGATGACGACCGCCGAAGTGCACGAACTGATCGAAGCGCACGCCGTTGCCGCATCGCATGCCGAACAGGCAGGCGCTGACGGCTTTGAATTCCCGATCAATGCGGGCGGTGGCCTGCAAAGCTTCACATCCGAATTCTACAACCAGCGCACCGACGAATATGGCGGCAGCCTGCCGAACCGCATGCGTATCGTTACAGAGATCATCGCCGCGATCCGCCAGCGCGTAAGAGCCGACTTTGCGATCGGCGTTGCGGTGAATGCCGATGAATCCACGCTCGGCGCCAGCGGGATCGATGATGGCATTGCCCAGTGCAAGATCCTTGAAGACACCGGAATGGTCGATTGGCTGCGCATCACGGCGCGCGGGCAGAAACCGCAGATGACGCAGTACCACTACCCGTCGTCCTACATGGGCCGCGAAGGCACTCATCTGGATGCTGCTGAAGCGGTCAAGAAGGCGGTCAAGCTGCCCGTTGTCAGTGGCGGACGCATCCTGACGCCCGCGTTTGCCGATCAGGCTATTGCCGATGGACGCTGCGATATGGTGTTCGTCGCGCGCTCGGTGATTGCCGATCCCGAATGGCCCAACAAGTGCCGTGATGACAAGACTGCCGAAATCCGGGCCTGCATCGGCGATCTGGAAGGCTGCTTCCTGCGTTCGTGCGTCGGACAGGCGGTGGGCTGCACCGTCAACCCCGAAATCGGCCACGAATACGAAGGGCCGATTACGCCTGCTGCCACCAGCAAAAATGTGGTGATCGTGGGGGCGGGGCCTGCGGGCCTGCAGGCCGCGCTGGTTGCCTCGCAGCGCGGGCACAAGGTTACCGTGCTTGAAAAGTCCGATACGATCGGCGGTCACGTGACGATGCAGGCTTTGCTGCCGGGGCTTGAAGACCGGGCAGAACTGATCCGCTGGCTCAAGCTGCAACTCGACAAGGCGGGCGTTCCGATTCACACCAATATGGAAGCGACGCCTGAATCGGTGAAGGCGCTCCAGCCCGATGCCGTTATCATCGCCACCGGCGCGCGCTATTCGAAGACCGGCGCAAGCAAGGCGCAGTTGACGGGAGTCCCCGGCGCGCATCTGGAACACGTGTTCACACCTGAAGAGGTGCTTCTGGAACACGCGCGGATCGGAAAGCGCATCGTCGTTTATGACAATACGTCGTACGAAGTCGGTCCCGGCATCGCGGAACACCTTGCCAATCAGGGCAAGGAGGTTTTCCTCGTGACTATCGATTCCGCAATGGCAATGTCGGTGACGGAACTGGGTTTGAACAAGGTGATCGCCCGCCGTGTCATTCCGAAGGTGACCTTCCTGCCTTCGACCGAAATCACCGCCATCGACGAGAGCAACGTAAGTTTGCGTGGAGTCTATTCGGGTGAGACCTCGGTCCTCGAAGGGATAGACAACACCATCCTCGTCACGTCGAAGCCGCCGCAGGAAGATCTCTATCATGCTATGGTCGGCGATATGCCCAATATCCGCATCATCGGCGATGCGCGCGAAGCACGCTGGAGCGTTTTCGCAACCGACGAGGCGATCAAGGACGGGAGACGGGCAGCCCTGCTGATCTGACGGGCGCCTGCACCATAATCTAGTCTGCAATATCAGGAGGTTTCGGGAAACCGGGGCCTCCTTTTGCAGTTGCAGGTGCAGCACCGGTGGGCGGGGACCGCACCATGCTGCACCCATTACCCGCACCAAGAGACGCCTTTCGAAAGATAGGTGCTATGGACTAGGCGGCCAGACAGGGGCACACTATATCGCGTTGGACCATCCATTTTGCAGGGCGAATTCCATGGAAGCCTATATCTACGATCATGTTCGCACACCTCGCGGCAAGGGCCGTCCTGATGGCGCACTGCATGAAGTCACATCGGTCGAAATGGCCAGCCAGCTGCTCCAGGCGCTGCGCGACCGCAACGATCTCGATACCTCGCTGCTTGACGATGTGATTCTCGGAATGGCCCAGCCGGTCGGCGAACAGGGCGGAGTGCTTGCCCGCGCGGCCGTGCTGCAGGCAGGTTATGCACAAACCGTTGCGGGACAGCAGATCCATCGTTTTTGTGCGTCCGGCCTTGACGCTGTCAGCCTGATCTCGGCGCAGGTCCATTCGGGCATGATCCAGGCCGGGATCGGCGGCGGCGTTGAATCGATGAGCCGTACCGTCATGGGCTATGATTCCGGGGCATGGACATCCGATCCGGCCGTTGCATTCCACAATTATTACGCCCCGCAGGGGATTGGCGCAGACATCATCGCTACGCTTGATGGCTTCAGCCGCCAGGATGTCGATGCCTTTGCCGCAGAGAGCCAGCGCAAGGCAGCCGTCGCGTGGGAAAACGGCTATTTCAAGAAGTCGATCGTGCCGGTGAAGGACGTCATGGGCGAAGTGCTGCTCGACCATGACGAACACATGCGTCCCGGAACCACGGTTGAGAGCCTGGCCAAGCTGAAGCCGGCATTCGAAGGCTATGGCAAGGGCGGTTTCGAAGCCGTGGCGAAGGCCAAGTATCCTGAAATCGAGGAGCTGAACTACGTCCACCACGGCGGAAACAGCTCTGGCATCGTCGATGGCGCGGGCATCGTTCTGGTCGGATCGAAGGAATTCGGTGAACGTGCCGGCCTGAAGCCGCGCGGCCGCATCCGTGCTTATGCCAACATCGGTTCGGAACCCACGATCATGCTGACCGCACCGGGCGCATGTTCGGACAAGGCGCTGAAGAATGCGGGCATGAGCCGCGCCGACATCGACTTGTGGGAACTGAACGAAGCATTCGCCAGCGTTGTCATGCGCTATCAGCGCGAAATGGGCATTCCTGATGACAAGATCAACGTGAACGGCGGCGCGATTGCCATGGGGCATCCGCTGGGTGCAACCGGCGCCATGATCCTTGGAACCGTGCTCGACGAACTGGAGCGGCGCGACAAGGAAACCGGGCTGATCACGCTCTGCGCAGCCAATGGTCTGGGTACTGCCTCGATCATCGAACGCGTCTGACGCGCAACTCACGTTTTTGAAGCGGAAAACCTCATGCAGAACATGAAACTCGAAACGAACGCAGACGGCTTCGCGATCCTGACGCTGGATGCTGCCGGTCAGACCATGAATGTCGTCAACGACGCCTTCATCGCGGATATGGAAGAAGCGACCGCGAAGATCGCCTCGGACGAAAGCATCAAGGGCGTGATCCTCACGTCGGGCAAGCCGGCCTTCATGGCCGGTGCCGATCTTACCCAGCTGGTGCAGGGCTTTGGCAAGCTCACTACGGCAGAAGCTTACGGCTTTTCCCAGCGCGCCACCGCGATGCACCGCGCGATGGAACAGTCGGGCAAGCCGTGGGTCGCCGCGATCAACGGATTGGCGCTCGGTGGCGGCTTCGAGCTGGCCCTGGCCTGCCACCATCGCATTCTGGTAGACAATCCCAAGGCGCTGGTCGGGCTTCCCGAAGTCAATGTCGGGCTGCTTCCCGGATCGGGCGGAACCGTGCGCCTTGCCATCCTCGTCGGCTTCAAGAAGGCGCTGGACCTGCTGTTGACTGGCCGCACGGTTGCCCCGGCAGAAGCGCTCAAACTGGGTATCGTCGATGAAGTCGTGCCCGCTGACAAGCTGATCGATGCTGCGCGCGCGTGGCTCGCGACCGGTCCCGACCCGGTCCGCCCGTGGGATGTGAAGGGCTGGGTGCCCCCGCAGAAAAAGGGGCTTACGGTTCCCGAAGATTCGGCCGCCTACATGATGATCGCAGGTTCGATCGCCCAGAAGGGCTACAACATGCCTGCGCCGCAAGCTATTCTCTCCGCGGTTTTCGAAGGGCAGCAACTGCCGTTCGACAAGGCGCTTTCGGTCGAGAGCAAGTATTTCGCCAAGCTGCTTACCAGCCCGGTTTCGCGCAACATCATCCGCACCACGTTCATATCGAAGCTGGCAGCGGAAAAGGGCGCACGTCGCCCGGAAGGCATCGCCAAATCGGAAGTCAAGAAAGTCGGCGTCCTGGGTGCCGGCATGATGGGCGCGGGCATCGCCTTCGTTTCAGCCAATGCCGGGATCGAAGTCGTACTGCTTGACCGTGATGTGCCCACCGCCGAAAAGGGCAAGGCCTATTCGGCCAAGGTTCAGGGCAAGCTGATCGAAAAGGGCAAGCTGACGCAGGACAAGGCTGATGCCGTGCTTGCGCGGATCACGCCGACTGACGATTATGCGCTGCTCGAAGGCTGCGACATGATCGTCGAGGCGGTGTTCGAGGATACGGCGATCAAGGCCGAAACCACGAAGAAGGCCGAAGCTGTCATCCCGGCGACCGCAGTGTTCGCATCCAACACGTCCACACTGCCGATCTCGGCATTGGCGAAGGCATCGCAGCGGCCCGACCAGTTCATCGGGATCCACTTCTTCTCGCCAGTGGACCGCATGGGCCTCGTCGAAGTGATCGTCGGCGCGCAGACCTCGAAGGAAACACTGGCGCGCGCGCTCGATTATATCGCGCAGCTGCGCAAGACGCCGATTGTCGTCAACGACAGCCGCGGCTTCTACACCAGCCGCGTGTTCCAGACACTGATCCACGAAGGCGGCGCAATGCTGGACGAGGGCGTACCGCCAGCCGTGATCGAAAATGCGGCCAAGGCGATCGGTATGCCGGTCGGCCCGCTCGCATTGCTGGATGAACTGACCTTCGATCTGCCGCTCAAGATCGTCGACCAGGCGATTGCCGAGGAAGGCGACAAGTACACGCCGCCTGCTGGCGTACCCGCGCTGCGCCGGATGAAGGCGCTCGGCCGCAGCGGTCGCAAGACCGGTGGCGGCTTCTACGATTACCCCGAAGGTGGCAAGAAACACCTGTGGGCCGGTCTTGCCGATGAATTTCCGGTCAAGGGTGGCTGGGACATCGAGGAACTGAAGCAGCGCTTCCTTTATGCGCAGGCTATGGAAACGGCCCGTTGCCTTGAAGAGGGCGTACTGGAAACATCGGAAGACGCCGATCTTGGTTCGATCTACGGTTGGGGTTTCCCGGCGTGGACTGGCGGCACGATCAGCTACATCGATACCGTGGGCATCGAACGCTTCGTATCCGAAGCGGACAGGCTTGCGCAGAAGCACGGACCGCGCTTCCTGCCATCGGCATGGCTGCGCGCCAAGGCAGCCAAGGGCGAAGGCTTCTACCCCGCCGCAAAGGCCGCTGTCGCAGAGGAGCTGGCACCAGCATGAAGCGCGTGATCTTCGAATCGGAACACGAACAGTTCCGCGATAGCGTCATCAAGTTCATGCAGGCCGAAGTTGCCCCTCACGCCGAAAAATGGCGTGAGCAAGGCATGGTCCCGCGCGAGCTGTACCTGAAGGCTGGTGAGCAAGGCCTGTTGTGCACATGGGCCGATGAGAAATATGGCGGCGCGGGAATCGACGATTTCCGCTTCGAACAGATCATCATCGAAGAGAACATGCGCCACGGCGATATCGGCTTCTACATCAACCTGCACAACGATCTCGTCGCGCCCTATATCGCCAAGCTGGGCAATGACGAGCAGAAGGATCGCTGGATGCCGGGGATCGTCTCAGGCGAGAAGATCCTCGCCGTGGCGATGACCGAACCTTCGACCGGGTCCGACCTTGCGGGAATGAAAACCCGCGCCGAGGACAAGGGCGATCACTGGCTGCTGAATGGCGCAAAGACCTATATCTCGAATGGCATCCTGTCCGATCTGATCGTGGTGGCGGCGCGCACCGACCCGGAAAGCCGCCACGGCCTCAGCCTGCTGGTGGTCGAGCGCGGGATGGAAGGCTTCGAACGCGGGCGCAAGCTGGCCAAGATGGGCCTGCACGCGCAGGATACCGCCGAGTTGTTCTTCAACGATGTCAAGGTGCCCAAGGCCAACATGCTTGGCGATCCGGGCCAGGGTTTCCGCTATCTTGCCCGTTTCCTCGCGCAGGAGCGGCTGGTCGCGGCTATCGGCTTCATGGCTACCGCGCAGACCGCGTTCGACATCACGCTGGATTACGTCAAGGAACGCAAGGCGTTCGGCAAGCCGATCGGCGCATTCCAGAACACCCGTTTCAAGATGGCGACGATGCGCACCGAACTCGATGCCGCACAGACCTATATCGACCAGCTGGTTCTGCTCCTGAACGCAGGGGAGCTTTCCGCTGAAGACGCATCGGGTGCCAAACTTCTTGCATCGGAGCTTGAAGGCCGGGTGATGGACGAATGCGTCCAGTTCCATGGCGGTGCCGGTTACATGGAAGAATACCGGATCAGCCGCATGTACACCGACGCGCGCATCAGCCGGATCTTTGCCGGTACTTCGGAAATCATGCGCGAAATCATTGGTCGCGGATTGGGTCTCGACGAACGCAAGCTGTCCTGATCGGGATGACTACGCGTCATCTGGTCGATCCGGCGCTGTTGCCGCTGATCGATTCCATGCCGCCAATGCAGCTGTCGGACGCCACCCTGCCGATGATCCAGGCGGCTCTGCCGGCCATGGTCAAATCGGTGCCCTTGCCTGATCTTCCGGTCACCATCGGTGATGTGATGGTGCCTTCAGGCGAGGGCGACCGCACGATCCGCTGCATGATCGTGCGCCCCGATGCAATGGCGGACAACGCACCTGCGATTCTGCACATGCACGGCGGCGGGCATGTGCTGGGCATGCCCGAAATGAATGCCGGAACGCTGATGCAGTGGGCCGATGCGTTGGACTGCCTGATTGTGTCGGTCGATTATCGGCTCTCGCCCGAAACCCGCTTTCCCGGCGCTATCGAGGATTGTTATGCCGCGCTGGGCTGGCTGCATGGAGAGGCTGATGCTCTGGGCATCGATCCCGCGCGAATCGCCGTCAGTGGTGAAAGTGCGGGCGGCGCGCTTGCCGCAGGGCTTGCCCTGCTGGCGCGTGACCGGGGCGAATTTGCGATTGCCTTCCAGCATCTTGAACAGCCACGGCTTGATGATCGCACCGCGACGTCGGCCACGCCCAATCCCTGTACCGGCGAATTTGTGTGGACGCGTGAGAGCAGCCACTATTGCTGGATCGCGCAACTGGGCAAGGAGCCGGGCGGTGACGATACCTCGCCCTATGCCGCCCCGGCGCGGGCGAGCGACCTTTCCGGCTTGCCCCGTACGTTCATCGCCGTCGGCGCGCTCGACTTGTTCGTGGACGAATGCCTGGATTATGCACACCGCCTGATCCGCGCCGGGGTGCCGACCGAATTGCATGTCTATCCCGGATGCATGCACGGCTTTGGCATGGCCCGCGAAAGCGGTCCCGCGCAGCGGGCACAGGCGGATAACCTTGCCGCTTTTCGCGCTGCGTTCGCTCCGGTACGCTCGTAACGCCGATGTGCTCGTAACGAACGTGCAGGCTGCACATTATGACCAATATGCGGAGTGGAAACCGATGACGACCCGGCATCTTGTAGATCCTGCAGTGCTGCCTGCGCTGGAGGCGTTTCCTTCGTTGCGCGCAACGCGCGAAAGCCTGCCTGCGATGCGCGCCACCATGGATGCGGTCATGGCCGCGGTGGCGGTCCCGGTTTTGCCGGTCGCGCCGCAAGAGGTCCATATTCCTTCGCCCGAAGGCCACCAGGTCCGGGCCATCCTGTTGCGCCCGGAAGGACTGGCAGGCGCGGTTCCCGCCATCCTGCATATTCACGGCGGGGCATACATCATCGGTGCGCCGGAAATGAGTGTGCCCGAACTGGCTGAAACGGCTCAGCAACTTGGCGTGGCAATCCTGAGTGTGGACTATCGCCTGGCACCGGAGCATCCGTTTCCTGCCGGGATTGAGGACTGCTATACGGCGCTTGGGCACTTGCATGACAACGCGGCCGCGCTTGGCATCGATCCGTCACGAATTGCGGTGATGGGCGAAAGCGCGGGCGGTGGACTGGCAGCGTCGCTGGCGTTGCTGGCGCGGGATCGGGGCGAATATGCGCTGGCGTTCCAGTTGCTCGATGCTCCGATGATGGATGACCGGACGTGTGTGCGGCCGCGCAATCCGGTGACGGGTGAGTTCATCTTTGCGCCTGAAGACAATCATTTCGGCTGGAGCTGTCTTTTGAATGCTGAACCGGGCGGGCCTGATGTTTCCCCTTATGCCGCAGCGGCGCGCGCCACGCAGCTCGAAGGTCTGCCGCCAACGCTGATCGCCACGGGCGCGCTCGATCTTTTTCTGGATGAGAATGTCGACTATGCGATGCGCCTGATTGCAGCTGGAGTGGCGGTAGAACTGCACATTTATCCCGGATGCCCGCATGGTTATGTGATTGCAGCCGATGCGCCGGTTTCGAAACGCGCACTCGCCGATAAGCGCGCTGCGCTTCGCCGTGGGCTGGCGATCTGATGCCCGTCCTCGATGTAGAGCGCCTGCGGGCTTACAAAGTCCCCGAAGCGCACGATCTGTTCGATCCGCGCGACGCCATCCTTTATGCCTTGGGCACTGGTGCGGGTCTGTCTGCCGATGTCGATGAACTGGACTTTGTGTTCGAACGGAACCTGAAGCCCTTGCCGACGATGGCCTTTGTCATGGGTACGGCAGGTTTCTGGCTGATGGATCCGGCGGTTGGCCTTGATTGGCCGCGCGTCCTGCACGGCGAACAATCGCTGGTGCTGCATCGCCCGCTTGAAGCGCAGGAAGAACTGGTAGGATCGACCCGGATCGGCGAAATTGCCGACAAAGGCCCCGGTAAACCGGCCATGTTCCGGGCCTATCGCACATTGAGGGAACTTGGCGGCGCCATCGTTGCTGAAATGTCCGAGCTTTGGATCTTGCGTGAGGCAGGTGGCTTTGGCGGCGATCGGAATCTGCCGGGTTCCGATCGCATGGTCATGCCCGATGGTCCTCCGGCATTCAGCCTCGATTTGCCGACGAGCCGGCAGCAGGCGCTTGTCTATCGCTTGTCGGGGGATCGCAATCCGCTGCATGTCAGCCCAGAAACGGCCAGGCTGGGGGGGTTTGACCAACCGATCCTGCACGGGCTATCCACGCTCGGCCTGGTAGCACGGGCGCTGATCCACCTGCATTGCAAGGGTGATCCGCAGCGGCTTTCGGCAATTGCGGCGCGGTTCACCGCTCCGGTCTTTCCGGGTGAAACCGTGCGGACGCAAAGCTGGCGGGAGGGTGATCGGATCGTATTCAGAGCCATTGCGCTGGAGCGGGACACGATCGTTATCGACGGCGGTACGGCAAGCATCGATCGCTTTGCCGACCAGCAAACAGGAGAAATTGCTTGAGTACCCTCCACGGCAAAGTTGCACTGGTTTCCGGTTCGGGGCGCGGCATCGGCAAGGCTATCGCCCTTCGGCTCGCCAAGGCGGGCGCAAATGTGGTGGTCAACGATCTGGACGAATCCTTCGCCAACGAAACGGCGGCCGAAATCGAGGCGCTTGGTGCGCGAGCGGTTGTCTGCTGCGGCGACGTGACGACCCCAGACTTTGGCGACCGCTTTGTTGGTGCCGCAGTGGAAGCATTTGGCACGATCGACATCATCATCAACAACGCGGGCTATGCCTGGGATTCGGTCATCCAGAAGACCAGTGATGAACAATGGATGGCGATGATCGACGTCCATCTGACTGCACCGTTCCGTATCCTGCGCGCCGCGCAACCCATCATTGCCAATGCTGCCAAGGCAGAAATCGCCGCCAACGGTCGCGCCACGCGGCGTACGGTGGTGAACATTTCATCGGTTGCTGGCCTTGGCGGAAACCCCGGACAGAGCGGCTATGCGGCTGGCAAAGCAGGAATTGTCGGCCTTACCAAGACCTTGTGCAAGGAATGGGGGCGGTACAACGTCTGCGTCAACGCCGTTGCCTTTGGCGCAATCATGACCCGGATGACCGCCGGGGAAGCCGGTTCTTCGACGATCACGGTCAAGGACCGGGAAATCAAGGCCGGTGTCAGCGATGAAATCCTTGAGGCCATGGAAAAAGGCATTCCGCTGGGCCGGGCGGGCACTCCTGATGAAGCGGCAGGTGCGGTGTTCATGCTGTGCCTGCCCGATGCAGACTATATTTCCGGCCAGGTGATCGTTGCCGGAGGCGGCTGGTCGCTCTGACCGGCGACAACGCCCTGTCATGCCCGACCCTGCCAACAGGCAGGTTCGGGAAGGGCGCATGACCAGTCACTTGATCGCAAGAGGAGTCTGGATGCCATGACGGTCAGCGAAGCCGCAACTATCGAAACACGCTTTGGAATCTGCAAGGTATGCTGGGCGGGATGCCCCGTTGAAGTGACCGTTGAAGGCGGCCGCGCGACCAAGGTGGTCGGAGATCGCCAATCACCGATCTATGGCGGCTATACTTGCCCCAAAGGCCGGGCGATGCCCGAAGCCCACTATTCGCCCACCAGAGTGTTGCATCCCCGCAAGCGCATGCCTGACGGCAGTTACATCGAAATTCCGATGGAGCAGGCGCTGTCCGAGATTGCCGCCCGGATTGAGGCGATTTCGGCGGAGCATGGGGCTGAAGCTATCGCCGTCTATCCTGGCAACGGAAATCTGACCAATCCGATCAATCCGGTGATCGGCGCCATGTTCATCATGGCGATGGGCACATACCCGGACCGCTTCTTTTCAGTTCAGACCATCGATCAGGCGGGCAAAGTCATCGCGCAGGCGTTGCACGGCCGCTGGATCGCAGGGCCGCAGCCCTTTTCCACTGCCAAGACCTGGATCATGGTCGGCACCAATCCGGTCATTTCCAAGCAGGGCGTCATGGTCAATCCCGGCCAGACCGTGAAGCAGGCGGTGAAGAACGGGATGAAGCTGATCGTGATCGATCCGCGCGCCACTGAATCGACTGCACATGCCTTTCTGCATATCGCGCCACAACCCGGCCAGGATGCCAGCATTCTGGCGGGAATCCTCCACGTTATCCTTAACGAAGGGCTATACGACGCAGACTTTGTGGCCGCCAATGCCATCGGCATCGATGTGCTGAAGGCTGCAACAGCGCCCTTCACGCCCGAACATGTTGCCTCCACTGCAGGAATCAGTGCCGAAGATGTCGTGCTGGCAGCACGCACTTTTGCCGCAGCTGAAAGCGGTTGCGTGGTGACCGCCACGGGCGCGCATTTCCCCCTTCATGGAACGCTTTGCGAATATCTGGCGCTTAGCCTGAATACCGTATGCGGTCGCTGGGTGCGCGCAGGTGAAGCGCATGCCCAGCCCCACGTCCTGCTGCCCGAAGTCGATATTCGCGCCCAACCCCACGCCCCTTATCAGCCATGGGACTTCAGCAAGACCAGCCGCATCAATGCCTTGCCGCAGACCGTGGTGGGCGCCCCGACCGGTACTTTACCTGACGAAATCCTGACGCCTGGACCGGGCCAGGTGCGGGCGTTGATCTGTTCCGGCAGCAATCCCGCCGTTTCCCTGCCCGATCAGAATCGTGCAGGCCGCGCACTGGCTTCGCTCGATCTGCTGGTGGCGATTGATGTCGAAATGTCGAACACGGCGCGCATGGCGCATTACGTGATCCCGGACAAGATGGCGCTGGAGACACCTGCCTGTTCGCAATTCTCTGAATCAATGAAGTATTATGGCATCTGGACTGGCGGCTACGAACAGCCTTACGCCCAATATGCTCCCGCCGTGGTTGAACCGCCAGCAGGGTCTGACACCATCGAAAGCTGGGAGTTTTTCTACGAACTGGCAAAGCGGCTTGGCAAGCAGATCACGTATTTTGGCAATGCGGCCGGCACCGGCCAGCACTGGGACAAGGCACCCGTCGCGTTTCCATTGCCGCTGGAACGTCGGCCCACGACCGAGGAGATGTTCGAGGCCATGTGCGCAGGTTCCCGTGTACCACTGGCCGAGGTCAAGCAGCACCGGCACGGCAATGTGTTCGGTGATCTCAGCCTGACGGTCCTGCCGCGCGCTGACGATTGCACCGCCATGCTGCAATTGGGCGATCCTACAATGATGGCCGAACTTGGGGTCGTCTTCACCAATCGCGGTGACACGGCGAATCCGAGTGATGAATTTCCGCTTATGCTTATTCCGCGCCGCGCGAATGAAATGATGAATTCAATCGGGCGGACCAATCCCAAGCTGGCTGCACGGCGCACCCATAACCCGGCATATCTCAATCCCGCGGATATCGCTCATTTCGGGATGGCATCGGGGGACATTATCAGCATCCGTTCCCGGCATGGCGAGATCAAGGGCGTTGTCGAAGCGGAGCCGCGCCTTCGCGCCGGGACGCTTTCGATGTCTCACTGCTTCGGTACGAACCCCGATGAAGTGGATGACCCGCTTGGGCAGGGCGGCTGCACCTCGCGCCTGATGGACGCCAATGCTGCCTTCGATCCGATATTCGGCCAGCCGCGCATGGGCGCCATTCCCGTCGCGATAGAAGCAGTCGTTCCGGCCTGACGCCGGGTAGGGACCAGTGCGGCAGCTTGCTGCCTGCGCTAAGTGTAAACCACTATCACTTCTGTTGGTGCATCAATGCCAAGCCCTATCTACGGATAGGAAAAGATGATTGCGTTGCGCGCGCATTTGGTGAAAGAAGGCGCGCAAAGGCGATCATCAGAGTCGCTTGGCAGGAGAGTGCAGCATCATGGGTCTTGTCCCCACGACGATCATCCCCCCGCGCGCAACGTCAATAGTCGTTCCGCGCAAAGGCTTTCTCAACCTGGTCGAGCCGATTGCGCGCGCCCGGCTCGTCACGTTCTGCGCCCCTGCGGGCAGTGGCAAGACGACAGCGGCGCTCTATTGCCACAATCTGATGAAGGCAGAGGGCCGCCCGGCGCTGTGGCTTTCCGTCCGGGCGGGCATTCGGGATTTCCCGTCCTTCTTCGGCGCGCTGAAGGCGTCCGGCCTTGCGGCAGGGCTGGCCTGGGATGATCTGGCGGGCGATAGTTCCGAAGAAAGCTGGCTTGCAGCATTGGCGCAAGTGCATGAAAAGCCGCCGGTTCTGGTTATCGATGATGCGCATTTGCTGCCGGTCCCGGTGCTGGATTTCATCAGTCAGGCCATTTCCAGCGCACGCGATGCAATGACCGTGATCCTGGTTTCCCGCGGGGCCTTGCCGATCCCGGTGGCTCGCGCACGCTCGCTCGGTTTTCTGGTCGAAGTTGGCGCGTCCGAACTGGCATTTGACGACGATGAGGCAAGCGAACTGATCGCGCGCGTGGCGGGCGTTCCGGTCGATGCCGAAATCATGCAGCAGATCGTGCGCGATGCCCATGGCTGGGCGTCGGGACTGGTCATTGGCGGGGAACTTTACCGTCGCGAACTGGCGCGCGGCAAGACCTGGCAACCGTTATCGGACAACCTGCGCAGGGAGTTCACCAGTTATTTTTCCGAAGAGGTTCTGGCGCTCCAAACGCCGGAAATGCGGGACTTCCTTATAAACACCTGCATTCTCGAAGAATTGACCGGACCTTCGTGTGCCGCCGTGACTGGTGATGACAATGCGCGGGCCATGCTTGACGATGCCTATCGCGCCGGCCTGTTTATCGATGCCATCGATGAGGAACGCAGCGTCTATGCCTATCACCCGCTGTTTCGCGCGATGGCACTTGGCCGCCTTTATGAACGGGCGTTTGCCCGCGCGGCCGAAATTCACCGCCGCGCCAGCCGGTTCTTTGCCGGAAGAGGTGATCTGCTGAAGGCGCTGGAGCATGCCTCAGCCAGCGGCGATCAGGAGTTTCTGGCAGATCAGCTTGACCTCCTTGCCAATGATCTGACCACCGCAGGGCACCTCAATCGACTGGACGAAATTGCGACGGAACTGCCATGGCCGGTTATCTCGACCAGGCCGATGCTGATCCTGGCGATGGCCTGGCGGCGTATTCGTCGGCTATCCTTCGCTTCAGCATCGCGGCTGATCGATACTGCCATTGCCCTGCGCGACACACTTGCCGAACAGGGCAAGCTTGACAGCTATGCAGCGATTGGACTGGACCATCATATCCGCCATCGGCAGATCATGCTCGCCGCCGCTCAGGATGATCTCAGCCGTGTCGAGCGTGATGCGGAACAGCTCATTTCCGAAATCGGTGATGATGAAGCCTATCTGAGTTGCACCCTTCTTGGGCAGGTCATTGTCGCACGGCGTGAGTTCTATCATTTTCACGATACACTCAAACTGGAGGCAGAGGTGCGCCGGGCGCTTGATCGGCAAGGTGCCGAATTCGCGTCGATCGCGCTGAAGTGTTCGATTGTCCCGACGCTGATGGCGCAAGGCAAAACCGGCATTGCGCGTCGTTTCAGTGAAGAAGCTTTGGCATCTGCCAATGCTCGTGATGCCGAAATTCCCGGCCTGGCGGCCTTGCCCGCGTTGCCATATGCCGAACTTCTCTACGAAATCGGGGAAATGGATGCGGCTGGCGAACTGGTTGAACGCTATTTGCCGGGAATCAGGCAATGGGGTCTCGTCGATCAGCTTGCTTCAGGGTATCTCGTGCGCGCGCGCCTGGCTTTTGCAAAGGATGACAGCGTAACGGCATTGGCCGGACTTGAAGAAGCGCATCTTGTTGCCATCGAATGCGGTCTGGAGCGGCTTCGCGCCCATGTGGTGGCAGAGCAGGTCAGGATTCTGATAAAGTCGGGCCAGATCGACGAGGCCGAGGCAGCCCTGCGCGCTGTGGGCCAGTCTCTCGAAGAAGAGCCGGTCCCCACGCTGAACCCTTCGCGACGTCGTGAATGCCTTGCCATGGCGTGGATACGGATCGAGATGCAGCGCCACCGCCTGGCGCGCGCCTGCAAGGTCGCCACGCGATGGCTGGAATTCGTGCGGCGCAGCGGCGCGGTCCGCTCGGCCGTTGAATTCGAGCTTCTGCTGGCAGAAATATTCGTGCTGCAGGGCAATCGTTCCAAAGCGCGGCGCGCGGTCCGTTCTGCGGTTGAACTGGCCGAACCTGCGGGCTGGATTCGCGTTTTCCTGGATGAGGGCGAAGTGATCACCGCCTTGTTGAGCGAAGCCTATGCCAATGGTCCGGCGCTTGATACCCGTGCTGACAAGTTTGCGGCGATGCTGGTGGCGCGGGTCGACAACGGTCCCCAGATCGATGTTGACGAAAGCGAAAGGGCGTTTGGCCTTACCGGACGCCTTGCCAGCCGCGAAGTCGATATCCTGATCATGGTTGGCGGCGGCTTGCGCAACCGCGAGATCGGCGAACGGCTTGGTCTCACCGAAGGCACGGTCAAGTGGTACATGCAGCAAATCTACGACAAGCTGGGTGTGCGCCGCCGTCCGCAAGCCGTGCTGCGCGCGCGCCAGTTCGGCATCCTGACTTAAGATAGGCGCGCAACGGTCCGCCACGGTGCTTCCGGGGCGGGCACAAGGCACCGTAACCGCCATCGGCACTTACACGAGGACACAATGGCAAAAGGCAAGGTCATCATCAGTTGCGCCATCACGGGTGCAATCCATACTCCGTCGATGTCGGAATTCCTGCCTGTCACGGCAGAAGAAATTGCCGAGTCCGCCATCGGCGCTGCCGAAGCCGGTGCCGCAATCATTCACCTGCACGCGCGCAATCCGGTCGATGGCCGCCCGGATCAGAACCCCGATCTGTTCCAGCCTTTCCTCAAGGTCATCAAGCAGCGTTCCGATGCGGTGCTGAACCTCACCACCGGCGGCCATCCGTCGATGGCAGTGGAGGAACGGATTCGCCCGGCACAGACCTTCGCTCCCGAAGTGGCCTCGCTTAACATGGGGACAATGGGTTTCGGCCTTTTCCCGATGCTGGATCGCTACAAGACCTTCAAGCACGCTTGGGAAGCTCCCGCACTCGAAGCATCGCGCGATCTGGTGTTCAAGAACACTTTTGCCGATATTGAGCGTCTGCTGGGCATCCTGACCCCGCTTGGCACCCGGTTCGAGTTCGAATGCTACGACACCAGCCATCTCTACAACCTCAAGTATTTCCTGGATCGCGGGCTGGTGAAGGCCCCGCTGTTCATCCAGACCTGCTTTGGCATCCTGGGCGGCATCGGCAGCCACCCGGACGATGTGATGCATATGAAGCGGACGGCAGACCGATTGTTCGGCGATCAGTATGAATGGTCGGTACTGGGTGCAGGGGCGCGTCAGATGAGCATCGTTGCGATGGCGGCATCGATGGGCGGCAACATTCGCGTGGGTCTTGAAGATTCATTGTGGGCGGGCAAAGGCAAGCTGGCCGAAACCAATGCCCAGCAAGTCACCATCGCGCGCCAGATCATCGAAGGCATCGGGCTTGAAGTAGCGACGCCGGATGAGGCGCGCGAAATCCTCGACCTCAAGGGTGCAGACCGGACCAACATCTGATGACAGGCAGGACGGGGCCGCTTGCCGGCATTCGCATCGTCGAAATCGACGCTATCGGCCCCGTGCCGCTCGCCGCCATGCTGCTTGCGGACATGGGGGCAGACATCGTGCGCGTTGCTCGGCCGCCCAGCGCTGGCGCGGGCGCGTGGGATGATGTTGGCGGCGATATTCTGCACCGCAGCCGCGCCGTCACTTTTCTGAACCTGAAAGATGAAGGCGATCGCGCCGCGCTCATGGACCTGATCGAAACGGCCGATGCGCTGATCGAGGGCTATCGGCCCGGCGTGATGGAGCGCCTTGGGCTTGGCCCTGAAGACTGCCTGGCGCGCAATCCCGCGCTCGTTTTCGGCCGCATGACGGGCTGGGGGCAAAGCGGCCCGCTGGCGTTGCGCGCCGGGCACGATATCAACTATCTGTCGATTACCGGTGCCCTTCATGCGATGGGTGATGGCTCCAACCCGCCGCCTGTGCCGCTTAACCTTGTCGGCGATTATGGCGGCGGTGCGATGTTTCTGATCGCGGGCCTGCTGGCTGCAATCCTTTCAGCCAAGGCGACGGGCAAGGGGCAGGTGGTCGATGCCTGCATCACAGATGGCGTTCCTTCGCTGATGAGCCTGTTCTATGCCTGGGAGCCGAAGGGCCTGTGGACCGACGCCCCCGCGTCCAACCTGCTGGACGGCGGAGCGCCATTCTACCGGTGCTATCGCTGTGCCGATGGCCGCGATGTGGCGGTGGGTTGCCTGGAACCCCAGTTCTTTGCCCAGATGATCAAGGGCCTGGGGTTGGAAGATCGCGGATACCGGCAGGATGATCGTGCCGACTGGCCGCGCATGGAGGCCGATTTCAAGGCCATGTTCGCCACCCGCCCGCGGGATGAATGGGCGGCATTGTTTGCGCAAACCGATGCTTGCGTCACGCCCGTTCTTTCGATGGCAGAGGCGCCGACCCACCCGCACAATGTCGCACGGGCGAGCTTCGCAGGCTATGACGGGATCAGCCAGCCTGCGCCCGCACCGCGCTTTTCCGCCACCCCCGGCAATGTTATCCCGCCCCAAACGCTGGCGATCGAAACGGCGTTGAGCCGCTGGTCCTAAGCCGCGAACGGACGGGCAGCAGGCAGGTTTTGGACCTGCCTGCGGGTTCCCATCGTCAGGCGTCGGCAACCATGGTGTCACGGAAACGCGCCAGCAGGCGAGAGTCGACGCCGGCGGCTCCGAAATAGCCTTCAAGGTTGCCGTATTCCGCCGAGATTGCGGCAAAGGCAGCTTCAAGAAACGCAACGTCGACGCCAATCATGGCGTCGATCAATCCCTGGGTCGGCACGAAGCCGAAAGCCTCCAGGAACTGCTCTTCGATTCCGCCCCGCAGGCGCAGGTTCTTGGCGAATACGTCGGACCGTTCATAATCGGCGATCACGACGTCATCGGGCACTCCGACAGCGCGCAGCAGCAGCGCAATCATCACGCCGGTACGGTCCTTTCCGGCGGTGCAGTGCACCAGCATGGGAGTTTCACCGTCAACGATCGATTCCACCAGATGGGACAAGTGCGGGAGCAGCGCTGCGGGGATCGACGCATAATTGTCAGTCAGTGCGCGGCGCACCGTTTCAGGGGACTGGTCTTCGCGCAATGCTTCCCAGCCGTTGTTGGTCTTGACCCGCAAGTCAGCCGTCACGTCAAGATTCAGCAGGCGCGCGGTCGCGGCCCAGTTGTTCGGGTCCTTGTCGCGTTCGCCGGCAGACCGCAAGTCGCAGACCAGCTTGATATTCAGGGCAGTCAGCTCTTCGCGATGAATCGGTTCGAAACTTGCCGGACCTTCGGAGCGATAGATGATGCCGGGGCGCACGATGCCGCCGCCGGTCGTTGGCAATCCGCCAATATCGCGGAAATTCAGCTTTGATAGAGCTTCGGTCATCGGGGCACCTGTGGGTTTGAAAAGCGGATTCGCTTCTGAATTCAGCAGCGGACCTGCCATCGGTGAGCGGGCAATACCATGCCCCTATAGTTCGGCAGGGTCAGTCAACAAGATTGCTGACAGCCGTCGACGACCAGCGTCTTTCCCGTGACAAGCGCCTGATCGGCGATGCAGGATGCCTTGGGCGTTGCGGCAGGTTGAATGCGCTTTGTAAGATGAATTTTGCGCCGGGTCATTTCTCCGCGCCGGAATGTGGTCAAACCTTTGTCGCTCGCGTACGAAACAGCCACCTCGGACAATCGGGAAATCTGCGAATGAAGCTCTACAGCAAGGATGGCGTGGAGATGATGGACGTCAAGTCGATTGATCTCGATGGCGAACGACTGGTTATCAAGGGCAAGATGATGGGTTCAATGGCGACAACGATTTTCGTTGCGCCAGCGGACATGTGGGGTGCGTTCACTTTGTTTCCCTGGCGTGTGAAGCTGCGGATGCCGGGTTTGCTGTTGCGCGGCTGGCTGGCAGAGCGGCGCGCACGTCAGAAGTAGGTCCGCACCGGCTTTCCACCTCGTCTGACATTCAGGAACGATAGCCGCGCGACTGCGCGGTCGCTGCATCTGCGCGCGCAGATGCTGCAACATTCTTTTGCAGCAAAGATGCAAATTTGACCTGCGTCAAAGTGGGAATCGGCCTTTTAGGGCTTTAGTCCTCCTTGAGAGGACAAAATGAACAAACTCTGTCTCATCGGTTCCAGTCTGCCCGCCCTTTGCAACCGCAAGGCGCGGGATATGCGCGCAAACCTGTTTCTGCCGCGGGCTGTCCATCCGGCGAGAAATCTCACCATCGCAATCTGAAAACGGCCAAACCGGAAGGGATACTTTGTCATGCGTATCGACCATCTCAGCAAGTTTCAGGACGACCCCGTTTCCCACTTGATCGATCTGGAAAATCGCGAGGTGTCCGTCGCCACGCTTTACGATCCCGATCTTTACGAACTGGAAATGGAGCGCATCTTCGCCAGGGCCTGGCTGCTGCTCGGCCATGAAAGCGAAATCCCCAAGGTCGGTGACTATGTCGTGCGCCTGATGGGCGAAGATCAGGTGATCGTCGCCCGCGCGGCCGACAATCAGGTCCACGTCTCGTTGAACGTCTGTCCGCACCGCGCCATGCATGTGTGCCTTTCGGATTCAGGCAACGCCCGTGTGCACAAGTGCATCTATCACGGCTGGGCCTTCCGCCCCGACGGCAGCTTCATCGGCGCGCCGATCGAAAAGGAAAAGATGCATGGTGAAATCAAGTCGAAGGAACAGCTGGGCCTGAAGAAGGCGCGCGTCGCAACGCTTGGTGGCCTCGTATTCGCCACGTTCAATCATGACGGCCCGTCGCTGGACGACTGGCTCGGCGACATGAAGTTCTATTACGAAATGCTGTTCTGCCGCACGGACAACGGCCTCGAAGTGCTTGGCCCCCCGCAGCGCCTGACGATTGACGCGAACTGGAAGACGGCGGGCGAACAGTCGGCCTGCGACGGCTTCCACACGCTCACTCTGCATGGTTCGCTGCTCGAAGGCGGCGCGATGGCGGGCGAGGAAAACACCGAGCACGAAAGCGCCCCTGCCATGTACGGCGTGAACGTTTCGGGCAACGGCCATTCGCTGCGTTGCATTCCGGCTGACACGAGCTGGGCAATGATGGCGGGCAAGACTCATCCGGGCATGACCGATGACGAACGCCTTGAACTGATGCCGCCTCCCGGCATCACCAAGGAACTGCTGCCGCAAGTGCGCAAGAACCTGACCGCTGAACAGTTGCACGTTTTTGCCAAGGCCCCGCCGGTTGTCGGCGGCATGTTCCCCAACGTGAACATCCTGTTCGTCTATGCCCCGCTGCGCGATGGCACATTGGGTTCGGCGCTGGTGCTGCATTCGATCAACCCCAAGGGCGTCGATAAATTCGAATGGGTGACCTATTTCTTCACCGAAAAGGACGCCACGCCTGAGGTCAAGCACATGATGCGCGCCGCCGCAGCGCAGCTTACCGGCACCTCCGGCATCATCGAACAGGACGACAGCGATACCTGGCCGCACATGTCCGAAGCATCGCGCGGGTTCATGGGCCGCACCGAAACGCTGAAATACCAGGCGATCCTTGGCGAAAACCGCCCCGACGACTGGCCGAACAAGGCGCGCGTCTATTCGGGCTTCAGCAAGGACGATGCGCAGTGGAACTGGTGGCTGGCCTATCACGAACTGATGACCAAGCGCTGATCCGTCGGTTATGCAAAGGATTGAAAGATGTCTATTTCAATTGAAATGAAGCCTTCGACGACCAGCAGCTCGCTGACCGAAGTTGCTTATGGAAGCGAAGTCTACAACCAGATCATGGGGTGGATGATCCGCGAGGCGCGCCTGCTCGATCATCGCCAGCTTGACGAATGGCAGACCTATTTTGCGGAAGACCTGATCTACAAGGTGCCCGTGCGCCTTACCCGCCGGGTGCAGGGCTTCGACAGCGAGTTCAGCAGCGAGGTCGGTCACATGGATGACGACTATGGTTCGATGACGGCCCGCGTCCAGCGCCTGACCGGAACCAAGAGCGCCTGGTCCGAAGACCCCGCATCGCGCGTTCGCCGGTTCGTCACCAACATCTCTGTCTGGGAAACGGACATTCCCGGCGAATACGAAGTGTCTAGCTATCTGCTGCTCACCCGCAACCGTGCCGATGCGCGCGATTACAAGCAGTTGAGTGCAGAGCGCAATGATCGCCTGCGGTGGAACGGCGAACGCTACTTGCTGGTCCAGCGTACGGTGCTGGTCGATCAGGTCGTGCTGGGCATGCCCAATCTGGCGATCTTCCTCTGAACTGAACACTTGCGACGAAAAGCAGCATTGCGGGCGGGCGTCGGCAAATCGCGCGAGCCAACCCGGAATGCTGCCGCAAGACAGTTCACCACATTCAAATTCCAGTGAGGAGCACTCCATGGGAGTCGACCGGATCGATCCACTCGACAAGATGCTGAGCGATTATCGCCTGGTCAGCGATACTTATACAGGTCGCTGCCCTGCCAATCCTTATCCGCTGCTGCAACAGAAGCGCAGCGCGTGTCCGGTGATGCAGGGTGATATTCTTGCCGAATATGAAGTCCCAAGCCAGGCGGATTTCATGCGTTCCGGCCGCCCGATCGTGACGCTGTTCCGCTACAAGGACGTGCATGCGGTCCTGAAGGACCCGGCGAACTGGAAAAGCTATCTGCTGGCAGAAGGCTTTGGCGCGGCGGTCGACAACATGCTGTTCACCGGCATGGACGGCGAAGTCCACGACAAATACCGTGATCTGATTTCGAAACCGTTCCAGCGATCGGTCGTCCGCGCGCAGATCGATACGCTGATCAAGCCGATCATCCGCGATGAGTATGTCGCGGCGATGCGCCCGCTGGGGAAGATCGATCTGATGCGCGATTTTGCGCTGCCGTTCCCCTTGCGCGTCGCCTATGCCTACCTGGGCTTCCCCGATGATCCACGCGTTGTGCAAAAGCTGGCAGGCCTGGCGCTGCAAGTTCTGGCCGGGCCGCAGTTCAAACCCGAAGTTGCCCAAGTGACGGTGCCTGCATCAATGGCGGCGGGCATTGAAATGCACCAGACGATCCTGCCGATTGTTGCCGCGCGCCGTGCTGCCGGAACCGATGGTGATGACGTTATCAGCTACATGATGCGGACCGAAATCGACGGCAAGCGTTTCGATGACAACGACATCACCGCCTTCGTGCGCATGTTGCTGCTGGCGGCGGGCGAAACCACAACCCGCGCATTTGGCAACATGATGGTGCAGTTGCTCGAATGCCCCGATGTGATGGAAGAGATCCGCCAGGACCGTTCGCTGATCCCGAAGGCGATCAACGAAACCATGCGCCGCGATCCGACAGCAGCCGCGCTTGCCCGCATCGCCGACAAGGACATGGTGGTTGGCGGCGTGACGATTCCTGCCGGTACTGCCGTTTCATTGTCGATCGCTTCGGCCAATCGCGATCCCGAAACGTATGAACGCCCCGATGAACTGTGGATCAAGCGGCCCATGCGCCCCTTGCTCAGCTTTGGCTTTGGTCCGCACATCTGCATGGGGATGCATCTCGCGCTCGCCGAACTGGAAGTCGCGCTGGACGCGCTGCTTGATCTGCCGAACTTGCGCCCCGCTGCGGGCACGGCCCCGGCGTTCGTGCGCGGACTTAACCTGCGCGGCGCAGACTCGATCCCCGTTGAATGGGACGTCTGACCAACGGCTACAAAAATCCTGAGAGGATTTCACAATGCAATTCATGACCACGATGCAGCCAGTCCCGGATCACGTTCCGGCCGAACTGGTTCGCAATTATCCCTTCGTGCTGGGCAACATTACCAGCGGCAATCCTTACGACCGCATGGTGCATGATGTGCATCGTTTCGCTCCGCCGGTGTTCTATGCAATGGATGCCTATCCGGGCGGAACCCCGGCCTGGGTTGTCCGCCGCTTTGCCGATCTGCGCGCGATTTATGCGGATGACACGCATTTCACGGTGAAGGGCTTTGCCCCGTTCGCAATGATGATCGGCGAAAGCTGGGGCAATGTTCCCGCAGAAGCCGATGCTCCGCTGCACGATCAGTATCGCGCTCTGCTCAATCCCCTGTTCACGCCTGCTGCGCTGAAGAAGCTGGAAGCCAAGGTCACTTCGGTTGCCGGCGATCTGGTGGCGAAATTCCGGGATAAGAAGTCTATCGATTTCCGCGCGGAATTTGCCGTTCCTTTCCCCGTGTCGATTGTGCTCGATCTGCTGGGCTTGCCGCTGGAGCGGATGGACGAGTTCATGGAGTGGGAGCACATGCTGCTCCATGATCTGAACATGGAGCACTTGCAGACGGCCACGCGCAATGTCGTCGGCCTGTTCCGCGACGTGATGAAGGAGCGCCGCGCCAATCCGGGCACCGATCTGGTCAGCTTCGCGCTGAACGCAAAGCTGGGGGATCGCAGCCTGACCGATGACGAAGTGGTGGGCTTCTGCTTCAACCTGTTCATCGGTGGACTGGATACGGTGACGACCAACTTGTGCTGGCAGTTCCGGCACCTTGGTAACGATCTTGAACTGCAGCGCACATTGCGCGCCAATCCCGCGCTGATCCCCGATGCCATCCAGGAACTGCTGCGGTTTTATTCCCCTGCCAGCACCTTCCGCACCTGCATCAAGGAAATCGAGATCGGCGGGGTGACGATCAAGCCGGGTGACAAGGTGCTGATGGCAACCTTGCTGGGCAGCAACGACCCGGAACAATTCGATCATCCCGAAGAATTCCGTATCGACCGTCGGCCCACGCACCTGGCCTTCGGTTCGGGCATTCACCATTGCCTTGGCCATCATCTGGCGCGCCGCGAACTGACCGTGGCCATGACCACCATTCTGCGTGAGCTGCCCGAATTCCGCTATGACAGCGGGGTCGAGGTGCTGACCGATCTGGGCGGGGTCATTCAGCCGCGCGCCGTTCCGCTTTTGCTGGGTTGAGAGAGAACCGACCGATGACCAGAATTACCTTTCAGCTTCACGATGGCACGACCCGCACGATTGAGGCCGGTTCGGATACGAACCTGATGCGGGTTGCCGTCGAAAACGACGTGCCGGGGATCAATGGCGAATGCAACGGCTGCACCACATGCGCCACGTGCAAGGTGCAGGTGGCCGAAAGCTGGTTTGCCCTGCTTCCGCGCGCGGATGAAAATGAGGATTCGCTCCTCGAAGATACCGCGCCGCGCACCCGGCTTTCCTGCCAGATTGCCATCACACCCGATCTCGATGGGCTGACCGTGACCGTCCCGATCAGCCAATATGTCTGAAGGAATCGTTCTGGATTGCGCCGCCCTTCTCGAACGGTCATTCGAAGTTGCAGCGGAACGGGGCGGCGACATCACCCCGCTCGTTTTCGCGCGTTTCTTTGAAATCGCTCCGAAAGCAGAGGCGCTGTTCCAGCTCGATACGCTCGACCCGCAGGCGCGGGGGCGGATGCTGGCTGAAATGCTGACCATGCTGGTCGATCAGGCGCGTGGCGAAGGCTATGTCGGGCCGACGCTGGCGACCATTGCTGCCGATCATGTGGCCTACGGGGTGGAAGATTTCAGCCTGTACGAAGCATGGCTGGACGCGCTGACAGACGTGGTGCGCGATTTGAATGCAGCGGGATGGACGCCCGAAATCGCTGCGGCATGGCAACGCCAGCGCGGCCAGTTTTTAAGCGCACTGGCCCGTAAACGCCACCAGTAACGTCTGCGCGACTTTCCGAGCAAGGCCTCTGCAATCTGGGCTTGAACGCATTCCCGATCCGCTCTGTGTTGAACAATTAGAACAAAATATGTTCAAATTGTTGATGTGGATCAACGATCGTGCCTGCCTTTCGTGGTCCTTTGAGAACAAGGAGAGCAAAACATGACAGGTAGAGGACCAACAACGCTTGCCGTCACAAGGGTCAGCGGTGTGACGCTGGACATTACGGATCGTGATGCAGCCTGCAAATTCGTTGCCGCATTGGGCCTGGAGCTGGCCGAAGCGGGCGATACCGTTGTCGCCAGTGCCGCCGACGGCAGCAGCATGACTTTGCGCGATGCGCCTCGCCGCCGGTTGACCGGCCTGCGCTTCGATTGCCAACCGCAAGACATCGATGGCCTGGCTGATGCGGCCGCCGCCTTTGGCGCCACAATTCTTGGCCACACCGCAACGACTTTGGTCCTCGATGGGCCGGACGGCCTTCTGCTTGAAATCCGGGCGACCGCCTCTGCCACGCCCCGCAACGAAGCGCTGATCCTGCCGCATGCGCCGCTCCACAGCCAAGCGCCCGATGCACGACCGTTGGCGCTCTCCCATGTTGCCATATTCGCCAGCAACCCGCCCGGCGCGCTGGAATTCTACAGCCAGGTGCTGGGCCTGCGCATGTCCGATCAGTGCGGCGATGGCCTGATGTTCCTGCATTCCGGCCATGGCGGAGATCACCACATCCTTGCGCTGGTCGGATCGACCACGTCCGGCCTGCATCACTACAGCTGGGAAATGGGCACTATCGACGGCATCGGTCTGCGCGCCAATCGCCTGGCCGAGGCCGGATATGTGCGGGGCTGGGGGCTTGGCCGCCATGTGCTGGGGTCCAACTTCTTCCACTACATCGCCGATCCGTGGGGCTGCCATGCCGAGCTGACCACCGGTCTCGATCAGGTCGATCCCGCCACCTGGCAGGCAGGCGATCACGATCCCGTGGATGCCTTTTACCTGTGGGGACCGCCCCTGCCCGAAGGCTTCATCGCCAACGCCGAAGAACATGAACGCAGCCTCGCCCTGGCAGAAGGCTGACACCCCAAAATCCTGGATCGAAAGGACCAATATCATGGCAACCGCAGCTGCATGGAAGACCGAAATCGCCGATACCGGCTATAATGAAAAGGCCGAGAAGGAACTCGTCGGCCGCGCGAAGGAATTGTATCCCGTCATCCTCAAGGGTGCGGAAACCTGTTCGGACAAGGGCCGCTTGTCCGATGAAGTCATCGATGCGCTGACCGATGCCGGTTTCTGGGATATGGCATTGCCGCGCCGCTGGGGTGGTTATGGCACCAGCTGTCGCGCGATGTCGCTCGTAGGCGCCGAACTTGCCCGCGCCGATCCGTCGGTGGGCTGGGTCTACACGGTTTATCATGGCAGCACCTGGGCGGCGAGCCTGACGCCCGATGCCACGCAGGAAGCCCTGTTCGGCGATGGCAGGAAGGCGGTGATCTGCGCCGTCGCCAATCCTCCGGGCAAACTGGAGCCGGTCGATGGCGGCTACTTGCTGACCGGCCGCTGGCCATATGCTTCTGGCTGCTACCATGCCGATTGGGCACAAGTCGGCTGCAACATCCATCACCCCGATGGCAAGGTCGAACACGGCGGAAACGCCTATGTCCGCATGGAAAATGTGACCATCGAGGAAACGTGGCACATGATCGGCATGAAGGGCACAGGATCGAACACGATCAGTGTCGACAAGGTGTTCATCCCGCATGCGCAGTTCGATTATGTCGCAAAGAACGGCATGGCCAATCACTATCCCGGCAAGCGGCATGTTGGTGAAGCACAGGATTACTGGCCTTTCATGCCGTTCTTGCGCGCTACCGCCCATTGCGTGGTGGGCGGGGCCGCGCTGGAAATCCTCGACCGGGTGACCAATGCGATGCATGGCCGCAAGATCCTGTACACGACCTATAACGACCAGTCGCAATGCGTGAACGCACAGGCACAGCTGGGCGAGGCGGCTGCGCGCATTCATGCGGCCATTGCCGTCACGCTCAAGAACGTGGACCTCGTCGACGAGGTGGGCCTGACCCGGCAGCCGCTGACAGCGGCGCAGCGGGCGCTGAGCAAGGCGGAAGGCTCCATCGCAGTAGACCTTCTGGCACAGGCCGTGGACAAGCTGATGTTCCTGGCCGGATCAAGCGCCTTCAACGATGCCAATCATTTGCAGCGCCTGTATCGCGATTGCGTGTTCGGCATGCGGCACACCGCCAACCTGCCCTATGTGGGATATGAAATCCTCGGCAAGGCGCTGCTGGGCATCACGCCCAACATCGCCCATCCCGATTTCATCTAGTTCTGACGCAAGATAGGATACGCGCCGCCGCTCCTGCGGGAAAGAGACGCTCTGAACCATTGGGAGGGGCGGCGCGTGAACAAGGCAATAAAGGGCTATCTTGCAGACGGTCTGTGGCTGCCGGAAGGGCCGGTTGCGATGCCGGACGGCAGCCTGATCGTGGTCGAAGTGCTGGGCGGCAGGCTTACCCGGATCGCCGCCGATGGGACGAAAACAACCATCGCGGAACTTGGCGGCGGGCCGAATGGCGCTGCAATCGGGCCTGACGGGCGCTGCTATGTCTGCAACAATGGCGGCTTCCGGCACATGACATTGCCGGATGGGGGGCTGCTGCCGCTGGAGGCACCGCTGGATACACCACCCGGTTCCATTCAAGTGGTCGATCTGGCAACCGGCGCGTTCGAGACGTTGTACGAACATTCCGAAACCACACCCTTCTGGGGGCCGAACGACATCGTGTTCGATGATGCCGGAGGCTTCTGGTTTACCGATTTCGGGCGTGACCGCGGGCGCACCCGCATGCGCGGCGCGCTTTATTACGCGAAGGCCGACGGGTCTGAAATTCGCGAGGTGGTGCCTTCACTGGATGGCCCGAACGGGGTCGGCCTCTCGCCGGATGGCAAGACTCTCTATGTCGCGCTCACGTTCGAGGGGCACCTGATCAGCTTCCAGCTGTCCGCGCCGGGGGTGATCGACACTTCGACCTCGCACATGCCCAATGGCAGCTCGATCCTTGGGCGGGCAGGGCCGGGAATGTATCTCGATAGCCTGGCGGTCGATAGCGTGGGACGCATCTGCTGCGCATCGCCCGGCGTCGGGGCGGTGCTTGTTTTCCCTGCCGAAGGCGGGGCACCTGAGGTGGTGGCGATACCCGATTTCCTGACGACCAACATCGCTTTTGGCGGGCCGGATCGCCGGACGGCCTACGTCACCATGGGCAGCAGCGGACGCGTTGCCATGATCGAATGGGACGTTCCGGGGCTGGAACTCGCTTTCAATTAAGCGAGGCTTGATCGTCCGCAATGCCGGAAGTTTCCTTACGGGAACTTCCGGCATTGTCAGTCAGGCCCTACTTTTTCGGCAGGGCATAAGCGATGATCTCGTCGCTTTCCCCCGATAGCATTCCTCCATGCCCGCCTGCCGCAATCACGACGAACTGCCGCCCGCTTTTTGATGACCAGTAGGTTGACGGTGAGGCATTGCCGCCTGCTGGAAGGCGCGCGCGCCAAAGCTCGCGGCCCGTAGCCACGTCATAGGCGCGGAACGCATGCTCCTGCGTCGCGCCGATGAACACCAGTCCGCTGCGCGTTGTCACCGATCCGCCGATATTGGGAACACCCATCGGGATCGGCAGCAAGGTTGGCAAGGTCAGCGGACCACTATCGCGCGATGTGCCGAACCTGCGGCTCCACACCATCTTGCCAGTGCGCAGATCCACCGCGTTGATATGGCCATAGGGCGGCTGCTGGCACGGTATCGCCAGCGGCGAGAGGAACGGCGCGATATGCGCGGCATAGGGCACACCCTGCTGCGCCACCGGCCCGCCGACGTCGGACATGTGCTTTGCCGTCATCGGCTTGACGCCCATCTTGTCCGCTTCGCTGCGGGGGATCAGGCGGTTGTAGTTGGCGACCTGATTGTTGTTGACGATCATCAACTGCCGGGCCGGATCGACCGACACGCCGCCCCAGTCAACACCGCCAAGATAACCGGGCCATGTGAGCGTTGGCTGCTTGGTGGAAAGCGGCGTCATGTCACCCGCAAACCGCGCCTCGCGAAAGCGCAAGCGGCACATTGCCTGGTCGATGGGGGTAAGGCCCCACATGCCCTTTTCGGTGGGGCGCGGTCCACCGAACGATGGAAACGCCACCGAATAAGGCTGCGTCGGCGCAACACGTTCGCCCGGCACACCATCGGTCGGCACCGGCTTTTCCGCAACGGGGAGAATCGGCTTGCCGGTGGCACGATCAAGGAAGAATATCTCGCCGCGCTTGGTCGGTTGCAGCAGGCCTTTGATCCCGCCGGGCAGGTCTACCAGCGTTGGCTGCGCGGGAACGTCATAATCCCACAGATCGTGGTGCGTGGTCTGGAAAGACCAGCGCACGGCGCCGGTTTCCGAATCGAGCGCGACGACCGAACTGGAGTACTTGTCGTCATTGGCGGTGCGGTGTCCGCCAAAATAATCGGGCGTGGCATTGCCGGTGGGCACATAGACCAGCCCCAACGCATCGTCCGAACTCATCGGCGCCCAGCTGTTGGGCGTACCACGGGTAAAGGCCTGGCCTTCAGGTGGAAGCCCATGGAAATCGGGTTTGCCGATATCGAAGGCCCACGCGAACCGGCCCGTCACCGCATCGAACGCGCGAACAGCGCCCGATGGTTCGCCGGTATGCTGGCCATCGGTTACCCAACCACCCAGCACAAGCTTGCCACGCGCGATGGCAGGCGGTGAGGTGACGAAATAGTAGCCCTTTTCAACCGGGGTCATGCCTTCGAGCAGGCTGACCACGCCGTTTGTGCCGAAGCCTGCGCAACTGCGCCCGTCAGCCGCATCCATCGCCAGCAGGCGGGCATCCAGCGTGGCTGTATAGATTCGTTGCGAACACGGCCCGGTGGCGCCGGGCACCTGATAATAGGTTACACCGCGACAGCTGAGGCCGTAGACGCCGTGCGTGTCCGTCCTGGCGCGGTGTCGCCACACCTGTTTGCCGGTTTCCGCATCAAGCGCTATCACATCATTGTAACCGGTGCAGAAATACACCTTGTCGCCAATTTTCAGGGGATTGGCCTGAAACGACGGCTTACCCTCTTTCGGCCCCGGACCCGTATGGAAACTCCAGATACGTTCGAGATTGCCGACATTGGCCGGCGTGATCTGGGCGAGCGGAGAGAACCGCGAACCGCCGCGATCATTGCCGTAGGCGGTCCATTCGCCATCCTGCACCGTGGCGGGCGAGGGGCCATAGGCATCGCTGATGGCGGGCGGCGTGGCATCGAGCCAGAACAGTGCGGCTACCGAGGCGACCGCGGCAAAACCAAGCCCGCGCCAGAGAATTTTCCCGCCCGGCAAAGGTTCGGCCAGCCCGACATGGCTGCGATAGCTGCGTGAGAGCATCCACAACCCAAGGCAGAACGGCATCGCGATCCTTGGCGCGAGCGCCCAGCCATCAAGCCCGACTTCCCATAGCGCCCACAGGAGATTGGCGGCAAGGAAGGCCCAGAACAGCCGGATCGATAGGACCTTGCGCCGGAAGCCAAGCACGGCTGTGACCACCATGACGATCCCGCTGAGCAGATACCAGGCCGACCCGCCCAACGCCACCAGCTGACCGCCCAGCGCCACAAGCGCAGCGCCACTGACAAGCAGGATAAGAAGGAACGCGATGTTCAGGAAACGCTGCATGGCGGTACAATCCGGTTGGCGTGCCAGCTGGAGGCACAAGGGTTGGCGCCCGATCGTGACAACAAGCGCAGCGTTGCCGTCAACCAGGATGATTTACCTGACTGATGCCGAATATCAGCCCATCTGGCTCTTGAGCCATTCGGGAACGCCGATCAGGTAGCTCTTTTCCTCGTACAGCCTGGCGATCCGCCAGCCATCCGGCGTACGCACCAGATCGTGTATGTACCACAGGCCGCAGATCATCGTATCTGTTTCGACGTTGTTGGTCACGGTCATCGGGTTATAGCAGACGGTCTTGGTCCTGGCGGTCTGCCGGTCTTCACTGAACTCGTAGCGGGTTGTCGATACAACATGCTGCGCTGCCACAACCTGCTGGAAGCTTGCCCGAAGAAATGCCTTGGTTTCTTCCAGATTGCCCTTGAACAGCGCCATTTCCGAATAATCGATAAAAGCATCTGCGGTAAAATAGTCATCGAGTTTGTCGAAATCCCGCGTATCCACGGCATAACAATATCCGACCAGCAGATCCTGAATCTCGAACCGGTCAGACATTTCCTCTACGCTGATAGCCATCGCTCAATCCCACTTGTCTTTTTTGATAGCCTCGCTTTCGCATGGCCCAGGGCACGCTACCGCCTCTCCAATGGTAGGCTGAAGTGCGGGTGCATGGCGGCGAGCGACGCCGGATATTGCGCGATACATCCCCATGTCATGTCCGCAACCGGCCCAAGGCGCTGTGGGAAATGCATGGACCTACAAACTGCTGGAATGGCAGATCAGGGCGCTGCGCCGCTCAGGTCATTCGCCCAGCAGAATTTTCCAGGTGTTGAGGTCTTCGCCAGCGGCAAAGAACCGCTCGTTCATGGGAAGCCCGTTCTGGCCCCAATAATCCATGTTGGCGACCCATGCCTGAATCCCATACATCACCCAGCGCGGGATTTGTTCGTTCCAGATCGTTTCCAGATCGATAACGTCGGTTGCACCTTCCTTGATCAGGCAGTCGCGATAGTGTGCGACCAGATCCTTGTGGTGGTGGCGCCGCTCTTCCACAGTCAGTGAACCGACAGTAAAATACGTCAGGTCGCGCCAGGGACGGCCGCGCCGACCAAGCTGCCAGTCCAGCCACAGCCGCTCGCCCGATGGCAGGATATAGGTGTTGCCCTGATGGCAATCGCCAAGGATCACGCAATAAGGGGCATCGAATGCGCGCTCGTATTCGGTCAGCTTGTCAAATGCCCGCGAGACCCGTTCAGGATCGTCGAGATAATGCTGCGGTGCGATCGCGCGGAAATTGGGATCTTTGAGGTTCTCGCCGATCCAGTGCCACATGATGCGGACCTGATCGTGATCCACCGGAACGTTCATGGACGTTGGCAGCCACGGCGCAGCTTCGGGCGAGATCAACGGGCTGTTCCACAGTCCGCCGTGCAGTTTGGCAAGATCGGCAAGATTCTGTGCGATCACGTCTACGCCGCAATGTTGCGTACTGTGCCCAAACTTGCCGCCGCGGTCGATCAGGTCTTCCAGCACGACAATGCCACGGCCTGAGCCATCGTCATCCCAGTCGGAATAATAGCACGTTGCGGTCTGGCAGGTGAGTTTGTCGGTAAGGAAGTGATAGAACCGGGCTTCGAGGGCGTGGATGTCCACATCGTCGAACATCCCCGACCAGTTGGACTTGATGCACAAATTGCGCGGCAGCCCGGCGGCGATGCCGGCAGCGTTCCAGTCGACGGCGACTCGCAGTTTGGTGGTGTGGCTGTCGAACAGCTGCACCACCTCCATCTTCTCTGCGACAACACCCGGATACTTGTTTGCCATGAGCGAGCCGAACCATTGCGCGTCGGGCGTGAAGCGGCCGGAGGGTAACAGTTCGGTACGGCCGGGATAGGGCCGGGGCACCGGGTTCTGATCCACAACTCTCGCTTCTTTTACAGCTTCCTGCGTCATTCCATCATGCTCCTCTCGCATTGTTGCTGCAAAATCATGCAGCTTGTTACCCTGTTTCGCGCGGCGAGGCCTCACGATCCGGGGCATAGCATTCAGCTTCATTCGTCCGTTGCGAATAGTTTCAGGTCTGGGGGCTGTGCTTGGACCCTGCCAAAGGGAAGGTGTAGGCCGTCGTCTGCACTGCCCAAATCATACCGACAGTCAAAATAGTTGGCGAGAGGATGGAGCGAACAATGTCAAACAGCAAGGAAGCTGCGGTCAGGGAATTTCTTGCGCTTTTCCACACCGCCAAACTGGATCTCGACAAGATCCGCGCAGCGCTGGCACCCGATGCCCGTTGGCAGGCGGTCGTTCCGCTGGCGGAAGTGGTATATGGCGCAGAAGGCATCTGCCGTGAAGCCGAGCGTCAGTATCGCATCTACAAGGACTGCGATTGTGAGCTGCTGAACATCGCCAGTTCGGGCAACACCGTTTTTACCGAACGTGTCGATCGTGTCCGCCTGCTGGATGGCGACAAGGAAATCATCATCAATGTTGCAGGAATTTTCACGGTAAACGACGATAATCTCATCGTTTTCTGGCGGGAATACTGGGACATGCTGGACATTGCCGACCAGATCGGCGTTTCGGGCGAAACCATGCGCCAGATGATGGACACGCAGGTTGCCGTCTGACCCCGGCCACAGTGCAGGAGAGACCGTCTTGAGCACGAGCGAAGAAAACTGGAAGCGGGGCCGCGAAACGGTGGATGCCGTTTATGGCGACGGCTTTTCCGAGATGATGGAGCCGTACAAGGACAATCGGTTCAACCAGGAAATCGTGAATAACCAGTTCGGCAACCTGTGGGCGGACCCGGCCCTGACAATACGCGAAAAGCGGCTGATGGTGCTGGGTCTCACCACGATGTTGGGCCGGGCCGACCTGATCGAAACGCAGATGACAGGCGCACTGCTGAACGATGAATTCACCGACGAGCAACTGGCATTGATACCCCATTTCCTGCTGTTTTATGCCGGTGCCGGCAATACTTCGGCGTTGTTTCGGGGCATCGAGGCAGCCAAAGCCAAGGTGAAAGCCGCAAGGACGGGCGCCTGACCGTGCATCTTGCAACTTTGGAACCGGGTACGGAACTGGTTTGTCCCGAAAGCGACTGGTCGCACCAGAATCGTGATTTCGTGGAGGATTTCGAAATCCTCGCGCAATTCGCCTCGCACGACCTGACGATGGACATTCGGCAATACGATTGGGTTCGGCCTTCCGCGGGGCAATTGCTGCCGCAGCGGCACTATCTCGACATATCCCTTGATGGAAGCACAAGGCGCAGCATCCTGCGGTCGGAGCGATGGGTCGAACCCCAGTATTCGGGCAGCGTACTCTACCTGCCGCCAGATGCGATCTACTGGGGCCAGCCGGCGTTGGAAAAGCGCAAGTTGATGTGCCTTTCGTTCGGCAACCGGTTCCTGTCCGAAGTGTTCGAGGATGAAAATCCGTTGCGCCATGCCGTCGCGCATGCCGATATCCAGAATCCCACGTTGCGGCGCTATCTTCTGGCGATCGCGAGCGAACTGGCTTCGCCGGGATTTGCCGCCGGCCCATTGCTTGAAGCGATGGCGATCGGTGCGACAGTGGAACTGGCGCGATGGTCGCAACTTGTTGCAGATTCGACCATCGGCACCATTCTGCCGCATCAGGCAAGGCGTATCGAGGAATACATACGCGAGAATCTTTCCAGCACCTTGAGCATTTCGGAAATTGGCCGTGCCTGCGGGATGAGCACGCGCAACGTGGCGCGTGTGTTCAAGCAGGCGACCGGCGTCAGCATCGGTGATTTCATCGCACGGTGCCGCATCGAACTGGCCAAGGAACTGCTGGCTTCGGACGAATTGCGGATCAAGGAAGTGAGCTGGCGGTGCGGTTTTCGCAGTTCATCCGCTTTTTCGGCAGCGTTCCGTTCCGCAACTGGCACGACCCCGCGCGACTTCAGGCTGCAACCGGGACTGCTGCTGCAATAAGGCGCGGTGCCCGCACCAATTTCAACATCGGGAACGTTAGAATATGCAAAGACTGGCTGGCAAAGTTGCAATCGTCACCGGCGGCGGTGGCGGCATCGGATCGGCGGTCGCGCGGCGGCTCGTCTCCGAAGGCGCACGGGTTGCGGTGGCGGACATATTCGAGGAATCGGCACAGCGGGCAGCCGAACCGCTCGGCGATGCCGCGATTGCGGTGCAGTTTGATGCGGCCAGCCCGGATTCGGTGAAGGCGCTGGTCGAACGGACCGTGAGCCACTTCGGCAAGCTGGATATCCTGCACAACAACGCGGCAATGACCGACCCGGTAAAGTCGGCGCAGGATACTACGGCCATCGATATTCCCATGGAGGTCTGGCGTGAAATCCTCGATGTGAACCTGACGGGGTACATGCTCGGATGTCGCTATGCGATTCCGCACATGATCGCCAACGGCGGCGGTTCAATCGTCAATACCGCGTCGAATTCGGGCACGGCCGGCGATCTTGCGCGCATTGCCTATGGTTCGACGAAAGGCGCAATCATCACACTGACGCGTTATGTCGCCACGCAGCATGGAACACAGAACATCCGTTGCAACAGCATTGCACCGGGCGTGGTGCTGACCGAAGCGCTGGACAAGACTGTGCCGGGACTGAAGGACATCATCAAGCGCCACATCCTGACGCCTGAGTTCGGCACACCCGATGATATTGCCGCGCTTGTGGCATTCCTGGCTTCGGATGAATCGCGTTATATCACCGGCGAGAATATCTCGATTTCCGGTGGCGGTCTGATCCACCAGCCGCATTACGCCGATCTTAAGGCCTTCATGGAAGCCGCCGGCTAACGCCATCTGGCTCTAAACAAGCCGAACGATCCGCTTGCCCCGGTTCTCTCCCCGGTACAGTCCGGCAAGAGCATCGGGGCAGGCCTCGATACCGTCGAGCACGTCTTCCTGAAAAACCAGGCGGCCATCTGCGATCCAGCCGCGCAGGGTGCCCACCGCTTCGTCAAGCCGGTGCATATGATCGAACAGGACGAAACCTTCCATGCGCGCGCGCTTTACCAGCAGGTGGCGTTCCACGCGCGGGCCTTCCGGCCATGGCTCCCAGCGATCGTATGACGCAGTTCCGCAGACGACGACGCGGGCCTTTTGCGCCAGATGCGGCATGACTGCATCGGAGATCGCGCCTGAAGTGTTGTCAAAATAGACATCGACACCATCGGGACACAACGCAGCCACGCGTGCACCGATATCTTCTGACCGGTAATCGATGGCTGCATCATAACCGAACAGTTCCACGCAATCGCGCACCTTGTCCGGTCCGCCTGCGATCCCGATGGTGCGGCAACCAAGGATACGAGCGATCTGGCCAACCGCCGAACCGACCGCGCCAGCCGCCGTCGATACGACGACGGTCTGCCCGGCTTGCGGCGCTCCGATCAAGGTCAGCGCGAGCAGTGCCGTCGTACCGTTCAATCCCAGGATGCCGAGCGCCATACGTGCTTCAGCGGCAGACGTGCGCTGGACGATACGGTCCGCGCCGACAGCAGCATAGTCCTGCCACCCGAACCAGCCCGTCACAAATTCACCGACCGCGTAATCAGCGTTGCGCGAAGCGACGATTTCCCCCGAACACAGGCTGCGCATCACTTCGCCAATGGCGACGGCCGCTGAATAGTTACCGGTGTCGGCAATCCAGCCCCGCATGGCAGGGTCTACCGAAAGGTAGTGATTGCGCACGAGAATTTCACCGTCGCCAGGTTCCGGCACCGCGCCGCTTCGAACCGCGAAATCACTGGCTTGCGCCACGCCCTGCGGCCGATTGACCAGAACAACGCGGCGATTGATGGCGTCAGGTTCCATCGAACTCATGCGCCAATGCCATGGGCGACGCCATAGCAACGCATCATCGCTAGGCCGATCGTGCTGTTCATAGTTCTGCTCTGACCATGCCATTGTTTCCGTTCTATCGTCACGAACGCTATCGTCGCTTTATCGCCGATAACCTGCCGTCTGGAAGGGGAACCCGCCGCATCATACCGGTGATCATGGCTGAACTTTGCAAGCAAGCGCAAAATCAGGAGAGACTCGATGGGCGGTATTACGAACGATGACAGGATCGCGATCGCCGAACTGTTCGCCCGCTATTGCCACCGCGTCGATCATGGCGATACGACAGGCTGGCTGGAACTGTTCACACCCGACGGCACCTTTGAAGTTGCAGGTGTGATGCGACTGGAAGGGCATGAGCAAGTTGGCGCAATGCCCGGCGCGGTTGCTGCACAAGGCAACGGCAAGTGGCGGCACCAGATCACCAACATCGTCGTCGAACCTGGCGATGGCGATGATGTTGCGCTGGTTTCTGCCTATGGACTTGTCACCGACTGGGGCAATGAAGGCAGGCCGATGACGTTTTCCGATTATGCCATCACGCTGAACCGGATCGGTGGCGAATGGCGGATCCGAACTCTGCTGGCGACAGCGCCCTGAAGGCAATCTTGCCCCGAAGGGAATGTTGCGCCAAAGCCTGCCAAAGGACAGGCGGCTTTGCCGAATGCGTCTCGCACGGCATCGGCAGTGAAAAGAGGTAGACCCGAAATGACCGAGATCGAGCCGGGCGCGCAGGCGCTGTTTGACAAGTTTGGAACCTATATCCTGCCCGGCCGCGTCAGCGACCCTCGGCGAGGAATCGAAGAGGCGATCGAAGCGGAGCGCATCGGCCTTGGTTGCGTGTGGATTTCGGAGCGGTTCGCCTTGAAGGAGCCGGCAGTGCTGGCGGGTGCCGTTTCTCAGGCCACGTCGAAGATCCGCATTACCGGCACATTCTATGCCACCATGCGCCATCCTATCGTGACCGCGAGCACGGCGAACCTGATGCAGGCGATGTCGGGCGACCGGTTCCGCGTGATGTTTGCCCGCGCCGTGCCTGCCTACATGAAGATGATGGGCGCAGCGCCGATCACCATGGACCGCCTTGCCGATACGATCTCGATCATGAAGAGCCTGTGGGCGGGCGAGACCGTGAAGTACGACGGGATCATGGGCAACTTCCCCAACCTGAAGCTGACCGACAAGTATGATGGTCCGCTGCCCCCGATCATCTTCACCGCGATTGGTCCCAAGTCGCTCGAATTTGCGGGCGCGCATTGCGACGGTGTGCTGCTCCACCCGTTCGTATCGCCGCAGGGCGTGCGCAACAGCGTGAAGATCGTGCGCGATGCCGCTGAAAAGGCCGGGCGCGATCCGATGGCGGTGCGGATCTATCACAACATCATCGTTGCCCCGGATCTGCCCAAGGACGAGGAAAATGCGGTCGTGCGCGGACGCGCGATCACTTATTTCGAACTGCCGGGCTTTGGTGACCTGATCGTAGAGATCAACGAGTGGGACAAGGCGGTTCTCGGCCAGATTCGCGCCCATCCCAAGATCGCCTGCCTCAACGGCAAGCCCGCCGATCAGGCTTACACGCGCCAGGAACTGGTCGATGTGGGCGAGCTTTTGCCGCAGCAGTGGATCGACGAAGGCGCCGCAGTCGGCACAGCGGCGCAGTGTGCGGATCAGTTGATGGCCTATCTTGATGCTGGCGCCGACGAAATCCTCCTGCACGGTGCTGCGCCCAAGGACATGGGGCCGCTGACCACCGAGTTGAAGCGGGCGCTTGCTGCCAAGGGTTTCTGACAATGCCCTTTCTCCCGGCAGGTTGCGATTCAGCCCGCCGGGAGAAAGGTTTGATTGGCGCATGATCCCGGCAGCGGATCGGCGCCAGGGATAGGGAACGACGGAATGGCGCTGGCTGAAGCATCAGGATCAATTGCCCCGCTGGACCCGGACGCGCTGATTGCCGATGCGCAGGCGCAGACGGGCTATACCGATTTCGGTCCCGACCTCAGCTTCATGACCGGCTTTCGCGAACTGGTCAAAGCCGTGGAAGCGATGGACCCGCCGCCGCAATTGCGCGCCACCGCCAAGGCCAATATCACCAAGATCCTGTCGATGCGCCTGCGCATGGCCGAGGATGACCGCAACCATCCCGAAATCGCCGCGCAAGATGTGGGATCGCCGCTGATTGTCTGCGGGCTGCCGCGCACCGGCACGACGATCACCTATGACCTGTTGTGCCTTGATCCGGCGGCCCGCGCGCCGACCGAATGGGAATGGTACATCCCCTGGCCTGCGCCGGAAAAGGCGACGTTCACCACCGATCCGCGCATCGGGCAGGTGCAGGCGATCTATGAAAACTGGCTGGCCCACGCGCCGCAGCTTGCCGATATCCAGCGCATGGATTGCACACAGCCGGGTGAATGCAATCACGGTATGATGATGCATTTTGCCAGCACCAACTTCCCCGCCGAACTGGGTGTACCCGATTTTGCCAGATGGTTGCTCAGCACCGTGGCGGAGGGGCAATACCGGACGCACAAGCGCCTGCTCCAGCAATTCCAGTGGAAGGGACCGCAGGGGCGCTGGACGCTGAAATCGCCGCAGCACCTGTTCGATCTGCCGGGGCTGGTGGAAGCCTATCCCGGCGCGATGCTGGTGTGGACGCACCGCGATCCGGTGCTGACGTTCTCTTCGCTATCAAGCATGATCGCCGCGTTCCTCGCCGCCGTGGGCGCGGACAAGGACTTGAAGGCGGTGGGCCGCAGCGTGTTCGAAACGTGGAGCGAGGGGCTGGAGCGCGGCCTCAAGGCTCGCGACGCACGCCCCGACATTGCCGAACGCATCATCGATCTGGGGCACAGCGAAGTCGTGGCCGATCCGATGGGATCGGTCCGCCGCATCTACGACCGTTTCGCCCTGCCGTTCACGCCCGAACACGAGGCGCGCATCACGCAGTTCCTTGCGCAGAATTCGGCGGCGAAGCGGCTGGGCCGCCACAAGCACACCGCCGAACAGTTCGGCATCGATCCGGCCGAGGTGCGCGAACGCCTCGCCCCGTATTACGCGCGGTTCGGGCACCTGCTGGCGCCCCTTCCCACCAACGCAGGGTAATTTCGATGAGCGTACTCGATCGTTTCCGGCTGGATGGCCGCACCGCAATCCTGACCGGGGTTGGCCCCGGTGTGGGCGAACACGTTGCCAAGGCCTATGCCGAACTTGGCGCGAACGTGGTGATTTCCGCGCGCAGCCAGGACCGGCTTGACCGGATTGCCGGGGAAATCAACGCGCTTGGTGGCGGCCGTGCCCGTGCTGTTGCCGTTGATGTGGCAAACAAAGCCGATCTGCAGCAACTGGTCGATACCGCGCACGATGCGTTCGGGCCGATCCACATCGTGTTCAACAATGCCGCCGCTGGCGTGGTCTATGCCCATGATGGCGGCTTGTGGGCCAACACTGACGCGGTGTGGCAGACCGCGATGGACGTGAATGTCATGGCGACATGGCGGCTGGTGGAAATGACCGAGGCCGACATGAAGGCCCACGGCAAGGGCAGCGTGATTTCCGTGCAAAGCTGCGGCGGCTTCACCCCGATCCCACCTGCGGTGGCCTATGGCGTGAGCAAGGCTGCGCTGCTGTTTCTGGTGCGCGAACTCGCCAAGACGCAGGCCCCGCACACACGGATCAACTGTCTGTGCGTGGGATCGATGAGTCCCGATGGGCAGGAGGCGGAAATCCATCGCGGACTGGGCCTTGCCGAGCGCAATGCGATCAAGCGCTTCGGCGCGGCGGACGAGGCAGTGGGCGCGGCAATCCTGCTGGCGAGCGATGCGTCGAGCTATACGACCGGCAGCACGATCTTCACCGAAGGCGGCCGCGTGGGGACGATTTCATGAGCGCGAACCCGCTTTGGACCGCCGATCAGGCCGAGGCCGAGCGGCTTTCGCTGCGGCTGATCGAACGCGCCGATGTGCGTGCCGCGCGTGAAACGCAGCGAATCGCCATGCGTGCACATCCGCTGTCCGCGACAGTTGATGGCATTGCCGGGCTGGACCGCGCGCTCGACCAGTGGGTGCTTGGCCTTGCCATGCGCGAGGCCAATGGCGATCCGGCCGATCCCAAAGTGGTGTGGAATATCAGCAATGCGCCGCGCAACTGGTTCGGCCATGTCTATCAGGGCGCGGCAGTCGCGATCGACAATCCCGACAACTTCAACCGCGAAATTCCCATAGACGGCGACGGCAATTACGAGATCACGATCCAGTTTTCCGCCGACCCGCCGCAACTGAGCATCGTGCTGGAAGTGGAGCCGGATCATCACGCCGGGCTGGGCCGCAATCTGGGCGCGTTCACCTTGCAGGACTTGCGCGATCCGGCAGCGCCGACCGCTCCCGTCGTGGTGACGGTGGGACCTGGCGAGGGTGGCCGCCGTCATCTGCGGTCCGAACCGGGCAAGATGCATCAGGTCTATACGCGCGACAGCCAGCGCGACTGGAACCAGAGGCCTGCGGAAGTCACCGTGCGCCGGATCGATCCACCGGCCGGACACCGTCCGCGCACCGAGGACGAGATTGCGGCGAAGGTCATCGCCGATCTGCCCGCTTGGGTCCACTTCTGGAGTCATTTCAAGGACGATTTCCTTGGGCTGCCCGAACCGCACAGGCTGGTCGGTCCCAATGGCCGCGACGGTGGCTGGGGCTATCTGGCGGGCGGGCGCTTCCGGCTGGACGATGGCAAGGCATTGCTGGTGACGATTGATCCGGCAGGCAGCTACTACTCCGGCTTCCAGATTGCCGATCCGTGGACCATTTCGCCCGATCCGATGGTGCGTCTGGTCAGCCTGAACAGTTCGCAGGTCGCCGTCAGCCCGGACGGTACGCAAAGCTATGTGCTGAGCGCGGTCGATCCGGGCGTCGCCAACTGGATCGACACCACCAACCTGGCAGAGGGCTGGATGATGATCCGCTGGCAGGGAGTTCCGTCCTCTGCCGATCCTGCGACATTCATCCGCACGGTGCAGGAATTCGATCTTGCCGATGTGGATACGGTTGTACCCGCATCGGTGCCCCGCATCGACATTGCCGGACGCCGGGCGCAGCTGATGAAGCGCGCGCGTGACCACGGCACCCGCACCCGCGCCGCCGACTGGTTACCCTGAACTTCGCAACAAGGACTCCGACCGATGCAACCCACCGGCTCCGTTCTCGAACTCTGTCAGGTCGTGGCCGATCTGGAACCGGCGCTGGAACACTGGACCGGGACCATCGGGGCAGGGCCGTTCTTCGTGTTCGACGTGCCCATCCTGCCGGGCCAGATCTATCGCGGTGCGCCCACCGAGGTTTCGATGCGCGTGGCATTCGGATTTTCGGGCGGGCTGTTGATCGAACTGTTGCAGCAGACGAATGACGGGCCTTCGGTGTTCAAGGAAATGCTGGAGAACAGCGGGCACGGCTACCACCACATCATGTTGACCGGTCCCTATGACGAAAACCATGCGCGCCTTTCGGCCAAGGGCCACGCGGTGGCGTTCAGCGGGCAGATGCCATCGGGCGAAAGGTTTTGCCTGTTCGATACGCAATCTGCCGACGGTGCCTTCATCGAACTGATGGAAACGTCTCCGGCGATGCAGGAGTCGATGTCGCGGATGCATCGCGCGCATCTGGCGTGGGACGGGGTGACCGATCCGGTGCGCGGGCTGGAGCGGCTGGCCGAATTTTCCTGAACCGGCCTGATACATCACGACCTGACGTTGGATAGGCGTCGTCCTTTGAATGCTGCCGCAATCCCGACAGCCTGAAGCTGTACCGCGCGTGAGAGGATTGAAGATGAAGGTTGCATGGATCGGACTGGGACAAATGGGCCTGCCGACCGCGAAAGCAGTTGCCGCTGGCGGGCATGAAGTCCGCGCATTCGACGTGAAGGCACCAGCCGCGGAAGATGCGCAGGGTCTCACCTTGGTCGGCTCGCCGCGCGAAGCCGCGCAGGATGCCGATCTGGTGTGCCTTGCCGTGTTCTCCGACGATCAGGTTGCCGACGTGTTGACCGGGCCGGAAGGCGTGATCGACCTGCTCAAGCCCGGCGCGATCGTCGCCGTGTTCACCACGGGCAGCATCGAATCGATCCAGGGGATTGCCGCCAGCATACCCGCAGGCATCGCCATTCTCGATACCTGCTTCAGCCGGAAACAGTCGGAAATGGCGTCCGGCAAGCTGACCTTGCTGGTCGGCGGTGATGCTGACGCGATCGAGCGTGGGCGCCCGGTGTTCGATACATTCGCGCGCGCGATCTTCCACGTGGGCGCCAGCGGGGCCGGTCGGGCGATCAAGCTGGTCAACAACATCCTGTTCGCAGGCCACCTGCAACTGGCTTCCGATGCGATGAAACTCGCCGAAAGCCTGGGGCTTGAGCGTGCTTCCACTGCCACCGCATTGATTCAGTGCAGCGGTGCCAGCGACGTTCTGCCCTGGTTCGCCGGGGCCGATTGGAGCGCAATGCTTGAGACGACGCGCCGCTACATGATCAAGGATGTGGGCGCAGCGATCGATGCGGGCAAATCGGCAGGTGCGGATATCCCGACGCTGACCGCAGCAACCGCCACCTATCTCGCCAAGTAAGCAGGAGGGAATGCCATGAGCACCACCGCCGAAATCTACGACGCGCAGGCCCTTGCAGATCGTAATCGCGCCCTCGTGATCCGGCTGATGACCGCGCTCGACAAATCGGACGTGGATACCATTCGCGCGATCATGGCGCCCGATGTGGACTGGTACGTTTCGGGCGTCGGCACGCTTGATCTGGATACGCTGCTGACGCAGTTGCAGGCGATGCTCGGTGTGGCCAAAGTGGCGCATACGACGATCATCGCCACGACCGCAGAAGGCGAGCGGGTTGCGGTGGAATCGCGCGGCAACTTCGAATTTGAAGATGGCCGGACCTACCGCAATCACTACCATCACTTGTTCACCGTACGTGACGGCAAAGTGGTGGGGGTGCGCGAATACCTTGATCTGCAGGAAACCGAGCGGGCCTTTGGGCCGATGGGGGGCAGCGCTTGAACAAGGTGATGCCCGCAGCCACAGCAGCGATGCAGGGCGGCGGTTTCTACAACCGCCACTCCGGGTTGCAGGCGGCCAATCTTGGCTCTGCGCTGCCGTTGCTGGTGGCGGCAGCGGGCGAGGTTGCCGTTGATTCCCCGGCTGTCGGCATTGCGGATTACGGCGCGTCGCAAGGGCGCAATTCGATGGCGCCGATGGCAGCCGCAATTGACGCCGTGCGCGCACGGACCGGGCCGGATTGCCCGATTGTGGTGAGCCACATCGATTTGCCCTCGAACGATTTCGCCGCGCTGTTCACGCTGCTTGACGAAGACCCGATCAGCTATCTGGCGGGCCGGGCAGAAGTCTATCCCGTGGCCATTGGCCGGTCGCATTATGGGCCGGTCCTGCCGCGCGGCAGTGTCGATCTGGGGTGGAGTTCCAACGCGCTGCACTGGATGAGCCGGAACCCTTGCGCGGTGCCCGATCATGGCTGGGGCGTGTTCAGTGCGGACGCTGCCGTGCGCGATGCGGTCGATGCGCAGCTTGATGCGGACTGGGCGAACTTCCTGATCGCACGGTCGCGTGAATTGCGGTGCGGCGGACGGCTGATCTGCCAGTTCATGGGGCGGGGCGAAGACAGCCACGGCTTTGAATGGATGGCCGGGGCCTTTTGGCAAAGCTGGGTGGATGTGGCCGATTCCGGCCTTGTGACTCATGATGAACTGGCGTGGATCAGCGCGCCGTCGGCGGGCCGCTCGGTCGCACAGATCGAAGCGCCGTTCCGCGATGGCCGGGTATCCGGGCTGAAGCTGATCGACGTTGCCGTGGTGCCGACGCCTGATCCCTATTGGGATATCTACCAGCAGAGCGGCGACGTTGTGCAACTGGGGCAGATGTGGGCGAACATGATGCGCGCCGCCAATGGACCGAGCTTTGCCGCAGGACTGGACGCCGGGCGTGATCGTGGTCTGGTGCTCGATGCGGTTACAGAACGGCTGGCAGCGCGCATTTCGGCCGATCCACAGCAGAACCGGTCGTACAACGTCATCGTGGTGATTGAAGCTGTGGACTAGGCTTCGTTGTTTGATTTTTGCGCGCCAGGCATGACGCGCCAATAGCAAAAACTGGGAGAAATCGAAATGGCATTTGCGTTTCCAGAGCCTGTGATTCCCGATCATGTTCCTGCCGATCTTGTCCGGCCGTTCCCGTTCGTGTTCGGAATGACGACCGACCGCGATCCGTTCAACGAACTGGCGGCATCGGTGCATGAAGGACCCGAACTGATTTACGCTCCCCACGCCTACCCCGGCGGTTCGCCCGCCTGGATTCCGCGGCGCATGGAAGATATGCGCGCGATCTACCTCGATACCGACCACTATTCGACGCACGACTTTTCGCCATTTTCGAAGCTGACCGGCGGAACGTGGATCAATTCGCCGGTTGAACTTGATCCTCCGGCGCACGGACCTTTTCGCCAGATGGTCAACCCCGCCTTTACGCCCAAGGCAATGGCGGCCCTGGAAGACAAGATCCGCGAATACGCCATTGGGTATATCGACGGTTTTGCCGCGCGCGGATCGTGCGAGTTCATGAGCGACTTCGCGTTTGAATTCCCGATCAAGGTGTTCATGGAACTGATGGGGCTGCCCCATGATCGGGTGGCCGAATTCATGGATTGGGAAATGAACCTGCTCCACAACCATGATCTGTCCAAGATCGCCGACGCGACACGCAAGGTCGTGGCCTATCTCAGCGCCGAAATCGACGACCGGCGAGCGAACCCGCGCAACGACTTGATCAGCTTCGGCGTGATGGGGCAGATCGAAGGCCGTCCTTTGACGCAGGACGAACTGATCGGATTCATGTTCAATCTGTTCATCGGCGGGTTGGATACCGTTTCGACGAATATGGGCTTGCAGTTCTGGCATCTGGCGACCCATCCCGAAGATCAGGCCGCGCTGCGCGCCAACCCGGCCGAAATTCCCCATGCGCTCGATGAATTGATGCGCGCCTACGGTGCGGTCACCACGTTCCGAACGTGCAAGAAGGAAACGTCGATCCGGGGGGTCACGATCAAGCCGGGCGACAAGGTGTGCATGTCCACCACGCTGGCGGGGCGCGATCCGGCCGAGTTCGACAACCCCGGCGTTGTCGATTTCAGCCGTCGCCCGCGCCATGTCGGGTTCGGGTTCGGCATCCATACCTGCGTCGGCATGCACCTCGCTCGCCGGGAATTGCGAATTGCCATGGAGGAATTCCTTGCCCGGATACCTGCATTCACACTGCAACCGGGCCATACCGTGACTTGCCACATGGGGATGATTCAGCCTGTCGCCTTGCCGCTCGTGTGGGCGCCGGCGACGTAAGGCCCTGCCCTGAAGGGAAGGCGCATTCCTGCCGAGAGATAGGTTGCAGGGAATGGGCCGAGGCTAGAGCGAAGGTCGATCAGGAGTTGACACCGAGCCATGGATTTTTCGCTTACCGAAGAGCAGCAGGCATTCAAGGATATCGTGCACCGTTGGGTCGAGGCCGAATGCCCGAAAGACTGGATGCGCAAGCTTGAGGCTGACGAGGAAAACTATCCTTATGCGCTGTGGGACAAGCTGAAGGAGCAGGGCTTCTTCGGCATCGGCATCCCTGAAGAGTGGGGCGGCCTTGGCGGCGACGTTGTCATGCAGATGATCTTCGCGCGCGAATTTGCCCGCACCGCTGGCGGCTTGCTTTGGACATGGGGTCTGACCTCGTTCGGCGGGGCCAAGACGATCACGGCGGTCGGCAGCGAAGAGCAGAAGCAGCGCTGGTTGCCGAAGATGGCATCGGGCGACCTGCGCGTGTCACTTTCGATGACCGAACCTGATGGTGGCACCGACGTTTTGGGCGCGATGAAGACGCATGCCGAGAAGGTCGACGGCGGCTGGAAGCTCAATGGCGCGAAGATGTGGACGACCGGCGCCAAGGCAGCGGACCGGTTGCTGGTGCTGGCCCGTACGGACGCCAACGTCGAAAAGAAGCATCACGGTCTGACCATGTTTTTCGTCGATGCAAAGTCGCCGGGCATCACCTCGTCGCTGCTGCCCAAGCTGGGCATGCGTGCGATGGGATCGTGCGAAGTGCATTACGAGGACGTGTTCGTTCCTGACGAGGACGTCCTCGGTACGCCGGGGCAGGCTTGGTACGCGATGCTGCCCACGCTGAACAATGAACGCATCATGGTCGGCGCGCAGTGCCTTGGTGCGATCGACGGCGTACTCGAAGATGCCGTTGCCTACATGAAGCAGCGCACGGCATTCGGCGGGATCATCGGCCGGTTCCAGATTTTGCAACATTACATTGCAGACATTGCCACCTGGCAGAAGACCACCGAACTGCTGCTCTATTACGTGGCGCAGCTTCAGTCCGAGGGCAAGCCCTGCGGAATCGAAGCCAACATGCTCAAGATGGTGGCCACCGAAAACGCTGTGAAGGCAGCGGATCTTGGCATTCAGATCATGGGCGGCATGGGCTATTCGGCGGAAACCGACATGCAGCGTTACTGGCGTGATCACCGCATTCTGCGCATGACGCCGATTTCCAATGAGATGGTGCGCAATTCCATCGCCGAAAGCTTCGGTCTGCCGAGGTCGTACTGATGAGCGATACAGCCGAGTTTCCGCCCGCGCCGCAAGTCGCCGGGACTTCGCTCGATGGGACCAGGATATTTACGGTCTCGGCCGAGGAAAACGAGCGCCTGTGCCGGTCGGTGGGCGTTGCCCCTGCCGCCGATGGCACCGCGCATCCGGTGTGGTATTACGTCGCCACGCAAGTCGCGATGGGCAAGACTGTGGCGGGTGTGTGCGAGACCTGCGAGTTCGATGTCGAGGACGGCCCGATGATGGGATCATCGGGTGTCCGTTTTTCGGGGCCGATCATGGTCGGCCAGCCTTACAAGGTGAGTGGTGAAATCCTCAGCCTTGTACGCAAGAAAAGCCGCAAGCTGGGCGTGATGGATGTGCTGACCTATCGTCTGCGCCTGCATCCGTCCGAGGGCGGAGACGCCATTCTGGAAACCGACAACGTGTGGGTGCTGCCGCGAAAGGAACTGGCATGAGCTACGCCATCGGCGATGCGATCGCGCCGTTCACGATCCCTAGCGTAAGCGCTGAAGCGATGAAGGATTGGGCCGTGTTCCTGGCCGATCCCAACCCGATCCATCTCGATGTGGAAGTGGTGAAAGCCAAGGGACTGGGGGATCGGGTCATAAATCAGGGTCCGATCAACGTCGCCTACATGATGAACATGCTGATGGCCGCCTTTCCCGAAGGCACGATCGAGGCGATGGATTCCCGTTTCCTTGACAATGTCTACGCAGGCGACAAAGCCATCGCCAGCGGTCGCATCACCGCAGTCGATGGTAACCGCATTGAATGCGAATTCAGCCTGGATATCGAAGGTCGCGGCACGGTTAATGCCGGCACCGCGACGATCCGGCTCAGTAATTAAAACTGGCCGGCTCAACGTCTAAAAGGAGACAAGACAATGCCGAGCGGACCTTTTGCCCACGTGTGCATGGTCGTGCGCGATCTCGATACTGCGATCGTCGACTGGACCAAGATCCTGCGCGTGCTCGATCCTGCGCAGCTTGATCAGCGTATCGTCAAGTACGACGAGTTTTCGAGCGGCGACGATGCCGGCATGAAGTGGGCGACCTTCGTCAACGATCACGGCACCGAAATCCAGTTCATCCAGCCTGCGCCCGGCACCCCGATGGGCCGCCGTCTCGACAAGGTGGGCGAACATGTCCACCACCTGTGTTTCTCCACCGACGACGTTCCGGGCGCGATGGAAAAGCTCAAGGCTGAAGGTCTTGACCTTCCAGGCGGCGGCGCAACTTACAACGATCCCGACATGACTTGGCAGAAGTGGAGCTGGGTCGGTGCCAAAAGTACCCATGGCTGCCTGATCGAAGTTGCCAGCCCCTATGAAAGCCGCAACGACGGCAAGTGGCACCATGCCCCGCAGAAGTTTGCATACAAGGGTTCGGGCGAGCACCCCATCTTCAACGAGATCGCCCCGCCGACAGTGGCTGCCGAATAAGCTGGCAGCTATACGATGAATGCACCGGTTCGGGCCGTGGTCGAACTTCCTGGCGACGACGGCCTGATCCTGCGCGCTGACGCTTATGGTCCGATTGACGGCCCGCCGGTGCTGTTTTTCCACGGTGGCGGACAAAGCCGCCGTTCCTGGAGCGGTGCCGCACGTCGCGTAGGAGCGGCGGGCTATCGTGCCTGTACCGTAGACCTGCGCGGCCATGGCGAAAGCGATTGGGCTGTCGATGGTGATTACCTGCTCGATGCCTTTGCCAGAGACGTGGAAGCCTTGCTGGACTCATTCGATCGGCCGGTTGTTCTGGTTGGCGCATCACGCGGCGGGCAATCCGTATTGGTGGGCGGTTCCCGGCGGCCGGGCAAAGTGGCGCTGGCGATGATTGCGGATGTTGCGCCGTTGCTCCGCGATGCCGGTGTAGACGATATGCGCAGCTTTTTTGCTGCCAGTGCTGGTGGCTTTTCCACAATCGATGAAGCCGCCGATGCGCTTGCTGAACACCTCCATCTGCCCCGTCGAAGCGACGTTTCAGGTCTCGAAAAAACGATGCGGCGCGATGAAAGCGGACGGTTGTACTGGCAGTGGGATCCTAAGACGGTCTCGCCGGAATTCCTCAATCCTCCGTCCGAAGGCGTGGCGTTGGAACTGGCCGCCGCAAGGATGAAAGATCCGGTTGTGCTTGTGCGGGCCGAACTTTCGACGATAGTGACGGATGAAAGTGTGGCCTTGTTCCAGCAGCTTACCCCGCACCTGGAAGTCGTGGTTGCCCGCGACGTGGGGCATATGGTGACCGGCGACAGCAATGACATGTTCGCAGATACGCTGCTGGACTATCTGGCCCGCTATGCCCCGGTAAAGAGATGATGCAGCAAACGGTTCTTGTGATCGGCGGTTCTGGTGGCCTTGGCTCCGCGATCTGTCGGGCGCTTGCGGCGGATTGGGGCCGGGTTGCAGTGGGCTATCGGTCCGGGAAGGACAAGGCCGAAGCGGTGGCGGCAGGGCTTGGTGGCAAAGGCATTGCCTTGTGCTGCGATCTTTCCGACAATGCCAGCATTGCAGATGCCGTAACAGGTGCAAACTCTTGCGGCATGCCTTTGAAAGGTATCATCTTTTCTGGTGGTGTGGCGATAGATCAGCCCTTTGTCAGCACAATTGCCGAGGCGCAGTGGCGGCAGGTTTTCGAAGTCGAATTGATTGGCTTTACCCGCGTGGTTGCTGCCGCCATACCGGTCTTGCGCGCCAACGGCGGCGGATCGATCACCGCGATTTCATCGGTTGCAAATTACAGCTACCCGCCCGGCGATGCGCTGTCATCCGTGCCGAAGGCCGCGATCGAATCGCTATGCCGCGCCGTCGCCAAGGAGGAGGGCAGGGCAGGTATCCGCGCAAATGCGGTCGCGCCAGGCATCATCGATGCCGGACTCGGCGCACAATTCCTGGCGGATCTCTATTCGCCGGACGTGTGGGAAGCACAGCGTCGTCGCATTGCACTGCGTTGTTTCGGTTCAGCCGAAGACATCGCCGATGCCACGGCATTTCTTGCTTCAGACCGCGCCCGCTACATCACCGGCCAAACCCTGATCGTCGACGGCGGTTTCAGCCTCTAGCTTTCAGGCTGCGATTGGCGCGGTGGCTCCACGATCATACTTCGCTTCGAAATCCTGAAGGTAGGCCCGATAGCCACGAGGCTCGCGCCGCTTGATCGGATCGTAGAACGGAGAGCAAATCTTCAGCATGTTGCGGAAGAAGCGACGGCCCATGATTTTGCGCGCGTATTTGTCGCGCACGAAAGATTCCTGCAACTCGTCCGGCGTCATATTCCGACGATCATGTTCCAGCAGTTTTTTTGAAACCATGAGCTGGAACCGGCCAAGATGGACGATCGCATAGAAATATCCGTAAAGCCGGTAAAAATAGGCAAAGACCGGGTTGAGACCGCTCAATTCATGATAGACGTCCGAGCATACGGTTCGATGTTCGAACTCTTCGGCCAAATGCCAGCGCCACATATCGGTTGGTTCCGGGTCGGCACTTTCCAGAAGCTCGTTATAATCTTCGAAATATAGCTCGCACGCCGTTGCGCTGAGCGATTCAAAGCCTTCGCAATAGGCAAGGTTGAAACGCATGGATTTGTTGGCAAGGAAGCCGGCGAAAGTCGCCTCGAAATCCTTCTCGATCGGCTTGAGCAGTTCGTAGCCCACTTCATGCATGCGCTTGTTAAACGCAATATGCTGGCGGCAATGCTGCATTTCCTGCTTGATGAAAATATCCAGATCGTTGTGCAGCGCAGCCTTGGAGGGATCGATTTCCTTCCGGGCTTTCATCATCACTTTGAGCAGGTACGGTTCGATGTAAGCCGGAATCAAGGATGCCGCGTTGGCCCTTTGGGCAAATTCCCAATTGGGTGCCCAGTGCGCGCGGACGTTCGAAAATTCGAACTTGGGGAATCGTACCTTCATCGTTCATCCTCGCGATTGGGCCGCTAACGATCGTCGGTTGGCTCCGACGGATCTTTCATCATGTGAACTTACGCGCATTGTGCATGGATTTCAATTACACTTGACGGCCAGTCAGGCAATTGCCCCTTCTGCCACGCTCACGGATTTTGCGCAGCAATGAGGAGCGACGTTGCTGGTGGTGAAAAAGCCATGCCATGTGGACGGCGCGTCAAACCACAAATCCAAATGCCATATTGTGCATAATAACGATATAATGCATAAAAAATGGCAAGGCAGATTTACTGCTTGATGAAAAAGACTTTAGGCAAGGAGCGGACAAATGAAAGTTTCATACCTTTGCATGACGGGTTACGATGGTCCTGCGCCTGGGATCGAGATATGGCCTGCGTCCCCTGAGTTTTGCGAGCCTGCGGTGGCGCAAGGATCGTATGCGCGGTATCTTGAGATGGCGGAGACGGCCGAGGCGCTGGGTTTTGACTGGGTGAGCGTTTCGGAGCATCATTATGCGCCGTACCAGATGACGCCGAACCCGATGATCATGGCATCGGCTATCATCCAGCGCACCCGCCGTGTGCGTGTCGCCCTGCTGGGTCCGCTGGTGCCGCTGAACAATCCGGTGCGCCTGGCCGAGGAAGTGGCGATGCTCGATGCTTTGAGCGGCGGGCGGCTTGAAGTGCTGTTTTTGCGCGGCACACCCAACGAACACAAGACTTACGATACCCAGGCCGACCAGACCAAGGCGATGACGCAGGAAGGCATCGACCTGATCCTGAAGGCCTGGACCAGCGAGAAGCCGTTTGGGTGGGAAGGCGATCAGTACCAGTTCAACACGATCTCGATCTGGCCGCGCATCACGCAATTGCCGCATCCGCCGGTGTTCGGATCGGGCAACAGCGAGGATTCGGTGGTGTTTGCGGCCAGGCGCCGGATCGGCATCGCGTTTTCCTTTGCCGCGCCGGAAACGGTCAAGGGCTGGATCGAACTGTACCGCGCCGAATGCGCCAAGGAGGGCTGGGAGCCGACCCCTGCACATGTGATCTACCGCGGCATTGCCTATTGCGCCCCCACCGACGAGCAGGCGCAGTCCGACATGATTGCCTATTTCGGGGCGCAGGCCGAAGCACAAGGAACGCTGCAATCGGCAACGCTTGGCGGCCCGCCCGTTCTGGAACTGGTGGCAAAGCCCTATTTCGTGGGCAGCCCCGAAACGCTGATCGAAAAGTTCCGCGTGCTGCACGATATCGGCGTGGGCGTGTGCGATCTGCCGTTCGTGATCGGCACGCCCGACCAGCAGCGCGCATCGCTCGACCTGTTCGGCAGAAAGGTCCTGCCCACCGTGCAAAGCTGGGACATGGCACGCTTCCCCCAGATCGCCCAAACCGAACCCGCCGAATAATATCCTGCGCGGCGGGCAGGGCATTATCGCGCTGGACGCCGCGTCAAGGAAACGACCTTCGACTCCGGCCGGAAATCGTGCATAAAGGACATGTTATCGCCCTGCAGGTAATGGCCTGAAGAGCCGCAGGTGCCGGTGCTGATCGATGTTGCGAGCCGGTTTTGCCGGACATGCTTGGGAGAGTGCAAGAAATGACCGATGCCCTGACGCTGCCTGCCGGATTCGAGAACCTTGCGCCGTTCGCAGATGTATGGGGCAAGCTGGTTTCACAGGAAGAGCGTTACTTTCAGCGCCAGCACAGCACGATGAAGGAGCTCAAGGCATTCTACGATGCCACGGCACCCCGCCTGAACGAGATTTTCGATCATCTTGATACTTTCCCGATGGATGCGCTGCCAGAACCGGAAGCCTTGCTTTATCGCACCACGTTGGGGTTGACCGAAGCAGCGATGGCCATTGAAGTGTTCAACCAGCCTTGCGTTCCCTATGCTCCGTTTCCGCACAAGATGGCGATCGAGTGGAGCGAGCATCGCTGAATGTCGCCGCGCCTGCCGAAGTGCAGGCAGGCCATTGCCCGATAAGCTGAACGGAAATTCGCATGAGCCATGTATCACTGCCGGAACAGTTTGCGTTCCTTGAACCCTTCGTTGCGGCCTGGGGTGATCTCAGGACGCAGGGCGAACGCTACAACCGGCGGCAGGAATTGCCGCAGGGCCAACTTGAAGCATTTCATGCAGCGCTCGCTCCGCGCCTTGAAGAGGTGTTCACCCATCTCGACAAGTTTGATCCCAAAGCATTGCCGGAAGAAGAGGCGCTGCTGTTCCGCGTGGTGCTCGGTCTGACCGAGGCAAGCCAGGCGGTCGAGATTTTCGGGCAGCCGCGCGTCCCATATGCGCCGTATCCACACAGCGTCAGCATGGAATGGGTCGGCTATCAGCCGCATTGATCCTGTCAGAATTCGGGGAGAGGGTGCCAAGCAAAGGGCGCCTTGCATAATATGGTCGATATCAATCAGCATATGACGAAGGCTCACGATCTGGGTCTTGGCAACGATCGGGTGCCGGTAGAGTATTACACTTCACCGGAATATTTCCGCCGCGAACAGGACATGATCTTTCGTCGGGCCTGGCTTATGGTCGGTCGTGTCGATGAAGTGCCTCAACCGGGCGACTACATTGTGCGCGACTTGCCGACGCTGAAGGCAAACATCGTTATTGCGCGGGGCAAAGACGGCGAAGTGCGGGCCTTTCACAACGCCTGCTCGCATCGCGGCGTAGCGCTTGTTTGCCAGGAACGTGGGAACGCCCTGACATTCCGCTGCCCTTATCACGCATGGACCTATCGCATCGACGGTTCGCTAAGCGCCGTCCCGTCCGAACAGGATTTTCCCCATGTGGACAAGGCTGCCAACGGGCTTACGCCGATTCACCTCGATACCTGGGCTGGCTTCATATTCCTGAACTTCGCCGATGAGCCCGAAGCTACGTTGTCGGAATTTCTGGCCGGACTGGATGTCATGCTGGAAGGGGCACCGTTCGAGGATTTCCCGTTCAGCATCCACGTGACTGACGAAATCGACTGCAATTGGAAGAATCTCGTCAATGCCTTCAACGAAGGTTATCACGTGGCGATTCTGCATAACAAGACGCTGCGTGCGGCAGTTGTGCCCAAGGAAAATCCGCACCTGCATTATCTTGATGTGAAGCATTTCGGTCCGCACAGCGCAGGGACGGTGCAGCGCAATTTCGATTACAACCCGCAGGCGCCCGCGCTGACCTGGGTTTATGCGCAAATGCTGCCGACATCGGCGCCCGACATCGAGGCCATCAAGGAAGGCCGCGCCGGCTTTTACGAACACCCCGGCATCAACCGGCTCAAAATTCCGAATTTCGGAACCGAAACGATTACGATTTTTCCGAACATCTCGATCCAGCCGCTGGCGAACGGCTATCTGTTTTACCAGTTCTGGCCCATTTCCGAAGGCCGGATGCGAACCGAGGTGCGTATCTACAGCCGCCATGAACCGCGCACCCTGCGCGAGGAATATGCGATGGCCAGTACGCTTGCGGCCACGCGCGATGTGGTGGTGGAAGACATGGCTATGTCCCGTCTCCAGCAGATCGGTTTTGAATCGGGCGGAAAGAAGTTCCAGCAGTTCGGCCAGAACGAACCCCTGCTGCGCATGTTCACCCGTGACTACGAGGCCTATCTGGCGGGCGGTGGTCTGGCACCCACACCCTCGCAAGCAGAGGCTGCCGAGTAACCCGCGTAGCGTTCGGTAAGCATGACCTCAAGGGAGCGACTATCTGACAGGTCAAGTGTCACTGACCAATTTCAGCTCTTGTTTCGCGTGCTTTTGCGTTGAGTCGGACGAGCAGTTTTCGGGCGAGGGCGATGCGGACGACCATTTTGGGTTTACCTTGGTCGAGCAGGCGTTGGCGGAACTCTGCCATGGCCGGATCGAATTTTCGCACGATGTCGGCGACGAGGAAGAGGATCGAGCGGACAGAGCTTCTTCCACCACGGATAGATCGGGCACCGGATCGTTTGCCGCTGTCGTTCGCGATGGGCGCAAGGCCTGCAAGTTTGGCGATGGCCTTGTTCGACAGGGTTCCGATTTCGGGCAGTTCGGCCAGCAGGGTGGCAACGGTGCGATCTGCCACGCCCTTGACCGAGCGCAGTGTGCGATCAAGCGCGGTCCAGACGGGATCGTGTTCGATCAGGCCTGCGATTTCACGGGCCAGCGCTTTGGCTTGGGTATTGAAGAAGGCGATGGCCTCTTTCAGGCTGGCAAGGGCAAGCGGATCGCGGGTGGAATGCAGGCGCTGCTTTTGCACCGTGATATCGCCTGTCACTTGCCGCAACCGGGCAGAAAGCGCGCTAAGCCTTTGTTGTTCGTCGCAAGGTGGCGGCGTTGGCCGTAGCCGCCGTGCCGCAGCAAAGCAGGCGATGACCTCTGCATCGATACGGTCGGTCTTCTCCAGCCGCCCCATCGCCTCGGCAAAATGCCGTACCGCTCTGGGATTGGTCAGGGCACAGGGCATGCCTGCGCGCCACAGCGCCAGGAATGCGTCCTGTTCGAGCCCGCCACTGGATTCCATCACCACCAGCCCTGCGCCATGGCGACCGGCCCAGTCCACCAACGCAGCAATCCCCGCCTCATCATTGGCGAACCGGCGATAGCCGCCGGCCTCGATCCAGCCATCAAGCCAGGCCTTGCTAACATCCACTCCACAAATCGTTTCGATCACGGTAACCTGCCTTGTCCGTACGGTTGAGACACCTGCCGACTATTCGGTCGTGCGTGACAAGCGGTGCTGGTCCCAGGCTCCCTTACGGTTACTGCCTGAGGGGTGACGGGCGACAGCACCGCAGCGCCGGGGTGGGTGGCCACCCACCCCGGCGATCAGCCGATTACATCGCAATCAACCAACAACGTCCAGATACAAGGGGCATTCGTCAATGTCCCTGCCTGTTCGAAGCGATTATACCCTTTTGCAAACATCATTTCGTCATTGCGAGGAGGCGAAGCCGACGAAGCAATCCACCGCCGCTACACACCGCTCTGATTGCTTCTCCCCGCTTCGCGGCGCTCGCAATGACGAAGCCAAGGCTTGTGTTTGCAAAAGGCATAATCGCCTTTTTCAAGGCTTCAGCGAAATGTCGTCCGTTCCCCCGGCTTGCCAGTGCTACAGCAGATCGCCACGGCTTATCTTAGATGGGGCTTCATTCGCTCCAGCGCGGCCATGAACCTGTCGATTGCACGTTCCAGTTGTGCGTCCTCGCTAAGGTAGCAATCGAAATTCTGCGCATACTGGCTCAGAACATGAACTGCTCTTGCTTGTTCGCGCTTGCCGCTCTTCAGCCGGTATTGATACAATGCGCTGCGCGGATCGCTTAACAGCAACTTGCGCATGTCGTGCTCGCGCGCAGGATCGTAAAGGTCCGGCAGTGGCTTGAAGTGGATCGGCATGCATAGCGATGCTGCCCAGTCATGCCATTTGCCGACGTAATTGATCGGGCTGATCTGAAGCGGGAACCATGGCACCCGCAATGCATCGGCAACGATTGCGCCGTGCATGGCCTCGGTCAGCACCTTGCTGCAGTTGGCGATAGCGTCGATCGTACCCGATGGTTCGGCCTTGGGATCGAGATAGGCCAGGCCCGCCTGTTCGCAGATCGATTTCCAGTCCCAGCGCGCCAAGGAACGGTGGTGGGGCATGAAACCGACCTTGCCCGTCGGTCGGTCGGGTCGTTGCCAGAGATCGCGGATGCACATCGCCGGGTCGGTCGTGGAAAGTGAGAGGTCAAGGCCGAGATAGGATGCCGTCAACGGCCCGCGTACGCCGAAAATGCTCCACGTTTCATCTGTGACCAGCGGTGGAACAGACATCCCCCCCCCTGAACCGAGGACGTATTTTCGCGCACCAGCAGGCAGGTCCTGAACGAACCACGGCTCCAGAATTGTCCCGACACCGATCAGGAACGATGCCGGATCGTCATCGATCGTGCCCGGAAGCAACTGGTCCCACAGCCAGGGATTGAGATCATCGCCGAAGTTGCCTTCAGGATCCTTGAAATACGCAAGCTTCATCGACGATTACTCACCTGACGTTGCATCGAGACGCCTATCACCATGGCGAAACCGCGTTGATCCCTGCCGACAAGGCGGACAGTCCAATTTTTTGGTCGAGCATGATCTTCATTCGCTGCCATCGGGATTTTGGCTGCGCACGAAGGCTCAGGCGAGCGCGTTTTTGTGCCAGATTCTCGCCAGCCAGTACCGGATGGAACAGCGCTGCCCCGCTTCTGTCAGGCAAAGGCTCATTTGCATCGCGCAGTGTTTCGAACGAATATTCGGACGTGTCGTAAGTCTTGCGCCCAAGGCTGTTAAGGTCGGCAAAAGTCAGGCCGCTTGCGGCAACGCCGGTGGCAACGAATGCCTCGTCATTGGCCCAGAAATGTCTTCGCGACCACTGCTGTCCATGGCGCAGGCGCGCCGCGAACAATTTATCGATTGCCGTCCGGTTCAGCCGACATACGGGAAAGAAGCATTTCAGTACGTCGTGGTCGCGGCTGGTCGCCGACCGATGCCAGTACCAGTCGGACGAGGTCACGGCGATATAACTGGCCAGAAAATCATGAGGTTTGTCCGCAAAGAAGCGAAAGAACGATGCGGGATCGCTTCCGCCAATCCGCACATCGGATTCGATCATCCAAAATTGCTGGACTTCGCCGAAGGCGTGCCGCGCAAGGTAGAAGCCATAATCGCCGCAGCGCCATGCAAAGTCGTCTGGACAATACAATCCGATATTTTCGCAAGCTTTCCGGGTCAGACTGATCTTCGGCAATGCCCCGCAATCTACCGGCCCGTTGCGTTCATCCATGATCAGGACAACCGGGGCGCCCGCCCACGCACCAAGACATTGCGCAAATTCCGCCATGTCGCGGTCAATCGCCTGGGTCCGCAACAGGATCATGGCATTCGTTAGTGGTCCTTTCCGTGAGTCGATTGGCGAATGCCCTTCCATCATGATGCCAGTCCGCCCGCCATGGCAATTTTCCTGCCTTTTCGCGTCGCAAGAATGCCTCGTCTGCTGGTTTCGACTGCCGACATGCTTTGCGTTGATTGCATTTGGAATTCCCCAGGTATGCGGCAGGGCGCCAAAGCGACCCGGTCCTTTCGGATTGCGATCACTTCCTGATGGTCAAGGCCGCCTTGTTTATTGTGATTGCTCCTGCAAGCGTAACGTAAACCGCGCCGGCAAGTGGCGCCATGGCGATCAGCGTTGCCCAAGCCCTGCGATGGATCATGTAGGCCTTGGCCGCAGCCAATTCGCGCGCAAGTGTCGAAAGCCGCCCACGATGCAGGTCGCGGAATGTTCCGGCAATCCAGCCCTGCAGATAAGCGATGCGACTTTTCCGGCAAAGCAAGTGCTTGGCAAAATAAGCGCCTCTGCCGCGATCGTAACTTGCCATGAGCGCGGGATAATCTGAGGCTTTGCGTCCGTGGTGATGTCTTACAACCATGGAGGGATCGAATCGGCCTGGCAATCCTGCCCATACGCATGCCGCCACCGTATCGATATCTTCGCACGGGAATGGCGTTCCTGCACCCAATGCCGGGTCTACTCCGCCGATCCGTTCTAGCGCGTTGCGCCTGAACGCCATGTTGGCGCCTTGAAGGGCGCCTGGCCTGACAAATTCAAAGGCAGGTATGTCACTGGCCTGCGTTCTTTCATCAATGGTAACCGGATAGTCGTCGGGGTCGTGCAGCAGGATTCGCCCGCCAGCAAATCCGATCTCTGGATGAGCATCGAACACGGCTATCGTGGCATCGACGATATCCGGCGCGACGTAGCAGTCATCGTCCGTGAAAAGGATGATATCTCCGCGCGCTTCCCGCCATGCCATGTCACGCGCAGCGCCGAGTCCGATGCGACTGGCGGTGACGATGCGAAAATTTCCAGCCCCTTCCGCAAGGAATGTCAGCCGCTCTCTGGTGTTGTCAGTGGATGCGTTGTCAACCAGCAGCAATTCCCAATCTTGCTCGCTTCTAATGGCCTTCATGGCCGAAATCATCGGCTCCAGCGATTGCGCGCGATTGCGGGTGCAAACGATTATGGAAAGCCTGGTCATGATAATCGGCACGAATCTGAAATTTTACACATCCCTGCGCCAATCGATTGGGCACCGCAGGCGCCATTCGTCCGCCGCTTTGCGCCATGTTGTACCGGTAATGCGCAGGAAGAATTCCGAGGCAACATGCAGCTTCCCATCAATGATCAGGGCGTTGATGAAGTGCCCACCCGGCCAGCCATCGTTCAGGGGCGCCCAACGCTGGTATAGGAAAATCCCGCGTCGCGCATTTCCGCCGGATCATAGACGTTGCGCAAATCGACGATTACCGGTCCCTTTGCCAGTCCCTTGACCCGGCCAAAATCGAGCGCGCGGAAGGCGTCCCATTCGGTGACCAGGACGATGGCATCTGCCCCCTCGATCGCGGCATAGGCGCTTTCCACCATCCGCACGGCGGGCATCATTGGCGCGGCTGCCTCCATCCCCTCAGGGTCATAGGCGACCACTTCAGCGCCCGCATCCAGCAGTGTCTGAACCACCGCGATCGACGGCGCATCGCGCATGTCGTCGGTGTTCGGCTTGAACGTCAGGCCCAGCAATGCCACGCGTTTGCCCCGCGCCTCTCCGCCCAGTGCCTCGATCACCTTGCGGCCCATCGCGCGCTTGCGGCTATCGTTCACCTTGACCACGGCTTCGACAAGCCGGACCGGACTGTTGTAATCCTCGGCGGTCTTGAGCAGCGCCAGCGTGTCCTTGGGGAAGCACGATCCGCCATAGCCCGGCCCGGCATGCAGGAACTTCGATCCGATCCGGCCATCAAGACCGATCCCGCGCGATACGTCCTGCACGTCTGCACCCACTTTTTCGCACAGATCGGCCATCTCGTTGATGAAGGTGATCTTCGTCGCGAGAAAAGCGTTGGCGGCATACTTGATCAATTCCGAACTGCGGCGCGAGGTGAACAGGATCGGCGCCTTGTTCAGGAACAGCGGGCGATAGACCTCCTTCATCACGCCTTGCGCCCATTCTTCCTCTGTGCCGATGACGATGCGGTCCGGCCGCTTGAAATCGCCGATGGCAGCGCCTTCGCGCAGGAATTCGGGGTTGGAGACGACCGCAAACTTCACGTCTGTCCCGCTATCGCGTATGATCCTTTCAACCTCGTCGCCGGTGCCCACCGGAACGGTTGATTTCGTAACCACCACCACCGGGGTCTTGATGTGTTCGCCAAGCTCTTGCGCTACGGCGTAGACATAGCTGAGATCGGCATGGCCATCCCCGCGCCGTGACGGGGTGCCCACGGCGATGAAGATCGCCTGCGCCCCGTCGATCGCGCTTGCAAGGTCGGTCGAGAACGTAAGGCGCCCAGCTCTCACATTCGTTCCTACCAGTTCGGCAAGGCCCGGTTCGAAAATAGGCATTACCCCGTCGAGCAGGCGGGCGATCTTGCTTTCATCCTTGTCAATGCAGACCACATCATGGCCGAAGTCGGCAAGGCATGCGCCGGAAACCAGACCGACATAACCTGAACCTACCATCGCAATCTTCATGCCGACTTGAACCTCGTATTGTCAAAGGTGACCCGGTTTTCGTTTGGGCGAACATCGCTTGCCGCAATGCCGGCAAGGTCCGATGCGAACATGCGCGCTAGTCTGTCCAGATCAGAATTGTGTGTCAAATTGCGTAATTCACCCCCAACGCTACGCTGTTGGCTTTGAAGCCTCGCCCACCGTTGGAGGAATTGCGCGCCTGATGCCGCAGGTTGAAATGCAGGCGCAGGCGGTTTGTCATGTAATAACGCGGTTCGAACACAAATTCGCGCTCGCGACTACTTGAGACAACGGTCCCGGCTGCTGCCCCGGCGAGCGATGGCTTGATCCAGCCCAGGCGTGTGCGTCCTGTCAGCACAAGGTTGCGCAGCAGTTCGTGATCGATTCTCAGACGCACTTCGTCGCGCAGATTTCCGGCAGTCGTCGGTGAAACCGTTTCGTCCACCCGGCGTTCGCCGTCCAGATATATGCTGGTCAGTGGCGTTACGTTCCAACGTACTGTGGCGGCATAGGCGAGCACCTTGAATTCGCGGACGGTAGGATCGGGGTAGCGGAAATTGAGGTATCCGATGCGGATGGTTGCCAGCAGCAGCTGGGTAATCTCCCGCTGGACTCCCAGTTCCAATCGCAGGCTGTCCGCGCTCCGATCAATCTGGGTCAGCGGATCGAAGCCGGCATCGCCCCGCCGCAGATCGTACCGCCGCGTCTCAATCGTGGCGCGCGTGAAAAATTGCGTGATCGGGCTGACATTGAATCCTGCCTGCAGGCTTGCTGACATGACCTTGAAATCGCGGAACTTCTGGTTGAGTACGCTGCCATCTTGCAGCAACACGTCACTGTACCGCCACTGCCGCGCCCGGCCCTCGGCCCGCAGTGCGAGGTCGCCCAGCGTCTGGTCCAGCCCCAATGTACCGCCAAGAGTAGAGTAGTTTACGCGTTCTGCCGTCGTGCTGAAGCTGCCAAGATCACCGCGTCTTTCGGCCGTTCGATTGTAATCGACACCCGCAGACAACCGGGTCTGGCGTGAAATGTCGAGGCGGCCGTTGAATGCCGTTCCATATTCGGAAACATCTTCGGTGCCGTTCTCCAGGTATGCAACCCGCTGGTAGAAGCCGTCGAGCTTGACAAAATGATTGTTCCAGTTGGACTCAACGGTCAATTCCGGGCGTATCGTTGCAATTCCGTCACTCACGGTGTTGGTGTTGCTCGCCTGGATATTGTCATTGTAGACAAAATCGGCGCTGATCTGCGGCATCACCAGGAAAGAACCCGCGCGCAAGCCCTCGTCGCGCAAGCGACCGCTCTCGCGCGAAGCCACGCTTGACCCGTAAACATCGCGGTTCTGCGCGAACGCGGCACCCGTGCTGCCTGCCAGAGCAGAGCAGGCGATGATCCCCCCGATCAGGCTTCGTTCGAAAGTGTGGCTTTGAATTCCACGCATGACGTTTCGCCCTTGTCGGTCAGTTGACATAATAGCCGCGGAACTGGCGCTGATAGTTGTAGATATCGTTGTGGCCAGTGCTGGCATATTTCGCGATATCTACCTGGCTGAGCGCAACGCCGCTGATCTTGGCCCCGGCGGCCAGAAGAATATCGATCGTTGCCTCAACCGCATCAATCGAGGTTTTCGACCAGCGGGTGATGACCAGAACCCGGTCGGCGCAGGCTGCTACTGCACGAGCATCCGCCACGCCAAGCACTGGCGCGGTGTCGAGTATGACCACTTCGAACTGCTGGCGCAATTCGGCTGTCATTCGCGCCAGGTTTTCGGGCGTCAGCGGATCACGGGCATCCGCCTGCGGCGCGGCCGTGCCCAGCAGATACATGCCGCTCGGCTCATGCAATACCAAGGCTTCGTCCAGTGAAGCTTCGCCACGCAGGTATTCGTAAAGACCGGGGCGTGGTCCTTTAACCAGAAATGCGCTGGAGCCGCGGCGGCGCAAGTCACAGTCCACCAGCACCGTACGTGCACCTCCCATGGCCGTGGTTCGGGCAAGGCAGGTCGATGTCGTGGTTTTGCCTTCCTGCGGAAGGGCTGACGTTATCGCGATGACCCGGCCTGATGACCCACCCGATGCCTTCGCGCCGCCCAGCATCATGAACGCCTGCAATGCCCGCAAACTTTCAGCAAAGATGGAGAACGGATGCGAAACAACGTATTCTTCCGGCGGCTCCGTCGCCCGTTCCTTGCCCAGTGTGGATTCAAGCGTCGGGATGGCCCCGGCGTAGCGCACACGCAACCGCTTCTCGATATCGCTTTTGGTACGAATTCCGCCGCGTATGTATTCGGCGATGGCGATGGCCGCAAACCCGGCAAGGAAACCGCCGATGATGCCGATCAGCGCGGCCAGCTTCCGGTTGGGGAATACCGGGGCATCAGGCAGTTCAGCGGCGCTGGTCAGGCGGGCGTTGGCCTGTTGCAACCCTTCCTGCGCGCTTGTTTCCTGAAGGCGCTTGAGAAATGTCTCGTAAATGCCTTTGGCTGCGTCGGCGCGACGCTGCAACTCCATCAGGCCTACGGCGGCGGAATTATTGCCGGCCAGCGTACCGGTTGCCCGCGCTCGACTGCTCTGCAGTGACCCAAGGCGTGATGACGCAACGCGCACATCAGCGCGAAGGTTGGAGAGAATACGGTCGATTTCCTGCTGAATCTGCGAACGGATTTCGGTCAGTTCGCTCCGTGCCCGATTAAGGTCGGGATGGAGCGGGCCATAGCGCGATTCCATCTCGGCCACCTTGGTGCTGGCCGCAGCCTCGCTTTGCCGCAGGCTGCCGATGGTGCCGGAACCCAGCGCTGCGCCAACGTCAGCCCCGCCGCCGCCTGCCCGCAACTGGCCCTCCGCAGCGCTTAGCCGACCCTGCTTTTCAGCCAGTTCGGCTTCTGCCTGCGCGATCTGCTGGTTCAGCGTCGAGACTTCCTGCTCCGCCATTGTGGAGCCTTGGGCGCTCATCAGGCCATTGCTGATCTTGTACTGCTGCAGTGCAGCGTCGGCGGCAGAGGCTTCGGCGCGCAATTCGGTGGTGCGCGCCTGAAGGAATTTGCCTGCATCGCTATTGGCATTGATCTTGGCTTCGCGTTGTGCCGCCATGTATTCCTGCGCCACCAGGTTTGCCGCATCGGTGGCGAATTGCGGATCGCTGGACCTGGCCGTCACGTCGATCACGAAAGTGGTGCCAAGGCGCGAAACCGAGACGCTGCCCAGAATCGCCTGAGCCAGGACCTCCCGCTTGTCTGCCGCAGAAAGGGGATCGGATGGGCGCAAGGTAGCATATACAGCCGCAGCACGGCGCGCGACATCGGGCGATCCGATCAGCCGGACCTGTGTTTCGATCGCCTCGCTGTTGCTTGCGATATCCTTGGTCACTGCCTTTACGTCGACGACATCGGGCGTTGCCACTTCGACAAGCAGGCTTGCGCTGCTCTGATAAATCGGCGTCCGCGTCAAAGTCCATGCGGCCACGCCTGCCACGACAAGGATCGTCACCAGCGAAAAGAGCAGGATATTCCGGCGAAACATCAGCCAGAGCAAGCGCGGGTCGGGAAGAATCCGTGCCGGCGCAGCGTCAGCGGTACGCTGATCCTCAATGGGATCAAGCACTTCGCTGCCTTGTGGATCTGCAACGCTCATATTTGGATGCCGTCCTAATTATCGCCGTAGCATAGGTCTATAGCCTGTGTGCGGTTGCAGCAAAAGTCATGTCTGCCCAAGTCGCGCATTCTGTCTCTATTTGATCCGCTTCAGATGTTCGGCAAGACGTAGCGCAAGTGCAACAATGGTCAGTGTCGGGTTGGCATGGCCACCTGTCGGCATCGCTGATGCGCTGCAGATATAAAGATTGGATGTTCCATGAACTTTAAGTTGCGGGTCAACTACACCATGTTCCGGGCTGGTTGCCATGCGGGTAGCACCGATATGGTGATGACTGTCCAGCATGTAGGCTTCGGGCAAGGCTGATTGAGCAAGGACGCCATCCACCAGTTGCACCGTGCCAAGCCCGGCCCTGGCCAGCCAGTCGGCAATTGCGCAAGTCGTTATCCGCAGGGTCCGGCGATCCTCGTCGGAAATCCGCCAGTCGATCACCGCGTTCTTCATGCCGTTCCGGTCGCGGTCCGGGGCAAGCAGGATGCGGCTTGCGCGGCAGGGTTGCTGTTCCACGTCGAGAGTGAGGAGGCACTCGGCGTTGCCCAGCACGGGTTCCCGCCCTACGGCGCGATGGCCTAGCGACCGTGCCAGCCTGAGGGGGTTGAACTCCCGCGAAACGCGATCGCCGCGCCGATAGTTGAGCCAGGCTGCGGCGTTGAGCAGTTTTTCGCGCGCCTGGACATCTTGCGACAACGCCACCCCGGTTTCGAACTGCAATCCCTTTGGTTTGCGAAAGCGGTTGAAGGCCTGTTGCAACCGCGCAGACTGTCCGGGATCAGCCGTAATCACCGCCGTTATCGCCCGAAGGTGCTGCATGAAATAGCGGCCGGTGACAGGCGCGACGCCAGACAGGACGTTTGGCCAGTCTTCGGCCAGATTGAGCATGAAACGCGCGTTTTCCACACCGCCGCCGCACAGCACAACCCGGTCTGCGCGCACGGTCACCACCTGCCCGGTTCGCGCCTTCAGTACGCATCCGGTTGCCTTGTTGTCGTGCCATTCGGAAATACCTGTCGCAGCGGCGTACAGCAGCACCTTTACCGTTGCGGAGGTCTTGAAGCGATGATGCACACGCTTGCCCCAATGCTGGTAGCGTTCTCGCGCAACGCCCCAGTGCCGCCAGGCATAAGGTTCAAGCATTTCCGGTCGTCCCGGTATGGCGCGCAGATTCTCAAGCGGCGGCGGCATGTCTTGCCAGCCATCCGCAAATCCGCACATGGCCATCGCCCGATCTTCGTATTCTGCGAGTTCTGCCCAGGGGAACGGCCAGCCGCTTTTTGGAACCCAGGGCCGTTCTGCAAAATCGATCGGGTCCAGCATGGCAACGCGGCCACTCCAGTACCGGGTCAATCCGCCAAAGGCATGAAACTGGTCGCGAATGCCACCGGCAGGCTCGCCAATCGAGCGGAAGCAGGTATAAGGCTGCAATTCCTCATTAACTTCAAGACCGCCAGCTTCGGCGATGATGATCCGGCGCTTGCCATCGTCGAGCGCTTCGGCCAGCGAAATGCCTGCTGCCCCGGAACCGATGATCAGAACGTCGCATTGCAGATCGTGGTCGGTCAGGTGTCTGGCGTCGATAATCACGTTTTAACAGTACCCCGTCGTTGGATTGATCCACCTCTCTGATCTGCGTCACGGGAAATCGGCATTATCGAGCAGGAGGCGCCATTGCGGCGTTGACGGTGGACTGTGCGCAGCGCGCTTGTCCCGAATGATGTCGAGGCAGACACGGGCAAGGATTAGCGGTGTGCTTGCGAGATCGGAAATAGCCCGTGCCAGGCCGCTGTCGCGCTTCCGGTCCAGAAAACGGCGATGGGCGACTTTCCGACCGATCGAGACGGCGTGAGTTGCCAGCAGGCCGCGTTCGGCGCGGGACAGTCCGCTTTCGTCCGCAAGGCTCAGGCTGGCCTGGTGCAGGGCCTCAAGATCGGCAGTGCGGTGCTGTCCACTCAACGAACCTGCCCGCTCGATAGCGATGTAGCCACAGCGTTGCGACAGGACGAACCGCGCTCCGCGCGCCATCGCCTTGGCATAAAGCACGAAATCTTCGCCCAGGCGCACATTTTCGGCATAGCGCAAGTCCAGCAGCCCCAGCAGTTCGCGCCGGAAGACCGGCTTCAGGAAGCCGAGTTCGCCGCGCTTCCTGCCCGGACGCGAGATGTTGCGATCGATGAACTCTGCCAGCCCCAGGGGGCGGCGCTTGTCTGCAAGGTCGGCAAGCATGGCATCGGGCAAGGGCATCGTCTTGCATTGTTCCGGGATGAACAGGATGTTGTCCGCCATGAAATCCCAGCCTGTCTGGCCTGCCAGCAATGTTGCGAACCGTCCGGGCAGAAGCCAGTCGTCCGAATCCACCATGGCCACAAAGGGCGCTTCGCCCATCCTGAGCGCATGGTTCCGGGCTGCGGCCGGGCCTTGGTTCCGTTCGAACTGAACCAGACGCAGGCGCGGGTCTCCTGCTGCAACGTCCCGCACCACGTTTGCCGTTCCATCGGTTGAACAATCGTCAACAACGATAACCGAAGCCACTTCGCGTTGCGCCATGGCCGTTTCGACCGCCCGTCCTATCGTGTCGGCAGCATTGAAGGCCGGTATCATCACGTCTACGAGCATGAAGGCGCCGTTCCGTTTCTGGCTTCCCTGTGGAGCGAGGCGCGGTTCGCACATTCATCCGCGCGGCGCGTCACTATCGCCACAACGATTTTGCCAGTGCGATTGGCCAGAGCCAGACAGGTGCCAGCAGCATTGCGGCCCCGACCTGACCGGCCTTGATCAGCCGAGCGGATGCCTGCGAGACATACCATCGTACCTCCCGTGCATTTTCCATCGATATCGGGGGCTGATCGCGCAGCGCGGCGGCGATGAAGGCGCAGTCGCTTCTTTCAATCTCGTAAGGGCGATAAGCGCTCAATTCCAGCAACTTGATCCCGACGCTCAGGCGAAAGTGATTCACTTCCAACGAAGCCAGGGTCGGCCCGACCAATGTGCACATGGCATCCAGCGTGCCAGCGCTGCGCAGTTGCGCGATGAGACTGCCGGAAAAGTCCGGTTCGGCTTCTCCCCTCGCGCGCCGCCGTGCAGCCAGCCCACCAAGTTGCGAACCGATTGCCATGATCCGCCCATTGACGACCGAACTGCCCGAAATGGACCCGACATGAAAGCGGTACTGGCCCAGCACGATTGGCAGATTGTGCAGTTCACCCGCCTCGCGCAGCCGCCAGTAAAGATCGCTGTCCTCCGAATGCGGGACTGCGCGATACCCGCCTGCCTTGCGCATCGCATCAGTGCGGGCCATCAGGAAAGGGTGGACGATGTAGGGTTCGCGCACCGGCACCCACGCGGCATCGGCGAGCATCGGATCGCCTGGCTGGGGCAGGCCCGGTACGGGTGCGCCATGCTCATCGATGTGATCGACCTTGCAACCCACTCCCACACAGCCGGGATGTGCCTGAAGGTGGGAGTACTGCTGCGCCAGCCGGTCCGGCAGGCAGATGTCATCTGCATCCATCCGTGCAACGAACGGGGCTTCCACCAGGGCAAGCGCATGGTTGAGTGCGCTGACAATGCCGGCATTGTCCTGGCGGACAACCATGAAGCGCGGGTCCTTCTCCTGCCAGCGGGCAAGGATGCGCGCGCAACCATCCGTGGAACCATCATCTACCGCGATGACCCGAAAATCTGTAAAGGTTTGCTCCGCAAGGCTTTCAAGCGCGGCATCCAGCGTCGCTTCGGCGTTATGCACCGGTATCAGGATGTCAATCTGCGGAACAATCATCTGTCAGACATTTCTCGCCAGCTATCCGTGCGATCCTTCGATGATTCCGCAGGCAGAAATTCAGTCATCAAAACTTGTGATACTCATTGCAGGCTAGCTTGCCAAACGCGTCTTCGCAATTGCAAAATACAACTGTCTCGGTCTTGAATATGTATGCCGAAATGGAAATGATTGATGATAATTTCGATTTATGAATGGTACAGATCTTTGATTATCATGAAGATAGTGGGCGTATCTGAAAGTACTCCACCAAAATGGAGGAACGCTCGGCAATGCCGGTTTTTGCAATTGCTGGCAGCTGACCAGCAAAGTTTTCAGCCAATTGATACACACCGCACCAATTGGCCATGCTTTTGATGTGGGCCTGTGCATTCTGCCAATCATGCGGCCAAAATTCGTGTACTGTGGAGGTTCGGCAAGGCCTGTGCCCCGCCGTGGGGCTTCAATGCGATCAGCGGAAGGGGCATCCTCACGCCATCTCATGCTAAAGTTCCTCTGCCAATGTCGGCTGCGTCTGGACCGGTGCCGTCCTGTGCTGCTGAAACATCATGCGCAGGCGCCGCGTCATCGGACGTTCCACCACCATATGAACCAGAATCGCAAGGCATTGTGCAAGGGCGAAAGCGCCAACCATAGCCAACAGCACGGTTGTTGTTGAGGCCTTGGCAGGAAGCAGCTTGCCGATCCCCTGCAAGACGAAGGCATGCGTCAGGTACAGGGCATAGCTGGCGTCTCCGAGCAACTGGACGGCGCGGTGGCGGAAGCAGTTTCCGCTTCGCTCCAGGGATACCGCGCATAGCAGCACGATGGCGGCTGGTATGCCGCAGACGATTGCCCGCGGCAGGCCGGACCCAAGCAGGGCACCATAGATCAGCGCTGCCAGCGCAACGGCAAGCAGCGGCAGCGCCATGCGACGCGGGATTGTACGGTCCTGCCCCAGGGCAAGCGCCACCCCCATGCCCAGCGCAAACTCCAGCACGATGGGGTGGGCAAAAAATCGGACCTCGACGGGGGCCGGCCGGACCCAGGCTCCGAATATGACGATCAATGCCAGCATGCCGATGCTCAAAAACGCGGTTCGTCGTACGTTGGACCGGGTAAGCCAGAGGAATGCGGCAAACACCGCGTAGAAGAACATTTCGTAATTCAGTGTCCAGCCGACGAACAGGACAGGCATGGCCAGGCCATTGCTCTTTATAAACGGGATGAACATCAAGGATTTGAGCAGTTCCAGCCAACTGGCTCGCGTCGCGCCAAGCAGTTCCGGTCGGGTTGCGGCGATCAGGAAAACAGCAAGTGTGCAGACCCAGTAGAGCGGCACGACCCGGAGGACGCGATTTGCCGCAAAGGCAGAGGCCGCAGGAGGCTTGCGGCTGGCTGTGTGCACCATCAGAAACCCGCTCAGCACGAAAAACAGGTCGACTCCGGCGTTGCCGAATTCCAGCCAGCGCTTTTCAATACCCAGCGGACGCGCAAACAGATCAATGTGTACGAACAGTACCAGAAAAGCGGCAATTGCGCGCAGAATTTGCAAATTGTAAATCACGCCAATTCCCGATGTACAAATGCAGCGCCATGGCTCCGTAGTACCATTAACCGGCATCTGCGTTTCAGAGAAGCGCGGATATCGGAACGAACTGGCCGGATCGGGACATCGTGGCTTGCCTTGCAGATCGCGAACCACCCCTTGCCCAGATGGACACCGGGCACCATATCGAAGCGGCAATGGGGGCATCTGACAGCATCATTTCCGGCGTGATCCCGCCCGGCGGCTTGCGGCTCGACAAGGCTTTGGCCGAGGCGAGCGGGCTTTCGCGCGAGCGGGTGAAGGCTTTGCTGGGCGAGGGGCGGATTGCCATCGGCGGGGTGCGCGCTGCCAATGCCTCTGCCAGGCCGCCAGAAGGCGTCACCTTCACGATCACTGTGCCCGAAGCGACGCCTGCCCATGCTGTCGCCCAGGATATTCCGCTGTCCGTGATTTACGAAGACGATGCTCTGATCGTGATCGACAAGCCTGCGGGGCTGGTGGTGCATCCGGCGGCGGGCAATCTCGACGGGACGCTGGTCAACGCGCTGCTGCATCATTGCCGTGGGCAGCTTTCGGGCATTGGTGGGGTGGCGCGGCCGGGGATCGTGCACCGGATTGACAAGGATACTTCCGGGCTGCTGGTCGTGGCCAAGACTGACGTGGCGCACGAAGGGCTGGCCAAGCAGTTTGCCGATCATTCGATCGTGCGTGCCTACAAATGCCTGACCGCAGGCGCGCCGATGCCGCCTGCGGGAACGGTGCGCGGGGCAATCGCGCGGTCGAATCACGATCGCAAGAAGATGGCGCTGGTCGAGGAAGGGCGCGGTAAACATGCCGTGACCCACTACAAGACGCTGGCCGTGCTGAACGATGCCGCGCTGGTCGAATGCAGACTGGAAACAGGCAGAACCCACCAGGTCCGCGTTCACCTTGCGTCAATCGGTCATTCGCTATTGGGTGACCCTGTCTATGGACGCGCACCTTCACGGCTCAGGCCGATTCTGTCGAGGCTCAATTTTCACCGCCAGGCGCTTCACGCCGCGGAACTGGGTTTCGTGCATCCCGTCAGCGGCGACAAGCTGCACTTCACCAGCCCGACGCCCGTCGATATGCGGGAACTTATCGTCGAACTCTGCGCTGAAGGACAGGATACAAGAGTACTGGCGATGGTGTAGACAATCTGGTGTAATCAAGCGTTATGGAGTCGCGTTCAAAGGCACTCCGCAATGCGTGGTCCCACCGCCGGTCGCCCATCAGGGGGCCGTCATCTGGGAACCGACGCGTAGAAAGGACAAGTTCAGGTGAGCAAGGAACGTAACGCGCTGACCGTCCCTTCATTGGGCGGCGAAGCCAGCCTCAATCGCTATCTTTCGGAAATCCGCAAGTTTCCCGTGCTGAAGCCGGAGCAGGAATACATGCTCGCCAAGCGCTATCAGGAACATCAGGACCCGGAAGCCGCCGCACAACTGGTGACGAGCCATCTGCGACTCGTGGCGAAGATCGCCATGGGCTATCGCGGCTATGGCCTGCCGGTGAGCGAGCTGATTTCCGAAGGCAACATCGGGTTGATGCAGGGCGTCAAGAAGTTTGAGCCGGATCGCGGGTTCCGTCTGGCGACTTATGCGATGTGGTGGATCAAGGCTTCGATGCAGGAATTCATCCTGCGCAGCTGGTCGCTGGTCAAGATGGGTACGACCGCCGCGCAGAAGAAGCTGTTCTTCAACTTGCGCCGCATGAAGAAGAACCTTGAGGCGTTCGAGGATACCGACCTCCATCCCGACGACGTTCGGAAGATTGCAACTGATCTGGGCGTGCCCGAACAGGAAGTGATCAACATGAACCGCCGGATGATGATGGGCGGCGATGCCTCGCTCAACGTCTCCATGCGCGAAGACGGCGAAGGATCGTGGCAGGACTGGCTGACCGACGACCGCCCGCTTCAGGACGAGACGGTGGCCGATGCCGAGGAAGCGCATTACCGTCACGAAATGCTGGTGGAGGCGATGGAAAGCCTGAACGAGCGCGAGCGTCATATCCTGACCGACCGCCGTCTGGTGGACGAACCCAAGACGCTGGAAGAACTTTCGCAAGTCTACAACGTCAGCCGCGAACGTGTCCGCCAGATCGAAGTGCGCGCTTTTGAAAAGTTGCAGAAGGCGATCCAGCGGATTGCAACGGAAAAGCACCTGATCCCCGCAATGTGATGCGCTGATCGATGGCAAATAACGGAAACGGCCGGGCGATTGTCCGGCCGTTTCTGCGTCAGCACGCTGTCGGCAGCGCCAGCTTGGCATCGCTTCCGGCAAAGGCGCTCCCTGCAAGGAACCATAGCGCGTGGCGGCCCGGCATGAAGAAGTAGCCGCCGCCGCGCAGGGTCACATGGCGTGTGACCGGGGACAGTTCCAGTGAAGCGTTGCGACCGGGGATGGTGAAGCGCTGCTTGTCCGGCGCGATGTCTGCGTGATGCATCGCAAAAGGATCGGCCTCGCGTTCAAGGCCGTGAAACACTGGCGAGCCGACCCATGTTTGCTGGACGAATTCGAACTGACGTTCCAGATCGGCGTTGAAGCACATGAACAGCGTACCCCTGGCCACCGTGCCGTCATCGCTCAGATAAGGCCGTCCGCGCCGGAGCAGGCGGTGACGATTGCTGACCGACAGTTCCAGCGGATCGGTCTGGGCAAGGCTGTCACGCGGGAAACTGCGGCGCACGTGGCTGCCGAACGGGCAGCGCAATCCTTGGGGATCGGCATCCCGGTACAGAAAGTCGTTTCGCGCAACGGCGGTGGACCCGTTGCGGAAGGCGGGGTGGAAAGGGTGATCGACCAGCGAGGACCCATCGCGCCACCGCCCCAGCATCTTGGCGGCCAGCCATTCGCGGGTCCGGTGGAGGTTGCCATTGTGGGGGTTGATAACGTCGGGCTGGCGGCAGACGAATTTGGCCTGTTCATCAAGTTGTGCGCGAAACCCGTCAACGTCCTGTCCCAGTTGGCGGATCACCAGATAGCTGCCATTGCGCCCGAAATCGCGGGCCATCGCGCTTTGCCGCGAGAAATCGGGATAGAGCTGGGGCTGGTCGGGCGGGGGCGCGGGCAGGATAAGATCGGGTCGCATGCCGAGGGCGTCCATCGGGCGTTCGATCAGCGGGGAGGGCGGATAGAAACCGCGATTGTCGGCATAGCCAAGGATGAATTCGCCCGGTTCCACCGCGTGGACCGGGTCCGGCGCGCCTTTGCGACCGGGAAATCCGCGCACCGTTGGCTGCGAGACGCCATCGACGAAGCCGAATGGCTCTCCGGTCAATTCGCCGTCTGCCGTGGCGCGCGCGGGGATGACGGCCTTGGCGTCTGCCGGGGCGGAAATGGCTTCGTCGCCCCGATCCCATGCGGCCTTGAACGCATCGAGATCGAAGCGGTCTAGGCCGGTGCGGATCGTGACCGGATCGGTCAGCCCCGCCGCCAGCGCGGTATCGATGGTCTGTTGGAAGCGGGTGTCGGCGGTATCGTCGTCCTTGGCGTAGAGCAGCAACGCGATGTGCGCGTCGTCCTCAGTCCATTCGAGGGCTGCCGGATCTTCGAGCAGGCGCTTTCGGCTGGGGTGCGCCATGCCGAGCGCGAAGGCGGGCGAAAAGCCTTGCGCGGTGCCGGGGCCTGCAAGGTCCAGTTCGTCATGCAGCCCAAGCAGGCGCAGACCCTGCGCTGAGAATGCAAGGTTGCAGACGAAGTGCTCAGGCGGTTTGTCGCCGAAGCAGACGACATCGCTGGACATCAGATCGGCCAGCCAGCGCTGCACATGCGAGTAGGGGTGGGCGGTGCCGGTTTGCGGTGGGCCGAAACGCAAGCCCACCACCATGCTGCGCGGATGGCGGCGCAGGCCTCCGAACAGGACGGTCTGGATTTCCTCGTATTGCAGGCCGTATTCGGGGCGCGGGATCGATCCGAACAGGTCGAGCCATGCTTCGGCGTCAGAAGGCGATGCTTCAAGGCGCTCCTTGCACAGAAGGCCGCTGACGATCAGTGCGTGCTTGCGCATGCTGGCGCAGGAAAGATCAGGGTGTGCCGAAAACCAGAACGCGGTGGGGCGCATCGAACAGCGGGCAAAGCGCTTCATCCGGTCGCCATCGGTGGCGCCATCGAAAAACAGCAGGCGCGTTTTGGGGAACCCTTCGGTGTTGCTCCATGCCCCGGTCACGCCGCGCGCGGCCTTTGTGATGAAGTCTTCGAGATAGCTCTCCCAACTGCCATCGTAATTGCTGCAGAATACCAGTTGCCGGGTGCCGGGCAGGACCAGCCAGCGCGCGGCGTGGATCGTGCCGATGGTCGAAAGGAAGCCGTTGCGCATCACGCCGATCCGGGCAAGCAGGGCAATGGCGCTGAACGCCAGTGCCAGCGACAGGCGGCGAACGCGGGCAGGGCGCAGGCGGGTGACGCTGATCATGTGATTCTGGACAAGGCCGGGCGCATTCTCGCGGGCCATCATCCGGCCAAGGTTCGCCGGCGAGGGGGTGCGGTCAACCGGGGCATTGGCCGTTTCGTCCTTGCGCAGCACCCATCCGAACAGGGCGACCAGCGAGCCGGTGAACGCCAGCGTGAACGCGAGTGCGCCTGCCAGCGCGACGAGCGGCGAGGTGCCGTTCCAGCACAGCCCCGCCAGCGACAGCAGGAACGGCAGGATAACGCCGATGGCGAGCAGTTGCCAGCTTTCGGGCAGTCCGCGGACGATGGCGCTGAAGGTCGATTGGGTACGTTCGAATTCCAGCCACGGCGCATCAGCCGTTTCCGAGAAGGCGAGCTTTGGCGGTTCGCGGTCGCCGATCTGGCCGAGCGTATCGGCGAGATCGCGGGCGACGGCGCAGAACAGCGTTTGCGGGCCATGCAGGGTGGATTCGCCGCGCTGCCGGGCGATCACATCACGCGCACGTTCGACGATGGCACGGTTGCGCGCGATGGCCTTGACCGAAAGGCCGGGAAGGCCATTGAACGGCAGCCCGCCCAGCGCGCCGAACAGGCGGAACGGCCCTTGCGTCAGCGGATGAGCGTGGCGCTGTAGCAGTGGGAGAACGTCGCGCTGATGTTCGATCCCGCTGGTCATGGAAAGGATTGGCAGCAACTCCGCGCCAATGGCCTGCGCGATGGCGACGATTCCTTCTGCGGGCGTACCGTCCACCGTTGCTTCGATCAGCAAGTGCGCCTTCCTGCCCGGTTCATCGGGGCCGATGGCGTGAATGGATACGAAGTGAATGGTGCCGGCAGCGCGCAGCCGTTCCGCCACATCGGCGCGGGCGGGATTGCCGAGGGCTTCGACCGCGCGCTCGACATCGGCAAGCGTGATGGTGCACCACTCGGTATCGTCGGTGAAGGGAATGGCGATGGTGACGAAATCCTGCCGTTCGCTCATCCTGCCGCGTCCTTTTGCACGATGTGGTTAGGGGTAGGCGTGGGGGCTGACGACTGCGGCGCGACGCATGCGAAGCGCAGTTCGTCGGGCATGAACAGGAACATCGAAAGGTGCGCGCCCTTTGCCGGGACGATCCGGCCTTTGGTGGCAAGCAGGGCTTCACGCATGATCGTCCACGCCATCATCCGGCCATAGCAGACGTGCGTCCCTTGCAGCGGGCCGGAGGTGATGTAGGGCCGCGCCGGATCGGGCACGAAATTGTCGGGATCGGCAAAGACCGCCGGATCGCGCGAGGCGATGTTGACCATCGCCAGAATGCGATCGCCTGCGCGAAGATCGATCCCGCGCCAGTGGCAGTGCTGCCGCACGGTGCGGACCAGGCGGCTTTCGCCCGCCAACCGCAACATCTCGTTGATCGTGGCATCGTGATCGGCGTCGGCCTTGGCGGGATCGGACAGGCGTTCGAGCAGCGCGTTCCAGCCGATTCCTGCGTCGGCGCCGTTTTGCGATGTGGCGAACCCGGCGATTTGCGACAGGGCATTGCCCACGATCAGCACCAGCGCACCGGTGAGTTCGAACAGTACGCTGCGCGCCTGCGTGGCATAGTCGGCAACATCGGGGAATTGCCCTTCGACCGCGCGCAAGGCGGCGAGCAGGCTGGTGGGTTCGGCAATGGCAGGCATCTGCCAGGCCCTGTCGAACGCGGCGAGCGAATGACGCGCGGTGGATTTGGCGAGCATGGGGGTGAGGCCGGTGCTGGTGGTGACCGTGCCGAAGACGTGGCCGAACAGAGGCTGCTGAAGGGTCAGCGCGATCGTGGCAGCGCCCATTTCGCCTTTGAGCGGCAAGTATCGACCGGGGCGCAGCAGGTTGCGACCGTAGACGATCGACCGTGCCACCCAGCCCGGTGTTGCGGGCGCGGGTACGCCCACAATCCGTCGGGCCATGCGCCATGCCAGCAGGAACGCATATTCGCGCACGAAATTGACCGGCTCCTGCGTTCGCGCGCGGGTGTCGAGTACGGCAAGGATGCCCTGCGCTTCCTCGCGCGCGAGGCTGGCTATCCATGTGCGATAGCTGGATGCCAGGTTTGGCGGCTCGCTGCTGGGCGGTGCCTTGCGCAAGGTGTCGATATGGGCCTGTGCCGCCAGCAACTGGCGCTGGCGTACCTTCCGGTTGGCGTCATTCTCTCCCACAAGGTAGCGCACGGGGCCAGCAACCTGACTTAGCAGGTCATCGTAATGGCACAGCGAAAATGTCGCCTCGTCGGTCAGGACTTCGCTGACGATATCATGCCGGGCGGCGAGGAAGACGCGGATGGTGCCGCCTTTTTCCAGCGGGGTGAAGCGGGCAAGCGCGGGGGCGTTCGGATCGAGGAGGCGTCGGGCCTCGGTCTCAGGATCCGAAGCCGCGCTCATGCAAGCGGTGCCAGCGCATCGAGCCGCCGGATCAGCGGCGCGATGCCCAGCGCTTTTACTTTCGTGCGCAAGGCGTCCGGTACTTGCGGGTCTTCTCCGAAAGCCGCGCGCACTTCAGCGCCAAGTACGGCGGCGTGCAGTTCATGCATCGCTTCGCCGCAATCGCGACAATGCGTCAGCGCTTCCGCTGCTCTTGCGGTAGCCTCGGCCGCATCGCCACGCGCCATGGCCAGCCGCGTCCGGGCTTCGTGCAGATAATAGGTCGCTGCCGTGCGGACATAGCGATAGTGGCCACGCCGGACAGAATCGGCAAGGACAGTGCCCGCCTCTTCCAGCAGGCCCTGCTCGATCAGGCACAGTGCCAGCCAGCTTGTGCTGACCGGCTCGAAGCCATGAAAACGGTAGCGCAGGCAATCCGCATAAGCTGCACGCAGAACGTGCAACGCCCGGTCGATCCGGCCCGAACGATAATGCTGATAGCCATTGGCGAGATCGGCCAGCAGGCGCGAATACTTGTGGCGGTAGCGGCGAGACAGGTTGAGCGCTTCGGCGATCCACTGCCGCGCGCGCGGTACATCACCGAGATCGACCAGATACCACGCTCCGAAAGAACGGGCGAGGACGTGTGGGATAACAACCACGGCCCCGAACGTGGAACCGCGCGAGCCGTCGTCCAGCCGCGCGCCAAGCCGTTCGATCCGGGCGATCGCCTCTTCCGGGTCGGCGCGCGAATAGGCGATATAGGCCGCGACCAGATCCGCAAATGTGCGGCGGGGCAGGCTTTCGCGCAAGTCGAGATCGGCCTCGGCTTCGGCCAGCCAGATGGCGCCGCGCGCGGGCGCGCCGTCGATCCAGTCGAGCAGGGCCATATTGATCCGTGCCACGGTGCGCATCGTCGGACCCATGTCGATCTGCCCGCTGGCAACGGCAAGAATGTCCTCACGCGCTTCCTGCTCAAGCGACAGTTGCTGAAGCGTATCGAGTGCCAGCAGCGAGAACCGCGCGCGCTCGAACGCAGCACTCCGGGGATCGAGTTTTTTCGCGACTTCGCGCGCGCGGCGGTAAAGCAAGAGCACGGATTCGATCGCGGCCAGCCCCAATGCCTGTTCGCAGGCCTGCCACAGATGTTCCAGGGCGCGCTGGGTCAGGCCCGCCTTTTCGGCGTGTGTTGCCAGTTCGGCCTGGCTCGCCAGCTCGGCGGGTGCCGTGGCATCGTCTTCCAGCAGTTCGAGTACGCGCGTGTGCATGGCCGTGCGTCGCCGCCGCGCCATCGTGCCATAGGCCGCTTCCTGCACCAGTTGGTGTGTGAACCGCGCCACGTCGCCCTGCGCGGTTTCGATGACGCGAGCCTCAACCAGTCGCGCAAGCGCGTTTGCCGGGTTGCGGCATACCAGCGCCGCGCCCCGCGCAAGCCGATTGGCAGGAAACGATGGCCCCAGCGCAGCGCAGAGCTGGCACAGTCGCGTGGCGTCTTCGTCCAGCGCGGCAAGGCGCTCGGCAAGCAGGTTTTCAAGCCGTGCGGGCAGGCGCGCGATGCCTGCATCGGGCTGGGCTGCCACCGCGAATTCCTGCACCGCCAGCGGCAAACCTTCGGCACGTTCAATAATGTTCTCAACCGTCGCGTCGTCCAGCGGATCGTGGCGGTTGATCATCGAGACGAGGACGCGCGCAGCACCCGGTGACAGAGCATCGAGGTGGACCGGCCTGCCGCACAGCATGGAAATCCGTCTGGCCGCTTCGGGGCGTCCTCCTGCGATCATGGCAAGGTTCGCGCCCTTGCGGATGCTGGCCAGGACGCCCAGCGTTTCTTTGTCGATGTACTGGACATCGTCGACCAGCACGAGCAGCGGCAGGTTGGCAACGGCAAGGCGGGCAAGGCCGATGATGGTCTGCCTGGCAATGCGATTGCGGTCGCCCGGTGTAAGGCCGGGCAGCCACGAGTCCTTGCTCGCCACAATGCCGCTGAGACATTCTGCCTGTTCGGCAGTAAGCGCCGCGGCGGCAGCGGGGTCGGGGCAGAACGGGCGCAGAAGGTCGACCAGATGGCGAATGGCAGGCGCAAGGCAGCCAAACGGCACGGCGGCAATCAGGGCGTTGCCGCGAATGACCACGACAGTGACGCCGAGGCCCGCAGCGATTCGGCTGGCTTCGAGCAGAAGGCGGCTTTTGCCCATCCCCGCCTCTCCGACAAAGCCCAGCGCCGCGGCCTGGCCCTGACGCGAAGCTGCGACCACAACCCGCAGGCGTTCCACGTCATCGTGGCGCCCGATGACAGGATAGGTCGCGTTGCCCTTGACCGGAACGCTGTCGCTTCCGGCGAAATCGACCGCCAGCAGTTCGAACACGGTTTCGCCGGTCGCGTTGCTGCCTGCACTGTCATCATTGCCCGGCAGGGTGCCCAACGGACGCAGTTCGCAATGTTCGGCGATCAGTGATACGGTGGCAGCGGAAATGGCGACGCTTCCGGGCGGGGCAAGCTTTTCGATCTGGCCGGCCACGTGCGCGGCATGGCCAACCACGTCGACGATACTGCCGAAATCGTTGTCCTGACGGCGCAGCAGAATCGGCCCGGCATGAAGCCCGACGCGCACTTGCGGCGAGGGCAGAATCCCAACGGCCCCGCTTTTCATCCGGTCTACGATGCGCCGCGCGGCAACACTGGCGCGCAGGGCGTGGTCCTGTGCGGCCGGGTGAATGCCGAACACCGCCATCACCCCATCGCCCTGGACGCGTACCACCAGGCCATCGAATTCGTGAATCGCCTTCTGGATAAGCGCAATCGAACTGTCGAGCAGATCGCGCGCATCTTCGGGATCGAGCGCGCTGATGAGGCGGGTGGAGCCGACGATATCGGCAAACAGGATCGTGGCGAAGCGAACCGATTCAAGCTCGCCTGCAAGCGCTTTCCAGTTTCCGGCCAAATCGTTCGGCAAATGCCGCGTGGCGCGCGCTGCATCCAGCGCGGACCCGGTATTGCCGTGCTGTACCACCCGCACGTTAAGACTTTGCGCCCCCTGGTCAGACGATGCGAAACCCCTGCCGCCGCGCTTGACCCAAGCAGAATCACAGGTTGCAATGACAATCGCAACGAATTTCGAAGAATTATCGTTAATTCCAGCGAAATTCCGCCGACAGGGTTCATGACAGGCCGATAAGATCGTGTCCGCGCGCCATTGCCGATTTGACTGGAATATGACGCAATCGTGCGCGGGTGAAGCCATCGCGGCACATTACCAGCGGCGCACCGTCAAGATGATGGCCGGGCAAGGCCTCGCCATCGCGGGAGACCCGAATCGCCCATCCCCACCGCCGTCTGTCCGATCCCATGCTAAGAAAAGCATCGCACTGAAACGCAAGACATGGCGCACGCAGGGCACCGGGAGCCGACAGCAGCCGGGCGACGTTGGCTTCATCAAGATGGAACCGTGCGACATCGCGGTCGTCTTCATGGGGTACCGCAATGCCGCCAACCGGCGTGACAATGAGGAGAGAGGGCCTTAGCACTGCCTCGCCTACACGCTTGATCTCGATATCGAGTGGACCGGGTCCAGATTTCCAGATCAGGTAGCGGTGCATCTTCTCAACGGTCATTGCGGTCGATGCGGTATGCTCCTTTCACACAAATGGCGCCGTCGCCCAGAACACGGTCATCCTGTGATTATCGACACATTCGTTACGCGCCCTATAAGGCACCGTTTCGGGGGGAATCTGGATTTTATGCCGCCTGGTGCAGAAACTAAGTCGAACCTGACCGTCCCCGATGAGGTGCGGCAGATCCTTGCCGACAACGGCAGGCAGGTCCGTGTGCGCAAGGGGCACGTCCTCCTGGCGGTGGGCCTGCCCGCGAGCGATGTCTACATGGTGCTCGATGGCGCGTTGAGCGTGTCGCTGGTTTCGGCGCAGGGCCGCGAGACCGTGTTGCGATCGATCGGGCCGGGCGAGATTTTCGGCGAACTGGCGGCTATCGATGGTGAGCCTCGCTCGGCCGACGTGGTGGCATCGCAGAACAGCAGCCTGCTGGTCATTCCGGGCAAGACGTTCATCGCCCTGATCGGCCAGCAGCCGGTGTTGAGCCTGTGGCTGGCGCGCTATCTGGCGCATCAGGTGCGTTACCTGACCAACCGCATCTACGAACTTTCGACGATGGCGGTCGGCACCCGCCTTCAGGCTGAACTGCTGCGGCTGGCAGATGGTCCCGACGCCAAGGGCGCCGCAAGCATCGCGCGCATCCCGACGCAGGCGGAACTCGCCGCGCGCATCGGCACCAATCGTGAAACCGTTACGCGCGAATTCACTTTGCTCGTGCGCGAACGGCTGGTGGTGAAGGAAGGGCGCCGGATCGTGATCCCCTCAGTCAGCAGACTGGCAGAGCGGATCAAGCGCTTCTCCCAGGTGGCCTGACACACCTCCGGCAAACGGTCTGACAAAGGTGCTCCGCAATCTTTCCGGTGGATTGCCAGACGGGGCTGTTCGCGGATAGGTTTGGCGGCCTATGGTGGATGAACTCAAGAACCTGCGCCGACCTGCGGCTCGCTCGTGGACGCCGACCGGGCCGATCGGCCGTCTCGGCTGGTTACTCGCGCGATTGATCGCCGCGTTCCTGTTCATCTCGGTCGCGCAAGTGGTGATATACAAGTTCGTGCCGGTGCCCACCACGCTGACCATGCTGATGGACGATCACCCGGTAACCAAGGACTGGACGCCGCTGGACCAGATTGACCGCGATATGGTGGCCGCTGTGATTTCGGGCGAGGATGGCAAGTTCTGCCTGCATAACGGTTTCGATCACGAGGCAATCATGCAGGCGTTCCGGCGCAACGCCAAAGGCGGGCGGATCCGTGGCGGTTCCACGATCAGCCAGCAAACCGCCAAGAACGTGTTCCTGTGGCAGGGCGGCGGCTATCTGCGCAAAGGGCTGGAAGCGTGGTACACCGTCCTGATCGAAACGATCTGGGGCAAGCGCCGGATCATGGAAGTCTATCTCAACGTCGCCGAAACCGGCATCGGCACGTATGGCGTTGAAGCAGGCGCGCAGCGTTATTACGGAAAGAGCGCGCGCAAGCTCAGCCCGGTGGAGGCCGCCCGCATCGCCGCCGTGCTCCCCCTGCCCAAGAAGCGCGAAGTCAACGGCGCGGGCGGGTTCACCCGGCGGCACGGCAATTCCATCGCGCGCCGCGTGGCCGTGGTGAAGAACGAGGCGCTGGACGCCTGCGTCTACCGATAGGCAACCTTCACGCCATTGAGGCGTTTGAAATCCCGCGTCCGCGTTCCCACATCGGTTCGGGACGGCAGATCAAGGGGATTTCCAAGGATCATGGCAGAAGCTGCAACCGAACCCCGGACAGAGGCGCGCACCGTGCGCCTGCAGGTCGCGGGCGCGCGTCAGGAAGAAAGCGGACACGGCATCGCGCGGGTCAGCCGCCATGTCATGGCGCAGCTTGGCGTAACCGAGGGCGATGTGATCGAGATCGTGGGCAAGCGGTCCACCGCCGCCCGCGTGATCCAGCCCTATCCCGAAGACGAAGGGCTTGAACTGATCCGGCTCGACGGGTTGCAGCGCGCCAATGCCGATGTCGGTTCGGGCGAGCATGTCGAAGTGCGCAAGATCGATTCGCGCGCTGCGCAGCGCGTGGTGTTCGCGCCCGCACAGAAGGACTTGCGCCTGCAAGGCCCGGCCGTTGCTCTCAAGCGCAACTTTGCCGGGCGTCCGCTGGTGATGGGCGATCTGGTCGCCACCGCAGGCCAGCAGCAGGTCAGCCGTGACGATATGCCGCCGCAATTGCGCCAGATGCTCAACGCGCCCGCCTTCGCACTCACGCAGATCCGCCTGACTGTCGTGTCCACTGTGCCGAAGGGCGTGGTGCATATCGACGAAAATACCGAGGTCGAACTGCGGCCTGAATATGAAGAACCGCGTTCAAGCCGCGCCGATGTCAATTATGACGACGTGGGCGGCATGGGCGATACCATCCGCCAGTTGCGCGAGATGGTGGAACTGCCCTTGCGCTATCCCGAACTGTTCACCCGCCTTGGCGTCGATCCGCCGAAGGGGGTTCTGTTGCATGGCCCGCCGGGCACGGGGAAGACGCGGCTGGCGCGCGCGGTGGCGAACGAAAGCGATGCTTCGTTCTTCACCATCAACGGTCCCGAAATCATGGGGTCTGCCTATGGCGAGAGCGAAAAGCGCCTGCGCGAGGTGTTCGAGGAGGCGACCAAGGCCGCACCTTCGATCATCTTCATCGACGAGATCGATTCGATCGCGCCCAAGCGCAGCGAAGTGCACGGCGAGGCGGAAAAGCGGCTGGTCGCGCAATTGCTCACCCTGATGGACGGGCTGCATTCGCGCACCAATCTGGTCGTGATCGCGGCGACCAATCGCCCTGATGCCATCGACGAGGCGCTGCGCCGTCCGGGCCGGTTCGATCGCGAGATCATCGTGGGTGTGCCCGACGAATCGGGTCGTCGCGAAATCCTCGGCATTCACACCCGTGGCATGCCGTTGGCTGAAGATGTCGACTTGCAGGAACTGGCGCGGACCACCCACGGCTTTGTCGGCGCAGACCTTGCGGCGCTGACGCGGGAGGCGGCGATCGAAGCGGTGCGCCGGATCATGCCCAGGCTCGATTTCGAGCAGCAGACGATCCCGCAGGACGTGCTCGACAATCTTGCCGTGGATCGCGAGGATTTCGTGCAGGCGCTCAAGCGTGTGCAGCCATCGGCCATGCGCGAGGTCATGGTGCAGGCCCCGACGGTTGGCTGGGCCGACATCGGCGGGCTGGATGATGCGCAGGAAAAATTGCGCGAAGGCGTGGAATTGCCGCTGAAGAATCCCGAAGCCTTTCATCGGCTCGGCATTCGTCCGGCCAAGGGCTTCCTGCTTTATGGCCCTCCCGGCACCGGCAAGACCTTGCTGGCCAAGGCGGTTGCCAAGGAGGCGGAAGCCAACTTCATCTCGATCAAATCGTCCGATCTGCTGTCAAAGTGGTACGGCGAGAGCGAACAGCAGATTTCGAGGCTGTTCGCCCGCGCCCGACAGGTTGCGCCGTGCATCGTGTTCATCGACGAGATCGACAGCCTGGTGCCCGCGCGCGGCAGCGGACAGGGCGAACCTCAAGTGACCGCACGGGTGGTCAACACCATTCTTGCGGAAATGGACGGGCTGGAAGAACTGCAATCGGTCATCGTGATCGGCGCCACCAACCGCCCGAACCTTGTCGATCCGGCTTTGCTGCGTCCGGGAAGGTTCGATGAACTGGTCTATGTCGGTACGCCAAGCCCGGCGGGACGCGCGCACATCCTGCGCATTCACACCAAGGCGATGCCGCTGGCCGATGACGTGGATCTCGATCGGGTGGCGGCGGAGACGGACCGATTCACCGGCGCCGATCTTGAAGACGTGGTGCGTCGTGCAGGCCTCAACGCCATCCGGCGTGCGGGCGGAGACGTGCGCAGCGTAACCGCAGCGGATTTTACAGAGGCGCTCAAGGATTCGCGCGCCACGGTGACGCCGCAGATGGAAGAAGAGTACGGCCGTATGAAAGGCGAACTGAAGAAGCGCGCGATGGAACCCGGCCCGCTGGGCTTCATCGTGCCGGGAATGGTCCAGCCCCGCCGCGAATCGAAGCATTGAAACTGCCGCTGACGGGTTGAGTCTGGAGCATGGGACGTTCAACCTGAATTATCGTCATTGCGAGGCCCAAGGCTGAAGCAGTCCAGAGCTTTGTGTCCGACGCCGTGGATTGCCGAGTCGGCTTCGCCTCCTCGCAATGACGATTCCCGATTTGCGCACGCTAACCTAGCTGCCCTCGCCCGTCAGCGGGAATGCCATTTCCACCACGATCCCGCCTTCGCCGAAACGCCGGGTGATCGTGCCGCCAAGCTGGCGCTCGGATGAGCGGATCAGTGCCGAGCCGAAGCCTTCGCGGCCCTGTTCGGGCGGTGCCGATCCGGCCTCGCCATGCTCCTCCCACAGTACGCGCGCATGCCCGCCGGTGCATTCCCAGCTTACTTTCAGCAGCCCGCCGGGCTTTGCCCACGCGCCGTACTTGACCGCGTTGGTCACCAGTTCGTGCAGCACCAGCCCCAGCGGCACGGCGTGGCGTCCCGGCAGCACCAGCTCGCCGCCCGACAATTCGCAGCGCTCGCTGCTCGATTTGTACGGCGCGATCACCTTGCCGATCAGATCGGCGAAGTCGACCGTCTGGTCCTGCCCGGCACCTTGCGTCACCTCGTGCGCGGTAACCAGCGCGTGGATGCGCTTGGCGATGCGATCCACCGCAGGGGCGGCGGCGGCATCGCCGCGCGCGCTCATTTTCACGATGGCAAGGATCACCGCGAACAGGTTCTTGACCCGATGGTTGAGTTCCTTGGCAAGAAGATCTGCCCTGTCGCGCGCCTCGGCAATCGCGGCTGCGCCTTCGGCCAGCGCTTCGGCCTCCGCCTTGCGAATCGCCTGCCACAGCCCAAGTGCAAGCGCGCAGACGATCACCACGAACAGCGCCGCCAGCGATGGCAGGATGCGCGCTTCGGCATCGGCGGCCTTGACCACGGCGTTGTTAAGTCGGACCTGTTCGATCGCTTCGAGTTGTGCCACTGCGCGGCGCAAGCCCTGCATCGCCAACTGTCCTTCGTCAGACAGAAAGCGGGCATGGGCATCGGGAATGCGGCGTTGGTCGACCAGCGTGACAATGCCTTCCATCTCGGCCCATTTGGCATCGCCCAGCCGCGCGATTTCGGCAAGCAGGCGGGCCTGATCGGGCGGCAGATCGTCGCCCATCTGCCTGCGCAGGCGCGCCATGCCGTCGGTATAACGCCTCTCCCCTTCGCGATAGGGCGCCAGATAGCGGGTATCGCTGGTGATGAAGTAGCCGCGCTGGCCGGTTTCGCCGCTGATCGTGGCGCGCAGGATATCGTCGAGCGAGGCGATGATGGAGCTGGTCCGTGCCGCCTGTTCGCGCTGTGTGCGTTCGATCTCTACCGTGGTGAGGATCAGCGCAAACGTGCCCAACAGTGCCAGGGCCACCACCACGAACAGCGCCAGCGTGGGAATGCGCGGCGCGCGCTGCCACCAGCGCGGTCTTAACGCGATGCTGCCGGATTCGGTGCTCTCCATCATCTGGCGGTCCGTAACCGGTCCCGGCCACGCCCGCAACGCATTGAGACGCTTGGCCTTGCCGTCACAGGGTTGACGCAACACGGCCGTTCCCCTATCGGCCACAGCCTGATTCCGGCACGTCGCGCTTGCGGCGGTCAATGCCTGTTCACCGACTTTATTGAGAAGAGCAAACAGATGAAGCGCACTTTCCAGCCCAGCAACCTCGTGCGTGCCCGCCGTCATGGCTTCCGCACCCGTTCTGCTACCGTCGGCGGTCGCAAGATTCTTGCTGCCCGCCGTGCGCGCGGCCGCAAGAAGCTGTCGGCCTGAACGCAGCCAGCTACCTTCCGAAAAGTGAGGGCGCGGGGATGACCCGGATCGCCACTATTCGGAACCGGGCGGACTTTGTTGCCGCCAATCGCGGAATCCGGGTCGCAAGGCCCGGATTCGTGCTGTTGGTGAACCGTGATTCCGTGCCTGAAAGTGCCGGCGCGGATTTGCGCTTCGGGGTGACTGTCACCAAGAAGATCGGCAATGCGGTTGTCCGCAACCGCATGAAGCGTCGTTTCCGTGCCTTGCTGCGCGATGCTTTGCCAGTTTCGGGCATTCATGGGGCCGACCATGTGATGATCGGTCGCGAAAGCGGGGTGGAGCGCGATTTCGCGGCGTTGCGCGATGAACTTGCCGTAGCGCTCGCGCGCGCTGCCGAGGGCAAGGGCGATCCGCCGCGCAGGCGCCCGGATTCGGGCAAATCCCGCAAGCCGCGCAAGTGAAGCGCCTGCTGATCCTGATCGCGCGGGGCTGGCAATTGGGGCCTTCACGCATCTTGCCGCCCTCGTGCCGCTATAGCCCTTCGTGTTCGCATTACGCGATCGAAGCGCTGGAAAAGCATGGCGCGATTAAGGGTGGCTGGCTGGCGGCGAAGCGGCTATTGCGCTGCCACCCGTGGGGTGGGCACGGCTACGATCCGGTTCCATAGGCCGGTGCCATAAGCCCGTTCCCCGATTGAAATTACCGGCTGCGAATTGCGCGGCAACGACTGACAGGACGCGAACACGGTGCAGAATCAGCGTAACCTTATCCTGGCCGTAGTCCTGACCGGCCTGCTGCTGCTTGGTTGGGATTCGGCCATGCGCTGGTTTTATCCCGCGCCCGTCAAAAAGCCTGTGGCCGAAGCGACAGCGCCTGGCACAGCGCCAAAGCCCACGCGCGAAGGTGGTCTGGTCAATCCGGCTGACGTGGCGCTGGAGAAAAAGGACCTGCGCGCCGAACTGGCGGCGGGCAACCGTGTGCCCATCGATGCGCCGGGCCTCAAGGGCTCGATCAATCTCAAGGGCGCGCTCGTCGATGACGTGACGCTGGTCCGCCACACCGAAACGGTGGACAAGGCCAGCGCGCCGGTACGGCTGTTCTCGCCAGCAGGAACGCCCGCGCAGCATTTCGCCCAGATCGGCTGGGTGGGTGAAGGCGTGGTGGCACCCGATGCGAACACGGTGTGGACCGCCGAAGGCGCGAAGCTGACCCCGCAGACGCCGGTTACGCTGCGCTGGAGCAACCCGACCGGGCAGACTTATACGATCCGTTACGCCATCGATGCCGACTATATGATCACCGCGACGCAAAGCGTTGCCAACGCTGGCGTTGCACCGGTCGTGGTGCGCCCCTTCGCGCTGGTCAACCGCACGGAAAAGACATCGAGCATCGATACCTGGCAGTTGCATTCAGGCCCGATCGGCGCGCTCGACGGCTCGGTGAACTTTGACAACAACTATTCGACCGTCGCCGAAGCGCCCGGTGGGGTGGTTCCCCTGAAGGGCATGGCCAACTGGATCGGCTTTACCGACATCTACTGGCAGTCCGCCCTGATTCCCGATGGCAATGCCAAGGCCGAAGCGGCCTTCCGCGCGCTCGGCCAGGGCATCTATCGTGCCGACCTGATCTATCCCACCGTGTCGGTGGCACCGGGCAAGGTCCAGTCGCAGACCCTGCGCCTGTTTGCGGGGGCCAAGGAGAACGCGGTCCTCGAAAAGTATGAGGAAGCGGGCGTTTCGAACTTCAGCTATTCGATCGACTGGGGCTGGTTCTCGTGGTTCGAAAAGCCGATTTTCTGGCTGCTCGATTCGATCTTCAACAAGGTCGGCAACTTCGGCCTTGCGATCATCCTGCTGACCCTGGTGGTGCGCGGCGTGATGTTCCCGATCGCCCAGCGCCAGTTCGCCTCGATGGCGGCCATGCGCGCGCTGCAACCCAAGATGAAGGCGCTGCAGGAACGCTACAAGGACGACAAGCAGGCGCAGCAGCAGAAGATCATGGAATTGTACAAGGAGGAGAAGGTCAACCCGCTTGCCGGGTGCCTGCCGATCTTCCTTCAGATTCCGGTGTTCTTCGCGCTGTACAAGGTGCTGACGCTGACCATCGAAATGCGCCACCAGCCGTTCGTGCTGTGGATCAAGGATCTGTCCGCGCCCGATCCTGCGCATATCCTCAACCTGTTCGGCCTGCTGCCGTTCGATCCGCCCGGCTTCCTCGCCATCGGCGTGCTGGCGATCCTGCTCGGCATCACCATGTGGCTTCAGTTCAAGCTGCAACCTGCCGCGATGGACCCGGCGCAGCAGCAAATCTTCGCGTTCATGCCCTGGATCATGATGTTCGTGATGGCTCCCTTCGCGGCGGGTCTGCTGATCTACTGGATCACCTCGAACCTGCTCACCATCGCCCAGCAGAAGTATCTTTACAGCAAGCATCCGCAATTGAAGGCGCAAGCTGACAAGGACCAGATCGACGTGAACCGCGTCGTCACCCGCGAACAGAAGGCTGCTTCCACCCGGAAGCCGAAAACACCTTGACCCCTGAAGACATCGAAGCAGCCGCCATCAAGGCCGAAATGATCGAACGCGCGCGTCTGCTGTTTGCCGGGCGGATCGAGTTCCTCAAGTCCGCGCCAGCGCTGCATTTCCTGCCTGATCCTGAAGTGCCGGAAATAGCCTTTGCGGGCCGGTCGAACGTGGGCAAATCATCGCTGCTCAACGCGCTGACCGGGCGCAAGTCGATTGCGCGTACCTCGGTCACGCCGGGTCGTACGCAGGAGTTGAATTTCTTCGAAGTGGGCGATCCCACGCTGCTGCGGTTGGTTGACATGCCCGGCTACGGCTTTGCCAAGGCCCCGCCCAAGGTGGTGGAGCAATGGCGCAAGCTGGTACGCGATTTCCTGCGCGGCCGCGTCGTGCTCAAGCGCGCGCTGCTGCTGATCGACGCGCGCCACGGCATCAAGGACGTCGATAGCGAGATGATGAAGATGCTGGATGAGGCCGCTGTCGGCTATCGCGTCGTGCTGACCAAGGCCGACAAGATCAAGGCCAGCGAACTCGATCAGGTCTATACCGAAACGCTCGCCGCCGCGCGCAAGCGCACCGCCGCCTATCCCGAAGTGCTGGTCACCTCATCCGAAAAGAAGATGGGCATCGAAGACCTGCGCGCCGCGGTACTGGCCGACAGCGAGATTTAGAGCGCCGTGCGGTCAATCTGAATCGTCGTCATTGCGAGGCCGAAGGCCGAAGCAATCCACACCCTTTGTGTCCGACACTCTGGATTGCCGCGTTGGGCCCGCCTCCTCGCAATGACGATTTCTGATTTGCGCCCACAGATATAGAGACACTTCCGACTTCGCTCGACACGAGCGCCTTTGTGGTTTGTTCAGTCTCGACACTTCAAAACTGAACCGCTACGCGCCTGTGCGACGCAACAGGGCGAGCGCGATGAAGCTGATCATCGGTAACAAGAACTACTCAAGCTGGTCGCTGCGCGGCTGGCTGGCCGCCAAGCAATCGGGCCTGACCTTCGAAGAAATCACCGTGCCGCTTTATGGCGAGGACTGGGACGAGGCGCGCCGGGCCGACGATCTTGCCCCGTCATCGGGCAAGGTGCCGATCCTGTGGGACGGCGAAGCGGTGGTGTGGGACAGCCTTGCGATCATCGATTACCTGGCGGACAAGGTCGGGCGCGACCGCTTCTGGCCCAAGGACGATGCGGCGCGGGCGATGGCGCGTTCGATGGTGGCCGAAATGCATTCCAGCTATCTGCCCTTGCGCCGCAGCCTGCCGATGAACATCCGCAAGCGCGTGGAAGGCATCGAGATCAAGCCCGATGTGCGCGCGGACATCGTGCGTATCCTGACGCTGTGGGCCGAATCGCGCGCCCGGTTCGGCAAGGGTGGGCCATTCCTGTTCGGCGCGTTCAGCGCTGCTGACATTATCTATGCCCCCGTTGTCTCGCGCTTCATGACGTATGGCGTGGGCGTTCCCGGTTTTGCCCTGACTTACATGGAAGCAGTCTGGACTCACGACTGGATGCAGGCATGGATCAACGCCGCCGAAGCTGAAGGCTGGGTGATCGAACAGTTCGAGGAGCCTGCCGTCTGATGCCCGATCCCGTCCTTCTTGCCGAACGGCTCATCGATTGCGAAAGCGTGACGCCCGCCACCGGCGCTGTGTTCGATTGCCTTGCCGGAATGCTGGAGCCGCTTGGTTTCGCGATTCACCGCTTCGTTGCGGGGGAAGCGCCCGATGGCCCGGTCGAGAACCTGTTCGCCATCCGCAAAGGCCCGGAAGGATCGCGCCACTTCGCATTTGCCGGTCATCTGGACGTGGTGCCGCCGGGCGAGGGCTGGGCGTCCGGCCCGTTCAAGGCTGAACGGCGCGGTGAACTGCTTTACGGGCGCGGCGCGGTGGACATGAAGGGTTCGATCGCTTCCATGGTGGCGGCCGTGGCCGACATTCCGGCAGAGGCGGGCACAATCAGCTTCATTATTACCGGCGATGAGGAAGGGCCTGCACGGTTCGGCACGGTTCCGCTGATCGACCTGATCCGCGAGATGAAGGCCGAGCCGGACCTGTGCCTGGTGGGCGAGCCGACATCGGTTCACCGGCTGGGTGACATGGCCAAGATCGGGCGTCGCGGTTCTGTGAACATGTGGATCGCCTGCAAGGGCGCGCAGGGGCACGTTGCCTATCCGCATCTTGCCGACAATCCGATCCCGCGCCTGATCGCCTTGCTGGCCGAACTCGATGCGCTGGTGCTGGATGGCGGCACGGCATGGTTCCAGCCGTCGAACCTTGAAGTGACCGATCTCGACGTGGGCAACAAGGCCACCAATGTGATCCCGGCAGAGGCGCGGGCGCGCATTTCGATCCGCTTCAACGATCTGCATTCGGGCGCGACCCTGGTGGCCATGGTCGAGGAAATCGCGCGCCGCCACAAGGGCGAGGTGCGCGCGGTGATTTCAGGCGAAAGCTTCATCACGCTGCCGGGCGAATTTTCGACGATCATTGCCGAAGCGGTAAAGGCAGAGACGGGCCTTGATCCCGAACTTTCGACCAGCGGCGGCACGTCCGATGCGCGGTTCTTGCGCGCGCTGTGCCCGGTGGTGGAATTCGGCCTGTGCAACGCCACGATGCACAAGAAGGATGAGGCGGTGGCGATGGAAGATCTGCGCGTATTGCAGCGGATCTACACCCGAATCGCGATCAGCGCGCTTTCCTGAGCACGATATAGACTGCGCCCGCGCCGCCATGGCGGGGCTGCGCCGCGCGGACGGCGGCGATCTGGCTGGCGTGGGGGCTGTGCGCGAGCCAATCGAGCAGCTTGGCGCGGATCACGCCGCGCCGCGATCCGCGCGCATCGTGTTCGTCATGCGGGCGGGGCTTCCCCGCGATCAGCAGGATCACGCGTGAACCCATGGCCAAGGCCTGCGCGATGCCGCCGTTGAGGCGGCCATGCGCGGCATCGAGGCCGAGGCCGTGGAGGTCTATCGTCACATCCGGCACGATCGCGCCGCGCGCCAGTTTGCGGTCCCACGTCGAATCGAGACCGTGGTTTTGCAGCGGCCGCGCGACCGGAGAGGGCGGTGGCGGCGGGACCGGAGGCGGTGGCACGCGGCCCTTGATCGCCTTGGGCGGCGCGGGAGCATGCACCACCGCCGGTTCGGCCAGCATCGGCCTTGCCTTGCGCACCGGGTGCAAGGGTACGATGGTGGCGGCGACCTTCTGCCACAGTTCTGCCTCTTCGGGCGAAAGACCGCGCGGGGGCCGCATCAGCGCTGACCCAGACGCGCCAGAGTGCCCTTGGGCAGGAGGATCAGGGCGCGGCCCCGCGCGCTCATGCCGCCAGCGATCTGCCGGGCTTGCGCGCCTGCGCCCCAGAAGCTGTCAAAACGGTTGGCACCCTGAATCGCGCCGCCGGTATCCTGCGCCACCCACAGCCCGCTCACCTCCTTGCGATCGACCTGGAGCCAGACCGGCGCACCCAGGGGCACGAATGCGGGGTCGGCGGCAACGGTCGAACGCCCGGCAATGGGCACGTTGAGAGCACCGACCGGGCCGGGACCGGTCAATTCACGGAAGAACACATAGCTGCGGTTCTGGCGCATCAGATCGCGGCCTGCTTCGGGAAAATCGCGCAAGTATTGCTGGATGCCCTGCATCGAGCCGGAATACTGGCCCGGCGCGCTGCCGATCAGCCCGCGTTCGCGCATGACTGATCCGATGCCGGTATAAGGGTGGCCGTTCTGCCCGGCAAAGCCGATGCGGATAACGCTGCCATCGGGCGCGCGCAACCGGCCGGAGCCTTGGATCTGCAGGAAGAACAGTTCGACGGGATCAGCAGCCCAGGCGATTTCGAGGCCCTTGCCGGCAAGTTCGCCATCATCGATCTGGCCGCGATCGTAATAGGGCACGAACACGCCTGCATCGTCATAACGGCCGAGCGGCATGCGGCCATCGGGAAGGGGCGGCGCATCCCCGGCGCGCGCGCGGACAAGATCGGGCGGCAACTTGTAAACGGGCACATCGTAGCCGGGCTGCCTTGTGCGGACGCCCGCGATTTCAGGTTCGAAATAGCCGGTGACGAAGGCATTGCCATCGCCCACTTCTGCGGTCTCGAAATAGGTCGTGAAGAACCGCGGTGCCTCGCCTTCGGGCCAGCCTTTGGCGGCGATACAGGCAGGCGCCCAGTCGTCGGGGCGGGTGAGGCCGGAATTGTCGATACGTTTGGTCAGGCGCGGGCAGGACTGGATGAAAGTGCGCAGCGCGGCGGCGGTATTGTCAGCCTTGAAGCCAAGACCCGATGCGAGCGGGCCGGGACTGACCCCGGCCAGGGCCGCGGTAGCAGCTTTTGTGGCGGGTGGCGCAATTGGCGCAGGTCTCGTCCCTTCGGGCACGAGACGCACGCAACCGGCAATCAGCGCAATCGCGAGGAGGAAAGCGGACCGGACAAGCCCTGACTTGCGCCGGATATGTCCGGTTACGCCATCCCCCCGCATCGTACTGGTTCAGGCTTCGTCGGTCTCGTCGAGCAGCCAGTCAGGATCGCGCGAGGTGAGGTCGCGGCGGAACGTCCACACGTCACGCGCTTCGACTGCATCGTCGAGTGTGCCGGCAATGACCGTGCCTTCGGCATCGCGCGTGACAGAGGCGATGTCTGCCAGGAAGCGCACGGTGATTCGCGCGGTCATGCCTTCGAGCGAGGCTGCGATGATGCGCGCTTCGTCGATGCGGATCAGGCGGGCATCGACCGTTTCCCCCGCAGCGACGCGCGCGTCGATCGCCGAGGCGAAGCCTTCGTACACATCGGCGTCACAAAGTTGCTGCAGTTCTTCCTTGTCGGCGCGCCAGAACGCTTCGAGAATCATGCGATAGGCGCTTTTCGACCCGGCGAGGAACTGCGCCAGATCGAAACGGCGATCCGCCGCAATGATCGCGCGGACGCCGATTTCGGCGCGGTTGTCGAACGTGTTCGGCTCTGGCGCGGCAAGTTCGCGCGTACGGGCGGCGTTCGCGCCGCCTTCGACAACGCGCTGGGAAACCGGCTGTTGCGGGTTGGCCGAAGGATCAGGCTGTTCGATCCGGCGGCGCACAGGCTCCTCGTCCCGCTCAGGCCGGCGGCCAAGGACGGAGTAGAGACGCAGGCCCAGAAAGGCCGCAATCATCGCCAGGATCACAATCTGAACAATCACGCGCTTTATTCCCGAACTGGCCACGACTTGCACCCGGCAAGTCTGGCATCATTCCAACCTGCCTTAAATAGGTACGGATTACAAATGAACAACGTGTGCACGGCCCTTTTGGGTGGTTCACTTGGGCAGGATTCGGGACCGCCTGCTTCAGGCGCGCCTGATACAAGGCGCATTGCCGCGCGATTGCCGCGGTGCTAGGCGCGCGGGCAAGGGAAAACCACCAGGAAAGCTGTCCTCATGGCCGACGAAGGCAACATCATTTCGAATCTCAATCTCGACGACCACAGCCATGGCGGCCCGCTGCCCAATGGCGAGGACACGGCGCCCGCAATCGGCCTGATCTCGCAATATGTGAAGGATCTGTCGGTCGAGAATCCGAACGCGCCGGAAAGCTATCAGTGGACTGAAGTTCCTGAAATGGCCGTGGACTTCAACATTTCGGCCCGCGCGATTCAGACCGAGATTCACGAGATCGAGCTGAAGATCAATGTGACATCCAAGGGTTCGCAAGGCACCGCGTTCATCGTCGAACTGGCCTATTGCGGCTTGATCGGCATGCGCAATGTGCCTGAGGAGCAGGCCCATCCGTTCCTGTTTGCCGAAGGCCCGCGCATCCTGTTTCCGTTCGCGCGCCGTATCATTGCCGATGCCGTGCGCGATGCAGGCTATCCGCCGATGATGCTGGAGCCGATCGACTTCAACGGGCTGTACATGCAGCAACTGGCACAGGCGCAGGCCACGGCTGACGCGGTTCCTGCGGGTCAGGCCTGATTTCGGGCTGCTTCCCCATTTCAGACGGGTTCTTTGATTTGGGGAAGCGGTCATGAATCTTCTCAAGGCCACCGGCACGATTGGCGGGCTGACATTGCTCAGCCGCGTACTGGGGCTGGTGCGCGACAGCCTGTTTGCGCGCTATGTGGGTGCAGGGTTTGCTTCGGACGCATTTCTTGTCGCGTTCCGGCTGCCCAACATGTTCCGCGCGCTGTTTGCCGAAGGCGCGTTTTCTTCCGCGTTCATCCCGATGTTCAACCAGAAGGTTGCCAACCCCGAAGGCAAGGGCTTGCGTGACGGGCTGGACTTTGCCGAAGCGGCGCTGGCGGTGCTGCTGCCGGTGCTGATCGTGATGACCGTGCTGCTGGAAGTGTTCGCCTGGCCGGTTACCCTGGTGCTTTCGGGCAGGTTCAACGGGGTAACGCCGGAACAGTTTGCCTATGCCGTGCAGCTTTCCCGGCTGACGATCCCCTATCTGATGCTGATCAGCATCGTGTCGCTGTTCGGCGGCATCCTCAATTCGATGCACAAGTTCTGGGTCAACGCGGCAGCACCGATCCTGCTGAACGTGACGCTGATCGTGGCGCTGCTGGGCTTTCATTCCGACGATCCGCTGGTCACCGCGCGCAATCAGGCGATCGGCGTTTCGGTTTCGGGCGCGTTGCAACTGGCGTGGCTGGCCTGGGCCTGTCGTCGCAATGGTGTAAGGCTGCGGTTGCGGCGGCCCCGGTTGTCGCCCGAAGTGAAGCGGCTGTTGAAGCTGATCTGGCCTGCTGCGGCAGGCGCAGGCGCGGTGCAGATCAACCTTGTGGTTTCCACCGCGCTGGCGGCATCGCTGCTGGCCAATGGATCGGTTACCTACATCTACATGGCTGACCGGTTGAACCAGTTGCCGCTGGGGCTGATCGGCATCGGCCTTGGCACCGTGCTGCTGCCGACGATTTCGCGCCAGTTGGGCGGGGGCGAGGAAGCCGCCGCGATGGAAACGCAGAATAGGGGCATGGAACTGGCGCTGCTGCTGACCCTGCCCGCCACGATGGCGCTGGTGCTGTGCGGTGAACCGATTGCCGCTGCGCTGTTCGGCTATGGCAAGTTCGATGCGATGGACACGCATTACACCGCGCAGGCGCTGGCCGCGTTTTCGATCGGGCTGCCCAGTTATATTCTGGTGAAGGTGCTGACGCCGGGCTTCTATGCCCGGCAGGACACGAAAACGCCGGTGCGCTATGCCACGATGTCGATGGGGGTAAACCTGGCGTTCAACCTCATCCTGATCCTGCCCTTGCAGCACATGGGGCCGCCGCTGGCCACCGCCATCGCTTCAACCGTCAATGTGTGGATGCTTTATCGCACCCTGGTAAAACGCGGACACTTTGTGGCCGATGCGCAATTGAAGCGCCGGGTGTGGCGGCTGGCGCTGGCGGCGCTGGCGATGGGCGGTGTGCTGTGGATGGGGCAGGGGCTGGTGATGCCCTATGTCCATGGCACATGGACGATCCGCCTTGCCGCGATGGCCGCACTGGTCACGTCCGGGGTGGTGGTCTATGGGCTGGCCGCCGTCTTGATGGGGGCGTTCTCGAAGAACGACCTCACGCTTCTCCTGCGGCGTCGCCGCGCAAACTGAAGGCCGATTGAATGCGTATCGTTTCCGGTATCCAGCCTACGGGCAATCTCCACCTTGGCAATTACCTGGGTGCGATACGGAACTGGGTACGCATGCAGGACGAGTATTCGGCCAAGGGGGGCCAGTGCCTCTACTTCCTGGCTGACCTTCATGCGATTTCCATGCCGCACAGCCCTGCCGAACTCGCATCGAACACGCGCGAGATGGTGGCGGCGCTGGTTTCGTGCGGGATCGACCCGGACAAGTCGATCCTGTTCAACCAGGCGCAAGTGCCCGCCCATGCCGAAATGCAATGGCTGCTGAACGGCACCGCGCGGATGGGCTGGCTGAACCGCATGACGCAGTGGAAGGACAAGGCGGGCAAGAACCGCGAAGGTGCTTCCGTGGCGTTGTTCACGTACCCTGTGCTGCAGGCCGCCGACGTGCTGCTGTATCAGGCGACACACGTGCCGGTGGGCGAGGACCAGAAGCAGCATCTGGAACTGGCGCGCGACGTGGCGCAGAAGTTCAACAACGATTTCGCATCGGTGGAGGCGCCGGTGTTCACCCTGCCTGAACCGATCATTCCGCCCGAAGCCGCGCGGATCATGAGCCTGCGCGATGGCAGCGCCAAGATGAGCAAGTCCGATCCTTCAGACATGAGCCGGATCAACCTGACCGATGACGCCGATGCGATCATGCAGAAGGTCAAGAAGGCCAAGACCGATCCTGAGCCGCTGCCCGCCACGGTTGAAGGACTGGCAGGTCGGCCCGAAGCGAACAATCTTGTCGGCATCTACGCTGCGATGGCGGGGACAACGCCTGCCGCCGTGCTCGCCGATTTCGAAGGCAAGGGCTTCGGCCAGTTCAAGCCTGCACTGGGCGAATTGCTGGTGGAGAAGCTCGCGCCGATGGCAGCGCGCTATCGCGAACTGCGCGAGGACCGTGAGGCGCTGGATGCGATCCTGTGCAAGGGCGCGCTGAAGGCTCGTGATCTTGCGGCACCAACGCTGGCGCGAACCTATGAGGCGCTGGGGCTTGTAAGGGGCTGATTGCCAACCTGAATTGTTGCAGAACATTAACGTCGTGCAACTTATGTTGCAGGCGGCATTCAACGTGCATTCAGCACCTCCCGTCCATAAGTGCGGCATGCTAAACAGGCCTGCGTCCGATAGGTTCATGCGAACTTTGGTGCGGCGGACTGCATTTGAGGAGTCGCAAGAATGAAAACCCTTTTGCAGAAGAAGCGACAGCGCCTTGCCGGGCTGGTCGCCGTTCCGCTGCTACTGGCCGCGCTGGGTGGCTGTGCCACGCCGTTCAAGGCTGACGTGCAGCGTTACCAAAGCCAGTTGCCCGCACCGCAGGGCCAGACTTTCGCCATCGTGGCTGACGATCCCAAGGACGCGGGCGGACTGGAGTTTTCGCAGTATGCGTCGCTTGTCGCCGCGCAGATGCGCAAGCTGGGCTATGCGCCCGCCAGCCCTGAATCCGCCGACATGATCGTGCGCTTCGATTACGGCGTCGATCAGGGCCGGGACCGCATCCGCCAGACCGGCTTCAACGATCCCTACTGGGGCGCGTGGGGCGGCTGGGGTGGCGGCTATTGGGGCCGTCCGGGCTTCTATGGCCGTCGCGGCTGGGGCTATGGCTGGTATGATCCGTTCTTCTTCGGCGGTGGCGGCTTCGGCAATTCTATCGACGTGGTGACGGTCTACACCAGCGGGGTGGACCTGAAGATCGATCGTCGCGCCGATGGCCAGCGTCTGTTCGAAGGCAAGGCCGAAGCGGCCTCGCAATCGAACCGCCTGTCCTATGTCGTGCCGAACCTGGTCGAAGCGATGTTCACCGACTTCCCCGGCAACAACGGCGAGACGGTGCGCATTTCCATCGCGCCTGAAAAGAAGACGGTGAAGAAGGTCAACTGACCCTTCTACCTGCTGGAAAACGAAAGGGCCTTGCAGCGATGCGAGGCCTTTTTGCTGTTTAGAGCCTGATGACATTAGATTGACCCACCCTGACGGAGTCGATTTTGGTCTGTGGGGAGGCGTGAGGAGTGAGCGATGCCGTAGCATCGTGATCGACGAGCAACGCTCCCACAGGGCAAAATCGGCCCGCCCCGAAGGGGTTGGACTGCAAGGCCCCGTGGACTGCGTTGCGGCCCTTGCAGGGGTAACCAGCCCCTGCTGCACACCGCGCCTTGCCACGGGGCCTTGCAGTCCAATCAGGGCGGATCAATCTAATGTCATCAGGCTCTAGCCCCGCAATGCAGCCAGTCCGCCGGTGGAGCCGAAGCCGCCTTCGCCGCGGGCGGTTTCATCGAGTTCGCTGACTTCAAGCCAGGCGCCGCGCGTGACCGGCGCGATCACGAGTTGCGCCACGCGGTCACCCCGGCGGATCGCGAAAGGTTCTGCGCCGAGGTTGATCATGATGACCTTCAGTTCGCCGCGATAATCGCTGTCGATGGTGCCGGGGGTATTGGGCACGGTGACGCCGTGCTTTAGCGCAAGGCCGGAGCGCGGGCGGACCTGGATTTCATAGCCGTGCGGGATGGCAACCGCCAGGCCGGTGGCAACCGCGTGGCGCGCGCCGGGGGCAAGGTCGACGTCTTCGGCCGAAACCACGTCCATGCCCGCTGCGCCATCGGTGGCATAGGCGGGCAGGGGCAGGTCTTCGCCGTGCGGCAGGCGCTTGACCATCACGGGGATTTCAGGCGAGTGCATCGGCAATCCTTTGAACCAGCACGGCCGCAGCCGCGTCCTTGGGCATTTCGGGCAGGCTTTCGACACCCGCTGCACTGACGATGTGCAGCGCGTTGATCTCGCCGCCCATCTGGTGCGTGGCAACATCGTTGGCGACGATCCAGTCCGCGCCCTTGCGGGCCAGCTTGGCTTGGGCGTGGGCCAGCACATCGTTGGTTTCGGCAGCGAAGCCGATGACCAGTGGCGGGCGGTGGGCCGATTTGCACAGGTCTGCCAGAATGTCGGGGTTTTCGACCAGACGCAGCGGCGGAACCGTGCCGGAACCGTCCTTCTTGATCTTCTGCTGCGCCTGGTCGGCGCTGCGCCAGTCGGCCACGGCTGCGACCATGATCGCGACATCGGCGGGCAAGGCAGCATCGATGGCTGCGGCCATCTGGCGGGCGGTTTCCACGTCTATCCGGGTGACGCCATGGGGCGTGGACAGGGTAACGGGGCCTGCGACGAGGGTGACCTTCGCACCTGCCCTGGCGGCGGCGGCGGCGATGGCAAAGCCCTGCTTGCCGCTGGAGCGGTTGGCGATGTAGCGCACCGGGTCGATCGGTTCGTGGGTGGGACCTGCGGTGATGAGGATGTGCCTGCCTGCAAGCGGCTTTTCCAGCGGCTGAGGATGAGCGGTGGTCAAGGCATCGGATATTGCAACCATGACCGCTTCCGGTTCGGGCAGGCGTCCGGGACCGTATTCGCCGCAGGCCATCACGCCTTCATCGGGATCAAGCACGGCAACGCCGTGGTCGCGCAGCGTGGCGATGTTGCGCACCGTGGCGGGGTGTTGCCACATGCGCACGTTCATCGCGGGAACGGCCAGCACCGGCTTGTCCGTGGCGAGAAGCAGCGTGGTGGCAAGATCGTCGGCGATGCCAGCGGCCATGCGTGCCATCAGATCAGCCGTTGCCGGGCAGACGACCACGAGATCGGCTTGCCGTGACAACTGGATATGGCCCATCTCGACCTCGTTTCTGAGGTCCCAGAGCGTGGTGTGGACGGGGTTTTCGCTGAGGGCCGCGAGCGTCATCGCGGTAACGAAATGTGCGCCGCCCTCGGTGAGGACACAGGTAACCTCGGCCCCTTGCCTGCGGATCAGGCGCACCAGTTCGCAGGCCTTGTACGCCGCGATTCCGCCGCCGACGATGAGAAGAATGCGTTTGCCGATCATCGCCCGCGCTTGTGCAATGGCGTGCGGACATGCGCAATCCTTTTGCGTGGGCGGATCGATTGGGGCAGACTTCGCATCCATCACAAAGGGAATGCACACATGCGATTGATCCTGACCGCGCTGGTGTTTCTGGCAGGACTGTTCGATCTGTTCCTGGCCATCGGCTTCCTGACCGATCCTGAACAGGCGGCGACCGGTTTTGGCATTGCCGCGACCGGCATATCGGGCGTCTCCACAATCCGGGCGGACTTCACTTCGTTCTTCGGCGTGGCCGCGTTCTGCATGATGTGGGGCGCATGGCGGCGCAATGCCGACCTGTTGCTGGTGCCCGCGCTGCTGTTTGGGGTTTCGTTCGTGGCCCGCGCGATCAATCTGGCCGTATCAGGAGCCTATCCTGCCTGGCCGCTGCCGATGGCGGTGGAGGCAGGCCACGTGATCCTGATGCTGGCGGCATGGCGGATGCTGCCGCATCACAGGTTGTCGGATATAGCCGCTTGAGTGCGCGATGATTTCCACCGCGCAACCAGTGCGAATACCGCTTTTTGCGCAGGGCGTTCAAACAGGGCGTGGCTGAGAAAGCCTGCGGTGATGGCCAGTGTGACGAAGAACACGAGGAACCACGGTTCGCGGGCAATGTCGCGCGGCACGCCGATGCTGTCGATCAGCAGCACGAGCGATAGCTGGATCGGGATGTGCCACAGGTAAATGCCATAGGAGGCATCGCCTAGCTTCTGGCCGAAGGCGAGGCGGCCTTTGGCGTCGGACATGTCAGCCGCAAGGGTGAGGAAGACCACGCCGAAAGTGCCCGCGATGGTCGCCGCATCGCCGCTGCGGTACGTCGATTTCAGCCAGAAAGCGCCGACGATCAGTGCCGCGCCGATGGGCAGGAGCGTGGCCGGGCGCAGCCAGCCCCTCAGCGTGGCGGCATAGACTGCGCAGCCAAGGAAGAAGTAGCCGACGCAGGACAATACGTCCTTGTTCGGCCCGTCCGCGAGCATGATCCCAAGCAGGCCTGCGCCAAGCACGATGGCCAGGACCAGCGGCAGGCGGCGCAAAGCGGGGAGTGCCAGCCAGAACACTGCGTAGGCCAGGATTTCGGTCGAGAGTGACCACGATGGGCCGTTGAACGACTGATTTTCCTGCCAGCCCCAGTAGTGCATCAACGGGATCGACAGCAGGAAATGTTTGAGATCGTTGGTGTGATAGATGAACTCGGTGCCGCTGCGCGCGAAGTAGAGGCCTTGCAGAAGCGCCATAAGGCCCAGTGTCAGCAGGTGCAGCGGCCACAACCGCGCTACCCTCGCCAGCCAGAACCGGCCATGCGCGCGCCTGTCCGAGAGGTAGACATGGGCAAACACGAAGCCCGACACCGCCCAGAAATACTGTACCGCCGTGTGGCCGTGATTGTAGAGCCAGTGCAGCGTTCCATACCATGGCTGGATCGCCCGATCGACGTTCACGTGATACGGTACTGCCGGCACGAAGATATGCTGGTAGTGCCAGAACAGCACCATGATCGCGGCCAGCAGGCGCGACAGATCGAGCGCGTGGAAATGGCGCGTGGGCAGGCGCAAGTGCGAGAGATCGTGCGTAGGCAAGGGTGGCTGGCCTGTCAGCCCCACAGGCCAAGCGCGTGCATGGCCGCAACCACTGCCCCACCCGCCAGGAATGGAAACAGTTGGTCGATCCAGTTGCGACGGCGACGGTCCGGCCCCACGATCAGATCTATTTCAGGAAGCGGCGGCGCTTCGGGCGCGCCGCCCTTGGGGGGATATTTGTCCTCGATGCGGCGGATCAGATCAGGCAGGCGCATCAGCGTTTTCACGTCATCGAGGACACGGTCTGCAATCGCGGCTTCAGGGCCGAGTTCGTCTCGAATCCAGTTGCGCACGAACGGTGCGGCGGTGTCCCACATGTTGATTTCGGGATCGAGTTGAGTCGCGATGCCCTCAACCATGACCATCGTCTTTTGCAGCAGCAGCAGGTGCGGCTGGGTCTGCATGTCGAAATCGCGGGTGATCGCAAACAGCCCGTCGAGCATCTGGCCGACCGACAGTTCTGAAACCGGCCGCCCGCGCATCGGCTCACCCACCGCGCGCAGGGCGGTCGCGAATTCATCGACCGAGTGATAGCTCGGCACATATTGCGCCTCGAAATGGATTTCGGCGACGCGGCGGTAATTGCCGGTGGTCAGGCCATAGAGGATTTCGGCGAGCCACTGACGCGCGCGGCGATCGATCCGTCCCATGATGCCGAAATCGATCGCGGTAATCGTCTCGTCGGCTTCGACGAACAGGTTGCCTTGGTGCATGTCTGCATGGAAATAGCCGCCGCTGATCGCCTGCGTCAGGAAGGCGATGACAAGGCGTGAGGCAAGGTCCTTGCGGTCGATCCCGGCAGCATCGAGCGCGGCCACATCGCTGATCTTGATTCCGTCGATCCAGTCGAGCGTCATCACCCGGCCATTGGTCCGGTCCCAGTCGATCGCGGGCACACGATACCCCGCATGGGCGTGCATCAGGTCGGCCAGTTCCGATGCCGATGCTGCTTCGCGGCGCAGGTCGAGTTCGCGCACGGTCCACCGCTTGAAATTGGCGATGACCATGCGCGGACGCAACCGGCTGGCTTCGCCGCCCAGCGCTTCGAGATGGGCAGCCGCCCATTCGTATGTGTCGATATCGCGCGCCAGCTTTTCGCGTACGCCGGGACGCAGGACCTTGACCGCAACCTTGCGGCCTTCGGCGGTGACGGCGCGGTGGACTTGCGCGATGGAGGCAGCGCCAACGGGCACCGGATCGAACTCGGCGTAGAGCTTCTCAAGCGGCTTTTCGAACGTGCGCTCGATCTCTGCCTTGATCAGCGCGAAATCGACCGGCGGCAGGTTATCCTGCAAAGCCAGCAAGTTGTGTGCAGCGTCGTCGCCCACAAGATCGGGGCGGGTGGCGAGCGTCTGGCCCAGCTTGATCGCGGCGGGACCGATGGCGCGGAAGGCGCCGGCATAGTCGGGCGTCTTGGGCTGGCGGGTGCCGAACCGGGCGACCTTGCAAAGCGTGCGCACGGCTGGCGGCGTGTTGAGATCTGCCTCGATCCCGCGCAGCGCGCCGTGGCGGGCGAGCGTGCGGCCCCAGCCCAGAAGGCGGCGCAAGTGTGTGGCGGGGTAAGTCATGCCTGAGCGGTGACTGAAAGCCCCATCCTCTTTAGAGGAGGGGGTTTGGGGGTGGTGGGATCAGGGCGCTGCGTTTGTGGCAGCACCACCCCCCGGCCCCCTCCTCTGAAGAGGAGGGAGAGAAACAGCGATAAAGAGCCCCCTCTTCTGAAGAGGAGGGGGAGAAACAGCGATAAGGCGCTCCCTCCTCTGACGAGGAGGGGGACAGGCAATGTGTTGCGCTGCATCACACCTTCCAGCCCGAATGGATCGCCACCAGGCCGCCAAGGATCGGTTCGACCTTGGTGTGGCGGAAGCCTGCGTTGCGGATCATGCCTTCGAACGCGGGCATGGTGGGGAAGCGGCGGATCGATTCGATCAGGTAGCGGTAGGATTCCTCGTCGCCCGCGATCATCTGACCCAGCTTTGGCACCAGCTTGTGCGAATAGGCATCGTATATTTCCGAAAAACCCGGCCATTGCGTGGTCGAGAATTCGAGGCAGAAGAAGCGCCCGCCGAACTTCAGCACACGGTGGGCCTCGGCCAGTGCCTTGTCGATGTGAGTCACGTTGCGGATGCCGAAAGCGATGGTGTAGGCATCAAAGAAGCGATCCCCGAAGGTCAGTTCCTCGGCATTCTGGCGCGACCAGACGAGGCCGTCGATCCCGCGCTTCATCGCGCGTTCGATCCCGACATCGAGCATGTCCTGATTGATGTCAGACACCGTGATCTGCGCGCCCGAAGGCGCCATGCGGAAGGCGATGTCGCCGGTGCCGCCCGCCATGTCGAGGATCGTTTCGCCATCTTTTGGCCGCACGCGTCGCACGAACTTGTCCTTCCACAAGCGGTGCATGCCGACCGACATGGCATCGTTCATCACGTCATACTTGCGCGCGACATTGGAGAAGATCGCGCCGACGCGGCGTTCCTTTTCCTCGGCGGGGATGTCGTCGTATCCGAACGATGCAGTTTCAGGAGCGGTCATGCCTTGCGCCTTTAGTGGGGAATTGCCCGGACGGCAAAGGGTGTTAGGGGTGGAAGGGTTATGCCCGAACTTCCCGAAGTAGAAACCACCGTCCGAGGCCTTGCAACCGTGCTTGATGGGCAGGTGATAACGCGCGTGGGCGTCAATCGTGCCGATCTGCGGCGTCCGTTCCCGGTCGATCTGGCGCAGGCGTTGACCGGCGCGCGCGTGACAGGGCTATCGCGGCGGGCGAAGTACGGACTGATCCATACCGACCGCGACCGGACGATGGTGTTCCACCTCGGCATGTCGGGGCGCTGGCGAATCGATCCCGAAGACATCGGCAAGCACGATCATCTGGTGCTGGAGACCGCTGACGGCCGGGTGCTGTCGCTGAACGATGCGCGCCGGTTCGGCTCGGTCGATCTGGTCGATACGGCGGCGCTCGACGCATGGCCGCAATTCGCCGCGCTGGGACCGGAGCCTTTGGGTGAGGGGCTTTCGGTGGCGCACCTGAAGGCCGCGTTCAAGGGACGGATCGCGGCGGTGAAGCTGTTGCTGCTCGACCAGCGGATCGTGGCAGGGCTGGGCAATATCTATGTGTGCGAGGCACTGGGCCGCGCAGGCATCCACCCTGAGCGCGAAGGCGGGAAGGTTTCTGCCAAAGCATTGGCCCTGTTGGTGCCGGCAATCCGCGATGTGCTGAACGAATCGATTGCCGCGGGTGGATCGACGCTGCGCGACTATGCCCGGCCCAGCGGTGAACTCGGCTACTTCGCCAAGGACTGGCGTGTTTACGGACGCGAGGGGGAAGCCTGCGCCTGTGGTGGCACCGTCGAGAGGGTCGTGCAGGGCGGGCGTTCCACGTTTTTCTGCGGGACGTGCCAGAAATAGGCAATATGTACGCACCTCGCGAATTAAGGTGTTCCACCGGTCTGCGAGGTGGTTATCCTGACTGTGTCATTATTGAACCACTGAAAGTATCGCCGATGTTCAGATCTGCATGTCCACGCATTCTGGCAATGGCACTTTTGATGTTGGCATGCCTGAAATCCGCGGCGTGGGCGGCGGATGTGCCGCCACTGTCGCTCTACGGGAATCTGCCGGGTGTAGAGCGGGCGGCGATATCCGCTTCGGGAGATCGCGTAGCCATCATCGGTCTGGTCAACAATGTGCGGACTCTTGTGATCCTCGATCAGAACAAGAAACCCTTGGGCGCAATTCCTGTGGACGATGCCAAAGTGCGCGGCTTGTATTGGGTGGGGGATGACCGGATACTGTTGTACAAGTCCGATACGGTCAAGCTTGGTCCCGGATTCATCACGGAGAAGACCGAGCTTTATGCGATGCTCGTCATCCCGGTCGATACGTTGAAGACGTGGATGGTCTTTGAAAACAATCCGAGAATTACCGGTGGTGTCCGGCAGTTTTACGGCGTTCAGCAGCGAGACGGTCGCTACTATGGCTACTTCAGCGGGATTGCGATGGAGCAGGATTTCCGTTCCGGGCCATATCTGAAAAGCCTGGCGGCCGTCTTGTATGAAGTTGATCTGCAAAACGGCAAGGCGACTATCATCGCGCCACGCTTTGAACGACCGGGCTTTCGCGATTGGGTGCTGGGACCCGGTGGAACCGTGCGCGCGACGCTCGATTTTGATTCGGGAACCGGTTCATGGGAAATCCGCAACGCAGAAAAGCAGGAGATCGCCAAGGGCAAGAACGGGTTGGGTCGTGTCAATCTGGTCGGCGGGGGCACCACCCCCGGAACCATCATCCTTGCGGAGGACCGTGAGGGCGAGGGGGAGCGTTGGTTCGAAATTCCCGAAGTCGGCGGTGAACCCAGGGAAATCCTGCCCAATGCTTCGATAGACGCTGCCTATCTGGACGAAGATACCCGCCAAATGGTCGGCTGGCGGGAGGAAGGCGATGTGCCTTCGTATCATTTCGCCGACACGTTCCGCCAGAAGGTGGCCAATGCCACGGTGAAGGCCTTTCCAAACCTTTCAGTGCATATCAAGGACTGGAACAAGGCTTTTGATCAGTTGCTGGTCATGACAGAGGGGCCGGGTGACCCGCAAACGTGGTGGCGCGTGAATATCCGCACCGGCAATGCGAGTGAAATCGGCACGTCCTATCCGATGGACCCCACCATGGTCGGGCCGATGCGGATGATCCGATACAAGGCCGCCGACGGGCTGGAAATCCCTGCCGTTCTCACGCTTCCGCCGGGGCGCGATCCAAAGAACCTGCCGGTGGTGATCCTGCCGCATGGCGGGCCGTCTTCGCGCGATTATCCCGGATTCGATTGGTGGGCACAGGCTTTTGCATCGCGCGGATATGCCGTGCTGCAGCCCAATTTCAGAGGCTCTACGGGCTATGGCGTGGCGTTCCAGCGGGCTGGCAATCGCGAATGGGGCCGCAAGATGCAGTCCGACATATCCGATGGTCTCGCTTATCTTTCGGCACAGGGCATCGTTGATCCCCGACGCGCCTGCATCGTCGGAGCCAGCTACGGCGGCTATGCGGCGCTGGCGGGCGTTACGCTTCAGCAGGGGCTTTATCGCTGTTCGGTGGCGGTGGCCGGGGTGAGCGACGTGGCAAAGATGGCGATTACCGACATCCGCGAATCCGGCTCGGACAAGGCGTTGAAAATGGCGCTGGCCGAAGAAGTCGGGGCCAAGTCCGATCTGCGCGCGATCTCTCCGGTCGTGTTCGCGGCCAAGGCGGATGCGCCGGTAATGCTGATTCATGGCAAGGACGATCTTGTCGTGCCGTTCGAACAAAGCCGTGTGATGGAGGTTGCGTTGCGCGCGGCGGGCAAACCGGTTGAGATGGTTACGCTTCCGGGCGAGGATCACTGGCTTTCGCGCAGCGCCACCCGGCTGGCGATGGTCGAGGCAAGCGTCGGGTTCGTGATGAAGCACAATCCGCCCGATCCGGTGCGGTGAAGTTCAGAGCACGGCTGTCAGCGCCTTACCGGCGCGGCGCTGCCCAGCTTTTCCGCCTCCGCAATGGCCGCCCGCGCGATTGGTTCCATGATGGCATAGCCCTTGGCGTTGGGGTGGATGCCATCGGGCGCAAGGTCGGGGTTGATGCCGCCTTGGGGGTTGGCGAGAGCCTTGTGGTAATCGGCATAGACCGCGCCGCGCGCCTTGGCGAAATCCCGCAGCCAGGTGTTCAGCGCAATGACCTGCGGCGCGGGGTTGAGCCGGGCGTTCCACGGGAATTTCGCAGCGGGCAATACGCTGCCGAGGACTACGGCAATGCCATTGGCGCGGGCGAGATCGACCATTGCCGCAACGTGGTTGGCGTACATTTCGGGGCTGGATGGCCCGGTATTGCCCGCAATGTCATTGGTGCCGATCATGATGTGTACCACCTTCGGGCGAAGACGGACGACATCCTGATAGAAACGCAACAGGATCTGTGGGCTGGTCTGCCCGCTGATTCCGCGCCCCACCGCGCCGCTGACGAACAGTGACGGGGCAAGGCCAACCCAGCCTTCGGTGATTGAATCGCCGATGAAAACAACGCGCGGAGCCTGCGCGAGCTGCTTGTCCGCCTCCGCATAGCGGCACAGCCATGCCCAATCGTACTGGCGTACATAAGGATGCGCGTAGTTGAAGCCCTGCGTCTGGGTGGGGCAGGGCTTTTCGGTCATGCCCACGGCAGGAGGCATGGTCGGCTGGGTCTGCGCCAGCGTCGCAGTCGCGAGAGCCTGGGTCGCGATCAGGGCCAGCGCAGCCCACGCACTGCGCATCAGATGATCCCCACGGCTTTCCCGGCGCGTTCGAACATGCCGATGATGGTCTGCACCTGATCGGCGGTGTGTTCGGCGCAAAGCGAGCAGCGCAGCAGGGTCATTCCCGCAGGCGTTGCCGGGGGACGGGCGAGGTTGACGTAAAGTCCTTCGTGAAGGAGTGCCTCCCACATGCCCGCGCCGCGTTCCAGATCGGGCATGATGACCGCGATGATCGCGCTTTGCGGTTCATCGGTGCCCAGCGTGAAGCCGAGATCGCGCAGGCCCTTGTGAAGCACACGCGAATTTTCCCACAAGTGCGCGCGCTTGGCCTCACCGTGCATAAGCTTGCGGATGGAGGTGGCGGCGGTGTGGACGACGCTTGGCGGAAGCGACGCGGTGAACACGTAAGGGCGGCAGACAAGGCGCAGGATTTCGAACTTGGGATGATTCGAAACGCAGAAACCGCCAACGGTGCCGACCGATTTGGAGAAGGTGCCGATCACGAAATCGACATCATCGAGGCAGCCCTGATCTTCGGCCACGCCGCGCCCGTTGGGACCGATGAAGCCCATCGAGTGCGCTTCATCGACCAGCACCATCGCGCCGTTTTCCTTGGCGACGCGGATCATGTCCTTGAGCGGGGCGATATCGCCCAGCATCGAATAGACGCCTTCGAGCACGACCAGCTTGCCCGCGCCTTCGGGAATGCGCTTGAGACGCTTTTCCATGGCGACGATATCATTGTGCTTGAACGGCACGACTTCGGCATCGCCCATCTTGCAGCCGTCCCAGATCGAGGCGTGGCTGTCGATATCGAGCACGATATAATCGCCCTTGCCCGCAATCGTGCTGATGATGCCGAGGTTGGCCTGATACCCGGTGGAAAACACCATGGCATGATCCATGCCGTAGAATTCCTTGAGCGCCTCTTCGCAGGCGCGGTGCCCGGCATAAGTCCCGTTCAACACGCGGCTTCCGGTGGTGCCCGATCCGAAATCTTCGAGCGCCTGCTTGCCCACCGCGATCACATCGGGATCGAATGTCATCCCCATGTAATTGTAGGTGCCGAGCAGGATTGTCTCGCGCCCGTTGCACACGGCGACCGTGGGCGAGATCACCCGTTCCATCACCAGATTGAACGGGTCTTCCACGCCACCTGCAAGCAGCGCGCGACGCTGCTCGATCAGGGGGTCGAACTTCGAAAAGAGGTCGGTCATGGGTTTAGGTTATCCTCTGCCTTCGGCAACCGGGATCAGCCCTGAAGCTTGGTCACAGCGTCGATCAACTGGCCGTACGTTTCGATTTCGGCCTGCTGGTTCATACTGATGATGATATCGAAATCGTCCTCAATGGCGGCCACGAAGTCCATCACGGTCAGGCTGTCCCATTCCAGATCGCCTGCAAAAGTGGTCGCCTCGGTCACTTCGATGCCCTTCTTGTTGAAGGGTTCGATCAGTTCGGCGATCTTTTCGGCGGTTGCGGCGCGATCCATTTTTACTACTCCAATGGGCGACAAGCCCCTGCCAGACGATTGCGGCGGAAAAGCGGCCATTGCCCCCGCTTGTCAAGCGCGCCAACAGTGTGTCATCCCCGGTTTAGATCAAAATCGCGCAAAACAGGAGTGGGGGAACTTGGCAGCAGAAGGACAGCAGACGGAAAAGCCTGTGGCGACACCATCGCCGCTTTCACCCACCGGGTTTTCCAACCACGCCATCCATCTTGTCCGCACGACCCAGCAGATCAACCTGTCGCTCAGCCAGATGGCCGATGCCAAGGCCTCGATATTGATGGGTGCGACGTTCCTGGTATTTACAATTGCGGTGGGGCAGGCGCGCAACGGATCGATGCCATGGTCGCTAGGCGTTCTGGCAATCTTTGCGTTCATATCGGCGATGTGCGCGGTGTTTGCGGTGCTGCCTACCGTTAGCGGGCCGAAGGTGATCCAAGATGGTCGCCCGAACAAGCTGTTCTTCGGTTATTTCAGCCATATGGACGAGGATGAGTGGACCGATGCCGTTCTGGCCGAACTGCATGCCGACGAAACGGTGTTCCGCGCCATGTTGCACGATATTTATCAGAACGGACAGGTGTTGCAGCGCAAGAAGTATCGCTATCTCGCCTATGCCTACAAGAGCTTCATGGCCGGGCTGTGTCTGACCGTGCTGACCTTCGTGATCGAGCATGTCTCGAATGCGGCCGCCGTGATGTGACGAAAGATGTGGCGGTGAATCATCCGATCAGGCGCGCATGGCATTTGGCCGTTTCGGACGGAGTGCCGATGCGATCGCTGAAAGTGGCAGTGGTTGTGGGCAGCGCGCTCAACCTGATCAATCAGGGAGACGCTCTTTTCGGCACCGCTCCGGTTAACTGGTTCAAGCTGCTTCTGACATTTGCCATGCCTTATGCGGTCAGCACTTATGGCGCCGTTTCGGTGCGCTGGGATACGACACCGGACGTAAAAGCCGACAACGGGGCGTAAGGCAGGCAGTCCGCCGTCAGACCAGCTTGTTCACCGCCACCATGAACGGCCCGATGGAAACGGGCTTGGCGAGATATCCTTCGGCGCCGGCATCGCGGATCGAATCCTCGTCGCCCTTGCCGGCATAGGCGGTGACAGCAAGGATCGGGATCGCTTTCAGGTCATCATCGGCCTTGATCGCGACGATCAGGTCCATCCCGGAAATGTTGGGCAACTGGATGTCCATGATCACCAGGTTGGGCATGAACAGCCGTGTCTTCTCGATCGCCTCGCGCCCGTCGGCAACCGGCTCCACCTCGAACCCGTTGGCGCGCAAAAGGTCGCAGAACAGTTTGCGGTTGAGGTCGTTGTCCTCGACAACCAGAATTCTTTTTGCCACTGACACGCCTGTTCCCGCAACGGCGTCGGATCGCCGCGTTCGGGGCACCCTTATTGCCCGCGAAAGGCCATGACAATCATCCGCGAGCCTGCCTCCACGCCTGATGCCACAGCGCTCGCCCTGCAGGCGCTCGGCTGGGTGCTGTCCGACGGTCCCCGCGCGGACCGTTTTTTGACGCTGACCGGCCTGACGCCTGAAGAATTGAGGGCGGGGCTGGAAGATGCCTCCATTTTGGGCGCAGTGCTCGATTTTCTCGCCAACCATGAGGCGGACCTTGTCAACGCGGCCTTCGCGCTCGACATTTCGCCAGCGGCCATCATCGCCGCACGAAAGGACCTTGGATGACCCGCCCCCTGATCATCAGTGATTGTGACGAGGTCCTGTTGCACATGGTGGCCCCGTTCCGGGATTGGCTGGCAGAGAAGGAAGGCGTCACTTTCCGCATGGACCAGCATGATTTCGCCAAGGCCCTGCGCTATGCGCATGATGGCAGCGAGGTTCCCACGAAGGAAATGTGGAACCTGCTCAACCGATTTTTCGATACCGAGATGTACCGCCAGCACACTATCGCGGGCGCGGTAGCGGGGATCAACACGATTGCCGAAAATGCCGACGTGGTGATCCTGACCAATCTGGACCATCACCGCCGGGAAACCCGTACGCGCCAATTGGCCGATGCGGGCATCAATGCGCGGGTGTTCACCAATCAGGGACCGAAAGGACCGGCGTTGAAGGCCATTCTGGATGAATACCGCCCCACCCGCGCGCTGTTCATCGATGACCTGCCCCAGCATCATGATTCGGTCTCGCAATTGACGCCGGAGGTTATCCGGCTGCACTTGTGCGGGGAGCCACTGCTTGCCCCGCATATCGATTGCGCGCATCAGGCGGGCCATGCCCATGCGCGGATCGATCAGTGGGATGCGGCCTTGCCGTGGATACTCGAACAAATTCATGGAGAAGATGCGTGACCGATACCGTTGAAGCCCGGCTGGCCGATTTGGGTCTGACCCTGCCACAGGCCGCCGCGCCCGTTGCCGCTTATGTGCCCACGGTCGAAGCGGGCGGGCTGCTGCACGTTTCCGGGCAATTGCCGTTCATCGATGGCAAGCTGGTCACCGGACGCCTGGGCAAGGACGTGAGCCTTGAACAGGGCAATGCGGCGGCGCAGGCATGCGCGCTTATGATCCTGGCGCAAGTCAAGGCGGCGCTGGGGTCGCTTGACCGGGTGGAGCGCGTGGTGAAGCTGGGCGCGTTCATCAGTTCGGCGAAAGACTTTACCGATCAGCCCAAGGTGGCCAATGGCGCGTCCGAACTGATGGTTGCCGCGTTTGGCGATGCGGGCAAGCATGCGCGCAGCGCGGTGGGTGTGCCGGTGCTGCCTTTGGGAGCGGCTGTGGAAGTCGATGCGATCATTGCTATTCGCCCTGCTTGACCGTTTTCTCGTCCCCGCGCCCGATCAGGCGCGAGTCGGCTGGCTGCGCGGGGTCACTTATGCCCATCGCGGGCTGCATGGATCCGACGTTCCTGAAAACTCGCCAACCGGCTTCACGCTGGCGATAGAGCGCGGTCTGGGCATAGAATGCGATGTGCAGCGCACGGCGGACGGGCAGGCCGTAGTATTCCACGACTGGGAACTGGACCGGCTGACCGGAGAAACCGGCGCGGTGCTCGACTGGCGCATGGACCAGTTGACGAAGGTCACCTTGCGCGGAAGCGAGGATTGCATTCCGACGCTGCGGACGTTTCTCGATCAGGTCGGCGGCCGGGTGCCCGTGCTGATCGAACTGAAATCGAAGCGGGAATTGCGCGCGGCGCCGCTGTGCCTTGCGGTGCGGCGGGCGCTGGAAGGCTATCGCGGACCAGTGGCGGTGATGAGCTTCGATCCGCGCGTATCGCGCTGGTTCGCGCGCTATTCGCCGCATATCGTGCATGGGCTGGTAGTGACCGAGAACGGCAGCCGCACATTGCCTGCGCTGGTAAGGCTCTATGCCGCGTTCTGGCAGGCCAGGCCGCAGTTCTTGGCGTGGGACGTGCGCGATCTGCCGAGCAAGTTCGTGGCCGCGCAGCGCACGCGCGGGTTCCCGGTACTGACATGGACAGTGCGTTCGGCGGAACTGGCGGCGCGGGCGGCTGACTGTGCCGATGGACCTATTGCCGAGGGCGCGGGGCTGGGGGCATAAGCCTGCCGTGACCTTTACCGCGCGCATCCACAAGGCCGTTTCGGAAATCGCCGCCGCCGACTGGGACCGGCTGGCGGGGCCGTGTAATCCTTTCGTATCCCACGCTTTCCTGAAGCTGCTGGAAGATTCGCGCTCGGTCGGTGCACGTACCGGCTGGTCGCCCCTGCCCATCGTGATCGAGGGCGAGGACGGACGCCCCGCTGCGGCGCTGCCCGCGTATCTGAAGAGCCACAGCCAGGGCGAATATGTGTTCGATCATTCGTGGGCGGATGCATGGACGCGCGCGGGCGGGGACTATTATCCCAAGCTGCAGATCGCCGCGCCGTTCACGCCCGCCACCGGGCCAAGGCTGCTGACGGGTGATCGCCCGGACCTCGCCTTGCCGCTGCTGCGCGCCGCCGAACAGTTGTGTGATGGCAACGGCCTGTCATCGGCCCACGCCACGTTCATCACGCCCGGACAATTGCCCTTGTTCGAAGAGGCGGGGTGGATGCTGCGGAGCGACATCCAGTTCCATTGGGAAAACCGCGGCTACGCCAGCTTCGACGATTTCCTTGGCGTACTGTCATCGGACAAGCGCAAGAATCTGCGCAAGGAACGCGCAAAGGCGCAGGACGGCGTGGAAATCCGCACTCTCAGCGGAGCACAGATCAGGCCCGAACACTGGGATGCGTTCTGGATATTCTATCAGGACACCGGCGCGCGCAAATGGGGGCGGCCCTACCTGACGCGCGAGGCGTTCGACCTGATCGGCGAACGCATGGCCGACAAGGTGCTGCTGCTTATGGCGTTTATCGATGGGCAGGCGGTGGCGGGCGCGCTGAACTTCATCGGCGCGGACGCGCTATACGGCCGGTACTGGGGCGCGCAGGTAGACAAGCCGTTCCTGCATTTCGAACTGTGTTATTATCAGGCGATAGACGCCGCGATTGCGCTGGGCCTGAAACGCGTTGAGGCGGGCGCCCAAGGCGGGCACAAGCTGGCGCGAGGCTATGAGCCGGTGCAGACCTGGTCGGCGCACTACATCGTCGATCCGGGGTTCCGGCGGGCGGTTGCCGATTTTCTGGAACGCGAACGCGCCGGAATCGCGCAGGACCAGTTGCTGCTGGGCGAGCGGACGCCGTTTCGGAAGGGGTGATGGCGTGGGACGGGGATGATCTACCCCAAGCCCGCTCATCCTGAGCCTGTCGAAGGACACGCGCCACGGCAGGTCTGGACGCCTTCACCCCGTCGGCTGCCCGGCACGTGACCGTGGCGCGGATGGCCAGCACCGGCACCACCCTCTGCGCGACATCCTTCGACAGGCTCAGGATGAGCGGGGTTGGAAGGCATGACGCTAATGACGGCTTCCGGAATTTCGACTTTTTCGGTCGGACGGCTGTTTTGGGGTGGGGAGCGGTCTCTAGGGGGAGGTCGCGTAAATCAGGTTAGCTAGTGCATTTGACACCCAAGCAAACAGTGCGAATGCGGCTACCTCGGCTAATGGGACTAAGTAATTTGGCCTCCATCGGAGCATCCGACTGCCAGCAAAGAAAGCGACAGAAAACGCTGCACCCGGCAAAAGCGGTAGTCGCTCAATTTCATGCGAAGGCACATATGGAAGTGTGAAAAATAGGGCCGCGAGAAGAAGGCCCGCTTCAGAGATTTTCGGCAAGATTTGCTTCATACGCATAGTCTGGTGCAACCTCGCACAACAGCGATCATGTCCGCAATGGCGTCGTATCCGGAAAGTCCGCTTTCGTTAGCCGAGCGGCATTGATCGGCCGTCAGGCGGCGGCCCTTCCGCTGCGCAGCCATTCGCGGGCGCGACGCTGGGCTTCGGAAATTTCGCGGGCGGTCATTTCGTCGGAAATGTCGGCGCGGCACCGGGCGGCTTCATCGTGGCCGCCGACAGCGGCGAGGTTGAACCACTTGTGCGCCTCGATCATGTCGCACGCCACGCCATGGCTGCCGGTGGAATAGGCGACTCCAAGGTCGAACAGCGCGTTGCTATCGCCACTTGCGGCAGCGGCAAGGCAGGTCGCGACCAGCAGGTCTCCCGCTTCGGTTGATTCGGCGGCGATGGCTTGGCTCGATTCATCGGAAACCAGCTTTATCCAGGACTGTGTCATTTACCTTTACCCCCGTGGTGGAGCACAATCCCTTGGTGGCTCCGATAAGACGAAAGTCACCAATCTTGGTCAATAAATGGTTAACGCACCCACTGATCTGTTTTCGGATGAAACAGGGTGGGGATAACCCGGTGTGACCAATGCCTCTTCAGCAGCCCTTAATGCATTGTATGCGCCAAATAGCTTGTGCCCGTTTGGGGCCGACCCTATAGGCGCGCCAGTGTAGAGCTTGCTCGTCCGCAAGGGGAAAAGAAGCGAGCCGGGAGGGGCGGATAGCTTGGTATGCGGAGGGCCGAATGGCTGGTGTCTTGAGTGACGAAATCGACGTCCTGGCAAAGGCGCGCCGCGCCATGCCAGGTGATTATGTGCCCAATGACGACGAACCTTACATGAATGAAGCGCAGCAGGATTATTTCCGCAAGCTATTGCTGGAATGGAAGAAGTCGATCCTCTCGGCGGCGGCCGGTACGCTTTCGGCGCTGCAGGATGGCCCGATCCGCGAGCCGGACCTGAATGACCGGGCATCGAGCGAAACCGACTGGGGCATCGAACTGCGTACGCGTGATCGCCAGCGCAAGCTGATCGCCAAGATCGATTCCGCCATGCGCCGGATCGATGAAGGCGACTATGGTTACTGCGAAGTGACGGGTGAACCGATAGGTCTTGGCCGCCTTGTCGCTCGCCCTATCGCGACAATGACGGTCGAGGCGCAGGCCGCGCACGAACGTCGCGAGAAGATTTCGCGCGATATGTGATGGTTGGGCCGCCTTCGGGCGGCCCGCCATGGCCAAGGATCTGGTTAACGGCCTCCGCCGCTAACCTGTTATTTACCTTGGCCGTTTAGGAACGAGCCACGAATTTGTGCGATTGCTCTGTGTGCGGACGCTCCCAGTGTGCCGCATGCATGGCGAAACTCTTGAAGCGGCGGGACCTTTGGTGACGGACATGGACCATCGGCAGTTGGGGCGTGACAGCCTTTTCCTCCTGGCAGAGGTGCGCCTGGTGGGGGCCGACGCCGAACATCGGGTCAAGGTGCGCAATCTTTCCGCCGGCGGCATGATGGCCGAAGGCCCGATGCGGGTGCAGCGCGGCACGAATGTTGAAGTGAACCTGCGCAATATCGGCTGGGTCGAAGGCGTCGTCGCCTGGATTCAGGACAATCGCTTCGGCATAGCCTTCATCGATGAAGTCGATCCCAAGCTGGCCCGCGCCCAGGTGGCCGAAAGCGCAACCCCGCCCAGTTTCATCAAGCCGCCGATTGCCAATTACACACCCGGTCCCTTGCGCAAGATCTGATCGACGCAGGCTCTTGGGCAACTCTGGACCTGACCTCATCCCGGCCTTCTGCTAGGCTGATGCCATGGTCGCCCGTTTCTCCGCAATCGTGATGCTGGTCCTTGCCCTTGGCGCATGCGGCAAAGGGCAGGATGGGGCGTTGGCCGTGGCGGTCATGGGCGATTCGGCTGCGCTGAAAGAGCGCGGGGTGCGGCTTTCTCCACCGGCACAACTGGTCCGTTCCGCCACGACAGAGGGGCTGGTCGGCTTCGACGAACAAGGCCGGGTCGTGCCTGCGCTGGCAGACCGCTGGATCGTGACCGACAACGGGCAGAGCTATATCTTCCGCCTGCGCGACGGGACGTGGCCCGATGGCAAGCGCATCACCGCCGATACTGCGGCCAGCGCCCTGCGCAAGGCGATTGCCGCGCTGAAGGGTACGGCGCTGGGGCTGGACCTGGCCGCCATCGATGAAATTCGCGTCATGGCGGATCGCGTGATCGAATTCGACCTTGCGGCGCCAGTGCCGGAATTGCTGACGCTGCTGGCCCAGCCCGAACTTGGCCTGCCCTATCGCGGCAAGGGCGTGGGACCGATGGCGATCACGTTGGGAGAAGATGGCGCACAGGAACTGGTCCTGATTCCGCCCGAACAGCGCGGGCTGCCCAAGCAGGCCAATTTCGCCAGGCGTGCCCGGCCGCTGGCGTTGACGTTCGCGACCCCGGCCAAGGCTGTTGCGCTGTTCAACGATGGCTATGTCGATGTGCTGCTGGGTGGCAAGATCGATACCGTGCCACTGGCCGGGCGCATCGGGTTGACGCGCGGCAACGTGCGGCTTGATCCTGTTACCGGCCTGTTCGGGCTGATGGTCGACCGGAGCGATGGTTTCCTGGCAGACGCTGCCAACCGCGAGGCACTGGCCATGGCGATCGATCGCGATGCCTTGCTGGGCAACTTCGGCATCGGCGGCTGGCAACCGACCACGCGGATCGTCTCGCCCGATGTGGAGGACGATCTGGGGACCATCGGCGAACGCTGGCAGGGCATGAGCCTTGAGCAGCGGCAGGCACAAGGTGCGGCGCGGGTGGCGGCGTGGAAAGGTGCCGGACGGCCTCTCCCGACGCTGAACGTGGCCATGCCCGATGGGCAAGGCTCCAGCATCGTGTTCGACGCCCTGCGCGATGGCTTTGCGCGAATCGGCATTGCCGTCCGGCGTGTGCCCGAACGCGATCGCGCCGATTTGCGGCTGATTGACGTAACAGCCCGTTATGGCCGCGCGACGTGGTTCCTCAACCAGCTTTCGTGCACGGTGCAGAAGGCGGTGTGCAGCCCGATTGGTGACGAGCGCGTGGCCGAGGCCCGCCGCGCCACCGATCCGCAGGCGCGCGCGGGACTGCTGGCCGAGGCAGAGGCCGAGATCACTGCGGCCAACGGCTTCATCCCGATTGCCCGGCCGCTGCGCTGGTCGATGGTGCGCAGCGGCACCAGCGGCTTTGCACAGAACCCATGGGGGTGGCATCCCTTGCCTCCGCTGGCATGGCTCCCCAAATAGGGTTCATGGACAAGCCCCTTTCCGCCATCCCGCCCTCTGCCATGCGCCGTCCTGAGCGGATGCGGCCTGAATTGCCCGGCCTTGGCAATGATCCTGCATCGGTGCGCAGCCGCTTGGAAATGCTGGAGAAATTGCTGGAACGCAGCTTCAGGATCCCGGTGATCCGCCGAGACGTGGGTCTGGACGCCATTGCCGGACTGGTGCCGGTGCTGGGCGACGTGATGACGGCGGCGATGGGCGCCTATGTGGTATGGGAAGCGCGCAACCTTGGCCTGCCCAAGTGGAAACTGTGGCGCATGGGCGCGAACGTGGCGTTCGATACGGCGATTGGCGCGGTGCCTCTGGTGGGCGATGCGTTCGACTTCTTCTTCCGTTCGAATTCCAAGAACCTGCGGATTTTGCGCAAGCACCTCGACAAGCACCACCCGGCAGCCGGTGTGATCGAAGGCTGAGCCTCAGAAATCGATGGCGATACCGTTCTTTTCCCAATCGCCGAAGCGGGTGGGATCAAGGCCATCGGGATCATCGCCGTGTTCGACCGGCTTTGGCGCAGGCGCGGGATCGTTGGTCCAGTGATCGGGGCGGATGAATTCCGCCGGGCGGGTGGTGGCGCGGGGCGTTGGCTTGGTCATGGTGTTGCAAATGGGCCTTCGTTCGGCGAAGCGCAATTGCCATTTGGGGCAGCAGCGCCGATAGGCCCCGTCCATGGCCCGTAATAACAACCCAGACGAGATTCCCGGCGTTCCCGCACGCCTTGCCGCCTTGCGCCTGCTTGACGCCGTTCTGCGACGCGGCGAACCACTGGATCAGGCAGCTCCCCCAATCCTGCGCGCGATAGAGCGTGGCGATGACCGGGCGCTGGCCACGGCCATTGCGCAAGAAGCGCTGCGCTGGATGGCGGACCTCGATGCGCTGATCGATCAGGCAACGAAGACCGTGCTGCCCGAAGATGCCAAGGCGCGCAATGTGCTGCGGATCATGCTGGCGCAGGCGCTGCGGCTGGGCCTGCCGGGCCATGCGGTGGTCGCCACCGGGCTGCCCTTGCTGATGGGCGGACCGCGCCGTCTGGCGCATGGTGTGTTCTCGGCGGTGACCAGAGCCAATCCGAAACTGCCCGAATCGCCAAGCCTGCCTGATGGGGTCGCGGATCGCTGGGACACGGCATGGCCGGATCGCGTCGAAATGATCGCGCGTGGCCTTTCCGAACCGCCGCCGCTCGACCTGACCCTGCGCGATGCCAGCGAGACGGCGCAGTGGGTCGAGACGCTTGGCGGGCAGTCTCTGGCGCCGGGCCATGTTCGCCTTGCGCGGGCCGGATCGGTCGAGGCACTGCCCGGCTTTGCCGAAGGCGCCTGGTGGGTGCAGGATCTGGCCGCCAGTGTGCCTGTACGGCTGCTGGGTGAGGGGCAGGGCCATCGGGGGCAGGGGCAGCGCGCGCTCGATCTGTGCGCCGCACCGGGCGGCAAGACGCTGCAACTGGCAGCGGCGGGCTGGAAAGTTACCGCGCTCGACAAATCCGCCCGCCGGGTGGAGCGGTTGCACGACAACCTCAAGCGCAGCGGGCTGGAAGCCGATGTTGTGGTGGCCGATGTCCTGACGTGGACGCCGGACGCACCGTTTGATGCGATCCTGCTCGACGCGCCATGCAGCGCCACTGGCACCTGTCGCCGCCATCCCGATGTCCTGCACCGCTTGGCGAATATGGGCGAACTGGTCGAGTTGCAGCGCGCGATGCTGGAACGTGCGGCCGGTTGGCTCGCACCCGGCGGGCGCCTGGTCTACGCCGTGTGCTCGCTGGAACCCGAAGAAGCCGAAGCGCAAGCCGATGCATTCGGCTTGCTCACCGCGCAGCCCGTCACTGCGGCAGAAGTGCCTGATGGTGTTTCAACTGCGAACGGCTACTTCCGCGCCGACCCCGGCATGCTGGCCGAAGTCGGCGGAATCGACGGCTTCTTCGCCGCGCGCTGGGTGAAAGCCTAAGCCTTCACTTTCTCAGCGAAGCTCTTGCGCAGTTTCATCAGCTTGGGCGGGATCACGGCAAGGCAATAGGGATTGCGCTGGCCTTCGCCCTGCCAATATTCCTGATGGTAATCCTCGGCAGGATACCATGTCGCCGGGCTTTCGATGGTCGTCACGATCGGTGCGGGCCAGTTGGGCTGATTGCGCGCGATTGCTTTTTCCGCCTCGGCCTTTTGCGCTTCGTCCAGCGGGAACAGCGCGGAGCGGTACTGGGTGCCCACATCGTTGCCCTGGCGGTTCAGTTGCGTAGGGTCGTGCGTGGCAAAGAACATGTCGAGGATTTCGCCATAGCTGACCACGTCAGGGTCGAAGGTCACACGGATTGCCTCGGCATGGCCGGTGCTGCCCGAACAGACCTGCTTGTAGGTCGGGTTCTCGACGCTACCACCAAGATAGCCGCTTTCGACCTGCGATACGCCGATCACATCGCGGAACACGGCTTCCGTGCACCAGAAGCACCCGCCGGCAAGAATGGCCGTTGCTTGTTCGCTCATGCGTCTTATTCTCCTTGTACGATTGCAAGATAGGCAGGCGCATCCCGCTTGTCATCGGCACGAAGGAGAATCCTGTGATGCGCAAAGCCAGCCTTGCCACTCTTGCCCTGATCGCCGGCCTTGGGCTGTCCGCGCCCGCCCTTGCCCAGCATGAAGGGCATGTCATGGCAAAGCCTGCGATCGATCCTGCGCTGGCCGCTGCCGTGGCTGACAAATCGCGCGAGACCGACAAGTTGCGCGACAAGTATCGCCGCCCGGATGAAACGCTGGCCTTCTTCCAGGTGGCCCCGACGATGAAGGTGGGCGAATACGCGCCCGGCGGCGGCTGGTATTCGCGCCTGCTGGGGCTGTACCTTGGGCCGAAGGGCAAGCTGGTGGGATTGTATTTCGATCCGACATCGGGCGCGTTCAACGAAAAGTCGCAAGCCGGGATCCGGGCGGGCGCTGCCAAGTTTCCGGCTGATGTTGCCGGCTGGTCGGGCCAACCGGCAGATCGGTTTGCCGGATATACGCTCGATGCCGTGCCCGAAGGCGAGAAGGGCAGCTTTGACCGTATCCTGATCATGCGGATGATGCACAACCTGATGCGCTGGAACATCGCGGACAGCGAAATCAAGAAGATGCGCGATATGCTCAAGCCCGATGGCATGATCGGCATTGAACAGCACCGTGCCAGGGCCGATGCGCCCTATGCGTTCACCGATGGCAGCAAGGGCTATCTGCGCGAGGCCGACGTGATCAAGTTCATGGAAGTGAACGGCTTCACTTTCGTAGGCAAAAGCGAGGCCAATGCCAATCCCAAGGACCCCGCCAACTGGCCGGGCGGCGTGTGGACGCTGCCGCCTGCGATGGACGGTGCCAAGGACGATGCCGAAAAGGCGAAGATGCAAGCCATCGGTGAAAGCGACCGCATGACGCTGCTGTTCCGCAAGCGGCCATGATATGACAGGTCGCGGCGACGGTTGAATTGATGCGGGCGGCGGCTTAGGTCACACGGCATGAGCCAGATCACCGTCGCCGCCCTGCAACTTGCCCTGAATGCGGGCGAGGCCGAGAATATCGCTGCCGTTGCCGCACTGGTGGAGGAGGCGGCCAAAGACGGCGCGCAGATCGTGCTGCCGCCTGAACTGTTCGCCGCGCCATACTTCTGCAAGGTTGAGGACGAAGCGCTGTTTTCGCTTGCTTATCCGCTGGAGCAGGACCCATCGGTGCGCGAAATGCGCAAACTTGCCAAGGCGCTGGGCATCGCCATCCCGACCAGTTTCTTCGAGCGCGACGGGCACCATTACTACAATACGCTGGCGATGATAGGCCCGGATGGCGAGATCATGGGCATCTATCGCAAAAGCCATATTCCCGATGGCCCAGGGTACGAGGAAAAGTACTATTTCCGCCCCGGCAACACCGGGTTCAAGGTGTGGGACGTGTTCGGTACGCGCATCGGCGTCGGGGTTTGCTGGGACCAGTGGTATCCCGAATGCGCGCGCGCGATGGCGCTGATGGGGGCGGAACTGCTGTTCTATCCCACTGCCATCGGCACCGAACCCTATGACGCCGATCTCGACACCAGCCGCATGTGGCGGCGCGCGATGCTGGGCCATGCGGTTTCAAACTGCATGCCGGTGATCGCCGCCAACCGCATCGGTAGCGAGGACGGGCAACGATTCTACGGTCACAGCTTCATCAGCGATGAATGGGGCGATTTCATCGCGGAATTCGGCGCAAGCGAAATCGGCGGACTGCTGGCCACGATCGACCTGAAACGTGCCGCCACGCACCGCGCCGGAATGGGTTTCTTCCGCGACCGTCGCCCGCAGCTTTACACGCGTCTGTCCGAGGACGTGTGAACCGCTATGTGATCGCGCTGGGATCGAACCAGCGGCATGCGCGCCATGGCAGTCCTCAGGCGATCCTGCGGGCGGCATTGGCGGAACTCGATGCGCAGGGCGTTACGATGCATTCTGCCAGCCCGATCCTGCGCAGCCGTCCGCTGGGACCATCGCTGCGCGAATACGCCAATGGCGCGGCTTTGATCGAGACAGTGCTGGAACCGCTGCAACTGCTGGATCTGTTGCAGGATATCGAGACCCGCTTTGGCAGGCGCCGCCGGGGCCAGCGCTGGCGCGCGCGTACGCTCGATCTCGATATCGTGCTGTGGTCGGGCGGGGGCTGGGCGGATGACCGGCTGACCGTGCCGCACCCCGAATTCCGCAAGCGTGCCTTCGTGCTGCGCCCGGCTGTCAGCGTAACGCCCGGCTGGCGCGATCCATTGACCGGGTTGACGATCAAACATCTGTTCGCCCGCTTGACCCGCCGCGCCGCGCCCCCTAGGTGACGCGCCACGCAGTGGTTCGCGCATGAATCAGAGCGGTGTGGACCCGTAGCTCAGTTGGTAGAGCAACGGACTTTTAATCTGTAGGTCTCGGGTTCGAGTCCCGACGGGTCCACCACTTTTTCCCTTTTCAGTTCAGAAACTTGCCCGCGCGGTAATGCGGATGTCGCGTCCGGCAAGCGGGGCGAAGTCCTTGAGGACCGAGGCGTGGCGGCGGGCGTCGACATCGAAGATGTTGTTGGCCGACAGCGCGAACGAGAGCGGGCGGGTGCTGCCCCACGGGCGGTAATTGATTTCGGCATTGACCAGCGTGAAGCTGCCGGTCTGCGTTTCGAACGCGGTGGTGCGGGTCTGGCTGTCGCTCCATTCCACTTCGCCGCGCAGGTCCATCTTGCTGCCGTTGAGCGCGAGGCCGCCCTGCAGGCGCAGCGGCGGGATGCGCGGGGCGGGGCCGATGTCCTTGATATTGGCGTGGACGTAATCGGCCAGGCCATCGGCGACGAGATCGATTCCGTTGAAGCTGGCGAGCGTGGCCGTGCCTTGAATTTCGAAGCCATAGTAGCGCGCATCGGCCTGGCCAAACTGGAATACCGGCAGTCCGTCCTCGACCGCGCCAGTCAGGTTTTCATAAATGAAATTGCTGAACCAGCTATGATAGGCCGATGCTTCGAGGCTGTAGCCTTCGCCGCGCCCGCGCAGCACGGCTTCGAGGCCCCATGCGCGTTCGGTGCGGAAATCGGGGTTCCCCACTTCGAACGCCTGCGTACCCGCATGGGGTCCGTTGGCAAACAGTTCCTCGCCCGATGGCGCCCGCACCGTGCGCGAAAGGTTCACGCCAAAGCGCCAGTCGGACGTGAGCGCATAGGATGCGCCGACCGAACCGGAGACGGTATCGAACGTGCGTTTGCCGCTGAAGAACTGAGTCTGGTCAAGCAGGGGCTTGGCTTCCAGAACGGAGTGTTCGTAGCGTGCGCCGCCTTCCAGCTTGAGCGCGCCGAAATCGAGCTGCTGGAGCGTGAAAACGCCGAATTGCTGGGTGGAGTTCCTGGGGAGAAAGGCTTCATCGCCGATCACGTTGAAATCGCGTGAGAAGTACTGGACGCCGCTGGCACCCTTCCACGCACCCCGGTCTGCCTGCACCAGTTCGACGCGGCCCTCCAGCCCCTTGTTGTAGAACGCGGTGCCCACCGCGCCATCGGGTTCGAGTTCGAAGTGGCGATAGCTGGCAAAGCCCGCGCGGGCGCGGATCGACTTGATCAGGCTGCCGCCGGTTTCCACTTCGGCGCGAAGATCGAGGCGGTCCTGCACCACATCGAGGCGTGGGCCTTCCTGCTCCTGATCCGGCTGGATCGCATGGCGGACGGGGATGCCGTAGAGGCTGTCGTAGCGGCTGTAGGCGATGCCGAGATTGCCGGTTTCTGTAATCAGCGATGCACCGACGCCCGCTGTCCATGTTTCAGCCTGCGAATTGGGCAGCTTGTCCTTCAGCGCGGCATTGGCGGCAAAATCGATGCCTTCGGCGATCTGATCCTCGGTTTCACTGCCAGCATTGGCCAGTGCGGTCAGCCGGGCGCGGGGGGCCAGCACATAATCGCCGACGCGAAGGTTGCCGGTCTTGAGGTAACTGCCATCGGCGTGGATGACGAACTTGCCGCCGAGTGGAACATCCACCGCGCCGCCGATCGCGCGTTCATTGGCGGCCGAGCCATAGCTGGCGATCATGTCGACGTGGGCCGGTTCTTCGGGGATGACGCGCGGAATGCGCTTGTCGATCACGTTGACCACGCCGCCGATGGCCGATGAGCCGAATAGCAGGGTCGCGGGGCCGCGCAGCACTTCGATGCGTTCGGCCAGCAGGGGATTGATCACCACGGCATGATCGGCACTGGTGTTCGATACGTCGAACGCCCCGATGCCGTCGGTGAGGATGCGTACGCGTTCACCCTGAAGCCCGCGCAGGACCGGGCGCGAGGCGTTGGGGCCGAACGATGTGGCCGAAACGCCGGGTGTGCGATCAAGCATTTCGCCCAGCGTGGGCCGCAGCGACTGGGTCAGCGCTTCGCCTTGCAGGACCGAAACGCCGGAGATGACATCCTGCCGATCACGGTTGAACGCGGCGGTGACGACGATCTGCGACGATGGCTGGACGTGCGTGTCCTGTTCACCGTCTTCAGCCGATGCTGGCGCAGCCAGGGCGAAGGCGGCGAGGGCTGAGCAGCTTGCGAGGAGGGCTGGAAACTTCATCGGTGGCGATCCCTTTCGATATGGGCGAGCCAATAATGCGATTCGTTTGATGATACAAGATAACATCACAAAAAGGGTGGCGTTAAGTCATCGGCGAGATCGGAGGTGACATTCTTTGCGAAAAATGGTATCAAGTGAAACGAAATAAAGGAGCGATGCCGTTGGACGTTTCCCCCGCTACAGGCTTGCCAAATCCGCTGCGCCTCGATGGCTTCGAATTCATCGAGTTCACCGCGCCTGAAAAGGGTCTGCTGGAACCTGTTTTCGCTGCCATGGGGTTTGCCCATGTCGCCGATCACCGCACCAAAGACGTGCACTTGTGGCGGCAGGGCGGGATCAACCTGATCGCCAATTACGAACCGCGCAGCCCGGCAGCCTATTTTGCCGCAGAGCACGGCGCTTCAGCCTGCGGGATGGGCTGGCGGGTAAAGGACGCGGCAAAGGCTTATCAAGTGGCGGTCGAGCGGGGGGCGGAGCCGGTCCATGTCGAGACCGGACCGATGCAGTTACGCCTGCCCGCAATTCGCGGCATCGGCGGTTCGATCATATATCTGATTGATCGCTACGACGAGGACATCTCGATCTACGACATCGACTTCCGCTATTTGCCGGGCGTGGACAGGCATCCGGCGGGCGCGGGCTTCCACACGATCGATCACCTGACGCACAATGTCTATGGGGGGCGCATGGCCCACTGGGCAGCGTTTTACGAGCGGATCTTCGGGTTCAAGGAAATCCGCTATTTCGATATCAAGGGCGAATATACCGGCCTGACCAGCCGCGCGATGACCGCGCCAGATGGGCTGATCCGCATTCCCCTGAACGAGGAAGGAAAGGCGGGCGGGGGACAGATCGACGAGTTCCTGCGCGCCTACAATGGCGAGGGCATCCAGCACATCGCCTTTGCCTGTGACGATCTGCCAGGGTGTTGGGACAAGCTGAAGGCACTGGGCACACCGTTCATGTCTGCGCCGCCTGCCACCTATTACGAGATGCTGGAAGAGCGGCTTCCGGGACATGGCGAGCCGGTGGACGAACTCCAGAAGCGCGGAATCCTGCTCGATGGTTCGACCGAGGACGGCGATCCGCGCCTGTTGCTGCAGATATTCTCCGAGACGGTTATCGGCCCGGTGTTCTTTGAATTCATCCAGAGAAAGCGCGATGAAGGCTTTGGCAACGGCAACTTCACCGCCCTGTTCAAATCGATGGAGCGCGACCAGATGCGCCGGGGCGTATTGCAGGTGGAAGACGCCAGGTGACCACAGCCCCGAACCTGTCGCGTATTCATCACGTGGCCTACCGTTGCCGGGACGCAGCGCAGACTGTCGAATGGTACGCCCGTGTGCTGGGCATGGCCTACGTCACCGCCTTCGCCGAGGACAAGGTGCCCTCCACCGGTGAATACGATCCCTACATGCATGTGTTTCTCGATGCGGGCGGCGGCAATGTGCTCGCATTCTTCGAATTGCCGAACCAGCCTGCGATGGGGCGTGATCCGGCAACGCCTGCCTGGGTTCAGCATATTGCCTTCGAAGTGCCTGACGAGGCCGCGCTGCTGGCGGCGAAGGCCCATATCGAGGCACAGGGCGTGGAAGTGCTGGGGCCGACGTATCACGGCATCTTCCGCTCGATCTACTTCTTCGATCCCAATGGCCACCGGCTGGAACTGGCCTGCAATATCGGTACGCCGGACCAGCATGCCGAGTTGAAGGCGCTGGCGCCGCAAATGCTGGAGGAATGGAGCCGCACCCGCCGCGCCCCGCGCCAGGCGGCCTGGCTCCATCAGGAGCCGGAACGCTGACGCAGGGCGGGGCGCGTAATCAGAATTCCGACCAGTCCGCGTCCAGTGCAGCGTTGCCCATGGTTGCGAGCTTTGGTGCAGGCGCAGGGGCCACGCGCGATGCTTGCCGGGGTGCGGCCACAGGGGCCGGTGCGGCATAGCCGCGATGCATCAGGTGCGGTTTTTCATCGCCGATCTTGAAGCTGGCAAAAGCCTGCGAAAGCTGGGTGGATTCCGTCGTCAGGTTCTTGGTGGCGGCGTTGGTTTCCTCGACCATCGCGGCATTCTGCTGGGTCATCTGGTCCATGGCGTTGATCGCCACGTTGATCTTGCGCAGCGTCTGCGATTGCTGTTCGGCCGTTTGGGCAATGCTGGAAATCGATGTGGTGACCGTGGCGACGCGGTTGATGATGCGTTCGAGCGCGGTTCCCGTTTCGTTGACCAGCCCTACGCCCGACTGGACATAAGTGGTTACGGCCTGAACCCGCTGCTTGATGGCATTGGCGGCTTCCGTTGCGCGTAGCGCCAGTGCCCGCACTTCGGACGCCACGACCGCAAAGCCCTTGCCCGCTTCACCTGCACGCGCGGCCTCGACGCCTGCGTTAAGCGCGAGAAGGTTGGTCTGGAACGCAATCCCGTCGATCATCGTGGTGATGTCCGAAATCTCGGCGCTGGCGCGTTCGACCTTGTCCATCGCCTCGATCGCCTTGCCGACGATCGCGCCGCCGCTTTCGGCTTCGCCGCGCGCTTCGACCATGGAATGGCTTACCTCGCCTGCAATCTTGGCATAGTCCTCGATCTTGTTGGTAAGATCATCCATCGCGCTGGACGAAGCCTGGAGGCTGGCGGCCTGCTGCTCGCTGCGGGTTGCAAGATCGGTCGTGGCCTGGCGAATTTCGCTGGAGGTCAGATCGATGGTGCTGATGCTGTCCTGCACCTGCCCCATGGCATCGCACAGCCGCGACATGGCATCGTTGAAATCGTTGGCCACGGTGGCGAAGGCGGGCGGCAGATCGACAAGGCGTACGCTGAGATCGGCATTGGCCACGGCATGCAACTGTTCGCCGATCTTGGCCATCGCCTGTTCGCGTTGGGCAACTGCGCGCGCACGTTCCAGAGCTGCATCGCGGAAAACGGTGACGGCCTTGGCCATGTCGCCCAGTTCGTTGGCACGTCCGGTGCCGGGAATGGGGTGATTGTTCTCGCCGCGGGCCAGTGCGGTCATCGTTTCGGTCATTTCCGAAATCGGCCGTGCGATGTTGGTGCTGAGCTTGCGCGACAGCATCAGGGTCAGCCCGATCAGCGTGGCGCCGCCGATACCCAGTGCCAGCCATGCAAAGAAGATCGCGCTGTCCTGCGATGCGGTGTTCTGTGCGATCAGCTTTTCATGATCGTCGCGAATTTCGCGCAAGGGGAGAACCGCGGCGCTGACCAGCACGGCCTTTCCTGCTGAACGAACGGTCTCCTGCGCCAGATCGCGCTGGCCTGCCTTGACCATGGCGATGGTCTTGTCGCCCCAGTTCTGTCGCCATGCTTCGGTTTCCTTGCGCGATTCGCGCACCAGTCCCTTGTGCTCCTCGTCGAGCAGCGATTCGAGCTTGGCCGAGGCCGCATCGTAATCGTCGCGCCCTTCGTAATAGGATTTGAGATAGGATTCGTCCGCGGTGATGAGGAAACCCCGCATCTGGCTGTTCTGGCGCAGCAGTGCAGTTTCCAGCGACAGCGTATCGGCGAGAACCACCTGCGCCTCGGTATTGCGCACCGAGATGTTGCCTACCATCGCCAGGCTGATCCCGAAGACGATCATCATCAGCGCGGCGGTGACGTTCAGCGCGACGAACGCGAATCCGAGTTTGCGGGGGATGTTCATGTTTTCGAACACAGGCTGCACCTTGATTTTGCGACCAGAAGGGTCGGACCCGCCCGCGAAGGACGGGTCCGATAGCGGCGTCAGAACGAGAAGCGGGCAGATGCCGTGACGGTTCGTCCGTTCATCACTTGCGCGTTGGCAATGCCCGATGCCGGGATTGCCGCCGAAGCAAGTTGCACGATGGCCAACTTGTTGAAGACGTTGAAGGCATTGATGCCGATCTGGAACCGCTCTGTCGGACGGACCTGAAGGAACGGGCTGACCAGTACATAGCCCGGCTGTTTCAGGAGGTTGGTATCCTGGGCAAAGCTGCTGGCGGTGCCGTTGATCACGGTGCCGAAGGTTACGCGGTCCAGTTGCACTTGCGGGCGCGCCTGAAACGACAGGGTCGGGATGTGACGCGGGCGGTTGCCGTTGAGCGCCGGGTTGGAAACGTCCTTGTCGATTGCGGCGCGGGTCCATGTGGCCCCGACCATCATCGAAAACGGTCCCCGACGGACTTCGCTTTCAAGTTCGACGCCCTTGGCGCTGTACGTGCGATCGATATTCAGGATTACCGATTCCCCGGTGGCGTTTGCGGCCACCTGGACAGTGCGTTCGACCGTCGAAGCCCAGAATCCGGTAACGAATACGCTCAGTCCGTCCTGCCGGAACTTCACGCCGCCCTCAGCCTGTTTCACGACGCCGAATGCAAGCGCCGGATCTGCTAACTGGCCCGATCCGAAATCGATGTTCGGAACTCTGACGATACGGTTGGCATTGGCCCGCGCGCCACGGCTGTACCGCGCGAATACCGACAGCGCATCGGCCATCCGGTAATTCACACCGGTAGAATACGAGAGGTAATCGTAACCGTAATCGACCGTGCCGGGGCGATCCAGCGGCAGGATGGCGGAACGGGATTCCGCCGCGGAAATCACGCCGTCGCCGTTGACATCGACCGAACCGACCCCGACGCGTCCGTCGCCAAGGCTTGCACTGATGACCGTGCCCTTGGTCGTGCCGCGATCAAATCGGACGCTGCCGCCGATGGCCAGCTTGCCGATCTGGTAGTTGATCGAACCGTAGGGGGCAGTCACGCGATAGGTGAGGTTATAGGAGTCATGGGCCGTGGCGAGCGGCAGGCCGAGGCTGAAACCATATGCCTGCGTGCCACCATCGGTCTGGCGGATACCGGCGGCGGTGGTTACATCGACCGCTGCGGATTTGCCGCCGCCCACGACATCGCTGACCGTCCCGACAAATCCCCAGGTCGATTCGATGCGCTGTGACGAAGTGTACAATCCCATCGTCGTGGTCAGCTTGCCGCCACCCACTGGCCAGACGCGGCTGGCGCGCAGATCGTTGGTGGTGTTGCTGATATCGTCGAGTGTGGCATGCATTCGGGTGCGAACTGCCAGCAATCCATTGCCGTTGAGACTGTCCGGGGCAAGGATCTGCTGCCCGGCGTTTGGCCCGGTGGCATAGGACAGTGTGGCGCCAGGTCCGCCGAAAGTCGTGGCGATGACACTGGCTGGTGCGGTCAGGGCCAGGGATGATTCGTTGTATTCCCCGCCGATGTCGGCATGGCGGAAGCGGTTGCTGACCGTCCAGCCAGCCACATCGAACTGCGCTTCGAAGCCGAGCGCCTTGACGATGGCATGAATGCCGTCACGGCTGTCGACGGATTCCGATCCGTTGTTGCGATCAACCGCCAGAAACTGCGAGGTAAACCCGGAGGCCAGCACATCACCCCGTGCGCTCAGACCGGGAATGTCGGTTATGACAGGCTTGTCGTTGGTCCCTGTCAGCAATACCGGCGTCTGCGAATAGTTGATCTGGCGATCATCGAGATACTTTGCATAAATGCGAATGTATCCATCGGCCAGTTGCCGGGTTACGTTGAACTTGACCTGCCCGCCGCGAAATCCGTCATAACCAAGTTCGCGCGGACCTTCGCCCTGTCGGTAAAAACCACCCACGTGGAAGCGCCAGCCCTCACCGAGCGGACTGCCATATTCCAGATCGATCCGGTTCAGATCGTGGCCAAGGCCGCTGGAAAGCTGGATCGTGCCGCCTTGCGTCTCACCGGTCTTGGAAAGCAGGTTGACGACACCGCCGGGCGAGTTCGAGGAAAATGTCGAAGCAGACCCGCCTCGGATCACCTGGATCTGCGACAAGGTAAGGTCGGCCCGAACGAACGTGTCGGGCGTTGCGAAGCTGATGTCGCCAAATTCCAGGACGGGCAGGCCGTCTTCCTGGATTTGCAGGAACTTCGATCCTGTTGCCGCCAGCGGCAGGCCGCGCACGGTGATCGAGGAGACGCCGTCAATATCGGATGTCTCGGAACGGATGCCGGGGATGTTCTGCAATATCCCGGCGATCGAAGTTGCCGAGATATTCTTGAGATCAACCTCGTCGATGACGCTCGCCGAAATCGCCGTGTCGAGCAGATCGCGGCCTTTCGCTACGCCGGTGCTGAAGGCTTTGCCGGCCGGGGCTTTGGTCACAACGGGGGTCTGCTCTTGCGATTGACCGCCCTTCGCTTCGGCTTCGGATGCGTATGCCGTGCCGGTAATGCCAGAAGCAAGAACGGTGCAGACTAGGTAATGCCAGTTTTTCATCAGACCCTCATCAGTGGAAATTCCGTGTCGCCATCTAGCGGGTGCGGTTTTAACCACGTCTTGGGAGATCATTAGGTAGTCGCCGCAAGTATGATGGAGGAAAATCGATGAATTGTCTGAATATCAGGGCATTTACGTAGTCTGCATTTAACGCGGTAAAAGCCGGGATGGTTAAGGGTTGCCGGGTTCAACCTGCGGCCGAAAGTTCTGATTGTTGTCTGGCCTTGTCCATATCCTGCCGCTTGATCGTGCTGACCGACCGGTCCTCCACCAAGGGGACCGGTGCGCCGCATACTTCGAACGCGAGGCGGGCAAGGCTGCCGCGCTGGGGGCCAGCTATGTGGCCTCTGTGCTGGAAGCCTGCGCGCACACGCTTTCGCTGGCGCCATGTCTGCATGCACTGATCCGAAACTGGCCGGATGACCTTGCGTCATCGGGTGTGGCGTTCCGCCTGAATGCCGGTCTTCATGCGCTGGCCCGCAGCGGTCGTGCGCCACTTCTGTCGCAATTGTCGCAGACCGATAGTGCCATCGGGTTCGATCTGGCGGTCGCGCAGGCCTTGACCACGAACGAAGACGCCATGCTTCGATGGGTGTCCAGACCCACCCAGACCAACGAAGTGGCACGGATCGCCGGACTTATGGGTGTGCTTGCCGAACTGGACAGGCGTCATGGCCTCCGCTCGGAATTGCTGGAACTCGGATCAAGCGCGGGGCTGAATCTCAATCTGGCGCACTATGCCTTCAAACTTGGCGGAACATTGATGGGACCGCGCGATAGCGCGGTCTCCATTGCGCCGAACTGGCGAGGGCAAGCGGTCCCGGCAATGCTGCCATTCATCGCAAGCGCCCGCGGTGCCGATCTGGCCCCACTGGACATCGCCCGCCCCGATCATCGTGAACGGCTTTACGCCTGCACCTGGCCCGGCATTCCCGCGCGGATGAAGCGGTTGCGCGGCGCGATTGAAATTGCGCATCAGCATGTCCCGCACGTGGAACAGGGCAGCGCCGGACCCTGGCTTGCACGGCAACTCGCCCAGCCGCAGCCCGAAGGTGTGCGCCGCGTGGTGTTCCATTCGATGGTGATGCAATATGTGCCCCAGCCTGAACGCGATTCCGTTGCCCGGTCTCTCCGCCGCGCCGGTGCGCGGGCAACACCGGAGCGGCAACTCGCCCGCGTCGGACTGGAATGGTGCAAGGACCGCCGCGATGTTGAATTGCGGCTGACCCTGTGGGACGGAACTTGCGCCGCAGGACGCGAGGCCGTGGTGGCAACTTGCCACCCTTATGCCGAATGGTTCGACTGGCGCGGTATCTCGCCTGCGCTGGACTGACTCAGCACAAAGTCAGTGCGCCGTCTGGCCGCCGTCAATGGTGAAAGTCGCGCCGTTGATGAAGCCTGCGCCGTCCGAGCACAGATGCAGCACGGTGGGCGCAATTTCTTCAGGCCGTGCGGCGCGGCCCGAAATGTTCTGGGCAAAGAACATGTCGGTGAACGCGTTGCTGTCGGCCCAGTGCTGGGTCATCGGCGTGACGACAAAGCCGGGCGCGATGGCGTTTACGCGGATGTTCGCGCGTGCATATTCGACCGCGCCTGCCTTGGTCAGGCCCGCCACCGCGTGTTTCATTGCGCAATAGGCGCTCATGTTGGGGTCCGCGATCAGCGCGCCGACGCTGGCGGTGTTGACGATGGCCCCGCCGCCCACTTTCAGGAAGTGGCGGATTTCGGCCTGCATGGCAAAGAACACGCCCTTGAAATCGACGTCGATGGCAAGGTCAAGTTCGTCCTCGGTCACTTCGTGGATCGGGCGTTGCGGGGGCAGGACTCCGGCGTTATTGAACGCCGCGTCCATCCGCCCGAAGCGTTCGACGCAAGCCGCGACCAGCGCGTCAAGATCGGCGGCCTTGCGCACATCGGTATGGCGGAACGCGGCGGTGCCGCCTTCGCCTACGATCATCGCGACGGTTTCCTCTGCCCGCGCATCGATATCACCGATCATTACAGAGGCACCTTCGCGCGCAAAGGCAAGCGCGGTGGCGCGGCCAATGCCCGTGGCCGCGCCGGTGATCAACACGGCTTTTCCTGCAAAGCGTTCCATCACATGATCCCTGATTTGCCGGGAGCAAGGATGCCGTTGGGATCGAGCGCGTGCTTGATCCTGGCGTTGAAGCCGCGGTTCACTTCGCCATATTGCTGCGCGACAAGGTCCATCGAATTGACCCCGGTTCGGTAGCTGGCCCAGCCTTGCGCGCCAAACCGGATGACCAGTTCGCGATAGCAGCCGTCCGCCTTCTTTTCCTGTTCGGGATCGGATTTGTCGAACAGCAGCGCAAGGATGTGGTGCAGGTCGCGCCACCCGATGGCGTAAGCGGCGGTGTAATCAAAGCCCCACTTCTCGACGATTTCCTTGGCGAGCACGGTCTGGCGTTCGGCTTCGATCCCCCGCGCTGCGGCAACCGGCGCAAACCACGCAAGACCGCCGCCCGCGCCGCGCCAGCGCAGCAGGCCGATCTCATCAAGGTTCAGCCCGCCTTCCATCAGCGTGGAGTGGTGGTGGAACCACGGGTTGTCGCCCATTTCGGCAGAGGTCAGCACTTCGCCGCCGCTGGCCGTCAGGCTGGCGCGGATGATCGGCTCGACCGCAGCCACGGTCTGTTCGGTGCCATAGAGCGCGAAATATGTGTTCCACATGCCGAGACCATTCGCCTTGGCCGCTTTCTTGAGCGATGCTTCGTCCAGCATCGCGCCATCGGGCACGATTTCATTGCGGCGCTTGAACATGGCGAGCTGATACGATGCGCTCATCATCAGATTGCAATTGGCAACAAGGTTGGAGACGCGCAAAGGACGCATCGCCTCGATGATGCGCGGCACGTCGCCCATTTCTGCGTGGCGCACCATGAACGGTTTGTAGACCGGGGGCTTGGGCATCAGCCAGAGGCCCATCTTGGTGACGACGCCGAAGTTCGACTGGGTGAACAGGCCATCGAGATAAGGCCCGTAGCCCCACTTGAATGCCTGCCACGCGGTGCTGCCCTTGATCGATCCCATCCCGGTGCGCATGACCTGCCCATCGGCCAGCACCACTTCCATGCCGCACTGGAACATGAAGTGTTCGCCATAAGGCGTGTAGCCCACGCCGCGATCCAGCGTGTTGCCAACGGGTGAGGCGATAGGGCCGACCGTCGGCACATCGATCCACAACGGGATGTTGTTTTCGACGAGATAATCCTTGAGCTGCTGGCAAGTGACGCCGGGTTCGAGCAGGCAGGTGCCGAGGTCCGCGTCCACTTCAAGAATGCGGTTCATCCGCTTGAGGTCGAGCACAACCTGGCCGGGCGTGGCGGGCGCGGCCATGCCATAGCCCATGTTCTTGCCGGTTGAGATCGGCCAGATCGGCTGGCGGTACTTGTTGGCGATGCGGACGATTTCCTGCACCTGCTCCACCGTTTCGGGGCAGACCGCGCCCACCGGCACATGACGGTTGGCCGGATCGGGCACATAGACCTTGGCGTAGGGCGCTACGGCCTCTTCATCACCGAACACCCATTCCGCGCCGACGACGCCGCGAAATGCTTTCATGGCGCTGGAAAAATCGGCCTTGGTCAGGCCCGGCGCGAGCGGGGCGGGGTTCTTTGCGCTGGCACTTGTACCAAGGCCCAAGCTGGCAGCGCCGAGAATGCCGGCGCCAAGCAGCCCGCGACGGTCCATGTCGATGCCGCTCATTGTCCGTGCTCTCCGCTACGTGCCGTGCTTTTTTCGATCCAGATGGCCAGCGCATCGAGTTCGGATGGCTTGATTTCGGTCGGGCGGAACGCGGGCATGCCGTTCTGGCCGTGACGCACGATGTACGCGATGCTTTCGGCGGGAAGCGCACGGCCGAGGATGATCGGGCCGACATTGCGGCCGTGGCAATAGCCGCAGGTCTTGGCGTAGATCACTTCGGGCGGGCGCAGGCCTTGCGCTTCGCCGCGTTTCTGTGCTGCCAATAGGGGCGCAGCGCAAGCCATGGCCCCGATGGCCAGAATCGGGCCGATCATTCCCTTCATCCCTGCCTCCTCAATCCCAACAGGCGCAGCGGATTAGCCCGCCGTCAGCCTGATTGGCTCGGATTGCAGCTTATCAGGGCTTGCGCCGGGAGCCAGAAATGGAGACTTGAAAAGTTACACTGTGTGAAATTCGAAGTGGATCAGAATGGGAGCTCCGAGCCGTCCCATGACATCAGTTTTCCGCTGTAGGCACCCGAAAGCGCGTCGATCACGCGGAGCAGGTGCGCGGCGGACTGCGCGGGGGTGAACAGCCGTTCGGGCGGCACCCTGCGCTGGAACGGACGGGAAAGCGGCGTATCGACCGTGCCGGGATGCAACGTCACGGCAATCGCGGCGGGATTGCTTCGGCCAAGTTCGATCGCGAAGTTGCGTACCATCATGTTGAGCGCGGCCTTGGAAGCGCGATAGGAATGCCAGCCACCAAGCCGGTTGTCGGTGATCGAACCGACCTTTGCCGAGATTGCCGCGAACACCGGCCTCCCGCCCTTGCGCAACAGCGGCGCGCAATGCTTGCCGATCAGCGCAGGACCGATGGTGTTGATCGCGAACATTTCCGCCATCGCCCCGGCATTCAGGGTGCGCCAGGATTTCTCCGGGCCATCGCCATTATCGCGCACCAGTAGCCCTGTCGCGACGATCACCAGATCGAGCGGGGCAGCGATTTCAACGCAGGCGGTGGCGATGGTCGTTTCGTCAGTCAGATCGAAAGTATGCGAGTGGACCTTGGGCGCTGCTGCCGGGTGCTTTCGTGCCACCGCGTGAACTTGCGCAACGTCGTCACGCGCGGCCAGCAAGGTGACTAATGCCGCGCCGATTCCGCCGCTTGCCCCGAATATCGCGCATCGCATTCCGTTTTCCATGATGCAGTTCATGGAACGCGACAGGTCCCGCGTCGATATGGCCGTTCGCCTGTTGCTGTATTGCAGCTATAATACAGCTTGCACAGGGCGAGATGAAATCCCATGTTGCCGGTTGATCCTTTCTGGAAAGCACGATTGCGATGGCCACGACTTTGACCGAGACTGCAACCGCCAGCCCCTTGACGCTGACGCCGCCCGATCCGGTGCCGGTCGTCGCGCCCGTTCAGGCCGCCGGACTGGTGCCGGTATCGGACGAAAACCGTTCGAAGCTGGAATCGAAGGTCGATGCCTTCGTGGCCGATCTGATCGCGCAGGATGCGCAAAGCCCGGAGTTCGGCAAGAAGGTCGATCAGTTGACCAACATGGGCCGCAAGGAAATTTCACAAGCGGCGGGCATGGCCAACCGCTTCCTTGACCGCCCGATCCGCGCGATGGACAAGGACAGCGGCGTGGGGTCCGATCTGGCCGCACTGCGCCGCACCGTGGAGGAGCTTGATCCGGGCAAGCAGGGCAAGCTGTCCACCGGCCGGAAGATCCTCGGAATCATTCCCTTCGGCAACAGCATGAAGAAGTATTTCGATGGTTATGTCTCGGCGCAGGGCCACATCAAGGCAATCCTTGAACGCCTTGCCTCAGGCAAGGACGAATTGCTGATGGACAACGCCGCCATCGACGTCGAGCGCAGCAAGCTGTGGGAGGCGATGGGCAATCTGGAGCAGATGATCCTTATCTCCAAGACACTGGACGCCAGGCTGGAGGAAGCCGCCGCCGATCTGGATCACACCGATCCCGCCAAGGCCAAGGCGATCCGCGAAACCGCTCTGTTCTACACCCGCCAGCGTACACAGGACCTGCTCACGCAGATGGCTGTCACGGTGCAGGGCTATCTCGCGCTCGATCTGGTCAAGAAGAACAACGTCGAACTGGTCAAGGGCGTGGACCGCGCCAGCACGACGACCGTCGCAGCGCTGCGCACCGCGGTGACCGTGGCGCAGGCGATGACCAACCAGCGGCTGGTCCTGCAACAGATTACCGCACTTAACACCACCACCGCCAACATGATCGATAGTACCGGCAAACTGCTGCGCGAACAGACCGGCAAGATTCACGAACTGGCCGCCGCCAGCACGATCCCGCTGGAAACGCTGCAACGCGCGTTCCAGAACATTTACGACACGATGGACACGATCGACACGTTCAAGCTGAAGGCGCTCGATTCGATGAAGCAGACGGTCGATACGCTTTCGGGCGAGGTCGAGAAATCGAAGGGCTATATCGCGCGGGCAGAAGGCGCGGCGCAAGCAAAGCTCGCCGGACCGGACAGTTCGCCGCTGTTGAGCCTGGAGGTTTGAGGCACTGATGGCCAATTCTCCCGCGCAGGACAGCCAGCGCATCCTTGCCGAGGCAAAATCAACGCTCGTTCGCCAGCAGGCGGGCGGACGGCGCAGCATCGGCCAGCGTTCGGCCGATCTGAAGCGTCAGCATCGCGGCAAGAAGCTGGCGCGCATGGCGATGGCCGTGGGCGTGGTATTGGTGGGCGCGATGGCGGCGGGGCTGGTGCTCGATGGCATCGGCATCACCGGCGTGATGCTGCTGGCGCTGGCGATCGTGGGGACGCTGTGGTTTTTCGCCACGTTTCCCAAGCTGAAAGTGCCCGATCTTGCCGCGCTCAATTCGGGCGATGTGCGGACGATGGTTGGGCGCACGGAACTGTGGCTTGAAGCGCAGCGGCCTGCGCTCCCCGCGCCAGCGGTGCGGCTGGTCGATCAGATCGGTGTGCAGCTCGATGGGTTGGGCGTGCAGCTTGAAGGCATCGATCCGGCCGAGCCAGCCGTGGGCGAAGTGCGCCGCCTTGTGGGCGAACACCTGCCCGGCATGGTCGAAAGCTGGCGCAAGATCCCGCCGCACTTGCGCAAGGAAGAGCGCGCCGGTCGCAATGCCGATGAGCAATTGAGCGAGGGCCTGGGCAAGATTTCAAAGGAAATTGACGAGATCACGCGGCAACTGGCGGCGGGCGATCTCGATGCGCTGGCTGTGCGTGGGCGCTATCTGGACTACCGCTATGGGGAAGGGCTAGAGGCCACGCCTCAGCTTGCTGTTCCCCAGATCGCTGTAAACAAGGACGTATGATGCGTGTTGCCATTCCCCATACCCTCGGCCGGGACGAAGCCCGCCGCCGTCTGCGCGACAAGGCAGCAAAGGCGATGGAAAAGGCCGAGAGCATGGCGACGATCACGACGACCTTTGCCGATGACGATCACATGACCATGACCGTGGGCGCGATGGGCTATAGCGTGGATTGCGCGGTGGAACTGACCGACAGCGAGCTGGTGGTGGACGTCGATATTCCCGCCAGCCTGGGCTTTGCCAAGCGCATGATCGAAGGCATGATCCGCGAGAAGACCGGCAAGCTGCTGACCTGACCGTTCAGATGTCCCGTTCAAGCTCCAGCAGTTCCTGCGGCAGGCGCAGGGAACTGGCGGCGATGCGCGTTTCCAGCAGCAGATAGACCAGCGCGATCATCAACAGGCCGATCGCCACGAAAAAGGTGATGCCGGTCAGGTTGCGCAATTCGCGGTCGATCATTTCGCCCACGAACAGCGATCCGACGGTCACGCCGATAGCAAGGCCGGACAGCACGAGCAGCAGCAGCGCCCGCCCGATCAGGTGAATGCGCCGGTCGACGTAGCGGATTTCCACCACCACCACATCGTGTTCGGGTCCGATGGTTTCACCATGCAGCTTCTGCAGCGTACGCGACCGGTCCACGATGCGTCCCAATCGCGTGGTCAGGATGTTCATGATGTTGCCGATGGCAACCAGCACGAAGACCGGTGCCAGCGCGAGCTGGATGGTCTGCGCGATTACGCCGGTATGGACAGCATTCATGCGATACCCTCGAATTTCCTGCCTGACCGCTGCCGTTTCCGTTCGACGCCCGCTTACAACCGATCGGCATGCCAGCGGATATGATCTTCCATGAAGCTGGAAATGAAGTTGTAGCTGTGGTCATAGCCCGGCTGCAACCGCAGCGTCAGGTCAATGCCCGCCGCCGTGCATGCTTGCGCCAGCAGTTCGGGGCGGAGCTGTTCGGCAAGGAAGCCGTCGGCATCGCCCTGATCCACCAGCACGGCGCCCGCCGGACGCCTGCCATCCTCGATCAGCGCCACGGCATCATGCGCCCGCCACGCGGTGCGATCATCGCCCAGATAGCCGCCCAGCGCCTTGTGACCCCACGGCACCTGACCCGGCGCAACAATTGGCGCAAAGGCCGAAAGCGACCGGAACCGTTCCGGGTACGTCAGGCCAAGCGTCAGCGCGCCGTGCCCGCCCATCGAATGGCCGGTGATTCCCATGCGATCAGGATCGACCGGAAAGTTCGCCGCCAGCAGCGCGGGCAATTCGTCCGCGATGTAATCCCACATGCGGTAGTGGGCCGCGAACGGAGCTTGCGTGGCGTTGACATAGAATCCTGCGCCAAGCCCGAAGTCATAGGCGGCGGCAGGATCGTCGGCCACGCCTTCGCCGCGCGGACTGGTATCCGGCGCAACGAAGACGATGCCGCGTTCGGCACACGCCCTGCGATACTCGCCTTTGTCGGTCACATTGGCGTGGGTGCAGGTCAGGCCGGAAAGATAAATCAGCACGGGCAGTTTCGCGCCTTGCTCCAGACCTGCGGCTTGCGGCGGCAGGAAGACTGAAAAGGTCATTCCCGTCGCAGTTGACGTGGACTCGTGCTTGTAGACGCCAAGCGTTCCGCCATGCGCCTTGCTGGTCGAGACCGTTTCGATCGGCATCAGGCGATTATGTCCAGCGCGCAAAGCTTGTTGCCCGAAGGGTCGCGCAGGTAGGCAAGGTAATAGGGCGAACCCTCGCGCGGTCCCGGTGGGTCTTCGCAAGCGGTGCCGCCAGCGCTCAGGCCTGCCGCGTGCCAGGCGTCCGCCTGTTCGGGGTTCATGCGAAAACCGATGGTGCCGCCGTTGGCGCCACATGCCGGATCGCCGTTGATCGGCTTCGTCACGATGAACAGCCCGCCGTTGTGCTGATAGATCAGTCGCCCCTTCGGGTCGGTGATCGCTTCCGGCCCGCCGAATGCCTTGAACGTGGCGTCGTAGAACGTCCTGGCAGCGGCAATATCATCCGCGCCGACCATTACATGGCTGAACACTTGGGCATTCTCCCGTTGAAAAGTTACGGACCTGGCAGATCTCCGGCTGCGATTTGCTCGGCAAATGCTGTCGCGGTCAAGGTCCGATAAGGGGAAACTTTGTTGCGGTTCGGTCATGATGATCGCCAAAGCTGGCAAGAAGGACGATTTGTGCCCGCACCCCAGGCGTTGCATGACGAATTTTCTTGCGCGGTTTCATCATCATGCTGGAAAGGCCACGTCTGGCGGGTATTCCATGACAATGCGAAACACACTCCTGATCGATCGTCGTCGCTTGCTGCTGGGTGCGGGTGTGCTGGCCGTGGCGCCGCCATTCCCGGCCTGGGCGCAATCGGGACATGGCGGCCATGGCCGAGGTGCCGGGCCGCTGGCCGGGCGCGATACCGGGGGAACGCTTTCGGGCGAGACGATCAGGCTGGAGATCGGCGAGGCGCGCTTTGCGGTGGGTGATCGTTCCGCTTCGGCTATCGCGATCAACGGCACGATTCCTGCTCCGCTGATCCGCCTGCGCGAAGGGCAGAGCGTGAAGATCGCGGTTACGAACCGCCTCAAGGAACAGTCCTCGATCCACTGGCACGGGTTGCTCGTCCCGTTCCAGATGGACGGGGTGCCGGGCCTGTCGTTTCCCGGCATCGATCCGGGCGAGACGTTCACCTATGAATTCCCGGTCATGCACTCTGGCACATTCTGGTATCATTCGCATTCCGGCATGCAGGAAGCGGTGGGGCTTTATGGCCCGATCCTGATCGACCCGGCAGAGCCTGACACCACTGTGCCGTTCGACCGCGAATATGTGCTGGTGCTGGCAGACTGGAGTCCGGTCGATCCGCACACCCAGTTGCAAAAGCTCAAGACCATGGGCGGCTATTACAACTGGCAGCGCCAGACGGTCGGCGGGTTGCTCAAGGGCCAGGACCAGAGCCTGAGCAAGCGCATGGCATGGGCGAAGATGCGCATGGACGCGACCGACATTTCGGACGTGACCGGCGCCACTTATTCGTTCCTGATCAACGGCCACGATACACTGGCCAACTGGACTGCGCTGTTCCGTCCCGGCGAGCGGGTAAAGCTGCGCATCATCAACGCTTCATCCATGACCAACTTCAACGTGCGCATCCCCGGCCTGCCGATGACAGTCGTGGCCGCCGATGGCTGCAACGTGGCCCCGGTTGAAACCGACGAAGTCCAGATCGCGATTGCCGAGACCTATGACGTGATCGTCCAGCCCTCCGAGGCGGCGGCGTTCGGGATCATTGCGGAGGCGATTGACCGATCGGGCCTTGTTCGCGCCACGCTGGCCCCGCAGGTCGGCATGGTCGGCCCCGTCCCGCCCTTGCGCTCACGCCCGATCCTGACCATGCGCGACATGGGTATGGACATGAGCGGCATGGACATGAGCGGCATGGAGATGCACGGCATGGCCGGTCACTCGATGCAGATGCGCGACCTTTCGCTGGCGCCGGGGGTGAAGCCGGGACCAGGCGTGGCGACGATTGCGCCTATGCCGACCGACCGGCTGGCGGACCGGCCCACCGGACTGGAGGACGCAGACCATCGGGTACTGACTTATGCAGACCTGCGTTCGCGCGAGGCCAATCCTGATTTGCGCCAGCCCGCGCGCCAGATCGACGTCAATCTTACGGCCAACATGGAACGCTATATGTGGTCCATTGATGGCCAGACGATTTCGGATGGTGCGCAACCGATCCCGTTCCGCAAGGGCGAACGGGTGCGCGTGAACCTGATCAACCACACCATGATGCCCCACCCCATCCACCTGCACGGCCATTTCTTCGAACTGGTCACGGGCGAGCCGGGCAACCGTCCGCGCAAGCATACGGTCAACGTGCTGCCGGGCGGGAAGTGCAGCTTCGATCTGACGGCCGACGCCGAAGGCGACTGGGCGTTTCATTGCCACATGCTGCTGCACATGCACGCCGGGATGATGCGCGTGGTAACGGTCCGTGCCGAAGGCGATGCGGCATGAAGGCGGTGATGATCGCGGGGGCGATGCTGACCGTTGCCGCTCCGGCCATGGCGCAGCAGGCGCAGGACCCTCATGCCGGGCACGCCATGGGCACGATGCAGGGCATGGACCATTCCATGCACCAGATGCCCGCCGATGCGGAAGCGACGGCACAGGTCGATCATTCCGGCCATGGCGTGGCACCCGCGACGGCAGACGAGGTGGGCAATGCCGTGCCGCCGCCCTTGCCCACCGATCATCCCGCCGACGCGTTCTGGGACAAGGCCCGCATGGCGAAAGCGCGGGCAGGTTTTTCGCAGGAAGGCCGATTCCATGGCGATGCCCTGATCGCTGATCGGCTGGAATACCGCCCGCGCAACGGCAAGGATGGCTATGCCTGGCAAGTCATGGGCTGGCTGGGCGGTGACATCGACCGCCTCTCCTTCGAAACCGAAGGCGAAGCCGCGTTCGGCGAACCGCTGGAAACGGGCGAAGTGCGCGCCGCATGGCGGCATGCGATCGATCCGTGGTGGAATTTCGAGCTTGGCGTAAGGCAGGATTTCGATGCAGGGCCGGATCGGACGTATGGCGTCGTCGGGGTGGAGGGTCTCGCTCCCTATTGGTTCGAAGCGAGCGTCCATGCATTCGTTTCGAACAAGGGCGACGTGCATTTCCGGCTGGAAGCCGAACACGACATCCGCCTGACGCAGCGCCTGATCCTGCAACCTTCGCTTGAGATCGACGCGGCGGCGCAGGACGTGCCCGAACTCGGTATCGGTGCGGGGCTGGAGAAAATTGAGCTGGGCGCGCGTCTGCGCCACGAATTCAGCCGCGAATTCGCTCCGTACCTCGGCCTCCACTGGGAACGGAAGCTGGGCGAAACCGCCCGTCTGGCCCAGGCTGATGGCGAGGCTCCGTCACAGCTAAGCGCGGTCATTGGCCTGCGCATGTGGTTTTGATCGCGCACCGGATCGTCCCCGCCCCCGCCTTGGCCAGATCGGACGCAGCCGCGATGGATTTGATGGGCATCTCCTGCTAGATGTTGCACTGCAACCAAATGAATTGGCAGGTGCGGCAGTGTCGAAATCGAGCGATACCAGTGTCTTGCTGTCACAGCACCAGGCAAAAGTCGGCCGGATCAAGGGGCTTGACGGCATTCGCACTATTGCCGTCTTCCTCGTAATTCTTGCCCATAACTTCTATTTCAAATTCCATGTCGATAGTGGCGGAGCTGGCGTTCGCCTGTTTTTCGTGTTGAGCGGATTCCTGATCATCTCGATTCTCAACCGGCGCAGGGTGGTTATCGAAGAGGGCAAGTCCACGGTGCGTCGCGAAGTGGTCCACTTCTTCGAGAACCGGGTTTTCCGCATCTGGCCAATCTATTTCGCCACGCTGTTCGTATCGCTCATCACGGTGACCGCAAGAACAGGCAATCAGGCCGATCCGGCAAGCTGGATGGGCAACGCCCTGTTCATGGGCAACGTCCTCGTCGCTTATGTCTGGCACGAATGGCGGCAGGTCGGGGTGTTCTGGAGCGTGGGGGTTGAAGAGCAATTCTATCTTTGGGCCGGACTGGCGCTGCTTCTGGCCGGGCAAGGCTGGCACAAGGCAATTTGCTGGGGCGCACTGGCGCTGGCTGTGATCGTTGCGGTGGCAACGCCGGCGTTTCTGCCCGATCCCGAAGCTGCCCGTTTGTCCATCGATCTGGGATCGTTCACGAATTTCGGCCTGATCGCCATGGGCGGGCTTGCCAGCCTTGCCATGCAGAAGAACGCGATCGTTCATTGGGCAACCGTGCCAAGCCTGCTGGTCTATCTGCTTTGCACGTTCACGGGTTTGCCGTCATGGATGGATGGCAGTGCAGCGTTCTTCCTGCCTGCCGTGCTCGTGATGATCGTCCTTTCGGGCATCGCCCACAATCAGGACAGCATGCTGGTGAAAGTCCTCGAATTCTGGCCCATCAGCTATCTTGGCCGGATCAGCTACGGAATCTACCTGTTCCATACACTGGTGCGCTTCGCCATCTTGCCCATGCCAACGTGGTTTGATGATCATGCAACCTTCAAGGCTTTGGCTGAAACATCCTTGTCGATCGGGCTGGCATCGCTCTCATGGCACTATTTCGAAAAGCCGATACTCGATTTCCGCGACCGAAGGCGGCAGCGGCAAGCCGACTCCCGCCTTGGCGCGGTTCCGGCGTTCTAGAGCCTGATGACATTAGATTGATCCGCCCTGATTGGACTGCAAGGCCCCGTGGCAAGGCGCGGCGCGCAGCAGGGGCTGGTTGCCCCTGCAAGGGCCGCAACGCAGTCCACGGGGCCTTGCAGTCCAACCCCTTCGGGGCGGGCCGATTTTGCCCTGTGGGAGCGTTGCTCGTCGATCACGATGCTACGGCATCGCTCACTCCTCACGCCTCCCCACAAACCAAAATCGACTCCGTCAGGGTGGGTCAATCTAATGTCATCAGGCTCTAGAGCATCCGGCTCTAACGCACGTCCTTTGCCACAGCGTCCAGCACACCGTTGGCAAACTTGGCCTCGCGTTCTTCGAAGAACGCGTGGGCGACATCGACATATTCGGTGATGACGGTGGCAACGGGCACGTCTTTGCGGGCCAGCAGTTCATAGGACCCAGCGCGCAGGATCTGGAGCATGGTCTTGTCCAGCCGGGCGAGCGACCAGCCTTTGGCAAGCTTGGCCGAAAGCAGCAGATCGATCTCGTTGCGGCGCGCGTCGACGCCCTTCACCACATCGTCGAAAAAGGCGATGTCGGCCTTGGCGTATTTAACGTCCTCGATCTCCGCACCTAGGCGGTGCATGTGAAATTCGTCGAGCAGCAGGTGCAGTTCGGGCCGCTCCATGTCGATCTGATACAGCGCCTGCACGGCGGCAAGGCGCGATGCGGCGCGGGCCTGACGGGACATGCCGCTCATATGCCAAGCCTCAGTTCGATCGATCGCGCGTGGGCGGCAAGGCCTTCTGCATCGGCAAGTGCGATGGCGGCAGGACCGACTGCGGCAAGGCTCGCGTCAGTGGCGGCAATGAAGCTTGTGCGTTTCATGAAATCCAGAACGGAAAGGCCCGAAGAAAAGCGCGCGCGGCGCCCGGTGGGCAGGACATGGTTGGGACCGGCGACATAATCGCCGACCGCTTCGGGCGTCATCCGGCCAAGGAAGACCGAACCCGCGTGGCGAATTTTGTCAAACAGCGCTTGCGGATCGTCAGTAGCGATCTCGACATGTTCGGCGGCCAGAGCGTTGGCCAGGGCAGGCGCTTCGTCCAGTGAATCGACCACGATGATCACGCCATATCCATCCCAGCTCGCCTTGGCGACCTTGGCTGTGGGCAGAATGGCAATCTCGACGCCGACCATATCGGCCACCTGATCGGCAAAGGCGGCATCGTCGGTTATCAGGATCGATTGCGCCACCGGATCATGCTCGGCCTGGCTCAGCAAGTCGGCGGCGATCCACTGCGGATCGTTCCTGCCATCGGCGATCACCAGGATTTCCGATGGCCCAGCAACCATGTCGATGCCGACAATGCCGAACAACTGGCGCTTGGCCTCTGCCACCCACGCATTGCCGGGGCCGGTGATCACATCGACCGGCTTGATCCGCCTGGTGCCATAGGCCAGCGCAGCCACAGCCTGCGCCCCGCCCACGCACCACACCTCGTCCGCGCCTGCAAGATGCGCTGCGGCCAGCACCAGCGGATTGGCCTCACCCTTTGGCGTCGGCGTCACAACCACCAACCGCCCGACGCCTGCCACCTTGGCCGGGATTGCGTTCATCAACAGGGAGGACGGATAAGCCGCGCGGCCGCCCGGAACATAAAGCCCCGCGCCATCCACCGCACTCCACCGCGCGCCAAGGCGCATGCCCGTGGCGTCGGTATAATCGCGGTCTTCAGGCAACTGCGCTTCGTGATAGGCGCGAATGCGTTGCGCGGCGAGTTCCAGCGCGGCGCGCAGATCGGGCTTCAGTGCATCGAAGGCTTCGCGACACGCTTCTGGCGATATGCGCCAGCCATCTTCTGCGGGACTGTGCCCGTCGAACTTCGCGGTGTACTCGGCCAGAGCTTCATCGCCGCGCAGGCGGACGTCCTCGATGATCGTCTGCACATCGCGCGCCACGTTGTCGTCGCTCTCGCGCCGATCCTTGACCAGCCGGGCAAAGGCACGGGCAAAATCGGGATCGCTGGATTTCAGGCGCTGCATCAGGCGGCATCCTTCCGGGCGACCATTTCGCGGAACGCGTCGATCAGCGCGCCCATGCGCGCACTGTCGGTCTTGAGCGCGGCGCGGTTGACGATCAGGCGCGCCGAAACGGGCATGATCCGGCTCGTTTCAACCAGCCCGTTGTCCTTCAGCGTCCGCCCGGTCGAAACCAGATCGACGATGCGGCTGGCAAGGCCGAGCGACGGCGCCAGTTCCATCGCGCCGTTCAGCTTCACGACTTCGGCCTGCACGCCCAGCTTCTCGAAGTGGCGGCGGGTGAGGTTGGGATATTTGGTGGCAACGCGCGCGTGGCTTTCCCGCGCATTGGCGCCCGATTCGACTGCGGCGACAGGTTCGGCCACCGACAAGCGGCAGTGCCCGATGTCGAGATCGACCGGCGCATAAAGATCGGCATAGTCGAATTCGTCGATCACGTCCGAGCCGACGATTCCGGCGTGGGCCGCCCCGTGGGCCACGAATGTCGCCACGTCGAACGCGCGGACGCGGATGATCGTCACGTCGGGGCGGTTTGTGGCAAACGACAGCGCGCGCGATGACTTGTCGAAGAAGTCTGCATCGGGCACGATCCCGGCCTTCTCCAGCAAGGGCAATGCCTCGTCGAGAATGCGGCCCTTCGGAATGGCGAATACGAGCGGTGCGGCGTTGGACATAACCCGCCGCCCTTATGGCAGCGCGGGGCAAAGGGCAACCGAATGAACCCGATCACGGCAATCGGGTGCATCGAAAATGTTCAGCCCAGAAACCTGTCCAGCGCGGCGTTGACCTTGTCAGGCGCTTCCCAGGGCACGAAATGGCCGCAATCGGTCACAGGCTCAAGCGTCAGGTTCGTCACCAGCTTTTCCAGGCCTTCAAGGTTGCAGGGCGGCAGCGCCTCATCGTCCATCGCCCAGATCACCAGCGTCGGGATCGTCAGCGGCGGCAGCGGAGCGTCGCTGTAGCCATCGGGCAGGGCAAGTGGCGCATCCATCGGCGGGACGTTGACCGAACTTGCGCGATACCAGTTAAGCATGGCGAAGGCGGCATCGGGATCGGCCCAATCGCGCAGCAGCGCGGCGCGTTCTTCCTGTTCCATCGCGGTGGCGCGGTTCCAGCGTATCGCCTTCAGCAGCAGCGCACCAAGGCCGTGCTGGCGCACCAGCGCATCGTTGGCGGGATCGCGAAATGCACGCATGTACTGGCTTGCCGCGCGCTGCACCGGATCGGTCCACAACAGGCGCGGGAAAATCACCGGGTGCGGGGCATTGAGGATGACCGCCCGCCTTACCCGCGTCCCCTGGCCGAGCATCGCCACGACCCAGGCCAGCGCGCCGCCCCAATCATGCCCGATCACCGTAAACTGCCCCACGTCCAATGCATCGGCCAGTTGGAACACGTCGCCGATCAACTTGTCTGTCGTGTAGTTCTCCACCCCTTCAGGCCGGGACGAACCGCAATAGCCGCGCTGATCGGGGGCAATGCAGCGGAACCGATCCGAAAGATGCGCGATCTGGTGCCGCCATGTGCGATGATTTTCGGGAAAGCCATGCAGGAAGATCAGCGCGGGGGCATCGCGGGGACCGCTGTCCAGCACGTCCAGTTCTATCCCGCTGGCAAGTGTGACGCGCGTCAATTCCATGCGGTCTCTCCTTGATGCTGCTGATTACGGATAGCTGACGGTGGTGGCAATTTTCGGCAGGGGGATGAATTCCACTTCATCGCCCGGCACTTTCGGAAAGAGTCCGTCCTGCCAGTCCCGCTTCGCCTGATTGATCCGTTCGCGGCTGGAACTGACGAAGTTCCACCAGACATGGCGTTTTGTGGCAAAGGCTTCTCCGCCCATGAGCATTACGCGGCCGCCAGTTTCGGATTGCAGTTTCAGCACTGCGCCGGGGGCCAGGACGACGAGATCGTAAAGGGTCAGCGGCAGGCCGTCGATGCTGGCTTCACCGCCTACCAGCATGACCGCCCGTTCGTCCGCCTCGGCGTCAATCGGCAAGGCGCCGCCGGGTGCGAGCAGGAGTTCGGCGTAGATCGTGGCGGCGTGTTGCGTGGTAGGGGCGGTCTTGCCCCACAGCGTCCCCATGATGATGGTGGCGGTGGCGCAGGCGTCTTCGATCATCGGCAGGCTGGTGATCTGTTCGAAGGCGGGGGCAATTTCCTCGCCGCCGTCAGGCAGGGCAAGCCATGTCTGCATTCCGTAGAGGTGAGGACCGCGGGGGCGCTCCGTTTCGGGCGAGCGTTCGGAATGAACGATGCCACTCCCGGCGGTCATCAGGTTGACCTGTCCGGGGCGGATCGTGGCAAACGAGCCGAGGCTGTCACGGTGGTCTATCGCACCATCGAACAGCCATGTGACGGTGGCAAGGTTGATGTGCGGATGAGGGCGCACGTCCATCGCCGTGCCTGGGGGCAAGTGTGCGGGTCCGAACTGGTCGACGAAGATGAACGGGCCGACCATCGTGCGCTGGCGTGAGGGAATGGCGCGGCGCACCTCGAACGCACCAAGATCGTGCGCAACCGGAGTGATGGTCTGGATGATCGCATCATTCATATCGGGGTCAGTCATGCGTCCGCCTCAAGATCGAGCAGTTCGAGAATGTTTACCGGAAAAACAGGCTCATGCCAGTTTGCCAGTTCCGCGCGGGTGAACCAGCGATGTTCGTCGATAAGCGCTTGTTCGATCTCGGTGTGTCCGCGTGTGTCGGGCGTGAATGATGTGGTCCGTACGCGGTAGAAGCGTTCGTCCGACGTGATCGGTTCGCCCAGCAGAGTGAGGTAATCGTCAGCGCGGCGGGCAACTTCAGACCCGCAATCGGCTACTGCCAGCCCGGTTTCCTCGAAAAGTTCGCGCACCGCTGCGCTGGCAAAATCTTCGCCCGGATCGCATTCGCCGCCGACGCCGCACCAGAACGGGGCTCGATCCTGCGGGGCGAAGCGAAACAGCAGCAGCCGGTCGTGCTCGTCGAGCAGCAGGATGCGCGCCGCCCGGCGGATTCGGCGGCACCCCTCGGATACGGGTGCCCTATTCACCGGGCGCGCGGGCCTTGATCGCCAGCGCATGGACGCGCTCGCCCGGCAGGTCGCCTAGCGCCTTGTTGACCATGCGTTGCCGGTTGAGCCGCGATTGCCCGGCAAAGGCCGCGCTTTCGATCTCTACCGTGAAGTGCGATTCGCCGGTGCCGTCATCGCCCATGTGGCCGGAGTGGCTGGCGCTGTCGTTGATCACCGCAAGGCGGGTGGGGGCAAAGGCCTGCGTGAGCAGACGTTCGATTTCCAGTGCAATTGGTCCTGTCATGGCTTCCCTTCTAGCCGCTCCGTCGCCATGTGGAAGCGGCATGCGAAATGACAAGTTCCACGGCCGCGTCCAGAGTGAAGGACGCATCTGCAATGCCCCCGGCTGCGACGAGCCGGGCGAGTTCCGCGCGCCTGGCGTCCGCGCTTCAGGCTTCGATGGTCCCGGCGATTATCGCTGGTTCTGCCTCGAACACGTCCGCCAGTTCAATGCAGGGTACGATTTCTTTGCCGGGATGACCGCCGATGAAATCCTGGCCGCGCAATCGCCGCTGGCCGGTTGGGAGCGGGAGACGCGCGCCTTTCGCGCCGACGCCGGGATCGATGCCGCGCCGCGCTGGGCCGATTTCGACGATCCGCTCGAAGCCATCGCCGCACGCGCCAAGGCGCGGCGATCCGATCACCAGAAAGCCGCCGACGCTGCCCGGCGCGGGATCAGCCCGGATGAGCGCAAGGCCTATGATGTGCTCAGCCTTGGCTACGATGCGGACCGCCGTGCCTTGCGCGTCCGCTATTCAGAACTGGTGCGCAAGTTCCACCCGGATCGCAACGGTGGCAATCGCAGTTTCGAAGGCCAGTTGCAGGCCGTGGTCGAAGCCTACAATCTGCTCAAGGCCAGCGCAGCCTTCACTTGACCCATCGCGTTTCGTCGCGGGACTGTCAGATTCCGGGGGTAAGGCGCGGCATGGTTGAAAAGGTCATGTCACTGGTCAGGACGGGTCTTGCGCTATGCGTGGTGCTGGTATTCTGCCTTGCCCGCATGACGCTGCCCTGGCGCGCCGTCGAGCGGTTCGGCTGGGCCTTGGTTCTGCGGCTGTTCCGGGTAAGCCTGACCGTGCATGGCCAACCCGCAAAGGGCGGTGTGCTGATGCTTGCCAATCATGTTTCGTGGATCGATATCGCCGCTCTGGGGCGGGCAAGCGATGCTTGCTTCGTCGCCAAGTCCGAAGTCGGGACATGGCCGGTGATTGGTCCGGCTGCACGGTGCATGGGGTGCCTGTTCGTGGATCGCGGCTCGCGCCGGTCCGCGCAGATGATCGCCGCGCAGATCGGTACGCGCTTGACCGGCGGGCGCAATGTGATCGTCTTTCCCGAAGGCACCACTGGTCCCGGCGATGGCGCACTGCCCTTTCGCAGCACGTTGACCGGCGCCACCACGATAAAGCCGCTGACGGTCCAGCCTGTAACGCTGGTCTATCGTAGCGCAGGGGATCGCGCGCTCGCCGCATGGCTGGGCGATGCATCGCTGCTGCCTCATGCGCTTGCGCTTGCCCGATCAGGCGGAATCACGCTGGAAATCTGGTTCGAGCAGCCATTCGCCGCACCCGATCGCAAGGCGGCTGCGAGCTGGGCCGAAGCAGTGGTTGCCGGGCGCCTTGCGCGCGAACTCGACGGTCAGGCCGCCACGCTGAAGCGCGTGGCATAGCGCGCTGCGATCCGGTCCACCGGCATGACCACGCAAACGTCCACTGTGTTGAACGCGTGGTCCACGAATGCGCCGTCGCCGAACTTTGCCCCTGTCCGCAAGTAACCCTTGATCAGTGGCGGCAGGTCCAGCATCGCTTGGCGCTCGTCGAATCCGCCGGGCGCCAGCAAGTTCATGCTTACACCGGTTCCGGGCAGCACCCGCGGCCGCATCGCCGCCGGGGCAAGATGATTGTGATAAAGCCACGACAGCGCAGGAGCGTGGGCCTGTGGGTCAACGCCGTGGAACGAAGCGCAGCCGAACATCAGCGCGATGCCATGCTGCGCGATGTAGTCCGAAATCCCGCGCCACAGCAGCGCGATCGTGCCGCTGGTGCGATAGGGCGGCAAGACGCAGGAACGCCCCAGCTCCAGCAATTCGCCCGATTGCCGCCATGCGCCGCCGGTCAGCAGCGAAAGATCGTATTCGCCCGAAGAGTAAAATCCGCTGTGCTTGGCCGCAACGGATTCGCGCAGCAGGCGATAAGTCCCCACCACGCGGCCGTCCGCCGCTTCGTCGATCACCAGCAGATGGTCGCACAAGTCGTCGTAAGTATCGTGATCGAGCAGCGTGGCGGCCTCGCTCGCCTGTGTGACGGCGGCGGCACCGCGTTCTGCAAAGAACACCTGCCAGCGCAGCTTCTGCACGGAGACCAGATCGCTGGCGTCAGTGGCGAGGCGGACCGAAAGGCGGCGTTCGTCACGCTTCGTGCGCGCAGGCATGGCAGGCAGAACTTCGGTCATCAAAACCCTCCGTTCTGGTCTGATAGCCTGCCCCTGTGACCCCGCGTTTACGGATCGATGCCAGTTGTGTGGCGGAATCGCGGCTTTCGCCTTAAAGCTTTCATAAAGCAGCAGGTGCGGCTGGCGGTCATCGCAATAAACCGAAAAATTCAGGCGTTGACCAGTGACAAGGCACACAGACATCTTGCGCAGAACCCGTAGCATGATCCGGTCAGATGACTTGGGGAGGGTGTTACATGGCCTACACTATCAAGAACGGCATTCTGTCTCATAGTGCAAATGCAGTGCGCCAGGTGCGATCGCCAAATACTGGTGGCCCTTTTCCCCAGCCACCGGCAATCGCGGTCATCCATTTTACCGCAGGCGGTTCTGCGGCTTCGTCGGCCAACTGGTTTGCATCCAAACAGAACAAGAACTCTTCGGCTCATGTGGTAATCGATCGTGATGGCACGATCATTCAGTGTGTGCCGTTCGATCAGGTTGCATGGCACGCCGGAAAGTCTACCTGGCGGAACCTGTCGGGTCTCAACAGGTATTCCATCGGAATTGAACTGGCGAACTGGGGCGCTCTCCAGGGCGGGCCCGGCAACTGGCACAACGCATCCGGCCAGAAGATCGAAAACGTCTTCGTCGGTACGCATCGCAATGGCAACCCGGATGGATCACACAAGCCGATCGGTTGGGAGGCCTATCCCCCCGCCCAGTTCGAAGCTGCCGTAGCCCTGGTCAAGGCGCTTAAGGCGGCGGCCTATCCGATCACCGAAATCGTCGGGCATGATGACATTGCCCCGGTGCGCAAATCCGATCCGGGTCCGGCATTCAACATGGCCCGGTTCCGCGAATATGCCCTTGGCGGTCGCGATGACAACGGGGCCAACACCGCAGTCATCAAGTCGCCCGGCGGGTTGAACCTGCGCGCTGGTCCCGGCACGGCCCATGCCGTGATCCTGTTGCTGGCCGATGGCACCAAGGTGCTGCCGATCGGGCTGAACGGTTCATGGCTTGAGGTGACGGTTCTCGACAGTGCGGGCAACCCGACCAAGACCGGCTGGGTCCACAGTCACTATGTCGATCTGGACTGACGCCGGACTGAACCGGTCCGGCTGAAGCACGATTGCAGCGTTTGCCAGGATGATGCCTCAAACCAGAGGCGATTATACCTTCTGCAAACTCTGGCACAGTACACCCTCCCCGCTGCGACTAATTTCGCCTGACGGCTCAATAAGTCTCGCTCCCCTCCCTTAAGGGAGGGGGTGGGGGTGGGTTTACTACAGCATTGTTTGCAAACGATATAACCCCCAAACGAAAAGAGGCCCCGCGAAGGGGCCTCTTGACGTTGTGATTGCAGGAACGGTCGATCAGGCCGCAACCGGCGCCGCATCACGGACCGACTGGTCAACGTGTTCGGCAAACTGCTGGAAGTTGTCCACGAACTTGCGGACCAGTTCCTGCGCGGTCTTGTCGTATTCCTCGCCATCGGCCCATGCGCCGCGCGGATCGAGCAGGCGGGTTTCGACGCCAGCCACTTCGACCGGCACTTCGAAGCCGAAGTTTGCATCCTTCTTGAAGGTCGCGTCGTTCAGGCTGCCGTCAAGCGCGGCGTTGAGCAGGGCGCGGGTAGCCTTGATCGGCATGCGCTTGATGCCTTCCTGCGTGGCCTTGCCACCGGACCAGCCGGTGTTGACCAGCCAGCACTTCACGCCGCCCTTGGCGATGCGTTCCTTGAGCAGGTTGCCGTAGACGGATGGATGACGCGGCATGAACGGCGCGCCGAAGCAGGTGGAGAACGTGGCTTCCGGCTCGGTCACGCCGATTTCGGTGCCGGCAACGCGCGCGGTGTAGCCCGAAAGGAAGTGATACATCGCCTGATCGGGCGTGAGACGCGCGATCGGGGGCAGAACGCCATAAGCGTCAGCCGTCAGGAAGATAAGATTTGCCGGAACCGGGCCGAGGTTCTTTTCCGAGCAGTTCGGAATGAAGTCGATCGGGTAGGAACCACGGCTGTTTTCAGCCAGGCTGTTGTCGTCGAGATCGATCGTGCGGGTGACGGGATCGATCACCACGTTTTCCAGCACGGTGCCGAAACGCTTGGTCGTAGCGAAGATTTCCGGTTCGGCTTCGGCCGAAAGACGGATCATCTTGGCATAGCAGCCGCCTTCGAAGTTGAACACGGCGGTGTCCGACCAGCCATGCTCGTCATCGCCGATCAGCGTGCGCGAAGCATCGGCGGAAAGCGTGGTCTTGCCGGTGCCCGAAAGGCCGAAGAAGACCGCGGTCTTGCCGTCGGGGCCGACATTGGCCGAACAGTGCATCGGCATCACGCCCTTCACGGGCAGCAGGTAGTTGAGGATGCCGAAGACCGACTTCTTCATTTCGCCGGCATAGGCAGTGCCGCCGATCAGGATCAGCTTTTCGGTGAAGTTGACTGCGACCACGGTTTCGCTGCGGCTGCCATGGCGTTCGGGATCGGCACGGAAGCTGGGCAGGTCGATGATCGTGTATTCAGGCGCGAACGATGCCAGTTCGTCCGTCGTCGGGCGGACCAGCAGGGTGCGGATGAACAGGTTGTGCCATGCAAATTCGTTGATCACGCGCACGTTCACGCGGTGTTCGGGCTGGCTGCCGCCGAACAGGTCGGCCACGTAGAGCCGGTCCTTCTCGCCCAGCGCCTTGATGAAATCGGCCTTGAGCGCTGCAAAGTGCTCTGGCGTCATCGCGACGTTGGTCTTGCCCCACCACACGGTGTTTTCGGTTTCGGCATCGCGGACGATGAACTTGTCCTTGGCGCTGCGGCCGGTGTGCTTGCCGGTTTCCACCACCAGCGGCCCGTCGACCGAAAGCAGGCCTTCACCATTGCGCACGGCATGTTCGACCAGCGGCGCGGTGCCAAGGTTGGCGAACAGTTCGGCCGGTTCGGGAAAACCCTGGCTGGCAAGGGATACATTCAGGCTGGTAGCGGACACTTCAAAGCCTCCCGATGGCGGCGCGGAACGGGAGGAGGCCCCGTCCGGCGCATGAAATTGCGAATACGAATGCGTCGATTCTCAGATGGCGCATAGTATCTGGGCTGTGCTGCGTCAAATCGCACACTTCAACGAAGTTTTTTGCGCAGCAAGTTGCGTGCCGTGCAACTATGGGTTTGGCAGTGTTTGCGACATGAAGTTGCGCAGACGCCATGGTGCCGGTATTCCCCTGCCATGCTCAACGCTGTCTCAGAACGAACCGACCCGTGACCGTGCCACGGACGATAGCTCTCGTCGATGATGACCGCAACATCCTCACGACCGTTTCCATCGCGCTCCAGACCGAAGGCTTCGTCACGCGGCTTTACAACGATGGCGACAATGCGCTGAAGGCGATGCTCGATAATCCGCCCGATCTTGCGGTCTGCGATATCAAGATGCCGCGCATGGACGGTCTCGAATTGCTGCGCCGCCTGCGCGAGAAAAGCGATCTCCCGCTGATCTTCCTGACCAGCAAGGACGACGAGGCGGACGAAGCGCTGGGCCTGTCGATGGGGGCAGACGATTACATCGCCAAGCCGTTCAGCCAGCGCCTGCTGGTCGCGAGGATCAAGGCGATCCTGCGCCGTAGCGATATCGTCCGGCGCGAGGCTGAAGAACAGGAGCCGGACGGCGAACCGCTACCCGATCCGATCCAGCGCGGGCGGCTGTTGATCGATCCGGCCCGCCATGCCGTCTCATGGGACGATCAGCCGGTTTCGCTGACCGTCACTGAATTCCTGATTCTCGAAGCGCTGGCGATGCGCCCCGGCGTGGTCAAGACGCGCAACCAGCTGATGGACGCGGCCTATCACGATGACGTGTTCGTCGATGACCGCACGATTGACAGCCACATCAAGCGTTTGCGCCGCAAGTTTCGTGTCGCCGATCCCGAATTCGGCGCCATCGAGACGCTTTATGGTGCAGGCTACAGCTTTGCCGAAGACTGACGAAGACCTGCCTTTGCCATGGCGTCCGCGCCTCGGTCGTCGCTGGCGTATTCGTGGCGTGTCGCTCACCACGCGCATCCTGTTCGTCAACGTGATTGCGCTGGCGCTGCTGGCGGGCGGGTTCTTCTACCTCGACAGCTACCGTGCCCAGTTGATCGAGGAACGCTTCAAGCTGGCCCGCGCCGAGGCCGACATCGCCGCCGATGCCCTGGACGGAGCCGACATTGAACAGCGCCGCCAATTGCTTGCCCGCATCGGCACCGAACAGACCTTGCGCCTGCGCCTCTACGATGGTCAGGGTCGCCTGCTGGCGGACAGCTTCACGCTGGCTTCGCCATCGTTCGCGCTGATCGATCCCGAAACCGAACCGTGGTATCAGAAGGCCGCGCGACTGCTGGATCGTGGCGTCGATTTCATCGTCAACGCGCCCAAGGTGGAAAGCTACAGCGACACGGCGGAGCAGCCTGCCGGGAGCTGGCCTGAAATCAGCGCGGCCCGAAAATCGGGGCGGACCGAGGTGTTCCTGCGTTACGCGCCAGATCGTACGCCGGTCATCACTGCCGCCGCGCCCGTCGGCAGCGAAGGCGAGGTGCTGCTGAGCTTGCGCAATGCGCTCGACGTCACCCAGTCGGTGCGCGATGCCCGGCAGACGCTGGTGATCATCATCGGCATCGCGTTGCTGCTGTCGGTCCAGCTATCGCTCTTTCTGGCCCGCACCATCGTCCAGCCGCTGCGCGCGCTGGTTCGTGCCGCCGTGCGTGTCCGGCTGGGGCGTGACCGCGAAGTCGTCGTCCCGCGCCTGCCGGATCGCGGCGACGAAATCGGCCTGCTCGCGCGCGCGGTTTCGGACATGACCACCGCGCTGCGCCAGCGCATCGATGCGGTCGAAATGTTCGCCGCCGATGTCGCGCACGAACTCAAGAACCCGCTCGCCTCGCTTTCCAGCGCGCTGGAAACGATGGAGCGGGTGGACGATCCTGCCCTGCGCCGCCAATTGGCCGATATTGCCGCCCATGATGTGCAGCGCATTGATCGGCTGATCACCGAAATCGCCGATGCCAGCCGGATCGATGCCGAACTCAGCCGCGCCACGTTCATGCCGCTGGACCTCGCGGCGCTTGCCTCGCAGATCATTGGCGCGCGCGATGTGCGCGCCAATGCCTCCATTCCGATCCGCTTCCGCCATGACGGGGGCGATACCCTGATACCCGGCGATGCCGCACGGCTCGAACGTGTGGTCGAAAACCTGCTCGACAATGCCGTATCGTTCACCCCGCCGGACGGCGCGGTCGAAGTCGTGGCCTGGGGCGATGAGGACATGGCGCATCTGTCGGTTGCGGATGAAGGCCCCGGCATTCCTGTGGCCGAGCGCGAAAAGGTGTTCGAACGCTTCCACTCGGTCCGTCCCACCGATGAGGCTTTCGGTGCACACAGCGGCCTGGGCCTAGCCATCGCCCGTACCATTGCCGAAGCGCATGACGGCGCGCTGGCGGTGGCTGACAGGCCCGATGGCAAGCGCGGAGCCTATCTCGTGCTGAGCCTGCCCTTGCTTGCGAGTGACACCGAATGAGCGTGGCACGGCAGGCGGGCTGCGTTGCCATTGGCGGGCGCGGTCTGCTGATCGAGGGCGCGCCGGGATCGGGCAAGTCGAGCCTTTCGCTCGCCCTTATTGATCGTGGTGCGCTGCTCGTGGGTGATGACGGCATCGTGCTGATTGCCGAAGCGGACCGGCTGATCGCGTCGCCGCATCCGAATATCCTCGGCAAACTGGAAGTGCGCAATCTCGGTCTTGTGGACATGGCTGTATCGCCGCCAGTACCGGTCGCGCTGGTCATCCGGCTTGATCTGGACGCACCACGATTTATCGAAAGCCCCGAATCCATCATCATTGCAGGCATCGCCCTGCCGCTGATCCGGCTCTATCCAGACAGCCCGGTGCTGGCCCTGCGGGCGGAGATGGCGCTGGCCCGGTACGGGTTGACGTTTTCCTGATACGGGACAAGTCCTCAACCGGACTTTTCATTGCCCGCGCGAAAGCGCAAAGCGATGGTCCATGCTGCAAGAGTCGAACCCGCAACGCATCCTCCTCGTCACCGGCCTGCTTGGCGCGGGCAAGACGACCGCGCTGCGTACGCTGGAGGACATGGGATGGGAAGCCATCGACAATTTCCCGATCCGCTTGCTCGACCGCCTGCTGGAAACCGAACACGGCTCTGCCCGCGTCGAATCGGGTGCGCCCATGGCGATTGGTTTCGATACGCGAACGCGCGGGTTCGATCCCGCGCGCACGATCGAGATGGTCAAGAAGCTGTCGCAGCGGCGCGATCTTCAGGTAACCACGCTGTTCCTCGACTGCGCCGGGACCGAACTCGAACGCCGTTACAACGAAACCCGCCGCCGCCATCCGATGAGCGAGGACAAACCCGCCGCCACCGGGATTTCGGCCGAACGCGAACTGCTCGAACCGCTGCGCCGCTGGGCCGATGTGGTCATTGCCACCACTGCCTTCACATCGAACGATCTGCAACAGGCGATTCGCGCGCAGTTTGGTGCGGAAACGCCGGCTCCCACCACGCTCACGATCAGCAGTTTCGGCTTCTCGCGCGGCACTCCGCCACTGGCGGACCTTGTGTTCGACATGCGCTTTCTCGCCAATCCGCACTGGGTGGATGGCCTTCGCCCGCAGACGGGACGCGATGCTCCGGTGGGGGAATTTATCCGACAGGACCCGGCCTTTTCCGAGGCTTTCGAACGGATTCGCGATCTGCTTCTTCTGCTGCTCCCTCGCTACCAGGAACAGGGCAAGGCCTATGTCCATGTGGCCTTTGGATGCACCGGCGGGCGGCATCGTTCGGTGTTCATGGCTGAACAGATTGCTTCTGCCTTGCGCGACGCCGCATTTTCACCCACATTGCTGCATCGCAACCTGTCGTCACGGGGGGCTGACATGCTGGAAGGCGGTCAAACCTCAGGCGCCAAGGGATAGCGAAGATGGGCGAGGCAGCACTGGAAGTCATGTATTCGGATTCCCAGTCGTCTTGCGTCCCGCGTATTCGTGCCAAGCCTGCGTTAAGGCAAAGCCTGGCAAGATGTCCGGCCGCACTTCGGAGCCTGCCCATTTCATGATCGGTCTCATTCTCGTTACCCATGGCGCGCTTGCCGACGAATTCATCCACGCGATGGAACATGTCGTCGGCCGGCAAAGCGACGTCATCGGCGTCTGTATTGGTCCCAATGACGATATGGAAAAGCGCCGCAAGGAAATCGCCGATGCGATCAAGCGCGTTGACAGCGGTCAGGGCGTGATCATCCTGACCGATCTGTTCGGCGGCACCCCGTCCAACCTTGCGATCTCGCTGATGCAGGCGGGCAAGGTCGAAGTGATTGCCGGGATCAACCTGCCCATGCTGATCCGTTTGGCGAAGGCTCGCAATTGCATGGGCGTAAAGGAAGCGACATCGGCCGCGCGTGACGCTGGCCGCAATTACATAACGATCGCTTCCGAATTTCTAGGGCAGGATGCGTGAAATGGCAGAACAGGGTTACGTCACCCGCGAAACGGTGACGATCGTGAACCAGCGCGGCCTTCACGCGCGGGCAAGTGCAAAGTTCGTCAATGCCGTGGCCAAGCTGCCTGAAGGCATCGATGTGATCGTCGCCAAGGATGGGACCGACGCCAATGGTGCATCGATCCTCGGCCTGATGATGCTCGGCGCGGCCAAGGGCGATACGGTCGATGTCGCCGTTGCCGGACCCGAAGGCGATGCCGACGCGATCCTGATGAAGCTGACCGGGCTGATCAAGGACGGCTTTGGCGAGGATTGAGCGACTTGCTCCCCGCCATTTGCTGACGCATGGGGGCGGCATGACGCGCAAGATCATCACCGGCTATTCCAATCCCACGGTCAAATTCGTGCGCAGCTTGCGCGAAAAGAAGTATCGGCGGATCGAACGCAAGTTCCTCGCCGAAGGACTTCGGCTGCTGACCGACGCGCGCGAAGGCGGGCGCCTGCCTGAAATCCTGCTGATGGCGCAAGGCCGCGAAGCCCATCCCCTGCTCGATGAGCTTGAAGCCGCGGTCGATGCGGCGGGCGGCGAAGTGATCGAACTGCCGGTGGATATTCTCGCCAAGGTCACCGGCAAGGAAAACCCGCAGGCTGTCGCCGGGGTCTTCGCTGAATGGGATACATCGATTCAGCGGGTTGACCGTAACACTGCCCCGCTGTGGCTGGTCGCGCACGCCATGCGCGATCCGGGCAACCTTGGCACCATGTTGCGCACCGCCGATGCGGTGGGCGCAGGCGGCCTCATCCTGATCGACGATTGCGTCGATCCGTTCTCGGTCGAAGCCGTGCGCGCCAGCATGGGTGCGATCTTTACCAAGACTCTCGCACAGGCGCGCTGGGAAGACTTCATCGGCTGGTTGCGGGAAGGCGAGGGCCAACTCGTGGCCGCATCCTTGCGTGAAGCCGTGCCCTATCGCGGTGCGCCTTATGCCGCTCCCTGCTTCGTCATGGTCGGCAATGAATCGCGGGGGCTTCCCGAAGATTACGAAATGGCCTGCGATCTGCGCGTGACCATGCCGATGCGCGGCCGGGCCGACAGCCTCAACGCGGCGGTGGCGGGCGCGGTGCTCGCCTATGGAGTCCTTGCATCGCTTGATGTATAACACCCGACTGTCCGGTTAATCGCACGGTCAGTCGTTCGGGCGTATGGTAAAATCATGCGTAAAGCCCTCGCCTTTGCCGCCGTCGCTGCCGCTCTCCTGAGCGGCTGCGCTACGGCGCCATCTGGCGGTGCCGGGCTGTCGGGCACACGCTGGACGATCATGCGGATTGATGGTGCCGCCCCGGTCATGCCCGCCAAGGCCACGATGCGCTTCGAGGAAGATCGGCTGGGGGCCAATGTCGGCTGTAACGGCATCGGTGGCGATTACCGAGTCGAAGGCAATCGCCTTATCGCCGGACCGCTGATGGCTACGCGGATGTTTTGCGAAGGCCCGGTCTGGCAGCAGGAGGAGGCGGTCAATGCGCTGCTTTCCGCCGCACCCGAACTCATGCGCAGCGGCAGTACGCTGCGTCTCGTCTCAGGCGGCCACACGCTCGATCTGGAACTCGCCGCAAACTGATCAATCCCCGGCGATGAAAGCTGTGATCTGCCACTTGCCGTTCTTCGGCTCGGCAATCAGCCGATAATCCAGCAGGCTGCGCAGCTTTGCCGTCTCCACCCAGCCCTTGTCGCCATTGTCGAGGCGCGCCGGGGTAAATCGCGCGTCCGGGTTGTAGTCCATCGGATCGATGTTGACGATGAACCATCCGACATTGCCCTTGTCCTTGCCCTTAGGGCTGTCCAGCAAGGCCACGTCATCGCCGGTGACCACCATGGCGCTGTAGCTGTCCACGTCGTCGGGCACATTCCAGAACACCCACGGCATCGCTGCCAGTCCGCCCTCCACCGCGCAGCCCAATGGCAGGATCGCACCGAGTTCCGCCCATAATTGCCGTTCGGGATCGGCAAGCCGTTTCTGCAATTCCTCAATCCCGCTCCCCCCGCCATAGTCGAGCGTGATGTCGGGTGAGGCCAGGGCTGCAAGCGCCGCGCCGTCTCTTGCGCGGATTGCGGAAACCAGCGCCTTGCGGAATGCGGGCCAGCCCGGCGCGGCCGCACAATCGTCGCGGGGCGCATAACGTATGCCCGCAAGCCCGACAGTCTCCCCACTGGCCACCGGCGAAGGGCTGGAAAGCGGTTCGGGCGAGGGCAGGGCGCTCGACTTGCCCACGGACGCAGCGCTGGCAGATATGGCAGGAACAGGCACCGCCTCGCGCTCGCATCCGGCCAGCAGCAGCCAGAGCGCCGCGATCAGCGCTGAACTTGCCCGTCCGCTCATCCGGTACGCACATCTCCTTCGTCGGCGTCGAGTGCTGCCAGAGCCGCCGGTTCTGCATCGGCATAGCGCGGTGCGGATTCGACCAGCGGCACTTCTTCTACCTCACGCTTGCCGATTTCGATATGCTTGTCCTTCAGCCGGCGCCCGGCGGACAGGACATTGCGTTCGAAGCTGCCGACGAACTTGTTGTAATTCGTCACTGCGCTGTCGAGACCGTTGCCCACACGCTTGAGATGTTCGGCGGCCACGGCCAGGCGGTCATAAAGCTCACCCCCCATGCGCCCGATCTCGCGCGCCTCGCGCGCAAGGCCATCCTGCCGCCAGACTTGCGCCACCGTCCGCGCAATCGCCACAAGATTGGTCGGGCTGGCCAGCAGCACCCGGCGCTCGAACGCAAAGTCCCACAAGCCCGGATCGCGTTCCAGCGCGGCGGCGATGAAGTGTTCGCCCGGCACGAACATCAGCACGTAATCAGGCGCTTCCTCGAACTGGCTCTGATAGGACTTGGCCCCCAGCGTCTGGATGTGGTTGCGCATGGACTGGACGTGGGCGTTCAGCGCGATCTTGCGGGTGTCATCGTCCACCGCTTCGAACGCATCCTGATAGGCGTTCAGCGAAACCTTGGCGTCGATCACCAGCAGTTTGTTGCCGGGCACCCGCACGATGGCATCGGGGCGCAAGCGGCCTTCATCGGTATCGACCGAATGTTCGGTGACGAAATCGGTATGTTCGGCAAGCCCGCACTGTTCGAGCACGTTGCGCAACTGCAATTCACCCCAGCGTCCACGCGTCTTGGGGCCATTGCGCAAGGAATTGCCCAGTTGCGCGGCGGCGGCACGGACCGCTTCCTGACCATCGCGCATCGACTGGATCAGTCCGGTCAGGTTGCCGAACGCATCGACGCGTTCTTTCTCCAGTTTGCCGACCTGCTCCTCATAGCTGCGAAGCCGCTGGTCGACCGGCGAAAGCAGCGCCTTGAGCCGCTCTCCGCTCGATTTCTCGCTTTCCTCGAAGCGGGCCTGCGCGCGCGCGAGGAAGGTTTCCTGCGCCTTTTCCAGCACCTTGTTGCCCGCGTTCTCGAACTCCTTGCGCAACACGTCCTGTGCCTCGATCAACATGCGCTTCTGTTCGGCAAAGTTTTCGGCGTCCGCTTTCAACCGTTCAAGCGCGGTGCTCAGCGCTTCGCGATCCGCGCGCACTTGCGCCAGTTCGGCGCGGATCACCGCCGCATCGGCGGCCTGCTGGCACGCGGTGGCGAGCGCGGGGGTCAGTTCATCGCGATGGCGGCGCACTTCGGCCAGTTCGGCGGCGAGCGCATCCATGGCCTTCACCCGCTCGCCCATCGCGGCAAGATCGACGGTCATCGCCTTGACCGTACCCTCATGCACCTTGGCATCGGCATCGCGCGCATCATGGCGCGCGCGCCATTCCGCAATGGGACGCGAGCCGAGGAACCAGCCGATGGCCAGGCCTGCGACAAGGACCACGAACATCACGATTAACTGGGCGGATTCCACTCAAACCTCCGGCAGAACGAAAGCGGAACCTAGTCTGGGTCGGCGGTCGAAGCAAGCTGATGGATGGACTGTTCCACAGGTGGGGTGAATGTCGGAACAGAGCGGCTCGTGCTTCGCTCTGTCACCACAGGCAAAGGAGAATTACCCATGTCGATCAAGAAGATGATTTCCGAACACCCGCAGGTGGGTGACAATTACAACGAATCGCTCGGCCTCTCGGTCAAACACGCGATGTACTGTTCTGCGATCTGCAATTCATGCGCCGATGCGTGTCTGGCCGAGCCGATGGACATGAACCAGTGTGTGCGCACCTGCCTCGATTGTTCGGAAGTGTGTGCCACGACCGCGCGTATCGCCATGCGCCGGACCGGATCGAACCGTGAACTGATCCGCGCGCAATTGGCGGTGTGCATCAAGGCTTGCGAAATCTGCGAGGCAGAGTGTGCCAATCATGACAATCCGCACTGCCGACGTTGCGCGCAGATGTGCCGCGAATGCGCCGATGACTGCCGTAGCGCGCTTGCCGATCTGGAAAGGGAAGTGCACGAGGCCGCGTAATGCGGCCTCACGCCATCAAGCCACCTTACGCAGCTTTTCCAGCTTCTTGATCGCCATGTTGCGCTTGAGGCGCGAGAGGTGATCGATGAACAGGATGCCTTCGAGGTGGTCCATTTCGTGCTGCAGGCAGGTCGCCATCAGGCCGTCCATGTCCTGTTCGTGGGCATTGCCCTCCAGATCTTGCCAGCGCGCGCGGATGCGCGAGGGGCGTTCGACTTCGGCGTAGATCTCCGGCACCGAAAGGCAGCCCTCCTGATAGAGCGTGTGCTCTTCCGAAGGATCGAGGATTTCGGGATTGATGAACACCTGCGGCTCGCGCTTGGTCGGCGTATGATGATGGTGGTTGCCATCATGATCGCAGGCGACAGGTTCCGCGTCCGGGTCTTCGGGTTGAAGATCGATCACCAGCACACGCAGCGGCACGCCCACCTGGATGGCGGCAAGCCCGATGCCGGGCGCATCGTACATCGTCTCGAACATGTCGGCTACCAGCGTGCGCAGTTCGTCATCGAACTTTTCGACGGGGACGGAGACCTGCTTCAAACGCGGATCGGGAACTTCAAGGATTTCGAGAATGGCCATAAGCGCCAGATAAGCAAGATGAAGCCGACTCGCAAGGTGCAGAAAACCCACCCCGCTGCGGCTAACGCTTCTTGCAGAAGCGCAAGTCTCGCTCCCCTCCCGCAAGCGGGAGGGGGTGGACATGTCACCCCACCGGCCGCCGCGCCCGCAACGCTTGGGCCAATGTGCCTTCGTCCAGATAATCGAGTTCACCGCCCACCGGCAGGCCATGCGCCAGTTGCGTCACGCGCACCGTCATGCCCTCAAGTCGCTCCGCGATGTAATGCGCGGTGGTCTGCCCTTCCAGCGTGGCGTTCATGGCCAGCACCACTTCGTCCACGCCGCCTTGGCTTACGCGGTCGAGCAACTTGCCGATGGTCAGGTCTTCGGGCCGCACGCCTTCCAGCGCGGACAAGCGCCCGCCAAGCACGTGATACTTGCCGGTGAACAGCCGCGCGCGGTCGAGCGCCCAAAGGTCCGCCACTTCCTCGACCACGCAGATCGAGCGCATGTCGCGGCGCGGGTCAGCGCAGATGCCGCAAGGGTTGGTGGTATCGACATTGCCGCAAGTGTCGCATTCTACCAGCAGTTCCTGCACCTGGCGCAGCGCATTGAGCAGTTGCTCCAGCGCGGTCTCGCGGCGCTTGATCAGCCACAGCACTGCGCGCCGGGCCGAACGCGGTCCCAGCCCTGGAAGGCGGGCCAACGCGCCCGATAATGCCTCGATCTCTTGCGATGCCATTCGGGGGGGGATAGGGACTGCGGCGTTTGCAGGAAAGTGTCTTTTCGTCATTGCGAGCCTAGCGAAGCAATCCAGTGGGCTGCGCGTGTGGCTCTGGATTGCTTCGCTACGCTCACAATGACGATAACGGGGAACATCGGTTGGCGCGCATCATCTTCATGGGAACCCCCGATTTCGCGGTGCCGACGCTGAACGCGCTTGTGGCCGCAGGGCATCAGGTGGTTGCCGTCTACAGCCAGCCGCCGCGTCCGGCGGGCCGGGGCAAGAAGCTGCAACCCTCAGCCGTGCAACTGGCGGCAGAGGCCCATGGCATCGAAGTGCGCACTCCGGTTTCGCTCAAAGCCGCGGACGAGCAGACGGCGCTTGCCGCGTTGGAAGCCGATCTGGCGGTAGTCGCCGCATACGGCCTGATCCTGCCGCAGGCGGTGCTGGATGCGCCTCGCCTCGGTTGCCTCAACGTCCACGGCTCGCTCCTGCCGCGCTGGCGCGGTGCCGCGCCGGTGCAGCGCGCGATCCTTGCGGGCGACGACCTGACCGGCGTCACCATCATGCAGATGGAGCGCGGCCTCGATACCGGGCCGATGCTGGCGAAAGTGGAAACGCCGGTGGCAGGAAAGACCGCAGGCGAACTCACCATTGAACTGGCGGAGAAGGGCGCAAGCCTGATGGTGCAGGTGCTGGCCGATCTCACGGCCTACCCTCCGGTCGTCCAGCCAGAGGAGGGCGTGACTTACGCCCAAAAGATAGACAAGGCCGAAAGTCGGCTCGATTTCAAGCGTCCGGCGGTGGAGGTGGAACGGCAAATCCGCGCGTTCGCTCCTGCTCCGGGCGCATTCTTCGAACTCGACGGCGAGCGCTACCGTGTGTTGGCGGCGGAGTGTGTGGAAGGTGCGGGCGTTGCAGGGACCACGCTGGACGATGCGCTGACCATTGCCTGTGCGTCCGGCGCGATCCGCCCCACGCTGATTCAGCGCGCCGGACGGCCTGCGATGGATGTCGCCTCGCTGTTGCGCGGGCGGACGGTTGCTTCGGGGACGTGCCTTGGCTGAAGTGCGCCACCACCCCCAATCCCCTCCTCTGAAGAGGAGGGGGCTTTTAGGTAGCGCAACCTGCTCCCCCTCCTCTTCAGAGGAGGGGGTTGGGGGGTGGTGGAGCGCAACGTGACCCGCTTCGCTCTCACCCTCGAATGGAACGGCGCGTCCTACCAAGGCTTCCAGCGCCAATCGCACGGGCCATCGGTGCAGCAGGCGGTCGAGGAAGCCGCGTTCGGGGTGACCGGCGAAGAGGTGCGCGTCCATGCTGCCGGGCGGACCGATGCGGGTGTCCACGCGCTGGGCATGCGCGCGCATTTCGATCTTGCGCGCGCCTTCGATCCGTTCCGCATGGCAGGCGCGCTCAATGCCCATCTCGGCATGGCCAAGCACTCCATCGCCGTGCTCGATTGCGTGGAAGTGCCCGAAGATTGGCACTCGCGCTTTTCCTGCATCGGACGTGCTTACGAATACCGCATCGTCAACCGTCGTGCGCAATTGACGCTGGATCATGGCAAGGCCTGGCGCATCGCGCGCCCGCTTGACGCAGAGGCGATGCACGATGCTGCGCAGGCGCTGATCGGGCTGCACGATTTCACCACGTTCCGTTCGGCCCATTGCCAGTCGGCCAGCCCGGTCAAGACGCTTGATCGGCTGGAGGTCCGCCGCGAGGGTGACCGCGTGATCGTCGAAGCCGCCGCGCGCAGCTTCCTTCATCATCAGGTCCGCTCGATGGTCGGCTGCCTTGTCATGGTCGGGCAGGGGCAATGGACCCGCGCCGATCTTGTCACCGCGCTTGAGGCAAAGGACCGTCGCAGGCTGGGGCTGAACGCCCCGCCTGACGGCCTCTACTTTGTTCAGGCGATCTACCCGGATATATAAGGCAGACCGTCCGGCGGATCACCCCCGATGCGCAACGCTTTCGGGCAGATCCTTGCCGAACACGCGCTGGTAGTATTCCGCCACCAGCACCCGCTCGGTCTCGTCGCACTTGTTGAGGAACGAGAGGCGGAAGGCAAAGCCCACGTCGTTGAAGATCTTGCTGTTCTGCGCCCATGAAATCACCGTACGCGGACTCATCACGGTGGAAATATCGCCGCCCATGAAGCCCTGCCGCGTCAGGTTGGCCACGCGCACCATGTCTGCCACAACCTTGCGATCAAGATCAGGCATCTTCTTGGAAACGATTTCCACTTCGGTCGCATCGGGCAGATAATTCAGCGCCACGACAAGGTTCCAGCGGTCCATCTGGCCCTGGTTGATCGCCTGCGTACCGTGATACAGCCCCGACGTATCGCCAAGGCCGACCGTGTTGGCGGTGGCGAAGAGGCGGAAATAAGGGTTCGGGCGGATCACCCGGTTCTGGTCGAGCAGCGTCAGCTTGCCTTCGGTTTCCAGCACACGCTGGATCACGAACATCACGTCCGGGCGGCCTGCGTCATATTCGTCGAATACCAGCGCGGTCGGCGTTTGCAGCGCCCACGGCAGCAGGCCTTCGCGGAATTCGGTAACCTGCAAGCCATCGCGCAGAACGATCGCGTCGCGCCCGACAAGGTCGATGCGGCTGATATGCGCGTCAAGATTGATGCGGATGCACGGCCAGTTGAGCTTTGCCGCAACCTGTTCGATGTGCGTGGATTTGCCGGTGCCGTGATAGCCCTGCACCATCACGCGGCGGTTGTAGGCAAAGCCTGCAAGGATCGCCAGCGTGGTGTCCGGGTCGAACACATAAGTCGCGTCCGTATCGGGCACACGTTCGTCCGCGCGGGAAAACGCGGGGACTTTCATGTCGATATCGATGCCGAAAGTTTCGCGGACATCGATCTGCGTGTCGGGCGCGGCGAGCAGGGTCGACGCGTGATTGTTCGGAATATCGCTCATCGCTGCCCCGCCTATACGCGCGGGCGCGGCCCTGCAATACGGTTTGCAGCGCGTATGCAGGATAGACCGACAAAATAGGACCGGCTGCCCTGAAGGGCACGGCGTGCGACCTTGCACTCTCGCCGCGGCTTCCGAACGGTTCGCCGAATTCATCCTTGCGGCATACCAACTGGTCGGTATGGTGAAGGTGTGATCCCGAATCGCCCTTTTCGTCCCCCCGCCGTCACCGCGCGTGACAAATTGCTGGAGGCAGCGGTGAAGCTTATCCGTACCAATGGTTACGCTGCCACGTCAGTCGATCAGCTGTGCGCCGCCGCCGGGGTGACGAAGGGCGCGTTTTTCCACCACTTTGCCTCAAAAGAAGCGCTGGGCGTTGCTGCGGCGGAATACTGGTCATCCAGCACCAGCGCCTTTTTCGGCGATGCGCCGTTCCACGATCTTCCCGATCCGGTGGACCGTGTGCTGGGCTATATAGACCTCCGCATCGCGCTGGTGGGTGGCCCTGCGGAAAGTTTCAGCTGCGTTGCCGGAACGCTGGTGCAGGAGGCGTTTCGATCCAGCGCGGCCATCCGCATCGCGGCAGAGGCCAGTATCATGGGCAATGCCCGCGCGCTCGAAGCCGATCTTGACGCGGCCATTGCGCAAACGGGCGTCACCGGCACGACCGGGGCAAGCCTTGCCCGCCACGTCCAGGCCGTCATCCAGGGTGCCTTCATCCTGGCCAAGACCCAGCCGGATGAAGGCGCCGCCGATCTCGCGCGGGAGCAGATCGCGCATCTGCGGCGCTATTTCGCCATGTTGTTCGGGAGAGTACCCGCAAAGGAGTAAGGCCCATGTCCTATATCGACGGATTTGTTCTGGCAGTGCCCGCCGCCAATCGTGACCGCTACGAAGCGGTCGCCCGGAAATTCGATGCCATGATGGTCGAGCACGGCGCGCTGCGCGTGGTCGAGGCCTGGGGTGATGATGTAAGCCATGGCAAGCGGACCGATTTCTACCGCGCCACCGAAGCCACCGACGATGAAGTGGTCGTGTTCAGCTGGGCCGAATGGCCGGACAAGGCGACGCGCGATACCGCTCATGCCGCCTTTCAGAAGATCATGGCCGAAAGCACCGAGCCGATGGACATGCCCTTCGATGGCGCGCGCATGATCATGGGCGGCTTTGCCACGTTCCTTTCGCTGGGCGCTGCGTTGTGAGCGCCCCCGTCCCGTTCTGCTGGTACGAACTGATGACGACCGATGCCGAAAGCGCCGAAGCGTTCTACGGCGCGGTCATCGGCTGGTCGCTCTCGCCCTCCGATCCGTCCTCGCCGATGGATTATCGCATGATCCTGCGCACAGATGGTGCACCCACCGGGGGCTTGCTGCCCTTGACTGCAGAAATGCAGTCCGGCGGCGCGCGGCCCGCATGGGTGCCCTATCTCGCCACCGCTGATTTCGACGCCACGCTCGCGGCGACGGAGGCGGACGGGGCGCGCGCCCTGATGCCGCGCATGGCTATCGCAGAAGGCACCTTCGCGATGATGCTCGATCCGCAGGGCGCACCGTTCTATCTGATGAAGCCGAAACCCCCGGCCGATACCCCGGACGCGCAAAGCCATGCTTTCGATGCCGAAGGCGTCCAGCATGCCCGCTGGAACGAATTGTCCACCAGCGATCCGGCCGCGGCCAAGGCGTTCTACGCCCGCCACTTCGGGTTCGAATTCAACAATGCCATGCCTATGGGCGATGCGGGCAATTACGATTTCGTCGATTTCGATGGGCAGGTGCTCGGCGCGATCATGCCGATCATGGACCCGTCGCGCCCGCCTGCATGGCTCATCTATTTCGGTGTGCCATCTGCAAGTGCCGCAAAAACAGCCATCGAACAGGCGGGCGGCATGGTCTTGATGGGGCCGCATGAGGTTCCGGGCGGCAACTGGATCGTTGTCGCCACTGATCCTCAGGGCGCCGTGTTCGGCGTCGTCGGTCCCAAGGAGTAGCCACCATGGTCAGTGCCATCCCGCCTGTCACGCTGTGCCTGTGGTACAACGGCGATGCCGAAGAAGCGGCCACCTTCTATGCCGCCACCTTTCCCGACAGCAGCGTCCGCTCCGTCAATCGCGCCCCGGCGGATTTTCCCGGCGGCAAGGCCGGAACCGTGCTGACGGTGGAATTTACCGTGCTCGGCGTACCCTGCATTGGCCTCAACGGCGGCCCGATATTTCCGCACAGTGAAGCGTTCTCGTTTCAGGTCGCCACCGATACGCAGGAAGAAACCGATGCGTACTGGAACGCCGTCGTCGGCAACGGCGGGCAGGAAAGCGCCTGCGGCTGGTGCAAGGATAAATGGGGCCTGTCATGGCAGATCACCCCGCGCGTCCTGTCCGAAGGGATGGCTGATCCCGATCCCGCCGTGCGCCAGCGCGTGTTCGAAACGATGATGACCATGCGCAAGATCGATCATGCTGCGATCGAGACGGCAAGGTCGGGGCAGGGCTGATGCTGGAACTCTATGGCCACCCGTTCTCGTCCTATACCTGGAAAGTGCTGATTGCGCTTTACGCCAACGCAACGCCGTTCACCTTCCGCTCGGTCGATCCCGATTGTCCCGAAAATTATGCGCGGGTGCAGAAGGCAAGCGCGCAAGGTAAATTTCCGCTGCTGGTCGATGGGGATCTCGAATTGTTCGAAACGAGCGTCATCATCGAACATCTGGCGCTGCATCATCCCGGCCCCGCACCATTGCTGCCCGCCGATCCAGATGAAGCCATTCGTGTGCGGATGCTTGATCGGGTGTTCGACAATTACGTGATGAACACGATGCAGGAATGCGTCGATGAGGCCATCCGCCATGGTACGGTGTCCGCTGAAGTGCGCGCCCGTGTGGGTGAACGTCTGGTCAAAAGCTATCGCTGGATCGATACCTGGCTGGCAGATTATCCGATGCCCGCCACTATCAGCCTGATTGAATGCGCCGCTGCCCCTTCGCTGTTCTATGCCGATTGGGTGCATCCGATGCCGGCCGATTGCATACGTCTGCGCGCCTGGCGAGCGCACCTGCTGGCGCTGCCGCCGGTGGCCCGCTGCGTCGACGATGCCCGGCCCTATCGCAGCTATTTCCCGCTCGGCGCACCCGATCGCGATTGAGGAGCAGTCCCATGAATGAACTCTCGATCTCCCGCCATATCGCCGCATCGCCCGAAAAGGTGTGGGATGTCCTGACCAACCGGCAGGAGGAATGGTGGTGCCCGAAACCCTGGTACATCACGATCATCGAACAGGACCGCCGCCCCGGTGGCCGCAGCGCGATGATGATGCACGGCCCGGACGGCGAAGAAGTGCCGCAGGACGGCATCTACCTCGCGTGGGATGAAGGGCGCAGGTTCATCTCCACCGATGCCGTCACCGCAGATTTCATGCCGTCGGGTCCGTTCATGATCGGCATCTGGGAAATCACGCCCGAAGGCACCGGCACCCGCTATACCGCGAGCGCCCGCCACTGGACCGAAGAGGCCATGAAGCAGCATGCGGAAATGGGCTTTGAGCAGGGCTGGGGCGCCTGCGCCGATCAGTTGCAGGCGCTCTGCGAAGCTGATTGACGAAAGCGCAAGCCGGGCGCACTCTTGTCCATATCGAGCGCGCCCGTAGAAGGCGCGCCACCAACCGGGTCGCGGGCTTTGTCAAAAGGGTCGGCGATGGGAGAGGTTATGCACGGCTCGCCGCAACTGGCGGGCTTCGATGCGCAGGAATGGCGCGCACTGCTCGATCATGCGGTGCCATTTGCCGTGGGCGCGCAGGAAACCCTGTTCCGTCAGGGCGATGCGCCGGGGGCGCTGTTTCTGGTTGAACGCGGTAGGCTGCAAATCGCTACGCGCCTGCCGGGGGATGAAGCCGCTGTCGTCTCGATCATTCGCCCCGGTGAACTGGTTGGCGAATTTGCCCTGCTTGATGACGGCCCGCGCTCCGCCCATGTCACCGCGCTTGAGGACACCGCAGGGCTTGCCATCGGGCGCAGCCGCTTCCTCGCGCTGTTTGCCGATGGAATGCCATGGGCCGTGCGCCTGGGCGCTGCCTTACGGCGTCTCTTGGCTTCGCGCACCCGCGCCACGCTTGGACGGATCGTGGCCGAAGGCCAGTTCGATCCGGGGGCGCTGCGGCAGTATCATTCATGTCCGGCGCCAACGCCTGCCAGGGCGGATGCGCGAGCGCTGGCGGCGGGGCTTGCGCGGCTGGCGCACACTGGGGACATTGCCGGGCACGGTGCGGTTATGCGTGCGCAGGCCGGGGCCACACTTGTCCAGCCCGGCGAAGCGCAGGACGGCCTGCACCTCATCCTCCGCGGCGCTGCGCGGGCCGGGGTCTTGCGCGGCGCGATGCAGGAACAGGTATTCGTGTTCGGCCCCGGCTGTTTCGTCGGCCTGACCGGATACAGTGACGGTCGCGGCCAGCCGCTGCTGGTGACGGCGGCCGAAGAATCGCTGCTGGTGCATC